>NZ_RXLZ01000005.1 GCF_003970865.1 Stenotrophomonas maltophilia | reverse complement strand
AGATGGGAATAAGAGACAGCCCCCAATCTCTTCTTAAGCGGAACCTTGCTATCTATCGTCAAGCTTGCCTTCTCGACTCTGGACTGGAACGATGTGTTCTCAGTAGAGAAAAAGATGACAGATGCAATCTTGTCACCGCTTTTCAGACAATATTTGTAGCCGGTAGTATTGAAAAGTCTCAACTTCAAAAAACCGGAAAAACATGGCTCCACCTTAGCTGGAGCAATAAGTATCCCTCGATCAAGGAACAGGCTACCGGTTGGAACCAGGATTCCGTACATGTTATGCGGAACGCTAATATCCTCTGCGACTTCAATCACGATGGACCCATGCCTCCCTATATCGAGACCTTCCTGAGGTATCCGATACAACTGTCCTGAAGTCAACCCATAGCTTTCGTTCCAGGCTCCTCCAACGCTCAAATCAATCGAGTACGCACCCGGCTCCAGGCCACCCTTTAAGTACAAAAGGCTCTTATCGGACAACCCAACATCCGAGAAGGTCTTTTCGTCCTTTGCAATTCTTCCACCGATCTCTATTACACTCATTACTTTTGCCTCTCTGGAAATGGCTGAGACACTCGCCCCCCTTGCCATTGCCCACGATAAGGCGTAGCGCCATCAGCCACAGTAGCAACAACGAGATGGCAGAATCGAGCAAAACGCTGGATCACAAAATCAGTCCCTCCGCCCACGCTAAGACCGAAAGTCAGCGTTCCGCAATACCCAGGAGGAACTACACTCGAGTGAAGTGCGACACCACTCCTAAATAGCGTACTTCTAGGAAAAACAGCCGCAGCTAGGTTCATCGGGAGATTCATAGACTCCGCAGTTGTGACGAGATACCAATTTCCAGGTGAGAAGACGTAGCACCCAGCATCATCAGTATCGACAGAATGTGAAGTTGAAGTCCGCCGAGTCTCCACCAGCAGCTCGCCCCCATCTGCAATGACGTGGACTTTATCCAGCCTAAGGTCAATTCCCACGCCTTCTGGATCAAGTGCCTCCCGATCTGACAGACCGGTAACGGGCCAGGAGCTGGGATCTCCAGTAAATATGGCTCGGGGAGGAATGATCACTTCCGCCCCTCCGTTTCTAGTCCATCTGACAGATCATCAAATATCCAGGTGACGAAGGAAAAGCCCTCCTCACGGTTGCAAAACCCCCAACTCGTCATCTTCATGGCAAAAAATCCACCCCAATCGCTCATCTGTGTGAGCTAGAGTACTAGTTGCGCCGTTGCCAACACCAGCCGCTCAGCTGATCTACCACGCAGTACTGATGCAGTTGCCCAAGGCACCACGGATGGCTGGCCCCCTCTTGGAACAACGACTTAGCCAACCCCAACTGGCAGCCAGGGCGCGGATAAGTGCCTTGTAAGCCAGGGAGCCGTCACATTGAGCCGATTCAGGCCCGTGAAGCGCCAGGGAAAGCCAGGTGGTGCCCACGCCTGCTTTCAAGGCGGACAGCGGCTTGCGGTGTATGCGCCCCGGAACCGAACCTACGTGTAGTACCTCTCATTGACGTTACGGTTGCAGGCGAGACACTTTCGATATGCACCAAAACGCCCAGGACGCTCCCGTCCCAGTAAGCCACCGCATTCGCAAACCAAAGCGCTGCGCCCTTGATCCCAGCGCCAAAGCCTTAGAGTAGCGACAAGTGCAAGGGCGACCGATACCGCGATAGCCAACGCAGGGAGCCATCGCGCCATCGCATACCCCCCTGCAAGCACCGGACTCTCCCGGAGCATTCCCAACGGCAGCATCAGCAGCAACCCCAGCGCCAAAGCCCCAAGTGCGGGCGCATACATCCTTACCATCATCCACATCCAACGATCCATGCAGCCGTCCCGGTGATTGCTTTATGCATCCTTGAGCATATCGGTCGCAGGGGATGAGACTTGAACGGCGAACTTTCTTTGCCGCCCGTACATGGCCGAACACCATCGTGTGCTTCATACAAAGAGGCCATGCCTTGCGATTGCAGGCACAGGCTCATGCACCGCCGCCCGCATGTTGCACGTCGAGCTCAGGGCACACGCGCTTTGATAGCGCTTTGTATGAGATATACACCAGCCCCCAGGATCTTCGAAGCGCGCTTACACTGCCAAGCCACCCATACAATCTCGCGGCCAATTACGCCGTCGATCAATGAGGACTGCGGTTTACAGCAATCCACATGACCATCCGAGTAGCCATTGACCATGTGTCATGTGGATCGCCGTAAGCACTGCATACGTGGGCGAGCAATCTGTACATCACGGTGATCGCCGGGACATTGCGCCCGTAAGCGGCCTGCAGGATGCACGCCAGGCTGCGCCAGAAGCTCGCTGAGGGCGCCACAGGACCGGCCAGCGACACCCCTACGCAAACACCGGCAGTATTGAACACAGAGGCTTACAGGTCATCCTCGGCAACCCCGGCGCACGCTCTCTACTGAACCCCGGCTATCGTTTGTTGCGCGTCCCCGAAGGGGCGCGCACCTGGACCCAAGGTGCGAGGGCCGAAGGCCCGAGTACCGATGGGACCAGTCACGGGACATCACTGCTGCCATCCCTGTAAAGATCTACCTTCTCAAAGAGAAGGTAGTTGCTTTTGATTTATAGCTCTTATGGGGCTGCTGACAAGCAAGCTCGTTTGCGCGCGTAAGACCCTGTTGGCGCTCGCTATGCAGCCAGTTTTCGCCGTTGCTCCTCGCGATGCTTGCGCTGGCTGTTCCGGTTCTGCTCACGCCTCCTGTCCGCACGGGGATCGCCTGAGACGCCTGCCGCGTTCAGCGCACGTGTCACCTTCCGCTTTACGCTCGAGCACTGCACAGCGAATGGGCAGTTGTGACACGGCATATCCCGCACGTCGCTACGATTGCCGATGCACGCCGGAGCGTATCCTTCAGGCGCTTCGTTGACCTCAGCAGGCTCGGCGACCATCGCCAGCGCATCCCGGACCATGTCTTCTTCAAACATCGCCTTGGCACGCGCCTCTGTCAGCGGTCCACCAGCCCCAAGATACTGCGCCAATCGAGCGGGGCGGTCCTTTGCATGCAGCACATCGGCACTCAATGCCCGCATTGCCGCAGCATGCACGGGATCTTCTCCAGACGGCTCCATAAAGAAGCGCCGATCCCAAGCGGGCAAGAACAACCGCTCACCAGTCTCAGCCCAGGTGGGGTGTCCTCGCATCCATGCGCCGAACAACTTCCCGGAAAGCAGCTGGTTTGGCAATGGTGGCTGCTTGGCCTTCCTGCCGGACAACCAGAGATCAAGTACGATCTCGCAGAAAAGATCGTACGGCATCCCCAGTTCGTCAGCCTTCTGACGGGCCCGCCACAAGCTGGTAATAACCGACCTGTCGTTCAATGCGAGACTTGTCGCACAGGGCTGCTTATGCGGCGCTTCGGAAAGGTCAAAGTGGCGCGCCCAAGCAGCACGGTACGCGGCGATGTATGCCTCCGTGAAGGCCTGCGTGGCCTGCACCGGGGACATGTAGCGGTTCCCGATCCAACGGGTGCGCAGCAACAATGCCTCTTTGGCAAGCAAGCCTTTATCGATGTACGTGCGCTGGAAGACCAGCTCTCCCACCTGTCGCTTCACGGGATCAGCCGACTTCAGCGCGCGTTGATACGAGGCATGCCTGCTCTGCGCCTCCATCATGTTCTTCGCAGACGCCTTCTTTCGGGCCGGGTTAGGCCGTTTTACCTTTGCCTTCCCGCCCGTCGCGCCTGACTTCTTGTTCCTAGCCATTCTCCTGCCCTCCTCGATAAAGACAGTGTTATACCGACCGGGCCGATGAAATCGCCGGTCTTCTTATGTTCACTAGCGCACGGCGCGCCCGGACGTTTCCGCTGCGGGCGCGCAATGGATGACGCGAGTCAGATGAGGGAACGGCCCCCAAGCGGTTGGATGGCGCTATCGCCAAATGTGACAGCCTGAACTTCACCTGGTCCCAGGCCATCCCTAGCCACCACGCTCCTTAGTGCCGTTAGGCGCAGAGGGGCCCCTCCGCACCCAACATGGTCGCCAAGGGCCGCTACCGGCTCGGACCTCAGCGACTGACGGCGTCGAGCTCCATCACGTGCAGCTGTACTTCAGCAGAGACAAGCATTGCGGGAGTGATGCGCTTCTTGCCGCAGTGGCGCAGGTAGGTCACAGCACGCTGAATGTAGTCGCGGTAGTTGATACCGGTCATGTCAACCATCTGGCGAGCCTTCCAAATCGCACGGAACATCGAGGCATCGCATACGCGCAGGTCGTAGCGACGGTCAGTGGCACCCGTGTTGAGCTGCAGCCTGCTGGCAAACTCGGCAGTGGCCTCGAATGCAGTCATCTCGCTGTAGGTGGAGGCGCGATGGATTTCGCACACCTTATCCACGACAAGCTGCTCACCGCCCATGATCGTTTCAGAAATTGCGCTCTGCGCGGCGTGCAGCGCGTCCCTGCCCTCACGCTGCGCAGCGAAGAGGCAGATGGAGCGATCAATATTGTTGTGCTTATGCATGGTAGTTGTCCTAGTTGCTAGCGACCGCGAAATTGCCGTCGCTGGAAACAAGGTTGCCAAGCAAGTAAGTGGCGGACCCATTGAATTCAACCAGTCCACCACCTTAGGATGTGGCATGAGCCAACTACCCCATCCTGAGTTCAAGGCACTATTGATACTTGCCAGCGGGCTGACTAGTGATCTTGAAGTCCGCCTCAAGGAATACGACCTATCCCTCTCTGGATTCCTGGCGCTAGAGGCTATCGAGCGGGCACAAGGTGCCAACGCTTATCCGATGACGCGGGCGAGCCTCGCTCGACTGATTGGCACCACTCCAGCATCAATGTCTGTACTTGTTGGGCGTCTGATACGCAAAAAGATGGTGTCAGAAACGTCTATTGATGCCCTAGCCAAGAGACTTGCGATCACATCATTCGGGCACTCTAAGCTCGCTGGAGGAAAGGTAGCCTGGGAGGACACCTTTGAAAATCTTAGCGAGGCGCTATCGCCTAGCGGCAAAAGCCAGCTTCTGAAGGCCATTGATAAGCTGAACTTGACGCGTGAACACGAGCGAAAAGAGGAGCATCGAGCGGCCTACATGCGCACCCTCTCAAAGCAGTCAACCAAGAATGCAGTTGCAAAGAACCATCAACAGTCCAGAGTTGCTGAGTCCCGAAGGAGGGCTGAGCTCGAATGATCACGGCTGTATGGAGTGATCGATTCCGGTACCCCACTACGGCAGCTAGGTAACGAGTCCTTCGCGAACCATCTAGGACTTCGTGCTTTGGATACGGATCATCCACGCACACAATTAGAATCCGTTGTTCGCCAATGCGCACCAATCGCCGCACAACGCTAGCCTGGCAGGGTCGCTACACCCCTGCATCGACAGCCCTCCGGCAGCCCCAGATCGGCCGACAGAGCGATCCTAGAGCGTCTGTTCTGGGTAGCTAGCCTGGTGGCTGAGACATTAGCCAGGTGACACCTCAGCTAGCATAAAAAGGCCCACTGACGTTGCCATCAGCGGGCCTGGTTGCGGCAAATCTAGTTGCTCAGCGAGGGCGAATGCCCAAGCCCAGCAGCACAGCCCCAGCGATGGTCAGTGCTTGCCCTACTGCTAGCGCATGCATGTTGGCAATGTTGCCGTAACCGCTTGCTGAGGGGTTGATCAGGAAGTAGAGCCCAATTGCGAGTGCAACTAGCCCCAATGCCACACACGCCGCTGTCGAGCCACGCTCTTCCCGGGCGTTCGCGCTCGCACGATTCGATTCAATAATTGCCTTGGGTAGGTCCGCATAGCACTTAGGACACTTCGCGGATGATCTACCCGAGGGGATGGCAGCACGGCAAGCCGGGCATTGATAAAGGTTAGTTGCTGGATCGCTGGTTTGCATGTTCTCTCCTCCATGATTGGATGCACTGGGGTTTCCGACGTCAGCCACCCGTTGGACTACCCACCTGAGCGCCCTTGACCAGATCACGCAATGCAGCGCGTTGCTCATCGTCCAGGCTGTATTCGGTATCGCAGACCCGGACCTCGATCCTCTTGGCACCGGTGAAGGCCCCTACTTCTGCCAAGGTCATCTTCTTGCCGAATGAAAGGATGGCGTACTCGTATCGATTGAATGCGGGCATGTCGCTGGGAAGCGAAACAGCCTTTCCATCCACGAGCATGTCAAAGCTCGTACCGGCACAGCGAACGTCATAGGACATGTTGAAGGTGAGGATGGCCGAGACGGTGAAAGAGTCCGACTTCGTTACAGCGCGATCTCCGTCTACCACGCTTCGTACGCTGACAGAAACGCCCCTGCTGGTCTTGGACAGCTCCGATAGCTCCACTTTGGCCTCGTAGGAAGTTCGATCCTTGAAACGGTCGTATGACCGCTGTTGTTGAGCCACTACCTGCCCGGGAACAACAGCCGTCAGCACCAACGACATGACGGCAACATGCGTAATCCGGTTCTTCATCCCAACGTCCCCGACTGAGCGCTGACGGGCCCGGCCACCCCTTGCGGCCAGTCATACCTCGCACAACGCCATATACTGATATGGTAATGACTTCTACTGATCAGGTATATGGCCCATGCTGCTGCAGGTTCACAGACCGTTACCTCCGCGTGCCCTCGCCCACTGTCATTACTGCAACGTTTTCCAAGCGGCTCTCCGAAGCTCGAGCACTGCGCGGGCTGTCCCAGCGCGCGCTGGGGGCGCTGGTGGATAAGGATCAGGACAAGAACCGGGGTGCCGTGCTGATCAACAGGTACGAGCGCGAACGAAACCAAGCCGACATGACCAAGGCTGCAGAGTTGGCCAAGGCCTTGGATGTACCGGTCGCCTACCTGTTCGCCGAGGACGATGACCTAGCTGCGGCGATCTTGGCGTTCGCCAAGCTTCCCTCTGCGGAGCGCCAAAGGATGCGGGAAGAGCTCGAGCGTTTGGCTGGAACGCAGAGGGGCTAGCGCTCTCACGCCGCCAGCTTGGCAACTGCCGCCGCCAGGGTGTCCGGGGCCAGGTGGGCGTAGCGAAGAGTCATGGTGATGTCTGCGTGTCCCAAGAGCTCCCGCACGGTGTTCAGGTCCACCCCTGCCCGCACCAAGCGTGATGCGAAATGATGGCGCAGATCATGGAAGCGGAACTCTTCAATGCGGGCATCGGCTATGAGTTTGCCCCACCCCTTCTTGATGTCGGTTACGTCGAAAACCTTGCCCGCACGTCGCTCGCCTACTTGCCCTGCCCAACGCTGCAGGACTTCCATGGCTTCGACGTTTAGCGGGATATGACGTTGCCTACCGGACTTGGCGTTCTCCGCCTGGATCGTCAGCATCTTTGCTTCCCAGTTGATGTCAGCCCAGCTCATCGACAACAGCTCACCACGTCTCATACCGGTATTAATGGCTGTAAGAACCACCGGGGTCAGGTGATCGACGTACCCGTCCATCGGCAAATCAGGCAGAACCACCTGCCGATACCGGCGACGAGCAGCATTGGCGTTCGCCCTGCCCTCGACCCCAGCTAGATCGCGCGCTGCCAGCGCGGCCCGGAGCATCGCCTCTTCATCCGGGGACAGGAACCGCACGACCTTACGGCTCGCTGCTGATCGCTGACGCATGCCCATCAAGGGGTTAGTCTCGATCAGCTTCCACTCAACCGCCCGCGACAAGGCAGAACGCAGGCAAGCAAAGTCGCGCGCTGCGGTAGCCTTGGTGACGGCATCAGGGCCAGTGACACGTCCGCGCCACCAGCGCTCCATTGTGGACACGTCAATTTCGATGATCTGACGACGCAGCAGCCACGGGAACACCGATCGGATGCGGTCTGGGTACTGACGACCACCCTTGAGCTCAGCCACCGCCCAAGGCTCGAAGTGATCATTGAGCAACGTTTCCAGCGTGCAACTGGTGGGCTTGGTCTTCGCAAGCGCGGGCAACCCGGACTGAACGTACTCAGCGACTGCTTGCCGAGCTTGGTCTCGAGCTTGGTCGAGAGTCAGGTGCTCTACCGACCCTAAGGTACGACGCTTACCGTGCGCCCAGGTAACGATCCAAGCCTTGTGCCCTGAGGGCTGCACGCGAAGTATCAGACCACGAACCTGAGCGTCTCTGAGCTCATAGGGACGATCCCTGGGCGCAGCAGTAAGAACGATTCGTTTGGTGAGGGCGGATGACATTGGGCGGAGCGTCCGTAAGTGGCGATAAGTCCAACTTAGGACAGGATGCGAGGCGGTGTTTGGATGAGGATCGTCCGCGACCAAGAAATTCGTGCGCTCTCAATCGTCGCGGGAAAATGCAAATCAAGGCAAATCCTTCGAACGCCGCCACATTCTTGCTGGATACATCCAGCCCAAATCAGTGCATCACAGCCCACATCTAAGCGTTCCGGCGCGGGAAAAACACCCGCTGCGGCCGAAAGATCCTAAGCAGCATACGCCGGAACGCAAGACACATGCGCTCAACCTTGCCTATCCTAAAAAAAGTAAAACCCAGGTCACGCCCTTCGAATTCAAACATCCTCCCTTCAGAAATTTCCCAAACGTCACGTATTGAAAAATATGTTCTGAATAATCCCATCTCAATAGTCGATACGAAATGTGAACCCATACGATCCAAAAGTACCCACCGCATGCGATCAACTGCAGTCGCAACATTCGATGACTTGATGAAAAACGTCGCTTGGAATCCGCCAACATCAGCCCCGAGGCCAGACGCTCGAACAAAGATCCCTTCAACCATGAACTCATAGAATCTCACAAGCCTATCTCCCCTTGCTCAGCTCTTGATCCAGCCTTTTAGAATCAAGCCTTCCGTCAACTCGAAAATAACCCTGAAATCCACCATCCTCGCCCATCTTTACGCCCGGCATAGGCAGGCCAGTCTTCTCGCTGATCGCACTCATAGTGCCATTCCATCTTGCAATATCAGACTGCTCAGCAGGTCTAGGAACCGGGTCAGGGATGTACTCTGCCGAATCAGCAACTTGCTCAAGCGTACCGGCCAGAGCTAGTGCGCCGACGCTGACCTTACCCCAGAAGGAGTGTCCCCTTACGCTCTCTGTCTGGTAATGCGGAAGTCCTTTGCCGCCCCCCTCTAGTTCATGGCCCACATGTTTGAGCTGGCCCTCCGCCCCGTGTGCGGATGTCTCAATCTGCCTCGCTACTTGTCTTCTGTCCGCTATCACGTTCTGCTGCGCCCGGCGCGCACTGACGGCCTGCTCCTGAGTCAGTCGTGCAATCTTATGGACCTGGTTTGCGGTGAGCCTGACGAGCCATGCAACTTTTCCGGCTTCTCCATCAGAATCTACGTAGGTGTACGGATTCCCGTTCGCATACCGATACCGATTGAACTGCCCAACCGGCTGCTCATACGCCGTCACAGGATCCACCGATAGGAACACACCCAGCTGCGGATCCATGTACCGCTGCTGCATGTAGCTCAGCCCGGTGGCCGCATCGCTCACATGCCCGGTATACCCAGGTCCGTCCGTGACCTGACCACCCACCACGGCACCGTACGGCTCGTAGTCATAGCGCTTGATCACTTTGCCGTTGGCATCGCTCTCGGCTACGACCGAGCCCAACGCATCGGTGTGGATATAAGTGACCGTCGTCTGGGCGATTGCGGCTGGCGACACGCCAAGGCCAACGAGCAGCACGCAGCACAGCCAGGCGCCCAATGCCCCCAGCTTCCGAACTCGTTCAATCCTCCTGAAGCGGGTCGACACACCGCCTGCAGTTCCCCCGAACCTGCGCATCCTTCCAATCCCTGAAAGTGCCTTGAAGCAAGGCCGTGTATTCATAACACAGGAATGGCCGGGTGCGGTTTCCAGATCGGGAACAGGGCGCGGCGCTAAGCGCCTGGGAAGCCGGGCTGGCCGCGAGATTCGGAAATTAGGGGCTGCCAGCCATGGGCTGGCACTACTGGGGCCGGCATTCCGCCGGGCATGGCCCGGCGCTACCAAAGCACAAAAAGCCCCGACCAAGGCCGGGGCTTTTCATTGCAACTGGTGCCGGAAACAGGAGTCGAACCTGCGACCTACGCATTACGAATGCGCCGCTCTACCAACTGAGCTATTCCGGCGGAGCCCGCGATTTTACGGGCTGGGCGCCCCGGCGGTCAATCCATCCGGCTCAGCTCGCCTCTACCCGGTTGGCGCACACCCGCCCGGTCGCGAAATCCTGCAGATTCCCCAGCGTGATCGCCGAGATCTCCTGCAGCGCCTCGACGGTGAAGAAGCCCTGGTGGCCGGTCACCAGCACGTTGGGGAAGGTCATCAGGCGCTGGAAGGCCTCGTCGTCGATGATCTCGCCAGACAGGTCCTGGAAGAACAGCGCGCTTTCCTGCTCGTAGACATCGATGGCCAGATGGCCGAGCCGCCGCGACTTCAGCGCACGGATCACCGCATGGGTATCGACCAACCCGCCGCGCGAGGTGTTGACCAACATCGCGCCTGGCTTCATCCGCGCCAGCGACGCATCATTGATCAGGTGCTGGGTATCGGGCGTCACTGGGCAATGCAACGACACGATGTCGGCGCGCGCCAGCAGTTCATCCAGTCCAACCATGTCGCCCACGCCGGCAAAGGCCGGCGACGGATACGGGTCATGCCCCAGCACCGTGCAGCCCATGCCCTTGAAGATGCGTGCGGTAGCCAGGCCGATCTTGCCGGTACCGACGATGCCGACCGTGCGCCC
This sequence comes from Stenotrophomonas maltophilia, assembly GCF_003970865.1. Lineage (GTDB taxonomy): Bacteria > Pseudomonadota > Gammaproteobacteria > Xanthomonadales > Xanthomonadaceae > Stenotrophomonas > Stenotrophomonas maltophilia_AR. Next base: position 104,703 of record NZ_RXLZ01000005.1, on the reverse strand, counting down.
ATGCAGGGTGCGCCCGAGCAGGCCATCGAGCATGAAGTTGCCCTCGCGCACGCGGTTGTAGGCGCGATGGGTCTGGCGGTTGAGGGTCATCACCAGCGCCAGTGCATGCTCGGCCACCGCTTCGGGGGAATAGGCCGGCACACGCGCGACGAACAGGTCCAGTGCTTTCGCCTCCCCCAGATCCACATTGTTGAAGCCCGCACAGCGCAGCAGCACGGCCCGCACACCCAACGTGTGCAGCGCGCGCAGCACCTGCGCATCAAGTCGATCGTTGACGAACACGCAGACCGCAGCGCAATCCTGCGCCAGTGCAGCCGTATGCACATCCAGCGCGGCATCGAAATAGACGAACGCAAAGCCCTTTCCAGCGGCATCGCGCTGGTTGGCTTCCTCAAGGAAACGACGATCATAAGGGCGGGCGCTGAAGACGGCGATCTGCATGGACGGGCCTGGGTGGAATGCCACGCCGACCATACCGCAGCAACGCGCCCTCTGGGGATGGCACCGGCGATGCAGGCATCGCCGGTGCCACGTGCCGCTTAGAACCTGTAGCCCAGACCCAGCATCACGCCGTTCTGGATCTGCCCGTCGCGGCGCTCGCCCACGTAGTCGGCCATGATCGACAGGCGCTCGCTGGCGCGGCTGGTCACACCCAGGTTCCAGGCCAGCACCTGCTCGCCCACGCTCTGGCTGCTGGCGCCAAACACCAGATCCGGCGCAGCCGCGAAGCCGGTGCTGTAGCGGGCCTGCGAATCGCCCAGTTCCTTCTGCCAGACCACCCGGGCGCGCGGGGTGATGCGCTCGCCATTGTTGCCCTCGAAGGTCTTGAACAGCTGCAGGCCCGCACCCACGCGGATGCTCTCCAGGCTGCCGCTGCGGCCAACCAGCGCACCGGCACCCTGCCCTTCGTTGAAGCGGGTGGCCGAAGTACGCGCGTAGTCCACCACCGGCAGCAACGGCTGGATCACCACGCCCTTGCCGGTGGTGAACGAGAACGCGTGCTCCACTCGTGCGGAGATCGCATCGTTGCTGTACTTGGCACGCAGCGGCTGCTGCAGGCCATCGATACCGCCGATGCTGCGACGGGTATCGTGGCGCAGATCGGTGTAGCGCACCGCCGCCGACAGGTAGCCCCGCGAGTACGTCGCATCCAGGTAGCCGCCGACGTCCAGCGCGCGCACATCACCGGTGAACCCGGAGCCATCACTGGCCTTGGTCGACATGTCGGCCGCTGCCACGCTGACGCCCAGGGTGACGCGGTCATCGGCCACGCGGGTGTCGGCACCGACCACGATGCCACCAATGCTGTGGCTCAGGCCGGCCACGCCGCCGTCAGCATCGATGCGGCCATGACTGGCGAAACCACGTGCCCAGATGCCATGGCTGCGTCCAGCATCACCGCTGCCCGCAACACTGCCCGAGGCCGGCTCGACCAGGTGCATCGCCAGCTGGTTGAACAGGCTGCCATGGCGCATGCCCGGCTGGGAGGAGACCGACTGCGCCACCTGCGAGGCCAGGCCATCGGCATCACCGCCGCTGCGCATGGCCGACTGGTGCTGCTGCACGACGTTGCCGATGCTGCCTACCAGTGCAGTGTCGGCCAGTCGCAGGCTGGCGTGCGCATCACCGCGCAGAGCACCGGCCTGCTGTGCGATCACATCACGGTCAGCGAACTGCAGCGCACCCAGCAGCGACTTCAGGCCGCTGTCCTGGCGGTCCGATGCAGCGGCCAGCGCGCGGCCCAGGCCATCGCCGGACGTACCGTTGGCGAACAGGCCCAGCTGGTCAAAGCCGGGGTTGGCGGTCAGCCACAGGCCATCGGCCGTCTGGTTGACGTTGAAGCTGAGCAGCGAATTGTGGCGCGGGCGGAACACTTCACCGGCAGTGATGCTGGCACTGTAGCCGGCGTCCCCCAGCCGCACGACATCCTGGAAGCCCCCCTGGTAGATCGGCCCTTCCACCAGATCGCGGCGGTAGGCACCGGCATAGAAGCCCTGGGCGACGTTCAACGCCAGGTGTGCGCCCTGCGCGATCACCAGCGCGCCCTCCTCGGTGCCGCCATCGTAGAAGCTGCCGACGCGCAGGCGGCCATTGCCAGTACCACCGGTTTCGGTAACATCGAACAGCACCTGCCCGCCGGGCATGATGTTGACGTAGCCGTGGGTCACCAGATCCCCACCGCGCGGCATCAGCGTGCCGAACACGCGCAGGCGGTTGAAGCCATCTTCGCGGTAGGACGGGCCGGTGCCACCCAGCAGCGCATCGCTGTCGGTGCCGACCGATGCGATATCGCCATGGCCAACCACGATGCTGCCCGGCATCACCCGCAGCTCTGGGGTACGCAGCGCGCCGCCCTCCAGTGCGATGGTGCCGTTGTCGACCAGCATGAAATCGGCGCCGGTGGTTTCAGCGGTGCGCCAGGTGGCGCCATTGCTGACACGGATTACGCCGGCGGAGTTGGCCAGGGTCGAGGCATCCAGATCAGCCAGCCGCAGCTGGCCGCGCAGTTCATCCTGGAGGTCGGGGTCGGCGAGCAGCTGCTGCAACGACTGCGCGCCGATACCGTCCGGCCCACGCGTGGAGAAGTTGTACAGGCTCACCGCATAGTTGATGTAGGTGCTGGCCCAATCGGTGCTCCAGCGCGCGAAATCGTCGTCGACGAAGGCCTGCAGCTGGCGCGCGGTGCGCAGGTAGCCCGGGTTGATGTCGCCGCTGACGTTGCTGGTGACACGAAGGGTGTCGCCCGGATCGCGATAGCCCGCCGTGTTGATGATGCTGTTGCTGCGGATGTCCTGGCCCGGGAATGACTCCAGCTTGCTCCCACTGCCATCCGGATCGAAGGTGACCGACGTACCCGTGGTACGCGCCGGGTCGCGGAATACCAGCAGGCCATTGGGCTGCACCACTTCATACATGGCCTTGTGCAACAGGCCCGCATCCATGCCACCACCGTAGTTGCCGGTATAGATCTGGGTCATGCGCGGCGACGGTGTGTAGATCACCTTGCCGCCGCTGCTGGCCGCGTGGATCTGCACCGAGTCGACCAGCGGCAGATCGCCGCCGAGGTAACGGTTGACGCCACCGGACTGCATGATCGAGCAGGACGAAATGCAGTGGCCGGACACGATGGTGTCCAGGCCCTGGGTACGGATCACCGCCTGCAGCCACTCGCCGGCGATCAGCGCGCCACCGTTGGACGTGCGCAGCACGACTTCGCGGATCGGACGGCCTTCAGCCTGCGCCTTGGCCAGCAGTGCGGGCAGCGCCACCACATCGGCGACGGTGACGCCGCCGCTGAGGAAGACGCGATCGTCCTGCACGTGATAACTCATTGCCATGACGTCATCAGCTGCCGCGATGGCGCCAACGCCCATCAGCCCGGCCAGGGCCAGGCTCAACTTCGAATACTTCATGCGTTCTCTCTCTCCACCCGCAACACGCGGGTAGAACGATCAACGCTGCAGCGGGGCGATCTCCCCCAGTGGAACGGATCCTGAAAAATGAATACATTCACAATGAGAATCCGATCGATGCACACTCTTCCCCATCCGGTCATCGTCGCGTAAAACTCGATGACGCATTCGCCACCGACAGTCGAGGCCAGCCCTGTCCACCCCGTCTCCCCTGATCCATCGCGCGCCGGAGCCGCCCGCACCTGCGGATGCCTTCATCGCGTTCGTACGCGAAGAGCGCGCACCGCTGTGCGCGTTCCTGCGCACGCGGGGGGTCGGGCCTGAGGATGCGGAGGATATCGCGCAGGACTGCATGGAGCGGCTGATCCGCTATCGCGCACAGGGCCCGGACGAACTGCGCCTGCTGCTGTATCGTATCGCCCGCAACCGCCTGGCAGACCGCGGACGCTCGCCGCAGTCGCGGCCGCATCTGCCGCTGGCCGAACACGATGGCAGCGACGAACCGTCCAGTTCCTCGCCCGATCCATTGCGCCAGGCCGAGTCAGGGCAGATGCTGTCCCTGCTGCGGCAGGCCCTGTTCAAGCTGCCCGAACGCGCACGCGAGGTCTATCTGCTCAACCGCATCACCGGCATGAGCTACACGCAGATCGCGCGGCATTGTGGAATTACTGCCAAGACCGTGGAAAAACATATCGCCCGGGCCCTGCAGGGCCTGCGTCAGGAGTTGGGATCGGATCCGCTGCACAACGACAGGGACGGCCAATGAGTGGCACCCCGCACAGGGATGATGCACAGCTGTTTGAACGCGCCAGCGCCTGGGTAGCCCGCCTGGAAGCCCCGGACTGCACGTCGGCCGAACGCGAAACGTTCGAGGACTGGCTGGCCGAAGATCCGGCCCACGTCAAAGCCTGGGTGCAGGCCGAAACCCTGTTCCAGCAGGGCGCGGAGCTTGCGGCTGACCCTTGGCTGCGCACCGCCGCGGCACGGGCGGCGCGTCCGCCGCGCCGGCGCTGGCTGCCGGGCGTGGCCGCTGCCGCCGGTGTCTGCATGGCGATCGGCATCGGCTGGATGGTTGCCGTCGACGGCAACCCGACGCCGCAGGTCTACGCCAATGATTCGCACCAGCCACTCCAGCAGACGCTGGCCGATGGCAGCGTCGCCATGCTGGATGCCGGCACCACCCTCCGCGCCCGCTTCGGCTGGCGCCATCGTGATCTGGTGCTGGAGCGGGGCCGGCTGCAACTGCAGGTCGCACCGTCGAACAAGGCGCTGCAGCTGCACGCCGGCGACAGTACGATCCGCGACATCGGCACGACCTTCCAGGTGGAACGCCTGCACGACGGCCTGGTCGAGGTCGCGCTGCTGGAAGGTGCCGTGGAAGTCAGCAACGGCGCAGCGCAGCACACGCTGGCGCCCGGCCAACAGCTGCAGGTATTGCCCTCCGGCCGTATCCAGCCGGGCCCTGCCCTCTCATCCAACGCAGCCGCTGAAGGCTGGCTGCGCGGGCAACTGGTATTCGATGCCACGCCACTGTCGATCGTGGTCGAGCGCATGAACCGTTATGGCCGCACGCCGCTGGTGATCGTCGATCCGGAGATCACCGACCTGGCTGTAAGCGGTACCTTCCGCGCCGGTGATGCACAGGAACTGCTGTCGGCGCTGGAATTGGGTTGGTCCGTGGCTGGCCAGACGCGTCCGGATGGCGCGCTGGAACTGCGCCGCACCTACTGAGGAGACCGGCAGTGAAGGCAGGTCCGGGTGCGCTGCAGTGGGGGCTGCTCCGCGCCCTGCTATGCCTTGCACTGGGTGTTGCCGCACTACCGATGGCTGATGCCGGCGAGCCCGCCGGCACGCTGGAGATCGACGTGGGCGCCGGCCCACTGGTGCCGGCACTGCAGCAATGGGCCCGGCAGAGTGGCACCGCCCTGCTGTTCGACGCACGTGAACTGGACGATCTGCGCACCGATGGCAGCCGTGGCCAACGCGATACCGGGGCCTCGCTGAAGCAGCTGGTCGCCGGCCTGCCGGTGAACATCCTGCGTACGTCCTCGGGTGCCTTTGTCGTGCGGCGTATCCATCCCGAGCCACCTGCCAAGCCGCCGAAGGCGGACGCAACCCCGCGCCTGCCGCGCCCGGCTCCCAAGACCACCGACACGCCACACCAGGTGGAACTGGCACCCATCCACGTCACCGGCAGCCGGCTGCCGCGCTCTTCGGTGCAGACCACACTGCCGGTCACCACCATCGATCGCGACGACATCCTGCGCAGTGGCTACGGCAATCTGTTCGACCTGCTGCGGCACCTGCCCGGCATGAACGGCCATCCCGCCATGAGCACCTCGCGCGGCGGCGATTCGCAGTACCTGCCGGTGGGTGCAGCGGCCACCACCAGCCTCGACGGCATGGGCCCGCGGGCGACGCTGTTCCTGGTCAACGGCCGGCGCCTGCCGCGCTATCCGATGGTGTCGCTGGAACAGGGTGGGCTCACCGACCTCGGCGGCATTCCGCTGAGCTTCGTCGACCGCATCGAACTGGTACGCGGCGGTGCCTCGGCCATCTATGGGGCCGATGCCATGTCCGGCGTGGTCAACATCATCCTGCGCGACCAGGCCGATGGGCCCGAAGCCATGCTGCAGACCGGACTCAGCAGCCGCGGCGATGCGGGCCAGTACCGCCTGCAGGCCGCTACGGGCGGCGCGCGTGGCAACGGGGACCGCTGGTTTGCCGGCCTCGATCTGCACCGTGTCGAGCATGTCGCCGGTGACCAGCGTGACTGGCATGCGGAAACCTCGCTGTATCCAATCGGCGCGATCTTCGGCAACTGGTACGTGCCCGCCCGGCGCTGCGAGCCGCCCCTGAAGCGGCGCGAGGATGGCTGCTGGTTTGACAGCGCGCGGCCGCGTTCGCTGCAGCCCGCCTCGGATACCGCGTCGGCCTACCTGCACTACCGGCATGAACGTGGTGAGGGACGCTATGCCTATGTCGAGGCACGGGCCAGTCACAACCGCCAGCGCTTCGACCTGGGCCCGACCGCCGTTGCGGTGGTCTCGCGCGGAATCACCTTCAACAGCGTGCTGCGCGAGGCCGGCAACGTGCGCCCCAGCGTCCGCGCCACCGATGCGGACATCACCCTCGGCATCGGCCGTGACCAGGGCCGGCGCAGCTGGGAGGCGGGCATCAGCGCGCAGCGCAGCGACGTCACCTTGTCCACTGCAGGTGCCGTGCGCACGACACGCCTGCTTGAAGCAACGCAGGCGCGCAGGTTCACTCCCGGTTTCGACGCGCCGCCGGCGGCCGAGGCGGACACACTGTTTCCGTCCATCCGCAACCGTGGCAGCACCGCACAATGGCAGGGCTGGTGGGGCGTGCAGCGCGAGCTGATGGCAATGCCCGGGGGCAATGCGCAGCTGGCCACGGGCATCGACCTGCGCCATGAACGCTGGGTCTCGCGTCCGGACGCGCTGCTGAGCCAGGGCGACCTTGCGCTGGGCCTGCCGCAGCAGCGACGCCGCCTGTCGCGACAAAGCAGTGGCGTCTACGCCGAGCTGGGCTTGCCGCTGGCACCCACGCTGCGCGCGGACCTGGCTGCACGCTGGGACCGCGATGGCGGCTTCATGGCGTTCTCGCCACGTGCCGGGCTGCGCTGGAGCCCGACGCCGCACTGGTCGTTCCTGCTGGCCAGCGGGCGCGGCTATCGTGCACCGAGCCTGTTCGAGCAACGGCGGCCTCCCGGCTACTTCGGCTCGATCACGCTTCCGGTGTCCAGTGCCCTTCCGGAATGTGCGATCGCCACGCGTGGTGGCGGCTGCAGCGTCACGGCCAACGTGGTTGAAAACGATGCACTGAGGGCCGAGCGATCGCGCAGCCATTCGCTGGCAGCCACGTGGACACCCAACGACGCTTTCTCGCTGTCGCTGACCCACAACATCGTGGAACTGCGCAACGAGATCCTCGCCCTGCAGCCGAGCGATGCGGTGTGGAATCGCAGCACCTGGGAACTGGATGAAGACGGCCACCTGAGCAGCCTGCGCCTGTCGTTCGACAACATCGGCCGCACCACCTCCCGCAACTGGGTGCTGCGTGGCGAGTACCGCATCGACAGCGGTAGCAACGGCCAATGGTTGTTCTCGCTCGATGCGCTGAAGCAGCAGGAACTGCGTCGCCGCCGTGACCATGAGGCCGCCGTGGACCTGCGTGGCCATGTGACACCCGAGCTGGCTGCGGTGTTGAACGTGCAATGGCAGAACAACAACTGGGACATCGCGCTGCGCGGCAACCAGATCGGGCACACGCGTGCCTGGCTGCCGGGGGCGGAATGCCCGCAGAAGCAGGTCGACCGGAACCACTGCATGAACCCACGGCAGCTGCGCTGGAACCTGCACCTCGCACGTCGGCTGGGGCCGCGCATCGTTGCCGCGCTGGACGTGCACAACGTGCTCGACACGCAACCGGTGAACTATCTGGTCGGCAATGGCGGGCAGATGCCGGGGTTGGACGATCCGCTCGGCCGCTACTACCTGCTTACCCTGCAGTTCCGCTGAAGCGTAGTAATCTACGCGCCCCGTTCCACCGCGGTCCCCTTCCCCCATGAAAGCCTATCTCTGGTTCTGGGGCGCGTTCCTGCTGTTCTTCGCGTTGCCTTTTCCCTGCATTCTCTATTTCGGCACCTCGTGGCCGGTGGCCCTGGTCGACCGCAGTGCACCGTGGCTGGCACTGGTGCTGCTCGTACTGTCGATGGCCCTGTGGCTGACGCTGCTGTTCGCCTTCCTGCACTACCTGTTGCTGGGGCCGCCGCGCGCACTGCACCGGGTGCAGTCGATCCTGGCCGACGGTGAACCGCGCAGTGCGCTGATCGAACAGGCCGAACAGACCGGCGTGCAGGTGCGTGACTTCGCGCAATGGAAACTGCAGTTGTTCTTCAAGAACCTGTCCGGCACGCCGATCCGCGAACAGATGCTGGTGATCGACAGCAAACCCCAGCTGCATCGCTTCGAGGTGGGCAGGCACATCGATGCGCGCCTGGGCCGGACGCCCGGGGCGTTCCCCAACATCGTGCTGGACGGTGCCCAGCCCGAACTGAATGTCGCCAGCCTGTGGCGGCGCGGCATCGGTGCAGCACTCGGCATCGCCACCGTTGCCGCTGCCTATGTGTGGGCCTACCAGCTGCAGAGCGAGGGGCTGGGCTGGACCTTCCTGTCGTTCGGTCACCCGCTGCTGGTGTGCCCGCTGGTGCTGTGTGGCTATGCGCTGGGCCTGCGCCTGCTCGGCCGCCTGCTGCACGCCGATGCCCGCGGCGATGCGCTGAAGTATCGCGGCATCGGCGTGGAGGCCAGGGTGTTGAAGGTGCGTCAGACCGGCACCTACCTCAACGAACAGCCGCAGGTGGAGTTCCAGCTGGAATACATCGACCGCGAAGGCAACGTGCAGCAGGCCCGCGTGCGCCGCTTCATCCCGCTGATTGAACTGGCCAACATCCCGCGCGAGCACGTGACGCTGCTGTACGACCCGGACGACCGCAGCAACGTGCGCCTGGAGGGAGCATGAAACAGCCGCCCTCCACCCGCGCCGTGTTCCTGGTACTGCTGCTGGTTCTGGCGGGCGTGGCCGTTGCCGGCGGCGCAGTGCAGACCATCAGCGAAACGCTGGGGCATTCGGTACCGCCGGACCGGTTGCCACCCTCTGTCTCGTCTCAGTCGCCGCGCGAACAACCCGTATCGCTTGTGCCATCCCCGGCGCCCTTCCCTGCGGCGAGTACCGCTGCGGCGCCCGAGCGCAACAATCGCCTGTTCGATGCGGACTACCTGCTGGCTGCCCGTCAGGCACTGGAGCAGCTGCCAGCACTGGCCGGCCAGCGGCTGACGGTCTTCCACAGCATCCACTTCTACGACGATGGCCGCATCAACCTCGATCTGGTCGATCCGCAACAGCCGGGCCACGTCGACAGCTATCACTTTGAACGTGGCCAGTGGCGCAAGGGCAATCCGGTGAACCCGCAGCAGTTTGCGCCGACCATCAGCCTGCAGCGCAGCAGCACATCCCTGGCCAGCATCGATTTCGAGGCCGTGCCGCGCGTGGCACAGGCACTGCAGGAACAACGCAATGCCCTGCAGAACCCCGCATCCGAAGTCGGCCACGTGTACGTGATCGTGCGCAAAGGCGGCAAGCTGGTGTGGCTGCCGGACGAAGTGGCCGGTGACCGCGAATCCGTGCGGCTGCAGTTCGATGCACAGGGCACCCTGCGCGGCGTGAACCGCCGATAGGCCACACAAAAAGGGGACGGAGGGGATTAAGTTGTATGTGGCTTGGTGCGGTTTGCGACTTAATCCCCTCCGTCCCCTTTTTCTATTTCACCGAGCGGGCGATGGCGTACTGCGCGCCGTAGTAGGTGGACAGCACCAGCAGGCTGGCCAGCGGCAGGCCGCCGGCGAAGCGGTCCCAGGCCAGCAGTGAATCGCTGGCGACGAACAGCAACGCACCGGCGGCAGCCCAGCGCGCACTGCTGGCTTCCACGGCATCGGGCTGCGGGCTGCGCCACTGCCGTGCCAGGGCCAGCACCGCCATCGATGCCAGCACCACCACGTACGCCAGCACCGGCACGCGCATCGGCACCGGCAGGTGCGGCCACAGGCCAAGCACGTTGAGCACGGCGAAGGCACCCAGCAGCACGCTGGCGCCGACCAGCCCACGCCCGGCACGCAGGCCATCGCGGAAGGCGACGATGTAGCAGAGGTGCGCCAGCAGGAACGCGATCAGCCCCGGTACGAACGCATCCATCGGCAGCATCAGCGCGATGTCGCCCACGCACGACAGCAACATGCCGGCCAGCACCGCACGCCGATAGAACGGCTGCGCGGGATCGTGCACGCGCCAGGCGATGGCAGCGATCAGCAGCGTGGTCGTCGGCTTGGCCAGCCAGTGCAGCCAACGCCCATCGCCATGCAGGAATGCACCTACGATGGCGAGGATCACCATCAACAGGATCACAGCATCGCGGGCGCGCGGTTTCATCGCGCCTTCCACAGGTCCGCCAGGCGATCAGGCTTGCCGGCGATGCGCTCCAGCACCGGGTACTGCAGGCCACCGTGGTAGGCGATGCTCATCGTTTCAATGCGGTCGAACTGCTTCACCAGCAACACGATCGGCGCCTTGTCCTTCGCTGCCGCAGCCACTGCGTCCTTCAAGCGCTGGCTGCTGTACTCGCGGCCGCCAACCGCGATCAGCTTCATGCCCGGCGCCAGGCCGGCATTGAAGGCCGGGCTGTCCCAGATCACGTCACCCACCGCACCGCTATCGAGTACGGTCGCGCCCAGCGAATAGGCCAGCAGTGCCGCCTTGGCGCGTTTTTCCTGTGCCTTGTAGGCGTCGTTCGGCGTATCGCGGTAGACCAGCTTCCAGCCCGCCAGCTCCAGGCCGCCGGTCAACGAACCGTGGCCGTCCAGGCGCCCGCGCAGGAACGTCGCCCAGTCGTACGGCGCGATGCCGTTCAAGGTCGCGACCACATCATCGAAGGTGTACGGGTTGACGTCCCAGTCGCCATTGCCGAAGCCGAAGAACGCACGCGCGAAGTCGTCCAGACTGCGACGGTTGCCACTCAGCTCGCGCAGCTTGCCCTCCACTTCCAGCCACAGCATCTGGCCGCCGGAGTAGTAGTCCTCGCTCATCTGGTAGTTGCGGTAGGGCAACGTACGGCGCTGGGCGATGGTCGGGTCGTTGGTGGTGTCCTGCAGCGGGCGCCAGGCCAGGCCCGGGCGGCCACGATCATAGGTCGCGGCCACGTTGGCCAGCATGTCGCGCGCCTGCGCGACCGACCACAGCCCCGAGCGTGCGGCCAGCACCTGGCCCCAGAACTGGGTCTGGCCTTCGTACACCCACAGCAGGCTGTCGCCCATCGGCACGTTGAAATTGGCAGTAGCCAGATCGGCGCCGCGGCGGTACTTGCCGTTCCAGGAATGGGTGTACTCGTGCGGCAGCAGGTCGCGCATCCACGCGTTGCTGTCCCATTCGGTGAAGTAGCCCGGATCGGCGCTGTTCTCGCTGGAGCGGTGATGCTCCAGGCCGATGCCGCCGAGACGGTCGGTCAACGCCAGCAGGAACTCATAGTGGTTGTAGTGGCGCGCACCGTAGAGCTTGTCGGCCTGCTGCACCAGCGCGCGGTGCATCGCGATCTGTGCCTCGCTCGGCTTCAGCGACTTGGCTTCGTCGGCAAACACGTTGAGGTGCACTGGCACCTTCGCGCCTGGATCGAGATCGATGCGCTGGTAGTGCTCGCCGGCGAACAACGGCGAATCGACCAGATGGTCATACGAGATCGGCTTGAACACCACGGTGTCACCGTCGCGTCGCGCGGTTTCCAGGGCAGTGGCGAACGACCAGCCCTTGGGCAGGGTCACGCTGGCCTGCGCCTGCAGGTTGCGCGCATCGACGCCGGCCGGATACAGCGAATTGGCGTTCCACTGCAGGTTGAGCATTTCCGGGGTCATCACCACCCGGCCCTGGCTGCCGCCCTGCGAGGACAGGAAATCGAAGTGGGCGACGATCTCGCTCACGCCCTCTGGCACGTTCACCTTGAACGCATAGACGTTGAACTGGTCACGCTGCCAGGCCAGCGGTTTGCCGTTGGCGGTCACGCGCAGGCCGGCCAGCTTGTCGATCGGGCCGGTGGGTGAATGGTTGCCGGGAATCCACTGCGGGTACAGGAGGGTCATCGGGCCGGGCTTGGCCGGCACCGTAGCGGTCACCTTGAAGATTCGACGGGCCAGATCGCGCGCATCGACATCGATGCGCAGCAGGCCGGCGGCCGCCGCGTTCGCCGCGTTCGCCGGTGGCGAGGTCTGTGCCAGTGCAGGCGTGGCCGCCAGCGCGAACAGCACGGACATCACCAGGGCTCGGGTCTTCATCGGGCAGGTTCCAACAACGGAGAATCTTCCGATGCTAGGCCTGTAGAGTGCGCTGCCCCATGGCCAAAGGTCATGGCCCGCGCGAACCCCACCAGAAGCGGCAAACCCGGCAACAAGACCGTGAGCAGTAGATCCACGCCATGCGTGGATGGGATGGATCCAGAAGCCGTGCGAACCAAGATTCGCACCCACCAGAGCGGTTTCAGTAGATCCACGCCATGCGTGGATGGGATGCATGCCGAAGCCGTGCGAATCTAGGTTCGCACCCACCACAACAGTTTCAGTAGATCCACGCCATGCGTGGATAGGATGGATACAGAAGCGGTGCGAACCAAGGTTCGCACCCACCCGAATCAGCCCGCGGTCAGTCGACCAACCGCAGGCGCAGCTCCTTCGGCAGCGCGAACACCATCGATTCCGGCTCGCCATCCAGCTCGCCCACGCCGCTGGCGCCCAGCTCGGCCAGGCGCGCCAGCACGCCATCGACCAGCACCTGCGGCGCCGAGGCACCTGCGGTCACGCCGATATGCTGCTTGCCCACCACCCATGCCGGGTCGATTTCATGCGCGCCGTCGATCAGGTACGACTCCACGCCTTCACGACGGGCCAGCTCGCTCAAACGATTGGAGTTCGAGCTGTTCGGCGAACCGACCACCAACACCAGGTCACAGCGCTTGGCCAGATCGCGCACGGCATCCTGGCGGTTCTGCGTGGCGTAGCAGATGTCGTCGTTCTTCGGGCCCTGCATGGCCGGGAAACGCTCGCGCAGCGCATCGATGATGCCGCGCGTGTCATCCACCGACAGCGTGGTCTGGGTGGTGTAGGCGAAGTTTTCCGGCTGGTTGATGTGCAGTGTTGCAACCTGCTCCACGTCCTCGACCAGATAGATCTGGCCGGTGCCCGCTTCGCGGTTCCACTGGCCCATGGTGCCTTCCACTTCCGGGTGACCGGCGTGGCCGATCAGCACCACGTCACGGCCGGCACGGCAGTGGCGGGCCACTTCGAAGTGCACCTTGGTCACCAGCGGGCAGGTGGCGTCGAACACCTTCAGGCCACGGCGCTCGGCCTCCTGGCGCACGGCCTGGGACACGCCGTGGGCGCTGAAAATGACCGTGTTGTTGTCCGGCACTTCATCGAGTTCCTCGACGAAGATCGCGCCGCGCTGCTTCAGGTCGTCGACCACGAAGCGGTTGTGCACCACTTCATGGCGGACGTAGATGGGCGCGCCCAGCGTTTCGATCGCGCGCTTGACGATCTCGATCGCACGATCGACACCGGCACAGAAACCACGCGGGTTGGCGAGCAGCACATCCATCAGTTCAATCTCCCGGCAGCGGCCGGCTTACGGTTTCGGATTGGCATTATCCGCCTTTTTGGCGGACTTGCCGTCGAACAGGCCAAACAGGGCGATGCCGATGGCACCCACCACGATGGCCGAATCGGCGATGTTGAACGAGGGCCAGGTGTAGCTGCCCACGTACCACTGGATGAAATCGACCACATGACCATGCACCTGGCGGTCGATCACGTTGCCGATGGCGCCGCCGATGATCAGCGCATAGGGCACCGCGGCCTTCCAGTTGCCACGGGCGGTGCCGCGCAGCCACCAGGCCATCAGGCCGCTGATGACGATCGCCAGCACGGTGAAGAAGTGCTTCTGCCAGCCACCAGCGTCGCTCAGGAAACTGAACGCCGCACCGGTGTTATAGGTGCGGTACCAGTTCCAGAAGCCGTCGATGACCACCACCGGTTGGAACTCTGGCAGGCTCGACAGGACCCAGGCCTTGGACCACTGGTCCAGGCCGATGATGGCGGCCGACAGCAGCAGCCAGACCAGGGCGTTCGGATGCGGACGGGGCGCGGCCATCAGAACCAGCTCCGCACTTCACCGGCACCGGTGATGTTGCTCACGCAGCGGCCGCACAGCTCCGGATGATCGGCATTGCTGCCGACGTCGGCGCGGTGGTGCCAGCAGCGCACGCACTTGGCCTTGGTGGTCGGCTGGGCGCTGACGAACACCTCGTCGGTGGTCGCCGGGCGCACCTGCACGTCACCACTGATGAACAGGAAACGCAGTTCATCGGCCAGCGGCTGCCAGCGCGCGGCCTGCTCTTCGCTGGCGGCGATGGTGATCTCCGCTTCCAGTGCGGCTCCGATCGCACCGTTGGCACGCATCGGCTCGAGCACCTTGGCCACCTGCTCGCGTACGGCCAGCAGCTGGTCGAAGTCGGCGGCGTTGAGCTGGGCATCGGCCGGCAGCGGTGCCAGGCCGTCGTACCAGGTTGTGAACAGTACGTGGCCGGCATGCTCGCCCGGCAGGTAGCCCCACAGCTCGTCGGCTGTGAAGGTCAGGATCGGCGCAACCCAGCGGGTGAACGCTTCGGCGATGTGGTACATCGCGCTCTGGGCCGAACGGCGACCGTGCGAATCGGTCGGCATCGTGTACAGGCGGTCCTTGGTCACGTCCAGGTACAGCGAACCCAGGTCCACGCTGCAGAAGTTCAGCAGCAGCTGCACGATCTCGGCCATGTTGTAGCCGTCGTAGGCTGCCTTGATCTTCTCCTGCAGCTCCCACGCGCGGTGCACGATCCAGCGGTCCAGCGCGACCATCTGGTCGAGCGGCTGCAGGTGCTGGGCCGGATCGAAACCGTCCAGGTTGCCGAGCAGGAAGCGTGCGGTGTTGCGCAGGCGACGGTAGGCGTCGGCGTTGCGCTTGAGGATCTCCTGCGACAGCGACATCTCGTTGCTGTAGTCGGCCGAGGCGATCCACAGGCGCAGGATGTCCGCGCCCAGCTTGTTCATGATGTCCTGCGGCTCGATGCCGTTGCCCAGCGACTTGGACATCTTGCGGCCGTGCTCGTCCACGGTGAAGCCGTGGGTCAGGCACTGCTTGTACGGGGCACGCTTGTCGATGGCCACGCCGGTCAGCAGCGAGGACTGGAACCAGCCGCGGTGCTGGTCGGAACCTTCCAGGTACAGGTCGGCCGGCTTGCCGAAGCCACGCGCGGCGAGCACGCCTTCATGGGTCACGCCCGAATCGAACCAGACGTCGAGGATGTCGGTGACCTTCTCGTAGTCGGCCGCTTCAGCACCCAGCAGTTCGGCGGCATCCAGCGAGTACCACACGTCGATGCCCTCGGCTTCGACGCGGTCGGCGACCTGCTGCATCAGCTCCACCGAGCGCGGATGGATCTCACCGGTCTGGCGATGGGTGAACAGTGCGATCGGCACGCCCCAGGTGCGCTGGCGCGAGATGGTCCAGTCCGGGCGACCGTCGACCATGCTCTGGATGCGCGCCTTGCCCCAGCTCGGGAACCAGCCCACGGTGTCGATGGCGGCCAGCGCATCGTTGCGCAGGTTGGCCTTGTCCATCGAGATGAACCACTGCGGGGTGGCGCGGAACACCACCGGCGTCTTGTGGCGCCAGCAGTGCGGGTAGCTGTGGCGGATCGGGTGGAAGGCCAGCAGCGCGCCGTTGTCGCGCAGCACGCCGACGATGGCTTCCTGCGCCTTCCACAGGTGCTGGCCAGCCAGCACCACGTCACCGGCCGGCGGGGTCGATTCCAGGTACACGCCACGGCCGTCGATCGGGGTCACCTGGCCGGCGTTGTACTTGTCCAGCAGGCCGTACTTCTGGCTGACCACGAAGTCTTCCTGGCCGTGGCCGGGCGCGGTGTGCACCGCACCGGTACCGTCCTCGTCGGACACGTGGTCGCCGTTGAGCACCAGAATCTCGCGCTCCGGGTAGAACGGGTGCGCCAGCAGCTGGTTTTCCAGCGCGGCACCGGTGGTTTCACCGTGCAGCACCACGTTTTCGACGCCATAGCGCTGCAGCGCGCGCTCGGCCAGCGCGGCAGCCAGCACCAGCCAACGGCGCTTGCCGTTGTGGGCCGGGCCCTCGGCCAGCACGTAGCGGATCTCCGCGCCCAGCGACACCGCCAGCGAGGCCGGCAGCGTCCACGGGGTGGTGGTCCAGATCGGCACGGCCACTTCAACGTCTGCCGGCACGCTCACGCCGAAGGCCTGGCCGATGGCCTGCGCATCGCGCGCGGCGTAGGCCACGTCGATCGCCGGCGATTCCTTTTCCTGGTATTCGATCTCTGCCTCGGCCAGCGCCGAGCCACAGTCGAAGCACCAGTACACCGGCTTGGCACCACGCACCAGGTGGCCGTTGGCCACGACCTTGGCCAGCGCACGGATCTCGTTGGCTTCGAAATCGAAGCTCAGGGTCTTGTACGGGTTGTCCCAGTCACCGGTCACGCCCAGGCGCTTGAAGTCCACGCGCTGGATGTTGATCTGCTCTTCGGCGAACTCGCGGCACTTCTGGCGGAATTCAACGGCGTCGAGCTTGGTGCCGACCTTGCCCCACTTCTTTTCGACCGCGATCTCGATCGGCAGGCCGTGGCAGTCCCAGCCCGGCACGTAGGGCGCATCGAAGCCGGCCAGGTAGCGCGACTTGACGATGATGTCCTTCAGGATCTTGTTGACCGCGTGGCCCAGGTGGATGCGGCCGTTGGCGTACGGCGGGCCGTCGTGCAGCACGAACAGCGGACGGCCGGCGGCGTTGTCGCGCAGCTGCTGGTAGAGCCCCTGCTCTTCCCACCGCGCCAGAATGCCCGGCTCGCGCTTGGGCAGATCGCCGCGCATCGGGAATTCGGTGGCTGGCAGGTTCAGGGTGGTCTTGTAGTCCTGGCTCACGCAGTGGCTCGCAATCTATGTTCGGAAAGGATGGCGCGCGCCTGTTCGGCGTCGCGGTGCATCTGGTCGGTCAGGGCCGCCAGATCATTGAATTTCTCTTCATCGCGCAGCTTGGCGACGAATTCCACTTCGATGTGGCGCCCGTACAGGTCGCCCTGGAAATCAAACAGGTGGGCTTCCAGCAGCGGCTCCACGCCCTCCACGGTCGGCCGGGTGCCGAAGCTGGACACCGACGGCCACGGCTGGTCGAACACGCCGTGCACCCAGGTCGCGTAGATGCCCGACAGCGCCGGGGTCTTGGGGAAACGCAGGTTGGCGGTGGGGAAGCCCAGCGTACGGCCGAGCTGGCGCCCGCGCACCACCCGCCCGCTGATCGCGTACGGACGCCCGAGCAGGTCACCGGCGCGGGCGAAGTCGCCCTCCTGCAGCAGCTGGCGAATACGGGTACTGGAAATGCGCTCGCCATGCAGGTCGACCGCTTCGATCTCGTCGGCGCTGAAGCCGAGCTCGGCACCGAGCTGCTGCAACAGGGCCAGGTCGCCGCGACGACGGTTGCCGAAGCAGAACTCCGGCCCGATCCAGACCTCACGCGCACTCAGGCGATTGACCAGCAGCTGACGCACGAAGGTCTCGGCCGGCATCGCCGCCATTGCCGCGTCGAAACGCAGCAGGCCGATCGCATCGACACCGAGCTCGCGCAGGATCTCGACCTTGCTGCGCGCCAGGGTCAGCCGCGGCGGCGGCGTGCCCTGGGCGAAGAATTCACGCGGCAGCGGCTCGAACGCCACGGCCACCGCGGCCACGCCCAAGGCGCGCGCGCGGGCAACCGCGTGGCGGACCAGCGCACGATGACCCAGGTGGAGGCCGTCGAATGCACCGATACAGACCACGCTTCCGTTGGGGAACAGCTCCCCGCCCTCGACGCTTCTGAACAGCCTGCTCATCAACTCTCGTTCCGGCCCGACCGGGGCCGCCGTTTCAATGGTGTAACCCTGAAGTATAGCCGCCACGGGCCGCGATCAATGCCCACGCAGGTCGCGCGGGCGGAAGCCCATCGCCACCATGGCCACTGCGTAGGTTGCGCCACCGCCACCGACCAGCAGTGCCAGGGCACCGATCCGCTCCCACACGCTCATGGCCGAGAAGCCCGGCAGCCAGTACAGCAGGGCCAGCAGCACACCGACCATGGCCGCGCAGGCCAGCAGCAGGCGCACCAGATAGCCGCCCCAGCCCGGCCGGCGCTGGTAGACATCGGTCTTGCCCAGCCAGTACCAGAGCAGGCCCAGGTTCAGATAACTGGACAGTGCGCTGGCAATGCCCAGCGCCAGGTGCAGGCCCGGCTGCTTGCCGATGGCGGCCATCACGCCCAGGGCCTTCAGCTCGTCCGGCACCATCACCTGGTACAGCACGGCCAGCAGCGCGAAGTTGAACACCATGTTGGCCACCAGCGCGGCCACACCGGCACGCACCGGGGTCTTGGTGTCCTGGCGGGCGTAGAAGGCCGGCAGCACCACCTTCAGCAGGGCGAATGCCGGCAGGCCGAAGCTCAGGCCGTACACCGACAGCGCGGTCATGCGGGTATCGAAGGCGCTGAACTGGCCGTGCTGGAAGATGGTCGCGATCAGCGGTTCGGCAAGCAGCAGCAGGCCCAGCATGGCCGGCACCGAAATCAGCAGGGTCATGCGCAGGCCCCAGTCCAGCGAGCGCGAGAAGCCCTCGCGGTCGGTACTCACGTGATGGCGGGCCAGCGCCGGCAGGATCACCGTGCCCAGCGCCACGCCGAACACACCCAGCGGCAGCTCAAGGAAGCGGTCGGCCAGCGACAGCCAGGACTGCGAGCCGTCGGTCAGCTTGGCCGCGATGACCGTGTCCAGCAGCAGGTTGATCTGCGCCACCGAGGAGCCGAACAGGGTCGGCACCATCAGCGTCATCACCTTGCGCACGCCCGGGTGGCTCCAGCCCCAGCGCGGCAGGGTCAGCAGGTTGATGCCCTTCAGCGAGGGCAGCTGGAACAGCAGCTGCAGGATGCCGGCGGCCAGTACCGCCCAGCCCAGCGCCAGGATCTGCTTTTCCGGGGTACCACCGAGCCGCGGCGCCAGCCACAGCGCGCCGGCGATCATGCACAGGTTGAGGATGACCGGGGTCAGCGCCGGCATCGCGAAGCGCTGGAAGCTGTTCAGCGCGCCGCCGGCCAGGGCGGTGAGCGAGACGAACAGCAGGAACGGGAAGGTCAGGCGGAACAGGTCGACCAGCAGGCCCTGCTTCACCGGATCGGTATCAACACCACTTGAGAAGACCGAGGCCAGCTGCGGCGCGAAGATCAGCGCCAGCGCGGTGACCAGCATCAGCACCCCACCCAGGGTGCCGGCGGTGCGGGCCATCAGCTCACGCAGTTCGGCGTGGCTGCGGGTTTCCTTCACTTCCGTGAACACCGGCACGAACGCGGTGGCGAAAGAGCCTTCGGCGAACAACCGGCGCAGGAAATTGGGTACCCTGAAGGCAACCCAGAACGCATCGGTGACCGCATTGGTGCCGAACGTGGTGGTGATCACCTGGTCCCGGACAAGTCCGAGCACCCGCGAGACCATGGTCATGCTGCTGAACGACAGCAGGCCTCGCAACATCTTCGGTGAACTCACTCAGCGTCCCTCTTGACAATCGACTTGACGTGCATTTCTCGGGCCATCATACTAGCTAGCTTGCTGTTCCCATAACACCGATTTTTTCAGGAAACCACCACCGTGGCCAATATCAAGTCCGCCAAGAAGCGCGCCAAGCAGACCGTCGTGCGCAACGCGCGCAACGTGGCTCAGCGCTCGATGCTGCGCACCGCTGTCAAGAAAGTGATCAAGGCGCTGGACGCCAACGATGCCGCCGGCGCCGAAGCCGCCTTCGCCGTTGCCCAGCCGATCCTGGATCGCTTCAGCGCGCGTGGCCTGATCCACAAGAACAAGGCTGCTCGCCACAAGAGCCGCCTGAACGACCGCATCAAGGCCCTCAAGGCCGCCTGATCCGGCGTTGCCGCCCTGCGCCCTTCGGGGCCGGGCAGCAGACAAGAACCCGGCCCCGGCCGGGTTTTTTGTTGCCTGCGATCCGGTAGCGCCGGCCGCTGGCCGGCTACCTCGGCGGATTGCCGGCCAGCGGTCGGCACTACCGGGAAACAAAAAACCCGGCCGAAGCCGGGTTTTTCGCATGGAACCACAACAGCATTACTGCGCGTTGCGAGCTTCCAGCTCGTCTTCCTTCTGGCGATCGAAGAACGCCATGATCCGGCTCATGATCGGGAAGGTGCCTTCACGACCCAGCGCGGAGACCAGGAACCATGGCTCCTTCCAGCCAAGCTCGGCGACGATCTGCTCGGCCGCAGCCTTCGCTTCATCTTCGAACATCAGGTCGGCCTTGTTCAGCACCAGCCAGCGCGGCTTCTGCAGCAGTTCCGGATCATGCTTTTCCAACTCGCGCTCGATCGCACGCACCTGCTCGACCGGGGAAATGCCTTCCACCCCACCTTCCATCGGCGAGATGTCCACCAGGTGCAGCAGCAGGCGGGTGCGCTGCAGGTGGCGCAGGAACTGCGCGCCGAGGCCGGCGCCATCCGCGGCACCTTCGATCAGGCCGGGAATGTCGGCGATCACGAAGCTGCGGTAATTCTCCACCTTCACCACACCCAGGTTCGGGTACAGCGTGGTGAACGGGTAATCGGCCACCTTCGGCGTCGCCGCCGAAACAGCGCGGATCAGGGTGCTCTTGCCGGCGTTGGGGAAGCCCAGCAGGCCGACGTCGGCCAGCAGCTTCAGCTCCAGCTTCAGCGTGCGCTCTTCGCCCGGCTCGCCCGGCAACGCCTGGCGCGGCGAGCGGTTGGTCGAGCTCTTGAAGTGCATGTTGCCGAGGCCGCCGCGGCCACCCTGGGCCACCAGCAGACGGTCGTTGTGCTGGGTCAGGTCGCCGATGACTTCGTCGGTGGCGACGTTGATCACCACGGTGCCGACCGGCACGGTGATGGTCAGGTCTTCGCCGCCCTTGCCATAGGCCTGGCGACCCATGCCGTTCTCGCCGCGCTGCGCCTTGAAGATGCGGTCATGGCGGAAGTCGACCAGGGTGTTCAGGTTTTCGTCGGCGCGGATGTACACGCTGCCGCCCGCACCGCCGTCGCCGCCGTCCGGGCCGCCGAGCGGAATGAACTTCTCGCGACGGAAGCCAATGCAGCCGTTGCCGCCGTTGCCGGCGAACACTTCGATTTCTGCTTCGTCTACCAGTTTCATTGTTTCGATGCCTGCGATGGGCGCGGCCTGCTGGCCGTCGCCTTGAATGTCATGCCAGCCGCGGGCCGGCAACCCGGCATGGCCGGTCTTGCGTTCACTCTAACGAAAAGCCCCGCCGAAGCGGGGCTCTTCATGCAGCACCCCCATGCCGGGGCACGGGTGCCGGCGATGCCTGGATCAGGCGTCGGCCGAGACGATGCTGACGGTGCGACGCTTCTTGGCGCCCTTGACCGAGAACTCCACCTTGCCGTCCACGAGGGCGAACAGGGTGTGGTCACGGCCCAGGCCAACGCCCGAACCCGGGTGGAACTGGGTGCCGCGCTGACGCACGATGATGTTGCCGGCTTCGATGGCCTGGCCGCCGAAGATCTTGACGCCCAGGTACTTCGGGTTGGAGTCGCGACCGTTGCGCGAGGAGCCTACGCCCTTTTTATGTGCCATGACTGCTTCTCCTGATGCTTAGCCGGCGATGCCGGTGATCTCGATTTCGGTGTAGTACTGACGGTGACCCTGACGCTTCATGTGGTGCTTGCGGCGACGGAACTTGATGATCCGGACCTTGTCAGCACGACCCTGGGACAGGACCTTGGCGGTGACGGCAGCGCCCTTCAGCGCATCGCCCAGCTTCACGCCGTCGCTGTCACCCAGCATCAGGATGTTGTCAAACTTGATCTCGCTGCCGACTTCGACTTCGAGCTTTTCAATGCGGAGCTTTTCGCCCTGCGCCACGCGGTATTGCTTACCGCCGGTGACCAGTACTGCGTACATGACCAGGCCTTCCTCTGTAGTTATTGTGGTCTGAGCTGCCGCCATCGAGGGCGGACAGGAGCGGGATTGTACGCAGATCAGCGACCGCGGGTCAAGTCAACCCCTGAACGGCCTGGAGGCCGGGTCCTGTAGGGCCGGGCCATGCTCGGCTGAATGGTTCGGGGTCCGGCCAGCCGAGCATGGCTCGGCTCTACACAAAGCTGTCGGCCTGTCTCATCAGGTGAGACATCGGGCTGGCATTGTCGCCCATTGCCCCCATCTGGTCACCTCGGTAGGCTGACCGATTGCCGTTCCCTGCTGGCCCGGCACCCAGCCAACGCCCCCACAACCGGATTCCCCATGGCGATGGATTTCATCCGCATCCGCGGCGCGCGGACGCACAACCTGAAGAACCTCGACCTCGACCTGCCCCGCGACAAACTGATCGTGATCACCGGCCTGTCCGGTTCGGGCAAGTCCTCGCTGGCGTTCGACACCATCTATGCAGAAGGCCAGCGCCGCTACGTCGAGTCGCTGTCGGCCTATGCGCGCCAGTTCCTGAGCGTGATGGAAAAGCCGGACCTGGACCACATCGAAGGCCTGTCCCCGGCCATCTCGATCGAGCAGAAGTCGACCTCGCACAACCCGCGCTCGACGGTCGGCACCATCACCGAGATCTACGACTACCTGCGCCTGCTGTACGCCCGCGTCGGCACGCCGCGCTGCCCGGACCACGGCTATCCGCTGGAAGCACAGACGGTCAGCCAGATGGTCGATCAGGTGCTGACGCTGGACCCGGAGCAGCGCTACATGCTGCTGGCGCCGGTCATCCGCGACCGCAAGGGCGAGCACGCGCAGGTCTTCGACCAGCTGCGCGCGCAGGGTTTCGTGCGTGTGCGCGTGGACGGCGAGCTGTATGAAATCGATGCGGTGCCGCCGCTGGCGCTGCGCCAGAAGCACACCATCGAGGCGGTGATCGACCGCTTCCGCCCACGCGAGGACATCAAGCAGCGCCTGGCCGAGAGCTTCGAGACCGCGCTGAAGCTGGGCGATGGCATGGCCTCGGTGCAGAGCCTGGACACGGCCGACGCCACACCGGCGCTGTTCTCCTCCAAGTACTCCTGCCCGGTGTGCGACTACTCGCTACCGGAGCTGGAACCGCGCCTGTTCTCGTTCAACGCACCGATGGGCGCCTGCCCCGGCTGCGATGGCCTGGGCATCGCCGAGTTCTTCGATCCTTCACGCGTGGTGGTGCACCCGGAGCTGTCGCTGGCCGCTGGTGCGGTGCGCGGCTGGGACCGTCGCAACGCCTACTACTTCCAGCTGATCGCCTCGCTGGCCAAGCACTACAAGTTCGACGTGGATGCCGCGTGGAACTCGCTGTCGACCAAGGTGCAGCAGGCCGTGCTGTACGGCAGCGGCGACGAAACGATCACCTTCACCTACTTCACCGAAGCCGGTGGCCGCACCCAGCGCAAGCACCGCTTCGAGGGCATCATTCCCAACCTCGAACGCCGCTACAAGGAAACCGAATCGCCGGCGGTGCGCGAGGAGCTGTCCAAGTACATCAGCGAACAGCCGTGCCCGGAATGCAACGGCGCGCGCCTGAACAAGGCAGCACGCAACGTGTTCGTGGCCGACCGTCCGCTGCCGGACCTGGTGGTGCTGCCGATCGACGAGGCGCTGAAGTTCTTCAGTGAACTGAGCCTGCCGGGCTGGCGCGGCGAGATCGCCTCGAAGATCGTCAAGGAGATCGGCGAACGCCTCGGCTTCCTGGTCGATGTGGGCCTGGATTACCTGACCCTGGAGCGCAAGGCCGACACCCTGTCCGGTGGCGAGGCGCAGCGCATCCGCCTGGCCAGCCAGATCGGTGCCGGCCTGGTCGGCGTGATGTACGTGCTCGACGAGCCGTCGATCGGCCTGCACCAGCGCGACAACGAACGCCTGCTCGGCACCCTCACCCGCCTGCGCGACCTGGGCAACACGGTGATCGTGGTCGAACATGACGAGGATGCGATCCGCCTGGCCGACTACGTGCTGGACATCGGCCCGGGCGCGGGCGTGCACGGCGGCGAGATCGTCGGCCAGGGCACCCTGCAGGACATCCTGGAAGCCCCGCGCTCGCTGACCGGCCAGTACCTGTCGGGCAAGCGCGCGATCGAGATTCCGGCGCGCCGGCACACGCCGAACCCGAAGATGACCCTGCACCTGCGGGGGGCGACCGGCAACAACCTGAAGGGCGTGGACCTGGCGATTCCGTCGGGCCTGCTGACCTGCGTGACCGGTGTGTCCGGCTCGGGCAAGTCGACCCTGATCAACGACACCCTGTTCTCGCTGGCCGCCAACGAGATCAACGGCGCCTCGCACCCGATCGCCCCGTACAAGGAGATCGATGGCCTGGACCTGTTCGACAAGGTGGTGGACATCGACCAGTCACCGATCGGCCGCACGCCGCGTTCGAACCCGGCCACTTACACCGGCCTGTTCACTCCACTGCGCGAACTGTTCGCACAGGTGCCTGAAGCGCGTGCGCGTGGCTATTCGCCGGGCCGCTTCAGCTTCAACGTGCGCGGCGGCCGCTGCGAAGCCTGCCAGGGTGACGGCCTGATCAAGGTCGAGATGCACTTCCTGCCGGACGTGTACGTGCCCTGCGACGTCTGCCATGGCAAGCGCTACAACCGCGAGACGCTGGAGATCCTGTACAAGGGCTTCAACATCAACGACGTGCTCGAAATGACCGTCGAAGATGCACTGAAGTTGTTCGAGCCGGTGCCGTCGATCGCACGCAAGCTGGAAACGCTGGTCGACGTCGGCCTGAGCTACATCAAGCTGGGCCAGAGCGCGACCACGCTCTCCGGTGGTGAAGCGCAGCGCGTGAAGCTGTCCAAGGAACTGTCGCGCCGCGATACCGGCCGCACCCTGTACATCCTCGACGAGCCGACCACCGGCCTGCACTTCCACGACATCGAAGCGCTGCTGGGTGTGCTGCACAAGCTGCGCGACGAAGGCAACACGGTGGTGGTGATCGAGCACAACCTCGATGTGATCAAGACCGCCGACTGGATCGTCGATCTGGGTCCGGAAGGCGGCCACCGCGGTGGCACCATCCTGGTCACCGGCACGCCGGAAGACGTGGCGGCCTGCCCGCAGTCGTATACCGGCCAGTTCCTGGCCCGCATGCTGCCGTCCACCAGCGCACGCCCTGAGCAGCCGGCCGCCGTGGCCAACAAGCCTGACGCCCGCCCGCCGCGCAAGGTAAAGCCAGAGAAGGCCGAGAAGCCGGCGAAGAAGGCCGTGGCTGCCAGGAGCACCGGCAAGATCAGCAAGACTGCAACTGCCAGCAAGAAGAAAAAGGACGCCTGATGAGCAGCGAACACAAGATCCTGGCCCGCATCCCGATCAGCGTGCGCTGGCGTGACATGGACAGCATGGGCCACGTCAACAACGCCAAGTACATTTCCTACCTGGAAGAAGCGCGCGTGCGTTGGATGCTGGGCGTGGAAGGCGTGTCGATGACCGACCGCATCGCACCGGTGGTGGCCGCGACCAACGTCAACTACCGGCTGCCGATCGTGTGGCCCAACGACATCCTGGTCGAACTGTTCGTCGAGCGCCTGGGCAACAGCAGCGTGACCATCGGCCATCGCATCGTCGACCAGCAGGACGATTCGAAGCTGTATTCCGACGGCAACGTGGTGGTGGTCTGGATGGATACGCAGACCGGCAAGAGCGCGCCGTTGCCGGACGCGATCCGCAACGCCTCTACCTGAAATGCCCTGGTAGGTGCCGACCTTGGTCGGCACGCTTCGACGGCAATGAGGTTGCCGGCCAGCGGCCGGCACCACCAACACTGTTCAAAGGACTGACATGATCCACCAGACTGGACTGAGCGACCTGCTGCCTGGCATGGCCCCCTTCCCCACCGATGTCTTCCCCGCCGACCAGGCCTGGCTCGGCCAGCACCTGCTGCCGCTGCTGAGGATCGACCTGGGTGTGCTGCGTCCGGAACTGGCCGGCCAGGTGGCAACGATGCTCTGCCCGATCGAGCCGTACGACGGCTGCATCGGCGAGACCACCGAAGAACACCACAACGATTTCACCAGCACCAACTGGATCGCCTTCGAACTGACCGCCGGCAACGAAATGCGTTTCCTCGGCAACGATGGCTATTTCATCGGCGACGCGGTGCAGGACAAGCACGCGCAGGAACACATCGCGCAGATGCGCGAGAGCTACGCCAAGGCGCGCGACTACCATGCCACGCATGGCCGCCTCGCCTGCTACTCGCGCTACGGCAAGGGTGAGGCCAGCGAGCGCGATTATCTGGATACGCTGGGTGGCCCGATTGGTTTCGGCAACTGGACCGAGACCGCGGAGATTCCCGCGGCCTTCGAACTGGGCTTCACCGAGGCTGCCGATGACCCCAACGCTGCGGACGATGCCGAAACGGTGATCATCACCCGCAATGGCAACAAATTCTTCGCCGTGGCCGACGTAGCCGGTTACAACTGGTGCGCCACCGGCGCCGATGCGATCGTGATGCTGTACGAGCCGGAAAGCCGCACGGTGCTGTTCTCGTACGACTGGTCTTAGAACCGTCGCCATGCAGCATTACACCGATGTGCGCGAACTGCTTCCGGGCATGACTGCGTTCCCGGAACCTGCAGCGGCCTTCAGTGATGATCAGCCGTGGCTGGCTGATCACCTGCTGCCGCTGCTGGCAGTCGACCTGGGCGTGCTGCGCCCGGAGCTGGCCGGTACCGTAGTGACGCTGCTTTGCCCGATCGAGCCATATGAAGGCTGTATCGGCGACGACACGCAGGCTTGGCACACACCCTTCACCAGCCCCAATTGGCTTGGTTTCCAGTTGCAGGCAGATAACCGCATGCGGCTGCTCGGCCAGGAAGGATATTTCCGGCGCGCGCCACAGCATGCCGACTCGCCGCTCGCAGACGAAGCATTGCGCCTGCACGCCGAGGATATGCATCGCAGCCATGCTCGTACCCGCGCCTTCTTCATGCAGCACGGGCGGCTGCCCAACGCGATGGATTCCGACGATGCGTCCGTTGCCGGCCAGGCATTCCTCGCCCATCTGGGCGGCCCTTTTCAAGATGGCAACTGGCCGGATTATGAGCGCATCCCCGAGGCCTTGGACCTGCAGTACAGCCAAGGCAGCACCTTGGGCGAAGACGCGAAGATCCGAATCCAGCGTGACGGACGGGACTTTTTCCCGGTCGCCAGCGTGCCGGCGTATGACTGGTGCGCCGCTGGCGCCGATGCGATCCTGATGTTCTACGAACCCCATAGCCGCACGGTACTGTTCACTTTCGACTGGTCGTAAGCCTCAGGGTAGTGCCCGCCGTTGGCCGACACTACCATCACGCTACGGCGCGGCCTTGCGCACGGTCAACGTCGTACTCGCTTCGCCACCGCCTTCCAGCTGCAGCCGCAGCGGCAGCGTCTGGCCTTCCTTCAGCGCGCCCTTGCCCTGCATCAGCATCAGGTGCAGGCCACCGGGCTTGAGCTCGGCACGCGCGCCGGGTGCCAATGGCAGGCGTTCAATGGCCCGCATCCGGCTGACGCCATCGACGATCGTGGTCTCGTGCAGCGACACATCTCCGAAACTGCTGCTGGCCGCGCCGGTGATCACCACCGCCTTGCTGCAGCCGTTGTGGATGACGCCGTAGCCCGCGGTCATCGGCATCGCCGGATTCGGCGGCAACCGCGCCCAGCCCTGCTCCACCGTGACGCAGGCCGGTTCTGCGGCCGAGGCCGATGCTGCGGCCGCACACAGAACCAACAGTACGCCAACGAATGGTTTGGTTATCATCGTCCAGGTTCCTTCTTCGCAACGAGACCGCAGCATGACGACGCTCATCGAGGTGATCAACCATGGCCCCATCCGCGAACTGCGCCTGGCGCGACCGCCGGTCAACGCACTGGACACCGAACTGTGCCGGCAGTTGATCCATGCCATCGAGCTGGCCATGGCCGAAGACGCGCATGGCATCGTGCTGTCGGGCAGCGAGCGTATCTTCACCGGCGGCATGGACGTGCCGCACCTGCTCTCGCATGGCGATGACAAGCACAAGTTGTTGGACACCTGGAACGCCTTCTTTGGCGCCGTGCGCACGCTGGCCGAGAGCCGCATTCCGGTGGTCGCGGCGATCACCGGCCACGCCCCGGCAGGTGGCTGCGTGCTGGCGCTGTGCTGCGACTACCGGGTGATGGCACGCAGCGCCGATCCGTCGCGGCCTTATGCCATCGGCCTGAACGAAGTGCAGGTCGGCCTGATCGCGCCGGAGGGCATCCAGCGCCTGCTGCGCCGCGCGGTGGGCGTACACCGCGCCGGCGTCCTGCTGACCACCGGTTCGCTGGTGCCGGCCGAACAGGCGCTGCAGATCGGCCTGGTCGACGAACTGGCCGAAGGCGACCTGGTGGTGGCGCGCGCCATCGCCTGGCTGCAGAACCTGCTCAAGCAGCCGCGCCAGCCGATGCTGCTGACCCGCGCCATCGCCCGCGCCGACCTGCACGTGGCGCTGCAGCCGGACCTGATCCAGCTCGACCGCTTCGTCGAGGCCTGGTTCGCCCCGGATGCGCAGAATGCCCTGCAGGCGCTGGTCGCCCGACTGGGCAAATAAACGATCGTGCCGGTTGCTGGCCGGCAACCGCAGGCGCCCCAGGAGGATCATGAGGTTGCCGGCCAGCGGCCGGCACTACCGATGATGGGCCGGCCTGCACCGGTATAATCGGGGCCTCTTCATTGCTGTGGCCGCCCCCTTGAACGACACGCCCGAACCCGTCGTCTCCGAGCTGATCGACCTGCTCACGCTGGAGCGGCTGGAGGACAACCTGTTCCGCGGGCAGAGCCGCGACATCGGCACCAAGTACGTGTTCGGCGGGCAGGTGCTGGGCCAGGCGCTGGCCGCGGCCCAGGCCACGGTCGACAACGGCCGCCACGTGCACTCACTGCACGCCTACTTCCTGCGTGCCGGCAACATCGACCACCCCATCGTCTACGACGTGGACCGCACCCGCGATGGCGGCAGTTTCTCGGTGCGCCGGGTGACTGCGATCCAGCACGGCAAGGTGATCTTCTTCTGCGCGGCCTCGTTCCAGCAGGCCGAGACCGGCGCCGAGCACCAGCACAAGATGCCCGAAGTGCCGCAGCCGGAAGACATCGAACCGAACCGTCCGCTGCCGGCCGAAGTGCTGGAGCGGCTGCCGATCAAGGTGCAGCGCTGGCTGTCGCGCGGCGGCCCATTCGAGTTCCGCCACGTCTACCCGCGCGACGAACTGAACCCGCCCAAGCGCCCGCCCTACCACCAGGTGTGGCTGCGCCTGAGCGAGCCGGTCGGCGACGCCCCGGAACTGCACCAGGCGCTGCTGGCCTACGCCTCCGACTTCCACCTGCTGGGCACGGCGACGTTCCCGCACGGCATCAGCTACTACCACCCGCACGTGCAGATGGCCTCGCTCGACCACGCGATCTGGTTCCACCGCCCGTTCCGTGCCGACGACTGGCTGCTGTACTCGCTGGACAGCCCCAGCGCGCAGGATTCACGCGGCCTGGCCCGCGGCCAGTTCTTCACCCGCAATGGCGTACTGGTGGCCAGCACTGCGCAGGAAGGCCTGATCCGCGTGGTTCCCGACCAGGCCGCGGCCGCCGCCGTGCCGGCCAAGGACTGATCCGATGCGCCAGATCTTCAGCAGCCAGCGCGTGGAAACCGTCGAAGGCGTGGCCGAGCTCCTGCGCGGGCATGGCATCGACGTCAAGGTGACCAATGGGCGCTCGTACAAGACCCGTCGCCGCGGCCAGTTCAGTTATACCGACCTGGGCAACGCCAACGCCTACCCGGCGGTGTGGATCGTGCGCGCCGACGACCAGCCACGCGCGCGTGAAATCCTGCGCGAGGCGCGCCTGCTCGACACCACCCGCCGCGACCATCCGACCGCCGAATTCGCCTTCCGCGACACCGCCGAAACGACCGGCAGCGGCCGCGGCTGGGCCTGGCGCATCCGCATCGCCCTGCTGGTGGTGATCGCCGGCGTCGCGCTGGTGATCGGCCTGCGCCATCGCGGCACCCCGGCGCCGACCGCACCGGCCCCTGCCCCGCAGGCACAGCCGCAGCAGGCACAGCCGGCCCCGCAGGCGGCACCGGAAGAGGAAGAAATCCGGGTCCGTATCCAGCCGTCGAAGTAACGCACGGGTAGTGCCGGCCGCTGGCCGGCACTACCGTGCAGAAGGCCGGTCACACTTCGCGTGCGGCTCCGTCATGGGACACAATCCCAGCAGGAGAGCCGCCGCCATGACGACGTTCGCCGCATCGATCGACCAGACCCTGGAACGCGAACTGCCGGCCGCCGCCAGTGGTTGCCAGCACGCCTATGGCCGCATCGTGCTGGCCTGCCAGAACACGGTTACCGCCATCGCGCTGGCCATCACCCGCGACCGCCAGGCCAGCGAGGACATCGCCCAGGAGGCCTTCGTGAAGGGCTGGCAGCAGCTGCACCAGCTGCGCAGTTCGACCAGCTTCCTGCCCTGGCTGCGGCAGATCACCCGCAACCTGGCCCGCGACTGGCTGCGTGCACAACGTGGGCGACCACTGACCGGCGAGGCAGCCGAGGTGGCGATGGGCATGGCCGCCGACCCGTCGCCGGGCGCGGCCGACCGCCTGCAGCGGGTGGAGGAAGAGATCGCCGCCGAGGACATCATTTCCGCGTTGCCCGCCGACAGCCGCGAAGTGCTGTTGCTGTACTACCGCGAAGGCCAGCGCTCGCAGCAGGTCGCCGATCTGCTCGGGCTCAGCGACGCGGCCGTGCGCAAGCGCCTGTCGCGTGCCCGCGCCCTGGTGCGCGACGGCCTGCTGCAGCGCTTCGGTGAGTTCGCGCGCAGCAGCGCACCCAGTGCCGCGTTCGCTACGGCGGTGGTTTCGATGGTGCTGGTGGCCGCGCCCGGCACTGCCAGCGCAGCAGTCCTGCTCGGCACCGGTGTCGGCATCGGCGGCAGCAAGCTCGGCCTCGGCGGTGCCAGTGCAGCGGGCGGTACCGCGATGGGCTCGTTGACCGCGACGCTGGGCCAGCTGCATGTGCTGCCGGCCGAAAGCTGGGGGGCCATCGCCGGCGGCGTGGTGGGCGGCGCAGTCGGCAGCTATCTCGGTGCCCGCTTCCTGATGTCATATGCCGAAACCGAGCAAGAACGCACGCAGGTGCGAGGCTTTGTGCGCCTCAACACCGGTACGGGCCTGGTCTGGTGCCTGGCGATGCTGGTGGCGGCGCTACTGCAGGCCCCGGTCTGGAGCCAGTTGCTGCTGTTGGCACTAGGCCTGGGCGTGGTCAACTACCAGTGCCTGGTGCCGCTGCAGCGGGTGATGGCACCGATGATCGCGCGCGATTCTGCCCGCCGAGGGCGAACCGGCATCAACTGGAAGTTCGAATCGATGTACGGCCGCACCGGCATCATCGGGGCGAACCTGTTCGTGATCGGCCTGGTGGCGTACACACTGATGCGCAACGGGCCCCTGTAACGGACAACGCCGGCAGTGCGCCGGCGTTGTCATCAATCACTGCGTTGAACCTCAGCGCTGCGGCTTCGGTGCACCGCCGTCGCGCGGACCGCCATGGCGCGGGCCGCCGTGCATCGGGCCCTTGGCTGCGTCGAACTCGGCCTTGCTCAGCTGGCCGTCCTTGTTGGTGTCGGCGGCAGCGAACCAGGCATCACGATGCTGCTTCATGCGCAGCTCGCGGTCGGCCTTGTCCAGGTAGCCGTCCTTGTTCAGATCAAGCTGGTCGAAGCGCGCGGCCAGGCGCGGATCGGCCTTGGCTTCCTCGCGGCTGATGCGGCCGTCCTTGTTGACGTCCAGCTTGGCCCAGCGCTCACCGCCGTGGCCACGTCGACCATGCTTCCAGCGCGGCAGCTCATCGCGCGAGAGCTTGCCGTCCTTGTTCTTGTCCAGCTCGTCGAACTTCGCGGCCAGGCGCGGGTTGGCAGCGGCCTCGCTGCGGTCGATGACGCCGTCGCCGTTGGCGTCCAGCCTGGCCGGGCGCTGCGCGGGCGTGGTCGTGGTGTCGGCCGCGAGCGCGATACCGGAAGCGGAGGTGCCGAGCAGCAGGGCCAGCAGCAGGGGGGTACGGATCATGAGGTCACTCCTGGGGATGGGAACAGCGTCGGGGTGATCACTTCACCCTCGGGGGACAACAACGCCCGGGCGCGACATCGGTTGACGCCGCTGCCGGTTCCATTCATCCGGCGGACAGTCGCCGCCACTGCGACGGGCTGGGGCTATGCTGTGTCCATGGCAATACACGGCGACAGAGACGACGAACTGCGGCTTTTCCAGACCGGCGAGCACCCCTGCGGGTACTGGTCGGACCGGGTGGCACGCGACCTGGTGCTGGACCCGAACGACCGCCGCCTCGGTGCGCTCTATCCACTGGCGCTGAGCTGGGGCTTCCGCCGCAGCGGCGACCTGGTCTACCGGCCGCACTGCGCGCACTGCCAGGCCTGCGTGGCGGTGCGCATCCCGGTGGCGCGCTTCGCCCCGGACCGCAGCCAGCGCCGCTGTGCTGCCCGCAATGACGACCTGGAGGTGCGGATCACTGCCGCCACCGCCCGCGACGACCTGTTCGCGCTGTATCACCGTTATCTCACCCACCGCCACGCCAACGGCGGCATGGACGACCATGGCCCGCACGAATTCGAGCAGTTCCTGATCGGCAGCTGGTCGCACACCCGCTTCATGGAAATGCGCCTGCCCGGCCACGACGGCCAGCCCAGCCAACTGCTGGGGGTGGCGGTGACCGACGTCACCGAGCACGGCCTGTCGGCGGTCTACACCTTCTTCGACCCGGACCACGCCGCGCGTGGGCTGGGCACCTTTGCGATCCTGCAGCAGATCGAGTGGGCGCGTCGCGAGGGCCTGCCACACGTGTATCTGGGCTACTGGATCCGCGGCCACCAGAAGATGGACTACAAGCGTCGCTTCCATCCGCTGGAGGCCTACGACGGCCGCCGCTGGCACGATTTCGACAATGATCTGGACGGGCGCTGACAAACCGCTGACACCGGGCCGGGTGCACAATACGGCCCATGAACATGACCCGCCGCCATCCCCTGATCCTCGCCCTGGCCCTGCTCTGCGGCGCCACCGCCCCTGCCTTCGCCACGTCCCCCGCGATGACCGAAAAGCCGTCCACTGCGCTGCGCCTGGCCACCTACAACACCTCGCTGTACTCCGATGACGCCGGTGGCCTGATCAAGGAACTGGAAGGCGACAGCGAGCACGCACGCAAGATCGCCGCGGTGCTGCAGCAGGTGCGCCCGGATCTGGTGCTGCTGAACGAATTCGATTTCGACGACGCCCATCGCGCCGCCGACCTGTTCCAGAAGCGCTACCTGGAAGTGGCCCAGCCCGGCGGCGGCAAGCCGCTGCACTTCGCCTACCGCTACCTGGCCCCGGTCAACACCGGCGTGCCCAGTGGCCTGGACCTGGACAACAATGGCGTGGTCGGCGGCGAAGGCCGCAGCCGCGGCAACGATGCATGGGGCTACGGCCTGCACCCGGGCCAGTACGGCATGCTGGTGCTGTCGCGCTACCCGATCGATGAAGCCAAGGTGCGCAGCTTCCAGCTGCTGAAGTGGAGCGCGATGCCCGGCGCCATCCGCCCGGTCGATCCGCGTACCGGCCAGAGCTTCTACAACGACCACGTGTGGTCGCAGCTGCGCCTGTCGTCGAAGTCGCATTGGGACGTGCCGGTGAAGACCCCGGCCGGCGTGGTCCACGCGCTGGTTTCGCACCCGACCCCGCCGGTATTCGACGGCCCGGAGAAGCGCAACGCGGCACGCAACCACGACGAACTGCGCCTGTGGCAGGAATACCTGTCCAAGGGTGACAAGCCGTGGCTGTGCGACGACAAGGGCCAGTGCGGCGGCCTGGCGCAGGACGCGCGCTTCGTGATCCTCGGCGACCTCAACAACGACCCGGTCGATGGCGATGGCCGCCATGAGGCGATCGTCGAACTGATCGAGAACGCCCGCGTGCTGCGCTACCCCACCCCGCGCAGCGTCGGCGGCGAGCAGACCAGCCTGGCCTATGCGGCCAAGGGCATCGAGCGCAAGGGCGCACCGTTCCACGCCACCGGCGACTTCGGCCCGAAGTCCGGCACGATGCGCCTGGACTACGTGCTGCCCTCGACCGGTTTCGAATACGTGGGCAGCGGCATCTTCTGGCCGGCCAATGAAAGCCCGGAAGCGAAGATCGCCGACGGCAGCGACCACCACCTGGTGTGGGTGGACGTGAAGTAATAAAAAGGGGACGGAGGGGATTAAGTCGTTTGTGCCACAAACGACTTAATCCCCTCCGTCCCCTTTTTGCTTTACGGGCGCAGTTCGACGCCGATGGCCTCGGCGGCATCACGCGCGATGGCTCGCGCTTCGTCGATGCTTTCCGCGCGCGCCAGGGTCACGCCCACGCGGCGATGACCATGCACGCTCGGCTTGCCGAACAGGCGCACGGCGGTGTCCGGCACCTGCAGTGCGGCGGCGACGTTGTTGAAGTACGGCACGCCCTCGCCGTGTGCCAACAATGCGCACGACGCCGACGGGCCGCTCTGGCGGATCACCGGAATCGGCAGGCCGAGGATGGCGCGCGCGTGCAGCGCGAACTCGCTCAGTTCCTGCGATACCAGCGTCACCAGGCCGGTGTCGTGCGGGCGCGGCGACACTTCGCTGAACCACACCTCGTCGCCCTTCACGAACAGCTCGACACCAAACAGGCCCCAGCCGCCGAGGTCGTCGGTGATCGCGCGCGAAATCTCTTCGGCACGCGCCAGTGCCGCGCTCGACATTGGCTGCGGCTGCCAGCTTTCGCGGTAGTCGCCATCCTTCTGCAGATGCCCGATCGGCGCACAGAACGAGGTGCCGCCGGCATGGCGCACGGTCAGCAGGGTGATCTCGTAATCGAAATCGATGAAGCCTTCGACGATGCAGCGGCCGGCACCGGCACGGCCACCGGTCTGCGCATAGTCCCAGGCGGGTGCGATGTCCGCCTCGCTGCGCAGGGTGCTCTGGCCCTTGCCCGAGGACGACATCACCGGCTTGACCACGCACGGCAGGCCGATGGCGGCCACGGCAGCACGGTATTCGGCTTCGGTATCAACGAAGCGGTACGGCGAGGTCGGCAGGCCCAGGGTCTCGACAGCCAGGCGGCGGATGCCTTCGCGGTCCATGGTCAGGCGCGCGGCACGCGCGGTCGGGATCACCCGCAGGCCCTGCTCCTGTTCCAGCTGGACCAGGGTTTCGGTATGGATGGCCTCGATCTCCGGCACCACCAGGTGCGGCTGCTCCTGGGCGATCAGCGCGCGCAGCGCCATTGCATCGAGCATGTCGATCACATGCGAGCGGTGCGCGACCTGCATGGCCGGCGCATCGGCATAACGGTCAGCGGCGATCACTTCCACGCCCAGCCGCTGCAGCTCGATCGCCACCTCCTTGCCGAGTTCGCCCGAGCCCAGCAGCAGCACGCGGGTAGCGGAGGGAGACAACGGAGTTCCAAGCTTGGCCATGGCGGTTCCAGCAGCGATGTGAAGGCGGGTGGGCATTCTAGCTGGCCGACCGCCCCGGCCACGGCATCCGACGAACGGTAGTCGACAAGTGATATCACTTTGATATCTTCATTCCGAACCCTCAAGGACGTACCGCCATGAAAGAGAAGTCGCTGTCTTCCCTCAACGGCCTCGGCACGCTGGCCGGCGCCCTGCTCGTCGCCCTCGCTGGCGCCGCCCTGTTCGTACTGGGTGTGGCAGCCAAGGCCAGCGCCGGCTCGCCCAACCTGCTGCTGATGCTGCTGGGCGCCCTGCTGGTGGCGCTGGGCGTGTTCATCCTGGCCGGCCTGTACACCATCCAGCCCAACCAGGCGGCGGTGCTGAGCCTGTTCGGCAAGTACGTGGGTACCGTGAAGGACAACGGCCTGCGCTGGAACAACCCCTTCTTTGCCAAGCGCCGGGTCAGCCAGCGCGTGCGCAACTTCGAGAGCGGCAAGCTGAAGGTCAACGAGCTGGACGGCAGCCCGATCGAGATTGCCGCGGTGATCGTCTGGCAGGTGGTCGATGCCTCCGAGGCGGTCTACAACGTGGACGACTACGAGAGCTTCGTGCACATCCAGTCCGAATCGGCGCTGCGCGCGATGGCCACCAGCTACCCCTACGACCAGCACGAGGACGGCCAGCTGGCTCTGCGCAGCCACGCCAGCGAGATTTCCCAGCACCTGAAGAACGAACTGGCCGAGCGCCTGGCCGACGCCGGCGTGCAGGTGATCGACGCGCGTATCAGCCACCTGGCCTACGCCGCCGAAATCGCCCAGGCGATGCTGCAGCGGCAGCAGGCCAACGCGGTGATCGCCGCACGCACGCGCATCGTGGCCGGTGCGGTCGGCATGGTCGAGATGGCCCTGGCCGAACTGCAGAAGAACGGCGTGGTGCAGCTGGACGAGGAACGCAAGGCGCACATGGTCAGCAACCTGCTGACCGTGCTGTGCTCGGACCGCGGCACCCAGCCGATCGTCAATGCCGGCTCGCTGTATTGAGCCACACTCGCAACGGGGTGCCCCACCGCCCCGCCAGGAGCCCCCATGAGTGAGAAAAAAGCCTACCCGCTGCGCATCAACGCCGACGTCCTGGCTGCGGCACAGCGCTGGGCTGATGACGAGCTGCGCAGCCTCAACGCGCAGATCGAATACGTGCTGCGCGACGCCCTGCGCAAGGCAGGACGCCTGCCGAAACCCACGCCATCGTCGGAGGACAAGGAATGAGCAAGCGCTGGAGCTACCAGACCATCGAGGTCAAGACGTCCCTGATGGGCCTGCACAAAGCCGAGGACATCCAGGCCGAACTCAGCCGCCAGGGCCAACTGGGCTGGGAACTGGTCAACATCATCATCCCGGCACCGATGCGCCCGGCGATGCTGGTGTTCAAGAAGGAGGCCTGAACCATGGGCGGCAGCGACCCGAAACCCTTTGACGTGGCCGAGAGCTCGCCGCTGCGCGTGCTCTGGATCGTGCTGCCGCTGCTGGCTGCCTTCGTGGCCTGCCTGTATGCACAGCTGTACAAGGCACCGGCGAGCGCACCCTGGATCGAAGTAACGCTGTCGCCGCCCTGGTTCCGGATGGGCGGCAGTGCGGCATGGAGCCTGATCGTCATCGCTGTACTCGCTGTCGGGCTGGGAGCCGCATTCTTCCGCCGCCGCGTGGAGCTGGCCGGCAACGTACTGGACGTGTGCTCGACGATGTATCGGCGGCGCGTGCCGGTGGCGCAGCTGCGGCTGGACCAGGCCGAGGTGGTCGACCTGCAGCGTGACCGCCGCTATGGCATCCGTGTCAAAACCAATGGCTATTCAATGCCGGGCTTCTACTCGGGCCACTTCCGCCTGCAGGGAGGCGGCAAGGGCTTCGCCCTGGTCACCGACCGTGCGCGTGTGCTCGCCCTGCCGGTCAGTGATGGCAGCACGCTGCTGCTCAGCGTGGACCGGCCGCAGGCGCTGCTCGATGCGCTGCGCAAGGTGGCCGCGTCGGCGCCACGGCAGTAAGCTGCGGCGATGCAACGACGCGCGCCCCTGCTGATCAATACCGAGGCCATCGAGCTGTGGCCCGCCCACCTGTTGCGTGCACGCAGCAACCTGGATGCACGCCTGCTGTCGCAGGCGCACTGGGTGCTGCGGCGCAAGCGCGATGGCCGTTATCTGGCGGCGGTACTGGCGCAGGGTGTGCACGCCATGGTGCCGCACCTGCCGCGCGAACCCGGGGTCGAGGAAGCATTGGCGCTGCTGGATGCCGCGGCTGCACGGCCCTTCGGCGCCGGACTGGAAGACCAGTGGCTGCCGCTGGCCGGGTTGCAGCAACGCCTGCAGCAGCTTGGCCTGGATGCACAGCGCTATGCCGACGACAGCGGCCTGCCGCTGGAATCCGAGCCGTGCCTGCTGCACTTCGCCGGTCGCGACCGCTTCGCCCGCCCGT
Source organism: Stenotrophomonas maltophilia (assembly GCF_003970865.1). Taxonomy (GTDB): domain Bacteria; phylum Pseudomonadota; class Gammaproteobacteria; order Xanthomonadales; family Xanthomonadaceae; genus Stenotrophomonas; species Stenotrophomonas maltophilia_AR. The sequence goes on along the minus strand of NZ_RXLZ01000005.1, from coordinate 66,679 downwards.
TGTGGCTGCGCCGTGGCGCCGCGCAGGGCTGGCGGCGGATGCGACTGCACGCGGCACAGGATGGAATTGCGCTGGACGCCATCTCCGGCTTCCGCAGCCATGCCTACCAGCTGGGCATCTTCGAACGGAAGCTGGCGCGCGGCTTGAGCGTGGCAGAGATCCTGAAGGTGAATGCCGCACCGGGTTTCAGCGAACACCACAGCGGCCACGCGCTGGACATCGGCACACCGGGCGACGCGCCGGCCGAAGAATCGTTCGAAACCACCGACGCGTTCGCGTGGCTGCAGGCGCATGCCGGCGGGCACGGCTTCCATCTGAGTTACCCGCGCGACAACCCGCACGGCATCGTCTACGAACCGTGGCACTGGTGCTGGAGACCGGCCAACGGCTGAGCCCCTCGTGGCGAAATCCTGGAGCGGTCAGCGCATGGCCGCGGGATGGAACAAGAGAGCAAAGACAAAAGCGGGTCGCTTCGCTCGAAGCCTCTATAACGGATCAGCGCGCGGCTGTTGGGTCCGCCTTCAAGCGAGCCGAGCACCGCAGGTCCGGCGAGGGCGAAGAGGTGCGGGTGTCTGAGCGCAGCGAGTTCCCGCACCGTCCCTCGACGGGCGGAGGAGCGCAGGGGACCGGTGCGCAGCACCGGCTCGCGGCCGGCGGCGCGTTTCTTTTGGTTACTTTTCTTTTCGCGCGAAAAGAAAAGTAACGCCCATGAACGGTGCAGATCGCATCAGCATGGATCGAAGCAACAACGTCGACTCAGTCACCGCCTCAACGCATTGATCGCCAGCAACACCCATCCGGCCATCATGCTGGTGCCACCGATCGGCGCCATCCGCGTCGGCCACTGCCACAACGCACCGCCCACCAGGCTGCCGGAAAACAGCAGCACCCCCAGCAGCAGCACGTACAGCGCCAGGTGCGCGATCGCTCCCTGCGCGCGCGGGCCAAGCGCCACCAGTACCGCGCCATGCGCGAACGCATACAGCGCCGCCATGTTCAGATGCTGCTGCGCCAGCGGGTCGGCCACGCCGTGCGAGGCATAGGCCGACAGGCCGATCGAGGCAGCGGCCAGCAGCGCACCCAGGCAGGCCAGCAGCGAAGGCTTACGTGCGCGACGTTCGAGATTGAACATGTGGGCTCCTTGCGCAGCGCCCTTGCCGGGCGCCAGATGAAAAAAAACGCGCCGCAATGAGCGGCGCGTTTTCGTGTCCAACACTACATGGGTCAGCCGAGGCTTACTTGACGGCCCAGTAGATGTCGTAGGTCGCTTCCGGGGTGAACGACTTGTCCAGACCGTCCTTCCAGGTTTCGTACGGGCGATCGATCACTTCCGAACCGTTGGTCACAGCCCAGGCACGCAGGCCGTTGCGGGCCACGTCCAGACCCGCCATGTGGCCGGTGTAGGCGGCATGCGCCGAACGGTGCGGAGCCACGTGAACGTACTTGACCGGAGCGCCGCCGTCGATCTTGACGGTCAGCTCTTCAGCGGTGGCACCTTCAGCACCCTTCTTCTTCACCGGCTGGGCGATGTCGAAGGCGTACTTTTCCTGACCGAAGTCAGTGGTGATGATGCGGAACGGACCGGCGGCTTCAAGGCCATTGGCCTCCATCACGCGCTTGATCCACTCCTGGTTGTCCTTGATGGACTTGGTGATCGTGTCCTGACCGCGGTCCACGTTACCGGCGTTGACGACCAGCAGGTCTTCAGCCGGCACATTGACGATGGCCAGATCGGTCAGCGGGGCTTCCGGGGTGCGGTAGTCCACGTTCGGGACGCTGGCCAGCATGTTGGCCATACGCGACAGACCCATCTTGATGTCGTCGCCGATCTGGCGGCTGACATACAGGCCTGCATAACGACCGAACAGGTCGAAGCCGTACTTCACCGAGTAGTCCTGGGTGATCTTGACGTTGCGGCCACCCTTGCCGGTCGGCTCCAGCGTGAAGGTGGTGATCTTGTCGTGACCCTTGGTGGCGTCATCGATGGCGATCGCAACACGCTTGTTCTCTTCGGCTTCGGTGATCTTCCAGGAACCGGTGCCCAGGTCCTTGGAGGTGAAGTCGAGAGTGGCACCGACGCCGGAGGCCGGGCCGGACAGCTTCAGTTCAACGGCGGGATCGCGCAGTACCAGCGGGTTCCAGTCCTTGAAGCGGCGCAGGCTGCTGACCGTGTCGTACACGATCGTCATCTTGCGGTTGGTCTCGATGCTTTCGGTGATGTGACGCTCGCCCGGCAGACATACGCCAATGATGACGAACAGGCCAGCCACGATCCCCAAGGCGATCAGGAACTCGATAATACGGGTCATTCAGAGAGTCTCCGGGGCCGATCCCACGGCCGGGTTGATTGAAGCGAAGCGCCAATCCTAGCAGGCTTCGCGGGCATTGTTTATCGGGATTGGCGCACCGGTTTCCCTGCCGGCTGCGTATTTGTATGGACAAAGAATTCGAAGGGTACCGCATACCGATACCCGTGAAGTAGGGGGCAACCCCACCCGAGGACCAAGACTGGACCTCAAGTCATTGTCCTGAATAGGTTTTCCTCAGACCAGCTGGAGTTCGAACGCCTTCAGTACGGCACGCGTACGGTCGCGCACGCCCAGCTTGGACAGGATGTTGGACACGTGGTTCTTGATGGTGCCTTCGGCCACACCCAGCGAATTGGCGATCTCCTTGTTGGAGAAGCCACTGGCCATCAGGCGCAGGATCTCGGTCTCGCGGTCGGTCAACGGGTCCGGGCGGTCCAGGCTGACGAACTCGTTGCGCATGTGCTCCAGGCCGGACAGCAGGCGCTGGGTCACGGCCGGCTGCACCAGCGAACCGCCGTCGGCCACGGTGCGGATGGCTCCGACGAGCTGCGCCAGGGTCACGTCCTTGAGCAGGTAGCCCTTGGCTCCGGCCTTGAGCCCGGCCAGCACCAGCTGGTCGTCATCAAAGGTGGTGAGGATGATGGTCGGCGGCAGCTGCTCCTGGCGCGACAGCACCTGCAACGCCTCCAGCCCGGACATCACCGGCATGCGCATGTCCATCAGCACCACGTCGGGGCGCACCTGCGGTATCAGCTCGACCGCCTGCCGGCCATCGCCGGCCTCGGCCACCACCTCGATACCGTCGTCGAGCGCCAGCAGGGAGCGGATTCCCTGCCGCACCAGGGTTTGGTCGTCGACCAGGCAGACGCGAATCATCAACGCACTCCTTCAGGAACCTTGGTAAGGGCGGCCACCAGCACCGTTGCCGGCACCGTCGCCCGCAGCCGGAAGCCTTCACCGGGACGGGTTTCGACCTGCAGCTGGCCACCACATTGTTGCAGGCGCTCGCGCATGCCGCGCAAGCCATTGCCCACATTGACCATATCCGCGCCGACACCGTCGTCGCGGGCCTCCACCACCACCCGGTCGGGGGCTTCACGGTACACCTTGATCCACAGGTGGCGGGCACCGGCGTGGCGCACCGCGTTGGTGATGATCTCCTGGGTACAGCGCAGCAGCACGTGGGCCCGCTGCGGGTCCTCCACGTTCAGCGGATCCTCGATGTCCAGCTGGATGTCCAGCGAAGGCACATTCTCGGTCAGTGGGCGCAGCGCCGCGGCCAGATCGATGGCGCCGGTCTCACGCAACTGGCTGACCACCTCGCGCACGTTGCCCAGCAGCAGCTTGGCCAAGGCGTGCGAGCGCTTCACATGGTCCAGCGCCTGGCCCTCGGCCAGGTGGCCGGCCACTTCCAGGTTCAGGGTCAGCGCGGTCAACTGATGCCCCAGAAGATCATGCAGTTCACGCGAAATGCGGGTTCGCTCATTGACCCGGGCGCTTTCGGCCAGCAGGGCGCGGGTGGCGCGCAGCTCCGAATTGAGCCTGCGCTGCTCGTCGCGGGCCTGGGTCTGCTGCCGCGCGACAAGGCTGGTCACGAAGATGAACATGGAAAAGCCGCCATACAGCAGCGATTGCATCACCGCTTCGAACAGCGGGAAGTTCAGCAGCATGTAATAGACCGGGGCCACCGCCAACTGGCTGACCAGCAGCCACAGCACGCACAGGCGCGCCGACAGCATCCACGGAATGACGCCGGCAGCCACCATCATCAGGATGCTGCCAAGGCCGGAACCACTGAGGTAGCTGACGCCCAGCGCCGAAACCGTCAGCAGCAGCAGCAGGCCGCGGTCCAGCCAGGTGGTGTGACTGTCGCTGTCGCTGCGCAGCAGGCGGGTCAGCCAGTAGTACGCGGCGCCGAAGGACAGGTAGGCGACGAACAGCAGGATCGCCCAGCTGCCCATATCGCTGCGGCTGTGCAGGTTCTCGAACTGCGAGTACGCCAGTGGCAGCCCGACCATGACCCAGGTAAACAGGCCGGCCAGACGGAGGACGCGGGTATGGCTGAGGACTCCCAACATGCCAGCACTCTACGGGCCCGGCCTGCGTCGCGCACTCCCACGGAAGTCATGCATCTGCGGTCCCCTGTTCATGCCGCAGCCCACCCCGGGCATGCAATAATCGTGCGCAGGGTCCAATTTGACGGACCAACCGCGTTACCCCACGGAGTCACAATGTCGATTGTCATCCGCGACGTGCGCGAGCACGAGCTCGATTCCGTCCTGGCTTTGAACAACAACGCTGGCCTGGCCATCCTTCCCCTGGATGCGGCCCGCCTGCGCCTGTTCTACGAAACCGCTGAGTATTTCCGCGTCGCCGAGCGCGACGGCAACCTGGCCGGCTTCCTGATCGGCTTCGGCAGCGACAGCCAGCACGACAGCAGCAACTTCGCCTGGTTCAAGCAGCAGCTGGACACCCCGTTCTTCTATATCGACCGCATCGTGGTCGCCAGCCGCCGTCGTGGCGGTGGCGTCGGCCGTGCGTTCTATGCCGACGCGCAGAGCTTCGCCGAGCTGCGCTACCCGCAGATGACCTGCGAAGTCTTCCTCGACCATGGCGCCGATGCCGCCCTGCTCTTCCACGGCAGTTTCGGCTTCCGCGAGCTGGGCCAGAACACCATGCCGCAGGTCGATGTACGCGCCAGCATGCTGGCCAAGGAACTGTGCAGCTACCCGTGGGTCCTGGAGACCTACGGCGGCAAGCTGCCGGATGTGGCATGGACACGTGCCCGGCATCTGCCGGCGCAGGCACAGCGGCCGACGGGGACCTGAGCGTGGCGGTGAATTTCGATTACGAACAGGCCGGTGAACTGAAGATCGGCCAGGTGGGCATCGCCAACCTGCGCATCCGTACCCTTGATGTCGAACGCCTCGTGCAGGAAATGCGCGAACGCGTCACCCGTGCGCCGAAGCTGTTCGGCCGCGCCGCGGTGATCCTCGACTTCGGCGGCCTGACCCAGGTGCCGGACGTGACCACCGCGCAGGCGCTGGTCGATGGCCTGCGCAGCGCCGGCGTGCTGCCGGTGGCGCTGGCCTATGGCACCAGCGCGGTCGACCTGCTCTCGCAGCAGCTCGGGCTCCCGCTGCTGGCCAAATTCCGCGCCCAGTACGAGCGTGCCGAGGCCGAACCGGCCCCGCCGCCGCCCGCGCCGGAACCGCGTCGCGCGGCCCGGGCCGAACCGAAGCCGGCACCAGCCACGCCGGTGGCCAAGGTCGCCGACGCTGCCGCACCGCAGCCGGGCCGCATGCAGCTGGGCAACGTGCGTTCGGGCCAGCAGCTGTACGCTGAAAACTGCGACCTGACCGTGATGGCCACCGTCGGCGCCGGCGCCGAAGTCATCGCCGACGGCAGCATCCATATCTACGGCACCCTGCGCGGCCGCGCGCTGGCAGGGGCCCAGGGCAACACCGCGGCACGCATTTTCTGCCGTGATTTCCATGCGGAACTGGTGGCCATTGCAGGCCACTACAAGGTACTGGACGATGTCCCGGACAACCTCCGCGGCAAGGCCGTGCAGGTGTGGCTGGAACAGGACCAGATCAAGATCGCTGCGCTGGACTGATGCAGCACCCAAACAGAATCATCAGGAGAAGTCCTTTGGCTGAAATCATCGTAGTCACCTCCGGCAAGGGCGGCGTCGGCAAGACCACTTCCAGCGCGAGCCTGGCCTGCGGCCTGGCACGGCGCGGCAAGAAGGTGGCGGTGATCGACTTCGACGTCGGCCTGCGCAACCTCGACCTGATCATGGGCTGCGAACGCCGCGTGGTGTACGACTTCGTCAACGTCGTGCACGGCGAAGCGACCCTCAAGCAGGCCCTGATCAAGGACAAGCGCTTCGAGAACCTGTACGTGCTGGCCGCCTCGCAGACCCGCGACAAGGACGCACTGACCCAGGAAGGCGTGGGCAAGGTCCTGAAGGACCTGGCCGCCGACGGCTTCGATTACATCATCTGCGACTCCCCGGCCGGCATCGAGAAGGGCGCCTTCCTGGCGATGTACTTCGCCGACCGCGCCGTGGTGGTGGTGAACCCGGAAGTGTCGTCGGTGCGCGACTCGGACCGCATCATCGGCCTGCTCGATTCGAAGACCCACAAGGCCGAGTCCGGCCAGGACGTGCCGGCCTTCCTGCTGCTGACCCGCTACACCCCGCTGCGCGTGGAAAGTGGAGAGATGCTCAGCATCGCCGACGTCGAGGAGGTGCTCGGCCTGAAGGCGATCGGCGTGATCCCCGAGTCGGGTGACGTGCTCAACGCCTCCAACAAGGGCGAGCCGGTCATCCTGGATGTCGAGTCCGCTGCCGGCCAGGCCTACGACGACGCCGTCGCGCGCATCCTCGGCGAAGAACGCCCGATGCGCTTCACCAACGTCGAGAAGAAGGGCTTCTTCAGCAAGCTGTTCGGAGGGTAAGCATGGGCCTGTTTGATTTCCTCAAAGCGAAGAAGACCACCGCCGAAACCGCCAAGAACCGCCTGCAGATCATCATCGCGCAGGAACGCAGCAACCGCGGCGGCCCGGACTACCTGCCGCTGTTGCAGCGCGAGCTGCTGGAAGTGATCAAGAAGTACGTGAACATCGACGTCGACGCGGTGAAGGTCGACCTGGTGAAGGATGGCCAGCACGACGTGCTGGACATCTCCGTGGCGCTACCTGAAGGCCCGGACAAACCCTGATCTCCTGCCCCGCCCGTGCCTGCATGGGCGGGGCTGCCTGACCCGCATGACCGATACGACAACCGCCGTGGACATCACCTGCGTGGGCGACATCGCCTTCGCCGATGCGCAGTGCCTGCTCGCCGCGCATGGCCTGCAACTGCACCACGTCGCGGCCGGTGAACCGATTCCCGGCAGCTACTGGGGCGAGCCCGAGGCCGGCATCATCGCCAGCAACGTGTACGTGCGCGATGACACCCCCGTGCATTCGATGCTGCACGAAGCCTGCCACCTGATCGTGCTGCCGCCGGAGCGGCGTGCGCAGGTGCATACCGACGCCACCGACTCGGTGGCCGAGGAAGATGCCACCTGCTACCTGCAGATCGTGCTGGCCGGGCAGCTGCCTGGTGTTGGCAGTGCGCGGTTGATGGCCGACATGGATGCCTGGGGGTATACGTATCGGCTGGGGTCGACACAGGCGTGGTTCGAGCAGGACGCCGAAGACGCGAAGGCGTGGTTGATCGAACGCGGATTGCCGGTGGCGTGAAGCCGGTAGTGCCGGCCGCTGGCCGGCAAACGATTGTCGTGGTTGCCGGCCAGCGGCCGGCACTACCCCATCACCCCTGCCCGGCCAACGCGCGCAGGGTGATGCCAACGATGTAGGCCAGGTAGGTGCCGGTGGCATAGCCCATCGTACCCAGCAGCACGCCCACCGGCGCCAACGCCGGATGGAACGCGGCCGCCACCACCGGCGCCGAGGCCGGGCCGCCGATGTTCGACTGCGAACCGATCGCGAAATAGAAGAACGGCACCTTCAGCAGCTTGCCCAGGCACCACAACAGCACGATGTGCACGGCAATCCAGATCAGGCCGAGCAGGAACAGCCACGGGCGGTCCAGCAGCGCCAGCAGATCCATCTGCATGCCGATGCAGGCAATCAGGAAGTACAGCAGCAGCGAGCCCAGCCGCGAGGCGCCCGCGCCTTCCAGCGTGCGTGCACGGGTGAAGCTCAGGCTTAGGCCCAGCGTGGTCGACAACACCACTACCCACACGAACGGCGCGTCCAGGCTGAACTGCGAGGCCCAGCTGACATTGGCCTTGAACCATGCCGCCAGCGGCGCACCGATCGCGTGCGACAGGCCCACGCCGCCGAAGGCCACCGCCACGATCAGCATCAGGTCGGTGAGGCTGGGAATGCGCTCGTGCTCGGCCTGGAAGCGCGCGATGCGCTCCTTCAGTTCATCGATGGCCGAAGTGTCAGCGCCGCTGCGTGCATCGATCTTCGCTGCGCGCCCGGCCAGGAAGATCAGTGCCGCCATCCATACATAACCCACGCCGACATCGACCACCGCGAACTGGCCGAACGTGGTGGCGTTGACGTCGAATACTTCGCGCATCGCCAGCATGTTGGCACCGCCGCCGATCCAGCTGCCCGCCAACGCGGCCATGCCGGCCCAGGTGTCACCGGCCACGGTTTCCGGATGCAGCGCGCGCATCACCAGGAACGCCACCACCGCACCGAGCATGATGCTGGCCGAGGCACCCAGGTACATCAGCACCAGCTTCGGGCCCAGCCGCAGGATGCCCTTGATGTCCACCGCCAGGGTCAGCAGGATCAGCGCTGCCGGCAGCAGGATGTCGCGTGCGATCGGGTTGTAGAGCTTGGTGTTCTGGCCATCGATCAGGCCGACGGTGTTGTAGATGCCGGGAATCAGGTAGCACAGCAGCAGCGCTGGCACGAAGGTGTAGAAGCGCTTCCACAGGCCCTGCTCGCGCGAGGCGGTCCAGAACACGGCGCCCAGGGTGGCGGCGATCAAACCGAAGACGACGATGTCGTTCTGGATCATGCAGATGCTCTGGGTAGTGCCGGCCGCTGGCCGGCTGCTGTTGGCGGCGGATCATGAAGGTGTGCCGACCAACGGTCGGCACCCACCGGTAAAGCAGATGGCGAAACAAAAGCGCCGCCCCGAAGGGCGGCGCTGCAGTCATCAGTTGCCGATGTGCTGCTTCAGCCAGGCATTGACGGTGTCATGCCACAGGATGCTGTTGTTCGGCTTCAGCACCCAGTGGTTTTCATCCGGGAAGTACAGGAACTTCGATTCGATGCCCTGGCGCTGGGCAGCGGTGAACGCGGCCAGGCCCTGCTCGACCGGAATGCGGAAGTCCTGCTGGCCGTGGATGACCAGGATCGGCTTCTTCCAGTCCGCCACGTGGTTGACCGGGTTGAACTTCTCGTAGTTCGCGGCCTTCTGGTACGGCGTACCGCCCTGCTCCCACTCGGTGAACCACAGTTCTTCGGTGGCGTAGCCCATCATGCGCTGGTCGAACACGCCATCGTGGTTGACCAGGCACTTGAACGGGCTGTTCCAGTTGCCGGCGATCCAGTTGACCATGAAGCCGCCGTAGCTGGCGCCCAGCGCACAGGCCTTGTCACCGTTGAGGAAGGAATACTTCTTCAGCGCCGCGTCCCAGCCCTTCTGCAGGTCTTCCAGCGGGCGGTCGCCCCAGTGCTGGCTGATCGCATCGGTGAAGGCCTGGCCGTAGCCGGTGGAACCGTGGAAGTCGATCATCACCACGGCGTAGCCCTGGCCCGCGTAGGTCTGCGGATTCCAGCGGTAGCTCCAGCCATTGCCGAAGCTGCCCTGCGGGCCACCGTGGATCAGGAACGCGACCGGGTAGGACTTGCCTTCCTGGTAGTTGTGCGGCTTGACCACATAGCCATGCACGGTGTCGTTGTTCCAACCCTTGAATTCGAACTGCTCGTAGTCGCCGAAACTGACGTCCTTCAGCACGTCACCGGCGGCCGGGGTCAGCGCGCGCAGTTCGCCGATGGCTTCGCCCGCGGCCGGCAGCAGGCCGACCAGCACCTGGTCGTTGCTCTTCAGGCTGTTGCGGGTGATCGCCACGCTGGTGCCGGCCACATCCACCGAGGTCACGCTGCCGTCGCCGATCAGCTTGGTGGCCTTGCCGCTGGCCACGTCGATCTGGAACAGCGGATGTTCGCCGAGGTCATCGGCGGTGGTGTAGATGCTGGCGCCGTCGGCGGACAGGGTGATGCCGCCAGCCGAGCGATCCCACTGCGGGGCAATCTCGCGGGTCTTGCCGCTGGCGAGGTCCATCGCCATCAGGCCGAAGCGATCGGCTTCGAAGCCCGGGCGCTTCATCGCACGGTAGAACAGGGTCTTGCCGTCGGCACTGAACACCGGGCCGGCATCCCAGGCCGGGTTGGAGGCGGTCAGGTTGACCGGCGCCTGCTTGCCCGCAGCGTCGAAGCGGTACAGGTCGAAGTTGGTCGACCACGGCTCCTGCTTGCCGGCCACGCGGATGCTGGCCACCACGCTGGCGCCATCCGGCGACCACGCGAAATCGTCATTGCCACCGAACGGCTTGGACGGTGCATCGCCATCGATGGTCGCGCTCAGCGCCGAGGCGCCCTTGACCGCGCCGGCCTTGGCTGCCGGCAGCGGAGCGACGAACAGGGTGTTGCGGCGGCCGTCGTTCCAGGTATCCCAGTGACGCACGAACAGCGAATCGAAGACCTTGCCGCTGGCCTTGGCGCCGGCCACGTCCTTGAGCTTCTTTTCGGTGCAGGCCAGGTCCGAGGCACAGGCCTGGAACACGCCGGCGCTGAACAGCACGCGGTCGTCCTGCGGCGACACGTGGTAGCTGTCCACGTCGACCGGGAAGTCGGTCAGCTGGCGCGGAGCACCGCCGCTGATCGGCTGCGCGTACAGCTGCTGGCTGCCGTTCTTGGCACTGAGGAAGTACACGGTCTGGCCATCGGCCGACAGCGAAGCGGAATTGACGTTCCAGCCGGCCGGGGTGATCTGCTTCGGCGGCGCCGCATCGCGGGTGCGCAGGTTGCGTGCGAACAGCGCGGTGGAGGCCTTGAGGTTGGCGTCCACACTGCGCTTGGCGAACACCACGGTGCCGCCGTCCGCGGTCAGTACCGGTGCGGAGACGCGGTCCATGGCCACCATGTCGCGGACTTCCAGGCCACGGGCAGCGGCAACGCTGGGCAGGGCAGCCAGCAGGCTCAGTGGCAGCAGGGCATGACGCAGTTTCATCGGGGTCTCCGCAGGACGGCAAAAAACCGATGGTAGGCCCGTGCGGCCGGGGCTGCCAAGGCCATCGGTCATGGCTGCCGGTGGCGCGCGGGGCCCCGCCAGAAAATGCAAACCCCGCCGAAGCGGGGTTTGTGGTTCTGCCGGCCGCTGGCCGGCAACCAGGGGTATCACGGGATTCCGGGATTGCCGGCCAGCGGCCGGCACTACCCATTGAACCCAGGGGCAGAGCCCCCCCCTTACGCCTTGGTGTACTTGCCCGTGCGGTAGATCAGCCAGCCAACCAGGAACAGCACGGCCAGGCCGATCCACTGCGCGGCCGGCAGGTGGAACGGCACGGCCAGCACATCGGCGCGGCTGCTGACCACGATCGGAATCGCGATGGCGATGCCCATCAGTGCCTCACCGGTGATCAGGCCGGCAGCAAACAGCACGCCCGGCTTGTGCACGCGGTCGCGGCCTTCTTCGTCATCGGCACGCACCTTGTGGAAGCGCTCGACCAGGTAGGCGATCAGGCCACCGAGGAAGATCGGCACCATCAGCTCCAGCGGCAGGTAGATACCGATGGCGGCGGCCAGCACCGGCACGCGGAAGCGGGCGTTGCGCGACTTCAGCCAGCTGTCGAACGCGATGATGGCGGCACCGACCACGGCACCGATGCCGATGAAGGTCCACGGCAGTTCACCGCCGAACAGGCCCTTGGCCACCGAGGCCATCAGGTTGGCCTGCGGCGCGGCCAGTGCGTTCGGGTGCAGCTCGGACTTCACGCCGATACCGTAGGCGGTGGCCAGCAGGTTCAGCACCGGGGCCATGATCAGCGCGCACGAGAACGCACCGATGCCCAGCATCAGCTGCTGCTTCCACGGGGTGGCACCGACGATGTAACCGGCCTTGAGGTCCTGCAGGTTGTCACCGCCGACCGCTGCGGCGCAGCACACCACCGCACCGATCATGATCGCGGCCACCGCACCCAGCGGCGCACCGCCGGCACCGACCGGCTTGAGGCCGTCGGCGCCCAGCAGCACGACCAGCACGGCCGAGGCGAACAGGATGGTGGAGATGGTGATGCCCGAGACCGGGTTGTTGGACGAACCGATCAGGCCGGCCAGGTAGGCCGAGACCGACACGAACAGGAAGCCGGCGACGATCATGATGATGGTCATCGGGATCGACACGTGCCACTGGCCGACGATGGCCTGGTACAGGGCCAGCAGCGGCAGCACGAAGACCACCAGGGCCACCAGCATCCACTTCATCGGCAGGTCGCGCTCGGTGTGCGCCAGCACCGGGCCACCGCTCTTGCGGGCGGCGGCAAAGCCGCTCTTGACGCCGTTGAGCAGCGACTTGCGCAGCGAGATCAGGGTCCAGATGCCGCCGATCAGCATTGCGCCGACGCCCAGGTAACGCATCTTCGCGCCCCAGATGGCGAACGCGGCTTCGGTGGAAGAAGCTGCAGCAACCGACGCGGCCAGTGCCGGATCGGTGTTCATGAAGAACGCCTGGTAGATCGGAATGGCGATGTGCCAGGTCAGGATCGAGCCGGACACCACCACGATGCCGACATTGAGGCCGACGATGTAGCCCACGCCCAGCAGTGCCGGCGACAGGTTGGTGCCGATGAAGGCGGTGACCTTGGAGCTGCCGATGTAGGCCGAGGTGGCCCAGGCATCGGGAATCAGGCGCATGCCGCTTTCCGCGGCCAGCTTGACGAAGGCACCGATCACCGCCGAAAGGCCGAGGATCTTCAAGCCCGGGCCCGGGTTCTCACCGGCCTTGAGCACTTCGGCCGCAGCCTTGCCTTCCGGGAACGGAAGCGGGTCTTCGACGATCATCGAACGGCGCAGCGGCACCGAGAACAGCACGCCCAGCAGCCCACCGAGGCCGGCGATGCCCAGCACCCACCAGTACTTGAAGTCCGGCCAGTAACCCATGATCACCAGCGCAGGGATGGTGAAGATCACACCGGCGGCGATGGACGAACCGGCCGAGGCGCCGGTCTGCACGATGTTGTTTTCAAGGATGGAGCCACCGCCCAGCAGGCGCAGCACGCCCATGGAAATCACCGCGGCGGGAATGGCGGTGGCGATGGTCAGGCCTGCGAACAGACCGAGGTAGGCGTTTGCGGCCGACAGCACCACCGCCAGCACGATGGCCAGGGCCACTGCGCGGAAGGTGAGCTGCTTGGGCGCAGCGTCGTGGTTCATGGAAGCCCCTGCTGGCAAAAAATCCCTGCCACGCTAGCGTTCAGGGCAGATCAAGTCCAGCGTGCCAAAGGATGGGGGCGTGTGCTGCAGCGCAATGGGCCAGTACGTGGACCGGCAATCGACCGACCCGGCAAAGTCCGGCTGGGCATGTCGTAAATGATATGTTATATCTTAATGATACCTTGTTGTTACTGCATCGCATGCCCCCTTCCCCCTCCCCTCGCCTGGCCTCCATCGACCAGCTGCGCGGCACCGTGATGCTGTTGATGTTGCTGGACCACGTGCGCGAGACCTTTTTCCTGCAGCATCAGGTGAGCGACCCGATGGACGCGACGACGGTCTCCCCTGCGCTGTTCGCCTGCCGTCTGCTGGCTCACCTGTGCGCACCCGTGTTCGTCCTGTTGACCGGCCTGTCGGCCTCGCTGTACGGCCAGCGTCAGGCGGATCCGCGCCGGGCCACAGCCGCCTTTCTGCTCAAGCGAGGCCTGTTCCTGGTCGTGCTGGAACTGACCCTGGTGAATTTCGCCTGGACCTTCCAGCTGCCGCCGGACACGCTGTACCTGCAGGTGATCTGGGCCATCGGGCTGAGCATGATCGCGCTGGCTGGCCTGCTGTGGCTGCCGCGCCCGGCCCTGCTGGTGCTGGCAGTCGCGGTGGTGGCCGGGCACAACCTGTTCGACAGCGTACGGCTGCAAGGCAATGGCCTGCTGGCGGTGCTGTGGAAAGTGCTGCACCAGCGCGACTGGATCGAGGCCGGCGCGCTGCGCCTGCGCACCTCCTACCCGGTGCTGCCATGGATCGGGGTGATCGCCCTCGGTTATCTGTTGGGACCGTGGTTCGCCCGCGAGCGCGACCCGGCGCAGCGCCAGCACTGGCTGCTGTGGGCAGGCGTCGGTGCGCTGGCCCTGTTCGCGCTGCTGCGGTTCGCCAACCAGTATGGGGATGCACCGTGGCAGTACCAGACCAGCGCGCTGCGCACATGGCTGAGCATCCTCAACATCACAAAGTACCCGCCATCATTGCAGTTCCTGCTGCTGACCCTGGGCGTGGGACTGTTGCTGCTGCGCCTGTACGAATGGCCGCCCTTGGCGCGTGCGCTGCGCCCGCTGGCCGATATCGGCGCCGCGCCGATGTTCTTCTACCTGCTGCACCTGTTTGTACTGAAGGGGCTGTACCTGGCCGCGCTGGCGATCTGGGGGCCGACGCACGGTGACCTGTACGCACTGGATTCGGTGGCCGGCCTGCTGCTGGTGGCCTGTGCGCTGGCGGTGGTGCTGTACCCGCCGACGCGGGCCTTCGCGCGGTTCAAGGCGCGAAGGCGCGATCTGCCGTGGTTGCGATACCTGTGATCGCCCAGGCCGGTCCGGCAATCCACGCATGGCGTGGATCTACTGAAAGCGGATCGGGCCACAGGCCTATAATTCCGCGATGAATTCCACCGCTATCGCTTCCGATGACTTCCTGGGCCACCCCAAGGGCGTCTACGTCTGCTTCTTCACCGAAATGTGGGAGCGCTTCTCCTTCTACGGCATGAAGGCGCTGCTGCTGCTGTACCTGACCAAGTACCACCTGTTCGGCGACAAGGCCGGCCTGGACCTGCTCGGTGCCTACGGTGGCCTGGTGTACTGCATCCCGGTGTTCGGCGGCATGCTGGCCGACCGCTGGCTGGGCATGCGCCGGGCGGTGCTGTTCGGCGGCATCCTGCTGGTGCTCGGCCACCTCGGCATGGCCTTCGAGGGCCACGCGGCGTACCGGGTGAACGGCGAAGTGGTGCGCGACACCTCGGCGCTGGCGGTGACCTACCTGTCGCTGGCGTTGATCATCATGGGCGTCGGCTTCCTCAAGCCGAACATCTCCACCATCGTCGGCAAGCTGTACGCCAAGGATGACCCGCGACGCGATTCTGGCTTCTCGCTGTTCTACGCCGGCATCAACCTCGGTGCCCTGTTCTCTTCGCTGGTGTGCGGCTTCCTCGGCGAGGCCTACGGCTGGAAGTACGGTTTCGGTGCAGCCGGCATCGGCATGCTGGCCGGCCTGGCGATGTTCCTGTGGGGCCAGAAGTACCTGCAGGGCCACGCCGAACCGCCGCAACCGGCGGCGTTGAAGCAGAAGGTGCTGGGCCTGCCGCGCGAATGGCTCATCTATCTGTGCGCGGTGCTCGCTGTGCTGCCGGTGGCGTGGCTGATGTGGGCGGCCGGCAACGGCGCGTTCGCGCTGGGCGGTGAAATCAGCCTGGCGCTGATGCTGATGCTGGTGGTGCTGGGTGGCGTGCTGGTCTGGTTTGCCTGGTTCACCGGCAGCAAGTGCACGCCGGTGCAGCGCCAGCAGATGATCGCGCTGATGGTGCTGATCTTCATGGCGCTGGTGTTCTTCACCATGTACGAGCAGTCCTACGGCTCGTGGGTGACCTTCACCGACCGCCTGCTGACCAAGGACATCGTGCCCTCGCTGGTGATCACCGGCGGTACCCCGCTGCCGTGGTCGATCATCTCGCTGCTGCTGGCACCGCTGGGCTTCGTGGTCAGCGCGCGGCTGTCCGAACGGCGCCCGGGTTCGGCCGCGCCGCGCACATTCTTCGCCGCCATCGTCGTGCTGATGCTGGTGCTGCTGGTGCGCGACTGCCTGGTGATTCCGCAGACCGCCGGCTCGCTGACCTACCTCGGCGGCCTGTTCCTGGTACTGCTGGCACCGGCCTTCGCCGCACTGTGGACGTGGATGGACCGCCGCGGCTGGGAGCCGGGCAAACCGGTCAAATCGGCCTGGGGCCTGGTGATCGGCGCGCTGTCGTTCGTGCCGCTGGCGCTGGCTGCTCAGCAGGTCGGCGCCACCGGCGAGATGGCCAGCGTGTGGTGGCTGGTGCTGGCCTACTTCCTGCTGGCCAGCGGCGAGATGTGCCTGTCGCCGGTCGGCCTGTCGGCGGTGACCCAGCTGGCCGTGCCGCGGGTGATGAGCCTGATGATGGGCACCTGGTTCCTGGCCACCGCATTCTCGGAAACGCTGGCCGCGCTGTTCGGCAAGCTGGCCGCGATCGAGGTGCCGGAAGGCGAATCGCTGGACCTGGTGGCTGCTGCCGGCGCCTACGCGCACCTGTTCTGGCTGCTGATGTGGATCGGCCTGGGCTGCGCGCTGGCCGCCTTCATCGCCGCGCCGCTGCTGAAGCGGATGATGCACGGGGTGAAGTAGACCCCGCGCGTGCGGAAAACCAGGGCGGCGGAACGATCATCCGCCGCCCTGCCAGCTCAGGGCGCCTTGTCCTTGCCGGCCGCCGGTGCGGTCGTCGCGGTCTTGCCGCCGAGGCTGCGCGCCAGGAACGCCAGCAGCTTCTCGTAGTACTCGCTGCGATGGGCCTCGGTATAGAAGCCGTGGCCTTCGGTCTTGTAGTACAGGCTCTCCACCGGCGTGCCGGCGCGCTTGAGCGCCGCTTCCATGCGCTCGGTGTGCTGGATCGGCGCACGCTTGTCTTCGCCGCCGGCCGCGAGGAACACCGGCACCTTGATCCGTTCGGCCAGATTCACCGGCGACACCGCACCCAGCTTGGCCGGATCACCCAGCCATTCGCGCAGGTAGGTCACGCCTGAACCTCGGTCCTGGATGTCGCCGCGGGTGTACATCATCGGCAGGTCGTAGACCCCGACATAGCCCGCCGCGCACTGGTACAACCCGGGTTCGCGGGCGGCCCCCATCATCGCCGAGTAGGCCCCATAGCTGGCGCCATAGATGCAGATGCGACGGCCGTCGGCGATGCCTTCGCTGATCGCCCAGCGGGTGGCATCGGTGACGTCGTCCTGCATCGCCGCGCCCCACTGCTGCGCACCGGCCTGGGTGTGGGCCCGGCCATAGTTGCCCGACCCGCGGAAGTTGACCTGCAGCACGGCATAGCCGGCGGCGGCCAGCATCTGCGTTTCGCGGTCGTACTGGCCGGAATCGAAGATGTCGAACGGGCCGCCATGCGGCATCACCACCGTCGGCAGGTTGCGCCCGTTGCTGCCCGCCGGCAGGGTCAGGAAGCCGTGCAATGGCAGGCCGTCGCGCGCCTTCAGTGCAATCGGCTTCACGCTGGCACTGCGGTCCACGTCGATCCAGTCACTGCGACTGATCAGGTGGTCGGCCTTGCGCGCCACGGTGTCGTACACGTAGAAATCGCCGGGATTGGTGCCCGACCAGGTTTCCACCAGCACGACACGGCCATCGCGGGTGCTGGAAGTGATGTAAACCGGCCCTCCGAAGGCGGCTTCCAGGCTGCGGTACAGGCGCGCCTCCGGCGACGTCTCGTCGAAGAACCGGGTACGCGGCGTATCGCCCAGATACAGCGCGCCGACCGGCACGTGGGTCCCGGGCCGATGGATGATGCGATACGGATTGACCACCTCGTCGCGCAGCAGCGTGGCACGCTCGCCGGTCTGCGGGTTCCAGCTGACGATCGCATCCGGGCCCTGGGTCTGCTCGACGTTGAGATAGGCCAGGCTGTCATCGGCCGAGAAGCCGATGGCGGTTTCAATGCGCTTGCTGACCGCCTCATCGTTGATCAGCTTCCAGCTGTCGCCGCTGCGCTCGCGGAAATACAGCTTGTTGATGTTGTCGCTGCCCGAGCCGTGCACGAAGCGGACCTCGCCTGCGCCGTCAGTGGTGAACTCACCACGCCGTACCGGTGAAGACGCCACCCGCGAGCGACGGCCCGTGGTCACATCCATGCGATCGACGCGGGTGAACGGATCCTCTGCGAGCGGCCACACGGTGACCAGCACGTTGCGCTCGTCGCCCGGCAGGTCGTCGGCCAGGAAGGCGGCCGCCGCTTCGACCTTCTTCGGCTGGATGCGGGTTCCCGGGCCGTTGCTCTCCACCCGATAGCCCACCAGCAGTTCGCCGCGATTGCCGTTGGCATCGATGGCGTAGAGTTCGCCGGTGGGATTGGGCTGGTCGAGCGAGCCCCACTTCTGGGCCAGGCCGATCAGCAGGCGCTCGTTGCTGACCCAGTCGAATTCCTGCGCGTGGTTGCGGCTGGGTGGCCGGAAGCTGCCGACCATCTGCTTGTCCTTCAACCGCAGCACGGCGATCGCGGTGGCGTCCTCCATCGGCACCGTCGCCGCCACGTACTCGCCCCCCGGCGAAATCTTGATGTCGGTGAAGGTCTCGCGACGCAGGTACTGCGTCAGGTCCACCGCCCCTACGCTGCCTGCGGCAACGCCCCCGATGACAGCCAGTGCGGCCGCCAGAATCGTCTTGTGCATCCTTCCCCTGCTCCTGTGGACACCTTGTCCTGGTGGCCGATTCTAGGCAGGGCCCTGCGTTTCCCGCCAGAGCCGGAAAAAACGACGGCACCGTTGCCGGTGCCGTCGTTACCACTACCTTGGAGAGAGAGTCAGGACGTGGGTTCGGGGGGCGTGCGCCGGGTCAGTGGACCCCGCGCACCGCCAACGTGAGGGCCAGGATGCTGAGGATCACCGCGATGGTGCCGTCGAGCACGCGCCAGGTACTGGGCTTGGTGAACAGCGGCGCCAGCAGGCGTGCACCCAGGCCCTGCGCGGTCAGCCACAGGCAGCTGGCGGTAACCACGCCAGCGGCGAAGGCCATGCGGGCGCTGCCGAAGTTCTCGGCGATCGAGCCGATCACCATCATGTCCAGCCAGAAGTGCGGGTTGATCAGCGAGAAGCCGACCGCGGCCATCAGCACCGCGCGGCGGCTGCCGTCGTCGCTGTCAGCCTCGCCCATGCCGCCGCCACCGGCGATCGCGCGGCGCGCCGACTTCATCGCGTACCAGGCCAGGAACGCCACGCCCGTCCACAGCACGGCGGTGGTCAGCCACGGCAGCGCCGAGGTGAGCGTGCGCAGACCAGCCACGCTGGCGAAGATGAAGATCGCATCGATAGCCGCACAGGTGGCGACCACCGGCACGATGTGCTTGCGCAGGATGCCCTGGCGCAGAATGAAGGCGCTCTGGGCCCCGACCACGGCGAACAGGCCGATGCCGGTAGCTGCACCAGAGAACCAGGCACCGAGGCCGGTGCTGGCGGAGATGACCGAGAACATGGGATTCACTGCCTTTACTTGCTTGGGGGGACGGTGCCTCGCGAAGGCGGACAGCACCGGAACGGGCGCCATTGTCGCGCCGCAACATGAAAAAGACGAGCTAAACTTCCTAAACCAACATTAGCGGAACTTAATTCGATGCGTATCGACCATGCCCAGCTGCGCGCCCTGGCCGCAGTGATCCGCGAAGGCAGCTTCGACCGCGCCGCGCAGTCGCTGAATGTCACGCCCTCGGCCATCTCGCAGCGGGTCAAGGCGCTGGAGGACCGGGTCGGACGCCTGCTGGTCAAGCGCGGCACCCCGGCCACCGCCACCGCCGAGGGCCAGGTACTGGTGCAGCTGGCCGAGCAGACCGCCCTGCTCGAACACGACGCGCTGCATCGGATGGGCTTGGCCGATGAGGACTTGCCGCAAGCCAGTATTCCGGTAGCGGTGAACCACGACAGCCTGGAAACCTGGTTCCCGCAAGCCGCCTCGCAGTTCGCGCAGAGCACCGGCACCACCCTGGACCTGCGCGTGGAAGACCAGGACCACACCGTCGAACTGCTGCGCCAGGGCACGGTGCTGGGTGCGGTGACCACACTGGACGAGCCGGTGCAGGGCTGCCAGATCCATGCGCTGGGCAGCATCCGCTACGCCGCCACCTGTACCCCCGAGTTCCGCGAGCGTCATTTCGCCAAGGGCGTAACCGCGCAGGCACTGGCGCAGGCACCGGTACTGGTGTTCAACCGCAAGGACGAAATGCAGTCGCGCTTCGCCCGGCGCATGGCCGGCGACGACCTGCCCAGCACCGCGCCGACCTGGTGGATCCCCTCCACCCGCGCCTTCGTGCAGGCCAACCTCGGTGGCATGGGCTGGACCATGAACCCGCTGCCGCTGGTCAAGCGGCACCTGGACGCCGGGCGACTGGTCTACGTACGGCAGCGCGCGTGGGAAGACGTGCCGCTGTACTGGCAGCACTGGAAAGGCGACGTGCAGACCATGGCCCTGCTGACCCGCGCGGTGCTGGATGCTTCCTCCGCGCTGATCCGGCGCAAGCGCTGAAAAGGGGACGGAGGGGATTAAGTCGTCTTTGCCCGATATGTCGTTTGGGTCTTAAACGACTTAATCCCCTCCGTCCCCTTTTTGCTCCACCCAATCTCCACGAAGCCTCCACACCGGTTCCATGCGTGATGCGGATACTGGCGGGCCAATCACTACAAGGATGTCCGGTATGCCGATAGCCGTGCGCGATGCGCGCCCCGAAGATGCCGCCGCCTGCATCGACCTGCGCGGGCGCACCCGCGAGAACACCTTCAGCGCCGCGCAGTTGGCGGAACTGGGCATCACCGAGGACAGCTGGGCAGCCGGCATCGCCCAGGGCGATTCGATCGGCCGCGTCGCCTGGGAGGGCGAGCACATGGCCGGCTACTGCTTCGCCGACCGCGACAGCGGCGAGGTGCTGGTGCTGGCCCTGCTGCCGGACTACGAGGGCCGCGGCATCGGCCGCCAACTGCTGCAGGAAGTGGTGAGCCTGACCCGCGATGCCGGCCACCAGCGGCTGTTCCTGGCCTGCTCGGTCGACCCCCGTTCGCGCTCGCATGGGTTCTACCGCCGCCTGGGCTGGCGCCCGACCGGGGAGGTCGACGAGGCCGGCGACGAGATTCTTGAGCTGGTCTGATTGACGACGTCGCCAGGCATGGCCTGGCGCTACTGGGGCTGCGGTCGTCAGGCGTGGCCCGGCGTTACTGGGGCTGAGGTCACCAGGTCGAAACCCGCCCCCCAGGTGACGGGGCCGCGAAACGTCGGATGCTGCGTTGCATCAAAAACGGACCGGATCCGGTTAGAATCGCGGCTGGATGGCGCAAGGCGTTGTTTCTTCACGCCCTTTCCCTGCCCCACGCGCATCCTGACCCCTTCCCCTCCGCCAACGATCCCGCCCCCATGAAGAAATTTGGCAAGGCCCTGCTCGCCCTGCTCGTGCTGCTGTTGCTGGCCGCCGCGCTGTTCCTGTACTGGCCGCTGACCCAGCGCTCGGTGCCCGCCGCCAGCAACGACAAGCCCGTCGATGTGGTGCTGGTCGGCGCCGGCATCATGAGCATCACCCTGGCCACCTACCTGCAGGAACTGCAGCCGGACTGGAACATCCAGGTCTACGAACGCCTCGACGGCGTCGCCGGTGAAAGCTCCGATGGCTGGAACAACGCCGGCACCGGCCATTCGGCCTTCGCCGAACTGAACTACACCCCGGAACTGCCCGATGGCAGCATCGAGACCAAGCGCGCGGTCGGCATCGCCGAATCGTTCGAGGTCTCGCGCCAGTTCTGGTCGCACCAGGTGAAGGAAGGCCGGCTGAGCCAGCCCAGCGACTTCATCAACCCGACCCCGCACATGAGCTTCGTCTGGGGCGATGACAACATCGCCTACCTGCATAAGCGCCAGCAGGCCCTGGTGAAGAATCCGCTGTTCTACGGCATGCAGTACTCCGAGGATCCGGCACAGATCAAGCAGTGGGCACCGCTGCTGATGGAAGGCCGTGACCCGAAGCAGAAGGTCGCCGCGACCTGGATGCCGCTGGGCACCGACGTCAACTTCGGTGTGATCACCCGCCAGCTGACCACCGGCCTGCAGCGCAGCCCGAACTTCAGCCTGCACCTCAACCACGAAGTGAGCGCGCTGCGGCAGAACGCCGACAAGAGCTGGAACGTGACGGTGAAGGACCTCAAGGCCGGCACCGAGTCCACCACCCACGCCCGCTTCGTGTTCATTGGCGCCGGTGGCGCCGCGCTGAAGCTGCTGCAGATGTCCGGCATTCCGGAATCGAAGGACTACGCCGGCTTCCCGGTTGGTGGCCAGTTCCTCGCCTTCCAGGGCCAGGACGTGACCTCGCGCCACGGCGTGAAGGCCTACGGCATGGCCGAGACCGGTTCGCCGCCGATGTCGGTGCCGCACCTGGATGCGCGCAAGCTGGACGGCAAGCCGGTGGTCCTGTTCGGGCCGTTCGCGCTGTACAGCACCAAGTTCCTCAAGCACGGCTCGTGGTGGGACCTGTACTCGTCGGTGAACCACAACAACGTCGGCCCGATGCTGGAAGTGGGCAAGGACAACCTGGACCTGGTGCAGTACCTGATGGGCCAGGCGCGCCTGAACGATGCCGACCGCCAGGCCGAGCTGGTCAAGTACTTCCCCAATGCCAAGCCGGGTGACTGGAAGCTGGTCACCGCCGGCCAGCGCGTGCAGATCATCAAGCGTGATCCGCTGAAGGGCCCGGTGCTGCAGTTCGGTACCGAGATCGTGACCGACAAGGACCACACCATCGCCGCCCTGCTCGGCGCTTCGCCGGGTGCGTCGACCTCGCCGCCGATCATGCTGGACCTGATGGCCAAGGCCTTCCCGGACCAGATGAAGGCCGGCTGGGAAACCCGCCTGCGCGAGATCGTCCCGTCGTACGGGCGCAAGCTCAACGACAGTGCAGCGCTGGTCAACGAGATCCGCTCGCTGACCAGCCAGACACTGCGCCTGCCGTATCTGGAGGTGCCGGTGGACGCCAATGCGACGGCCCCGGCGCCGGCAGCGGTTCCGGCGCCAGCCAAGGAAAAGCGCAACGCCAACGAGGAACTGCAGGCGCTGTAAGCCTGCGCGTTCCTTGCGATGCAGACGGACGGCCACCTTCGGGTGGCCGTTCGCGTTTGGGCTGCTCCCTGCTGTGGCGCCGAGCGTGGGCTCGGCGCCACAGAAGAAGGCGATGCCCGGTGCCGGAATGTCGATGCACAATGACGCGAATTGTAATGTTGTTAAGAATTATTTACATTTGCGTCCTGCGCAGTGACCGCGCCGCTCCCAGATGGACCTGCTGTGCCCGAAGCCGCCGCCCCGGGTGCTGGACGACTGTTGCCGCCCTTCCCCGCTTCCGAGCCTCGAGCCCACCATGTCCCTGCCCCCTCGTAACCGCCTGCCCCGCCGTGCGCTGCTGCCGGCTGCCCTGCTTTCGTCGTTGACCCTGCTGGCCGCGCCCAGCGCGTTCGCCGCCGCCGATGGCGCTGCCGACGCCAAAACCCTGGACCGTGTGAGCGTGCGTGCCGAGCAGTCGGCGCCACCGGCCAGTACCACGCGCCTGCCGATCACCCTGCAGGAAACCCCGCAGTCGGCCACCGCGATCAGCCTCAAGCGCCTGCAGGACGAATCACTGTTCAGCATCAACGATGTGATGCGCAACGTCACCGGCGTCAGCGTGTCCTTCTATGACACCCAGCGCCCGCTGTACTACGCGCGTGGCTTTGCCATCACCGACTTCCAGGTCGATGGCATTCCCACCTACAGCGGCTCCACCAACCAGGAATACGACACCGCCTTCTACGACCGTATCGAAGTGATCCGCGGCGCCAACGGCCTGCTCAGCGGCGCCGGCGTGCCCTCGGCCACGGTCAACCTGCTGCGCAAGCGCCCGGGCAAGGAATTCGATGCGTCGTTCGCGGTCAGCGCCGGCAGCTGGGATTACCGCCGGATGGAAGCCGACGTGACCGCGCCGCTGACCGCCGACGGCCGCTTCCGCAGCCGCGTGGTCGCCGCCTACACCGATCGTGGCCTGTATTACGACCGCTACGACGAGAACAAGATGGCCGGCATGGCGGTGCTGGAAGGCGACGTCACCGACAGCACCACGATCACCCTCGGTTACCAGAGCCAGGACAACAACCCCACCGGCTCGACCTGGGGCACCGTGCCGTTCTTCGACAACCAGGGCAATTTCGCGCACCTGCCGCGTTCGACCAACCTGTCGCCGAAGTGGAGCTATTGGAAGCGCGAGAGCAACACCGCCTTCGCCAACCTGGAACAGCGTTTCGGCGACAACTGGCTGTTGAAGATCAATACCGCCTACACCCGCGGCAACGTGCAGAACGTGCGCCTGTACGGCACCGGCAACCCGGACCCGGTGACCGGCTCGGGCATCTACCTGCGTGCCGCCGCCGGTGATTCGAAAGACACCCGGCGCAACGTCGATGCCTACCTGACCGGTAGTTTCGATCTGTTCGGCCGTGACCACGACGTGACCCTCGGTGCACAGTGGTCGGACCTGGAAGGCACCACCAACACCCTGGCGCTGAACTTCCCGAACGACTGGGCGCGCTGCGGCAGCGAGCGCTGCTACTACATTCCCAATGTCCGCAGCTGGAACGGCGACATCTCCGAGGTGACCTACCGGCGTACCGGCGCGCGCCGCGTGGCCAAGACCACGCAGAGTGGCGTCTATCTGGCCACCCGCCTGCGCCTGGCCGATCCGCTGTCGCTGATTGCCGGCGCACGCCTGAGCCGCTGGGAAACCCTCAGCCGCTCGTACAACGCCGCAGGCGCCTACACCGGCACCAGCGGTGCGTACAAGGTGAGCGATGAAGTCACTCCCTACGTAGGCCTGGTCTACGACATCACCCCGAACGTGTCGGCCTATGCCAGCTATACCGAGATCTTCAACCCGCAGAACTTCAAGGACCGCAACGAGAACCTGCTGGCACCGGTGCAGGGTTCGAACCTGGAAGCGGGCATCAAGACCCAGTGGCTGGACGGCCGCCTCACCGCCAACGCCGCCGTGTTCGAGGCCAAGCAGGACAACTACGCCGTGCGCGACATGGGCGTGCCGGAAGGTTCGCTGAGCGATGGCACCTCCGCCTACATCGGCGTCAACGGCACCAAGGCTCGCGGCTGGGAGATGGACGTCAACGGCGAGATCCTGCCGGGCTGGACGGTCAATGCCGGCTACACCCACGTCAAGGTCACCCGCGCGGCTACCGACCTGCTGTACGCCAACCCGCCGAAGGACCTGTTGCAGCTCAATACCCAGCTGCAGCTGCGCGGTGCGCTGGAACGCCTGAGCGTTGGCGGTGGCGTGCAGTGGCAGAGCAAGGTGCAGGGCTACAACATCGCCTACCCGCTGGGCGGCACGGTGACGGTGAACCAGCCGGCCTACATGCTGGTGCAGTTCAACGCCAACTACCGCATCAGCGAAAGCTGGACCGCAACGCTGAGCGTGCGCAACGCCCTGGACAAGACCTACTGGGCGAATCTGGACTACAACAACTACGGCGAACCGCGCTTCGTGTCGGCCAGCCTGCGCTGGAAGTTCTGAGCAACTGGAAACGGTAGAGCCGGCCGCTGGCCGGTTCCATCACCCTGCATCGCGTGGAGCCGGCCAGCGGCCGGCACTACCCGGATCGATGCGGGTCACTCTGCGTTGCAACCTGAATGGGCCCGCCTCCGCGCGGGCCCTTCTTTTTGCTGCAGTGCGGGTTGCATGCCCGTCTGTAATTATGCCGTAATTACATCAACACCAATCGGAAGCCGGTCGATGAACCCGAGCTGGGATACGTTGGAACGCAGCCGCCAGGCCCGCCTGGAACGTGCCGCGCCGTGGGCCCGGGGACGCGAGGTCGCCGCCGGCGACGTGGGCGAGCTGCTGCATGCACTGCTGGAGCCAGGCGACAAGGTCTGCCTGGAGGGCAACAACCAGAAGCAGGCCGATTTCCTCGCCCAGGCCCTGGCCGACCTTGACCCGGCCCGCGTGCACGACCTGCATATGGTGCAGTCGGTGCTGTCGCTGCCGTCGCACCTGGATGTTTTCGAGCGTGGTATCGCTTCGAAACTGGACTTCTCGTTCTCCGGCCCGCAGTCGGTGCGGTTGGCCAACCTGGTGGCTGAAGGGCGCATCCAGATCGGTGCCATCCACACCTACCTGGAACTGTTCGGCCGCTACTTCATCGACCTGACCCCGCGCGTGGCCCTGGTCGCCGCGCAGGCCGCAGATCGGCACGGCAACCTGTACACCGGGCCGAACACCGAAGACACGCCGGTGATCGTCGAAGCCACCGCCTTCGGTGGCGGCATCGTCATCGCCCAGGTCAACGAGATCGTCGACACCCTCCCCCGCGTCGACATTCCCGCTGACTGGGTCAACTTCGTGGTGCAGGCGCCGAAGCCGAACCATATCGAACCGCTGTTCACCCGCGACCCGGCACAGATCTCCGAGATCCAGGTGTTGATGGCGATGATGGCCATCAAGGGCATCTACGCCGAGTACGGCGTCAACCGCCTCAACCATGGCATCGGCTTCGATACGGCGGCCATCGAACTGCTGCTCCCCACCTATGCCGAATCGCTCGGTCTGAAGGGAAAAATCTGCCAGCACTGGGCCTTGAACCCACACCCGGCACTGATTCCGGCGATCGAATCGGGCTTCGTCAGATCGGTGCATTCGTTCGGTTCGGAACTGGGCATGGAGAAGTACATCGCCGCCCGAGGCGATGTGTTCTTCACCGGCGCCGATGGCTCGATGCGCTCCAACCGCGCGTTCTCGCAGACCGCCGGCCTGTATGCCTGTGACATGTTCATCGGCTCCACCCTGCAGATCGACCTGCAGGGCAACAGTTCCACTGCCACCCGTGACCGCATCGCCGGCTTCGGTGGTGCACCCAACATGGGCTCGGATGCGCGCGGTCGTCGCCACGCCAGCGATGCCTGGATCAAGGCCGGGCAGCAGGCCGCACGCCCCGGCGAAATGCCGCGCGGGCGCAAGCTGGTGGTGCAGATGGTGGAAACCTTCCGCGAACACATGGCGCCGGCCTTCGTCGATCGCCTCGATGCCTGGGACCTGGCCGAGCGCGCGGACATGCCGCTGCCGCCGGTGATGATCTACGGCGACGACGTCAGCCATGTGCTGACCGAGGAAGGCATCGCCAACCTGCTGCTTTGCCGCACCCCTGAGGAGCGCGAACAGGCGATCCGTGGCGTGGCCGGCTATACCGCCGTGGGCATGGGGCGCGACCGCGCGATGGTGGAGAACCTGCGCGACCGCGGCGTGATCCGCCGTCCCGATGACCTCGGCATCTCCGTACGCGATGCCAGCCGTGACCTGCTGGCGGCGCGTTCGGTGAAGGACCTGGTGCGCTGGTCCGGCGGCCTGTACGACCCGCCCAAGCGCTTCCGCAACTGGTAAGGGGCTGAGCATGGAAACCCTCGACTATCGATTCGAAGGACACACTGCGGTGCAGTTCCCGCGCGATGCGGTGCTGGTCGGCGTGCTGGCCTCGGGCAACCTGGAAATCCTGCTGGAGCCGGCCGCACTGGACGGTGCAATGACGGTGCGCATCATCACCGCCGCGAAGGGCTTCGGCAGCGTGTGGCAAGCAGTGATCAGCGACTTCGCACAGCGTCATCCGCTGCGCGATGTACGCATCTCGATCAACGATGCCGGTGCGACCCCGGCGGTAGTCAGCCTGCGCCTGGACCAGGCCGTGGAAACCCTGCTTGCTGGAGATCCACGATGAACCGGACGCAGCGCCACAGTTACTACGAAGCCGATGCGCGCGAGCGTATCGCCAGCCTGGTCGATGCCGGTTCGTTCCGTGAATTCCTCGGCCCGGCGCGGCGGATGATGAGCCCGCACCTGGCACAGCTCGACCAGCCCGCGGCGTTCGACGACGGCATCGTTGTCGGCGAAGCCACGCTGCAGGGCAAGCGCGTGCTGCTGGCCGCACAGCAGGGTGAATTCATGGGCGGCGGCGTGGGCGAAGTGCACGGCGCCAAACTGACCGGGCTGCTGCGCCGCGCAGCCGAAACACATCCCCAAGGCGTGCTGCTGCTGCTGGATACCGGCGGCGTGCGCCTGCACGAAGCCAATGCAGGGCTCATCGCCATTTCCGAGATCATGCGCGCCACCCTGGACGCGCGTGCAGCCGGCGTGCCGGTGATCGCGCTGATCGGCAGCGGCAACGGCGCCTTCGGCGGCATGGGCATCGTCGCCCGCTGCTGCAGCACGGTCATCATGTCCGAAGAGGGGCGCCTGTCGCTGTCCGGCCCGGAAGTGATCGAGACCGTGCGCGGCGTGGAAGAGTTCGACTCCCGCGATCGCGCGCTGGTCTGGCGCGTAACGGGAGGCAAGCACCGCTACCTGATCGACCAGGCACAGGTGCTGGTGCCCGATGCCATCGAGGCCTTCGCGCAAGCGGCCAGCAACGCGCTGCAGCCCGATACCAGCAGCACCGATGCAGACACTGCACTGGCCGCGCTGCAGGAACGCCATGCGGCGCTGAAGGCGCGCGTGCAGGCCTGGGGCGATTGCCGGGATGGCCTGGAGATCTGGGCCCGTCAGGGCATCACAGCCCCCGAGCGACTACCGCTGCTCGACACCGATGAGTTCCTCATCGCCACCGCCGACCGGAGCCTGCCATGAGCATGCCGCTGCAGACCCTGCTCGATGCCCTGTTCCCGCATGGGCATGCCATTGCGGTGAACGATTCGGTGCTGACCGGCAGCGCTGCCACCGAGGATGGCGAGGTGACCGTGATCGGTACCGCCGACAAACTCGAAGTCGGCGTGGACCACGCACTGGCACTGGCCGAAACCGTGCTTGCCAGCACCGGCGCACATCCACAGCGGCCGATCGTGATGCTGGTGGATACCGCTGGCCAGCGCCTGGCGCGGCGCGACGAACTGTTGGGCATCAATGGCTACTTTGCGCATCTCGCGCAGACGCTCGATCTGGCACGCCGCCGTGGTGCGCGCCTGATCACCCTGGTCTACGGCGAATCCGTCAGTGGCGGCTTCCTCTCATTCGGCCTGATGGCCGACCACATCCACGCCCTGCCCGATGCGCAGGTGCGGGTGATGGACCTGCGCGCAATGGCACGGGTGACCAAGCAACCGCTGGAGAAACTGCAGGCGCTGAGCCAGAGCTCGCCGGTATTCGCACCGGGCGTCGCCAACTACGTGGCGATGGGTGCAGTGGACTCGTTGTGGGAGGGCGATCTTTCCCAGCACCTGCTGCAGGCCCTGCGCACGCCCGCCGAAGGCGACCTGCGTGCCGCACGCGGCGCACAGCGCGGCGGTCGTGCCCTGGCGGCAGGGGTTTCGACTGCGGTGGCCCACGGCGATGCCTGAGCGGCCCGCCCGCCACACGCTGGCCTGGCTGTCAGCCGATGCCGACTGGCGGGCTGACGTGACTGCACACGAACCGCGCCTGGCAGCATGGTTCGCGCAGGGCCTGCCGGCCATGGTGGCACGCTGTGCGGCGGACGACCCCGACCCGCGGCTGCGCCTGGGGGTGCCGCTACCGCCGGGCGAAGGCAAGCAACGGCTGGCGCTGCGCGTGGCCCTGCAGGACATCCAGCACCTGCAGGCTCCTCCTGCCCTGGTTGAGATTCTCGTCGGCGGCGTTCCGGCGGATTGGCAGGCGGCACTGCAGGCAATGCTGCGGCTTGCACCGGCCCGCGTGTTCGGCGCCTTCGCCTGGCAGTACCTCAGCGGCCTGCCCTATGTGCACGCACGCTCGGACATCGACCTGCTGTGGCAGGTGGGCGACGCGCGCCAGGCCGACCTGCTGGTCGAGCGCCTGCAGCACTGGGAAAGCGCCTACGGGCATCGCGTCGATGGCGAACTGTGCCTGGTGGATGGTGGCGCGGTGAACTGGCGCGAATACGCCGGACGCAGCCGCGAGGTACTGGTCAAGCGCCTCGATGGTGCCGCACTGGAACTACGTGATGCGTTGTTCGCCTCCACCGGGGTGAGCGCGTGAACGCTGTCGTGCAGCGCGTCTCACGGTCCACATCGGCGGTGGACAGCGCGCATCTGGGGCGCCTCGCCATCGCCAGCCTGCACGCCGAACTGGCCCTTGCACCCAAGCCAGGGTTGGTCACCCCCTTCGACAGCGGCAGCCACCACGACATGGATGCCCGCACCTTCCTGCGCAGCCTGTTCGCGCTGCGCCACTACTTCATCGCCGTGGCCGACGCCGGTGCCAGCGCGGCGCCGTTCCAGACGTTGCGCCGACATGGCATCGCCGCTGAGATATCGATGCTGCACGCCACTGCGGGCATCAACACCCATCGCGGTGCGATCTTCAGCCTTGGCCTGCTGGTGGCGGCTTCCGCTGCCTGTCGGGGCCGCGCGGGCGGTGCCATCGCAGCCGAGCAGGTCTGCCAGGAAGTGCGCCGCTGGGCTGCCGAGCTCGCCGGCGCACCTCTGGATGCGAACAGCCCTGGCCAGCGCGCGCGCGCACGGTACGGCGTGCAGGGTGTGCGCGAACAAGCGGCCGCCGGCTACCCGCTGCTGCGCGAGGTGGCACTGCCTACCCTGCGCCACGCACTGGCCAGCGACCTGCCACACGAGGCCGCGATGTGCCAGACCCTGATGCAGCTGATCGCGTGCGTGGATGACCTCAACCTGCTGCACCGTGGCGGCGCCGACGGCCTGCGCTGGGCCCAGCAACAGGCGCGAGGCTTCCTCGATGCCGGCGGCGCCTTCGTGCCCGGCTGGCAGGCAGGCCTGCACAGCATCGGTGATGGATTCGTCGCACGCCGGCTGAGCCCCGGCGGCAGTGCCGACCTGCTGGCCTGTGCCTGGTTCCTGCTGCAGCAGGAGGTCGCATGAGTCTTGCTCTACTCTGCCCCGGCCAAGGTGCGCAGCATGCGGCCATGTTCGACCGCGTGCGCGATCTTCCGGCCGCACGCCACACCCTTGATGTGGCCGGCACGGTGCTCGGCCGCGATGTATTTTCCGCCGCTGCGGCCGACGACCGTTTCGACAATGCGCTGGCGCAACCGCTGCTGTGCGCGGCCAGCCTGGCGCAGTGGCAAGGGCTGCGCGACAGCCTGCCAACGCCGACGCTGATCGCGGGCTACAGCATCGGCGAGTTGGCCGCGCATGCCATCGCCGGCAGCTTCGATGCCACCACCTGCCTCGCGCTGGCCGCGCAGCGCGCGCAGTTGATGGACAGCGCCAGCCCCGCCGATGCAGGCCTGCAGGCGGTGCTTGGCCTGGAACGCCATGTCCTGCAGCCGCTGTGTGATCTGCACGGTGCGCACGTGGCCATCGCCAACGGGCAGGACCATTTCATCGTGGGTGGCACGCACGCCTCATTGCAGCGGCTGGCCGATGCAGCGCAGGCGCAGGGTGCGGACATCCGTCTGCTGCCGGTGCACGTGCCTGCACACACACCGTTGCTGGCAGCGGCGGTCGCACCGTTCGCTGCCGCACTCGATGCCTCGCCACTGCAGGCCCCACGCTTGCCGCTGCTGGCCGGCATCGATGCGCGACCGGTGCGGGACCGCGCAACGGCAGTCAACACGCTGTCGTTGCAACTGGCGCAGACCATCGAGTGGGCGCAGGTGATGCGCCAGGCCTTCGAGCGCGGCGCGCGGGTGTTCCTGCAGCTGGGCCCGGGCAACGCGCTGGCGCGCATGGTGGCGCCGGCCTATCCGTGCTGCGAGGTGCGCGCGGTGGAGGAGTTCCAGAGCCTTGAAGGCGCGGCGGCATGGGTCCGCAGCGCGCTGGAGCGGCTGCAGTAACGGGTTCGAGCAGTACGTATCACGCAACACGCATTACGTCGCCTTACCCCGGGATGGCGGGTCTCCATCCGCGCTGTACGTGAGTCACGTGTCTGGGAGGGCGCATGAGTCCACAAATCGCAACGATCATCGGTCTGGTGATCATGTTCATCGTCGCCACGGCAATGCCGATCAACATGGGCGCCGTCGCCTTCGCGCTGGCCTTCATCATCGGCGGGCTGTGGGTCGACATGGGTGGCAAGGAGGTCCTGGCCGGCTTTCCCGGCGATCTGTTCCTGACCCTGGTCGGCATCACCTACCTGTTCGCCATCGCGCAGAAGAACGGCACCATCGACCTACTGGTGCATTGGGCAGTGAAAGCGGTGCGTGGCCATATCGTGGCCATTCCATGGGTAATGTTCGTGATCACCGCGGTCCTCACCGCGTTCGGTGCGCTGGGCCCGGCGGCGGTCGCGATCATCGGTCCGGTCGCTCTGCGCTTTGCCAAGCAGTACAACATCAATCCACTGATGATGGGCCTGCTGGTCATCCATGGCGCGCAGGCCGGTGGCTTCTCGCCCATCAGCGTGTACGGCAGCATCACCAATGGCGTGGTGCAGAAAGCCGGGCTGGAAGTGACCGAGATGGCGGTGTTCCTGACCAGCCTGGGCTTCAACTTCATGATGGCGACGATCTGCTTCTTCGCCTTCGGTGGCATCGCCCTGCTGCGTCGCGGCTCAATCACCGCAGCAGGAACGATCGGCAATGCGGAGCTGGCAATGGCCGGTGGCCCGCAGGCGTCGTCGCGGCAGTTCGCGATCGAAGGCCATGGCGCACTGGTCTCGGCGGGCGGTGGCACGCTCTCCAACGATCCGGTTGCGCTGGACGCGGTGGGCCTGACCCGCGAGCGCCTGTTCACCCTGATCGGCCTGCTCGGCCTGGGCGTGGCCGCGCTGATCTACAACCTCAATGTCGGCCTGGTATCGATCACCGTGGCTGTCGCGCTGGCACTGCTGTCGCCACAAAGCCAGAAGGGCGCGGTCGATGGCATCAGCTGGTCCACCGTGCTGCTGATCTGCGGCGTGGTGACCTACATCGGCGTACTGGAACATGCCGGCGCGGTGGACTTCATCGGCCACGGCGTCTCCAGCATCGGTATCCCGCTGCTCGGTGCGCTGCTGGTCTGCTATGTCGGCGGCATCGTCTCCGCATTCGCCTCGTCGGCCGCGGTGCTGGGCGCCACGATTCCGCTGGCGGTACCGTTCCTGATGCAGGGTCACCTCAGCGCCGCCGGCGTGATCTGCGCGCTGGCGGTGTCTTCCACCATCGTCGATGTCAGCCCGTTCTCCACCAATGGCGCACTGGTGGTGGCCTCGGCCGCGAAGGAAGAACGCGAGACCCTGTTCCGCCGCTTCCTGGTCTACAGCGGCCTGGTGGTGGCGCTTGGGCCGCTGCTGGCCTGGCTGGTATTCGTGGTGCCAGGCTGGATGTAACCACCCAACGGTAGTGCCGGCCGCTGCTCGGCAATCCCATGAAGCCATCCAGCGATCATGGGTTGCCGGCCAGCGGCCGGCACTACCTGGCGGTACACTTCCTCCATGGCCATTGCCCCAGCCCCGCGGTCACCGAAGAAGCGCGCACCTCTGTACGAAGAGGTGGCCGAACACGTGCGCGAGCGCATCTACGACTACCGCCTGCCGCCAGGTGAGTGGATCGACGAGCCCGCGCTGTGCGAGGAACTGGGCATCAGCCGTACGCCGCTGCGCGAGGCGCTGAAGCTGCTGGCCGCCGAAGGCCTGGTGCAGATCGATGCCGGCCGTGGCAGCAGGGTCACCCGACTGACGCTGGAAGACCTCAACCAGCTGTTCCCGGTGATGGCGATGCTGGAAGGCCGCTGCGCGCACGAGGCGGTCAGGCACATCGACGATGCCGGCGTGCAGCAGCTGGAAGACCTGCATGCGGCAATGGAAACGGCGGCCGCCGACGGCAACATCGCCGAGTACTACCGCAACAACTACCTGATCCACGAAACCGTGCAGCATTACGCCGGCAACCCGTGGCTGATCCGCATCACCCACGACCTGCACCGCATCCTGAAGATGCATCGCGGCCGCCAGCTGCTGACCCCGGGCCGCACCGCGCAATCACTGGCTGAACATCGCGAGTTGATGGAGTGCTTCCGCCGCCGCGACGCGCAGGCTGCTGAACGCACCATGGAGCGCCATCTGCTGAGCCAGGGCCAGGCCCTGGCCGCCTATGTGGCGGCGGGCGGGCTGTTGAACGTACCGGCGCCGTTGCCGACCGAAGGCGGCGGTTGAGCGGATGAGGTTGCCGGCCAGCGGCCGGCACTACCAGGACGTGACCTTGGCCGGCATCCCGGAACATCTCGTCAATCGCCACCGCCGCAGCTGCCGCCGTCACCCCCACCACCATCACTGCTGCAGTCGGAGCTGCTGTGGTTGTGCTGGCTGTAGTTGTCGCCGGAATACCCGCCGGAGTAATCGTAGGCGCCGCCGAGACCGTTGTCCCCCCGGCTGCCCGAGCCATCGGCCGTGGCCACCGCCATGCACAGGATGGCGCCGACCAGCGGCAGCAGCCAGATCAGCAGCAACTGCACCGTCCGGCCGCCCGCCGACAGGCCATCACGCCTGACGATCACCATGGTAGCCACCACGTTCAGGCCCAGCACCAGCAGGACCAGCAGAAGGGCAACGATCAGCATTCGGCGACTCCGTGCCTGGACTGGGGGCATTATGGCCTGCCACCCCGGCAATGGCCCTGCCTGTCATGAAGATGGGACAATGTAGGGCGCGCCGGCCTGCTTCCGGGCCACCGGCGCCCCCCGCACCACACGGAAGAAGAAGAACAACAACATGCTGAAAGTCATTTTCGATACCGACCCGGGCGTCGACGACGCCCTGGCCCTGCTGTACCTGCACAAGCACGCCCAGATCGACCTGATCGGCGTCACCACCACCTTCGGCAATGCCTCGGTGGAGTCGACCACGCACAACGCGCTGTACCTGAAGCAGGCCTGGGGCTTTGCCGCCCCGGTCGCGCGCGGCGCCGCTGGCCCGCTGCAGCCGGAAGCCACCCCGGAAGCCTGGCCGGTGCACATCCATGGCCACAACGGCCTGGGCAATCACCCGGTGCCGGCCAGTCTGGACGTGGCTGCTGATGCCCGCCCGGCCCATCAGCTGATCATCGACCTGGTCCGCGCCCATCCGGGCGAGGTGACTCTGGTCGCGGTCGGCCGCATGACCAACCTGGCCCTGGCCCTGCAACAGGCCCCGGACATCGCCGGCCTGGTGCGCGGCGTGGTGATCATGGGCGGCGCCTTCCACGTCAACGGCAACATCACCCCGGCCGCCGAGGCCAACATCTGGGGCGATGCCGAAGCGGCCGACGTGGTGTTCACCGCCAACTGGCCGGTTACCGCGATCGGCCTGGACGTGACCACCCGCGTGGAAATGGACCGTGACGGCCTGGACAAGCTGGCCGCCATCGGCGGTGCCGATGCCGAGCTGGTGCGTGCGCTGTCGCAGGATTACGTGGACTTCTACCTGCAGGCCGGCCACAAGGGCATGGTCGTGCATGACTGCTGCGCCTGCATCGCGCTGACCCGCCCGGAACTGTTCCAGTTCGAGCGCGCCAGCGTGCGCGTGGCCACCGACGGCGTTGCCCGCGGCATGACCATTCCCAAGCCGGAAGGCCTGGCGTTCGGCCCCAGCGTGTGGGACGGCCACGTGGTGCAGTCGATTGCCATCGGCGTGGATGCTGCCGCGGTACTGGCCGACATCGAGCAGACCCTGAAGGTCTGACCCGCTAGCGCTTGGCCCTGCCCGGGACCGTCTCGGGCAGGGTCCACAGCACCGGCAACACCAGCACTGCCACCAGCGCGATCATCGCACCTGGCGCTGCCGCCCAGCCGCTGCGTTCCACCCACCATTGCGCCAGCCAGGGCGTTGCACCGCCGAATACTGCAGTGGCCATGGTCACACCCAGTGCCAGCCCGCTGACCCGGCCTTCGCCGGGGAACTGCTCGGCCGTGGCCGGCGCTGCCACCGCGCTCACGCCACCGGCCACGCAGGCCAGCAGCACCGCAGCCAGCGCGATGCCCAGCGCTGTCGCCTGCGCCATCCACGCAAACAAGGACAGCGGCAGCAGCGCTGCCAGCACGGTCAGGCCCAACAGCACCGGCCGTCGTCCGACGCGGTCGGACAATGCGCCGCACAGTGGCGTGATCGCGATGACCGCCACTGCCGCAATCGTCGACAGCCACAGCGCATCGCCCTCATCGTGGCCCCGCGCATGCAGGAATGCGGGCACATAGGTGATGCCGACGTAGTAAGTAATCGAGCCCAGCGCAGAGATCGCGAACGTGCGCGCCACCGCCAGCGGATGGTTGCGCAGGACATGGCGAAGCGGCGTGGCCGGAATGCTGCCCTCACGGCGCTGACGCTCGAACTCCGGCGACTCTTGCATGCCCGAGCGCGCAACCAGGATCACCAGTGCCAGCGCGGCACCGAAGAAGAACGGGATGCGCCAGCCCCAGCTGTCCAGCTGCGCGGGCGCGAGCAGCGCCACGGTAACCGCGGAGATCGCCACCGCCAGCAGTGCGCCCACTTCGCTGGCGGCCGAGGCCAGCGAGGTCACCAGGCCACGTCGCCGCGCCGGTGCGCTTTCCAGCAGGTACGCCACCACGCCGGTGTATTCGCCGCCCACCGAAAACGCCATCACGCAACGCAGTACCAGCAGCAGCACCCCCGCCGTGGTGCCTGCCGTGGCCGCTGTCGGCAGCAGCGCAGTGGCCAGCATCGCCGCTGCCATCAACGCCATCGAGGCGAGCAACATCCAGCGCCGGCCCAGGCGGTCGCCCATATGACCAAAGCACAGCGCGCCCAGCGGGCGCATCAGGTAGGACACCGCAAAGCCGGCCAGGGTGACCAGCAGCGCCTGCTCGCCACCGCCGAAGAACACCCGCGACAACACCGTGGCGAAGTACAGGTACAGGGTGAAGTCGTACCACTCCACTACCGTGGACAGGCCCGCCACCCACATCGAGCGCTGCCGCGCCACCGTCATTGCGTGTTCGCCTTCAACAGCCTCGATCCCGATTGCACAGGTTCGGGGCAGGATGTCATGGCCGGGGTGAAATACGGGTCATCGGCTATCCGTCGCCTGCATGTACTGGGTTTCATGGCCGGTGAAACGCTCGCCGTCAAAGCCGAAGCAGAAGCGCCCCTCCTCGAACACGCGGTAGACCAGCAACGCACCATCAAGGCAGAACTGCGGCTGGTCCACGCCCGTTTCCAGTGTCCCGTAGCCGGTGGCCTCTCCGCCCTTCCCCGCCGGGCCGGTGAAGGCATCGATCGGCAATGGCGTGGCGCGTCCCGTGCGGGTATCGACCAGCACCAGCGTGCGCTGGAAGTACTCCGGACGATCGTCGACCTGTACCAGCAGGTAGTGCTGGTTGAAGTTGGGCTCC
Organism: Stenotrophomonas maltophilia; assembly: GCF_003970865.1. Classification (GTDB taxonomy): domain Bacteria; phylum Pseudomonadota; class Gammaproteobacteria; order Xanthomonadales; family Xanthomonadaceae; genus Stenotrophomonas; species Stenotrophomonas maltophilia_AR. The sequence goes on along the minus strand of NZ_RXLZ01000005.1, from coordinate 29,591 downwards.
TGGTGCTGGAGCGCATCTTCGATGGCGGCCCGGTGCGGCGCATCGCAGAAGTCGACCGGGCTGTAGCGGTAGCTGCAACCGTCGTGGTCGTAGGGCAGGTTCATGCCCGAGTAGCTGACGCCTGCCTGGCTGCCCAGATCGTCTCCCGGTTCCGGCGTGCTGCACAGCAGCCACGCGCGCTGCGCATCCTCGGGATCGGCCATCAGCTTCGGCTCACGGCCCGCTTCGTACGCCGCACCACCCGGGAATTCCTGACCGAAACGCTGGCGGACGATGGGACGTGCCTTCTCCAGCGGCAGGCCGATCCTGGCCCCACGGAACGAGACGAAGGTCATCGTCGGCAGGATCACCTCCTCCACCGGCAGTCCCTTCCACTGCCCCTGCACGCAGAACGTGGCGATCTCGTTCTCCTCATCCTCCTTGCAGGGCTGTGGCGCATTCGCGGCCAACCAGGGGTGGGCCGGATGCCCGGTCTGCTGATCGATGTACCAGCCGTCCAGCGCGCAGGTCGGCAAGGCATCGAGCAGCGGAGAGAGGTCTGTTGCGGTCGCCGGGGCCGCAAGTGGCGTGTCCGCAGCGGGCGCGTCGGCCGGCACATCCGTTGTGCGTTGGCATGCCGCCAGCGCGAGTAGGCCGACCAGCAGCGCGACATGGCGTGGGCCTCCGATTGGATGAGGCATCCCCTGCATTGTGTGCTCCCTGATTCCGCATCGACCCTGCAGATGATCGCCGATCCGGAGCCCGCGGCGGGAAGGACACGGCCTCCACGCATGGCGTGGCGCTACCGGGACTGCAATCTTCGTTGGCGATAGGCGGCGTAGGCATCGAGGATCTTCTGCATCCGGGCCTGCTGCCTCACACCCATCGGTGCCCGTTGCACACGCTTCAGCAGCGTCTTCCACATGTATCCAGAACGGAAGAAGTACGGGCGCACCTCAAGAAAGGTCAGCACGACATCCACCGTATCTGGATCGTGCTCGGCAAGTTGCCTCAGCGCGTTGGCATAGCCACCCGGGAAAGCAAGCTGTTCATAGCGCTGGTTGTATTCAGCGCAGGCTGCCGCATGCCGCTGCATTTCCTCCGGGCCACGCCAGCGCGCACTGGCGGTATCGCGGATGGCCTGGCGCAGCCGGTTGATCTCGTCCGCATTGGCTCGGATCAGGCGCTCCATCGGGGCGCGGGGATGGGACATGGTTCCTTCCATGTGGTTTGTCAGGGGTCAGATCCCTTTCCTCAGGGAAAGGGATCTGACCCCGCCTAAGGTCACGGCGCGCGGCGCAGGGTCACCAGGGTGATCTCCGACGGCACGCCGATGCGCGCCGGGAAACCGGCCCAGAGGCCCGCACCGTTGCTCACGTACAGGGTCATGCCGTCCACTTCGTAACGACCGGAGACATAGCCACCGTTGGCCCGCTTCACCAACTGGTCCATGCCGATGATCTGCCCGCCGTGGGTATGCCCAGACAACTGCAGCTTCACACCGCGCGCCGCCGCCTCGCGCGCATTGCGCGGGCGATGGTCAAGCAGGATCACTGGCGCGGACGGATCGGCCCCGGCCAGCGCGGCGTCCAGATCCGGCAGCGGCAGGCCGTAGCGTGCGGCCACCGGGTCGGTGACACCAGCGATGGTCAGCGCCGCATCGCCGCGCCGCACCTGCAGATGGCTGTTCTCCAGCACCTGCATGTGCAGCGCGCGGAACGCCTGCATCCACGCCTGGTACTGCGCGTAGTACTCGTGGTTGCCGGTGATGGCGATGACACCGTCCGGTGCATGCAGGTCAGCCAACGGGCGTGCGTCCTCGCGACGCGCCTCGACGCTACCGTCGATCAGGTCGCCGGTGATCACGATCAGGTCCGGCGTCAGTGCGTTGCTCTCATCCACGACCTTGCGCACCCAATCGCCGGTCAGCAGGCGGCTGGCATGGATGTCGGTCAGCTGCAGCACGCGATAGCCGTCGAACGCAGCGGGCAGCCCGGCGATGCTCACCTCGATCTGCCGGGGCTTGGGTACCGCCATGCCCTGGCTGATGCCGTAGCCACTGACCAACAACGCAAGCAGCGCCGCCGCCGGGCGCAGCAGCGGCGTACGCAGCGCCGAAACAGCACGGGGTCTGCACAGCGGGCGGGAGGCGAGCAGGCCCACGTCCAGCGCCAGCATCAGCAGCGCCAACAGCAACACCGCCGTGGAGCCGGCGGCCAGCGTGGCGATGGCCAGCTTCGGGATCTCCGGCGAGGCCATCGTGCCCCAGAACATGGCGACGATGCGCAGCTGCACGGCCACGCCCACCAGCAGCAGCGACAGCGCGATCTTCAGCCAGATGGGCATGCGCAGTGGCCAGAACAGGCGCCAGGCCACATACAGGCCCATCAACAAACCGATCGTACTCAGCACTGCAACCATCCGGGAAGGAAAGCGGGCCCGCCATGGTGACGGTTGTGGGAGGCGTTGTGTAGAGCCGAGCCCATGCTCGGCTGCTCAGGAAGCCGTCGAGCAAGGCTCGACGCTACAGAACCCCAATCGCGCATGGCTCAACGCTACGGATGCCCCAGGCGCTCCACCCGCAGGCGGGCGATGCGACGCTTCTCCATCGCCAGTACGGTGATGCGTACGTCCGCCATCTCCACCGCGTCACCGATGTCCGGCAGGCGCCCCAGACGCTCCAGCACCAGGCCGGAGATGGTCATGTAGTCGGCACTGCGCGGCAGCGATACGCCGGCCAGGCGCTGCAGGTCGTCCAGAGTCAGCGCACCGTCGGCCTCCCACTGGTCCTCGCCCTGCGCGACCACGCCATAGCGCTCGTCCTGGGTATCGACCAGGTCACCGGCAATGGCCGCCAGCAGGTCGTTGGCGGTCACCAGGCCTTCCACGCTGCCGTACTCGTCCACCGCCACCGCCAACGGCACCGGGTGCTGGCGGATCAGTTCCAGCGCCTGCAGCGCGCTGGCGCTGGACAGCACGTACTGCGGCTCGCGCAGGTTGCCCTCCAGCTGCAGCGGCCTGCCCTGCAGCAGGTCGGCCAGCAGGTCGCGGCTCTGTACCACGCCACGCAGGCTGTCCAGATCACCGTCGCCCACCAGCAGGCGGGTATGCGGCGACGCCACCAAGCGTGCCACCACATCCTCCTGCCCACGTGCCAGGTCGATCCACTGCACGTCGGCACGCACCGTCATCACGCTCGACACCGGCCGATCAGCCAGGCCCAGCACGCTGCGGATCATCTCGTGCTCGGCCGGTTGCAACCGCTCTTCGGCATCGACGTGTTCGTCAGCGCTTTCGTCGTCGTGACCATTGGCCGGGCGCGCGCCCAGCATGCGCAGCACGGCGTCGGCGGTGCGCTGGCGGAACGGCTGGCGGCGCTCGTTGCGCTCACGGTTGAAGCGCACCCACTGGTTGAACGCCTCGACCAGGATCGAGAAGGCGATCGCCGCGTACAGGTAACCCTTCGGGATCTTGTAGCCCAGGCCCTCGGCCACCAGGCTGAAGCCGATCATCAACAGGAAGCCCAGGCACAGCACCACCACCGTGGGATGCTTGTTGACGAAGCGGGTCAGCGGCTTGCTGGCCACCAGCATCAGCACCATCGCGATGGTCACCGCGGCATACATCACGCCCAGGTTGTCGACCATGCCGACCGCGGTGATCACCGAGTCCAGCGAGAACACCGCGTCGAGCACCACGATCTGTGCCACCACCATTGCGAAGCTGGCATAGACCTTCTTGCCATCCTCGTGGTGCTCGCGGCCTTCCAGCCGTTCGTGCAGCTCCATGGTGCCCTTGAACAGCAGGAACAGGCCGCCGCCCAGCAGGATCAGGTCACGCCCGGAGAAGCTGTGGTCGAACAGCGTCAGCAGCGGCTCGGTCAGTTTCATGATCCATGCCAGCGCGGCCAGGAGCACCAGCCGCATCAGCAGGGCCAGCGCCAGGCCGATCACCCGCGCGCGGTCACGCTGGTGCGGCGGCAGTTTGTCGGCAAGGATCGCGATGAACACCAGGTTGTCGATGCCGAGAACGATCTCCAGCACGACCAGGGTTGCAAGGCCCATCCATATCGAGGGGTCAGCCAACCATTCCATTTCAGGTCCGTTTCGTCAGTAGGTAAGGGAAAAGGGAAAGCACTCAGTCAGCGTCCTGCGCCTGCGTCGGGTCATGCCCGAGCAGATCACCGGGCGTGCACTGCAGCTCACGGCAGATCGCATCGAGTGTGGAAAAGCGGATGGCGCGCGCCTTGCCGGTTTTCAGGATCGACAGGTTGGCCAGGGTGATGTCGATGCGCCCGGCCAGCTCGGACAGGGTCATGCCCCGTTCCTGCAGCATGCGGTCCAGGGTGATGACAATCGCCATCAGATGACACCATCGAGGTCATCGCGCATCGCCGCACCCACGGCAAACACGCGTGCCAGCACGAACAGCATCAGCACCGCGACCAGGCCGGTGATCGACATGCCGCCGCCCACCTCCATCCAGGTGAAGTCCGGCCCCATCCAGGCGGCGTAGGCGCCGATCAGGATCGACAGCACCTCCATCGACAGCATCAGCCAGGCCATGCGCTGCAGGCGCTGTGCATTGGCGTGGGTGAACGGTCGCTCGCGCGCCGCCGACGTCAACAGCCGCAGCAGGTGGCGCAGGAACATCAGGCACAGCACCAGCAGCGCGACGATCGCGCCCAGGCCCAGGCAGAAATGCAGGAACAGGTCGCTGCCATGCACGGCAGCGGCATCAGCGTCGTGGACGCTGTCGAGCAGCCAGCTGCGGTCGTGGGCGACCAGCGGAACGGCCAGCAGCGCCGCCAGGATGCCCAGCCAGCACATCGCCCGCACCGCCTGTACGGCGGCCAGGGCCAGGGTGAACAAGCCTCGCGCGGGTCTGGCGCGGGCGGGACGAGCGGTCAAGCGGCCTCCGGCATTGGGGTGGCCTCGCCGCCCCGGGGTTGATTTATCGATAAACGATATACCACATGCCACGTGAAAGGCTGAATCGCGAGCATGGCCCCTGTCAGGGTCCAGGCGCGCCCTGCTCCAGCATCGCTTCGCCCGGGGCCGCCGAGGCCATCGCCTGTACCCCGGCTTCGGCCGCCTGCCGGGTGACCAGGCGGAATCGCACCTGCAGCTTGCCCTGCCCCGGCGTGGCCCAGCCGTACTGGATGGCCACCTGGTCGGCCGACAGTGGCCCACGCCCTGGCAGCGACCGCACCTGCAACGGCTTCGGTGCGGCCTGCACCAACCGGGCGAATCCCTTCTGCACGACCGCCGCGTCGGCCTTTTCGGCGTAGACCGTGCACGTGCCATCGTCAGCCCAGCTCACCGCATAGCGGCCACTGGCCAGAGGCACCATCCAGGCCACGCCCGATTGCCCCTGCAACAGCGTGGCGGCTTCGGCCGGCTGCAGCGGCGACAGCCCATTGGATTCCATCAGCGACTGCAACCGCGCCGGGGCCCCGATGTGCTGCATGCAGGCGGTGTCGAACAGCTCGCTGAAGGGATCCTGCGCCGGGGCCTTGGCCTTGGGCGTACGCGCGGGTTGCGCCACCGCCAGGGTGGGCAGCAGGACCAAAGCCAGCCAGAACGCAGGACGCATCGGGATTCCACGCTACGAAAACAGCAGGGAGGATGGCAAAGCCCGGGCGCGCCGCGCAATGGGTCAGGGCTTGACAGCCGCCACCGACGGGAGGAATATCAATTAACGAATTAGTTAATTAGCTCTCCATGGACCGTATCTTCGAAGCCCTCGCCTCCACCGCCCGCCGGCAGATCCTGGCCTATCTCAGCGCCGGCGAGTTGAGTGCGGGCGAACTGGCCGAACGCTTCGACTTCAGCAAGCCGGCGCTGTCCAGCCACCTGCGCATCCTCGAGGAAGCCGGCCTGATCGAACGCGAGAAGCGCGGTCAGTTCGTGTACTTCCGGCAGGTGCCCGACCGTTTGGCCAACACGTTGTTCTCGTGGGCGGCCGAAGTCTGTCCGGTCGGCGGTCCGCTCAAGCGCGAAGCACGCGCGCGCCGCAAGTCCCCTGCCCGCTGATCCACCCTGCCAAGGAGCATGACGATGCCCGGTTCGACCCGCCACCGCCGTTCGTTCCCATGGGTTCAGCTCCCAGCCCAGGAGGGCAGCAGCCCGACCGAAGTCACCTTGATCGCGCAGCTCGGCATCGGCGCCGGTGATGCGCTGGTGACCGACGCCAGCCAGCGCCAGCGCCACCACCCGGCCTTCATCGATGCGCTGGACGAGCCTTCGGCGCGACTGGGCGGCATGCATCTGCAACAAGGGGATGCCTCCTCGTTGTACAGCTTCACCGTCGGTGCCAGTGGCCACCCGTTTCATCGCCATGCAGGCCCGCGCATGTTCACCGCCATCGCCGGCAGTGCGGGGGCCGAGCTGCGCTTCGCCACCGCCTCCGACGCGCAGCTGGCAGAAGATCCCGGTGCCTTCGCGCGCACGCTTCGGCGCATCCGCATCCCACCGGACTGCCTGTTTACCGTGCGCTTCGGCGGTGGCACCTGGCATCAGTTCGCATCGAACCATCGCGCACATCCAGCGCTGTTCGCGCTGTCCTGCCACAGCAATGAACTGGCCGGCGCAATGAGCGAGCAGGCCCGTGCACAGGTGCAGCGCAATGCCGCCGATATCCCCAGCCTGACCGAGGTACTGCCCGATGCGCACTGGCCATCGGCCACCACACTCGCGGCAGCGCCGCTGCTGCAACTGTCCCTGCAGGCAGCGCCGCCCAGCCTGAGTGCTCGGCTGTGCGCGCGTACCCGTGCCCTGCTCGGTCCGCTGCGTCGGATTCCACTACGGCCGCTGCGCGGGTTCGTCGAACGCGCCACACCGGCCTATCCCGTCCATTCAGGGGCCGTCGCCACGCACGGACTGCTGCCTGCGGCCCTGCCGCACAGCCACTACCAGGACCAGACCACGCTGCGCCTGGACAGCGCGCAGGTCGCGCATCACTCCGCGTCGGCGCTGCTGGCCGATGTACTGGAAGGCTTCCTGCGCAATCCCCCCACCGGCGTAGGCCACCTGATGGCGCTGCGTAACCGCCTCGTGGCGCCGTTGCGGCTGCGTACGTCACCGCTCGGCTGCCCGGTATCGTCACTGCTGTCGACCGACCGCAGCCGGTTGTTCGCCGGCCGCTATCCAGTGCTGGATTCGCACGTCGATGCAGAAGATGACTGTGCCGAAGTGCTGCTCGGCGCCGACGATCGCCATCTGCGTTTCCGCAGCAGCGTGAGGGTCCAGCGCTGTGCCGATGGCCAGTTCGAGATCAGCCTCGGCTCACGGGTGCAGACCTGCAATGCGTTCGGCCGCATCTACATGGCGCTGATCGATGCCGCACACCGGCACTACGTGGCACCGGCGCTGCTGCGGCGCGCTGTCGAGCATGCATTGGCGCCGGATCTGGCCACCGTTGACGCGTGGATGATGCCCCCGGTACACCGGTGATGCCGGCCAGCGGCCGGCACTACCTGGTGCTGTAGCGGTAGACCAGATCATCGGCATCACTGCGCACCGCCCGCGTGTCGAGAACGCCGCCCAGGCGCCGCGCGACGGCCTGCGATGCCAGGTTGTCCGGTGCCATGTAACTGACCAGCGTCGGCAGCTTCGCCACCTCGAACGCCCAGTTGCGTAGTCCACCGGCCGCTTCAGTGGCAAAGCCCTGCCCTTCATGGCCGTCGTAGAGCAACCAGCCCAGCTCCTTTTCAGGAAACAACGGGCCATGATTGATCCCGACCTGGCCGATGCAGGCACCGGTATCACTGCGCTCGATCATCAACGCGCCATGCCCGAACAGATGCCAGCTGGCCAGGTCGTGGCAGAACTGGCCCCACGCCGCCACCTCACCGAACGGCCCGCCCATGCCCCGCGCACGCGGCGAGGCCAGGAACGCGGCATAGACGCCGAAGTCATCCAGCTGCTGTGGACGCAGCCGCAGGCGCACGGTGTGCAGGGTTGGAATCTCAAGCACGACGGCGCACAGGATCAGTACACGGCCAGGTGGCCGCAGCCACGGCGCTGGGGCTGCCCTTCCATCGTCACCTGCACGCTGGCCAGCGTGTCCACGCCTTCGGAATTGCGGCACGACTCGTGCTTGATCTCGACGATGGCCGGCTGCTTGCCCAGCTCGCCGTTGAGAACGATCAGCGAACCGGGTGCATCGGCCGGCTGGCCGAGGTAGCGCAGCACGCCCTTGTGGGTGCGTCCATCGGCACTGAGGCTGGCGTCGTGGTTGCCCTTGCCGGTGGAGGCGATCTCGATGCTCCAGCCAGTGCCACCGCCGGTGAAGGCCGGTACCGGGCTCAGGTCGGCAGCGATGGAAGGATGGCGAGGCGCGTCGGCGCTGGTCTGGGAAGCGGTCGAAGCACAGCCGGCCAACAACCCGGCCAGCAGTGCCGTGGCGACCACAGGGCGAAAGATCATGGAGGGCTCCTGCAGCGATCGGAGGCCCAGTCTAGGCAGGACCACGTGCGCCGGCGATGAATGCCACGATCAGCGGGTGCCTCGACCGCCACCCGCCACCCGTACCCGATCACGCCCCTGCGCCTTGGCCCGGTACATGGCCGCATCGGCGGCACGCAGCAGGCTGCGCCAGCCCAGTGCGTCGGTGCCGCCCTCGGCCACGCCGAAACTGGCGGTCACCCGCAGCACGGTGCCGCCGGCCAGCGCGATGTCCATCTGCTGCAGGGCCAATCGCAATGACTCGGCCAGCTGGCGGCCACCGGCCAGATCACCGTCGTCCAGCAGCACCAGGAACTCCTCGCCGCCATAGCGGGCGATGCTGTCGCTGCGGCGCAGGTGCTGCTGCAGCAACTGCGCCACCTGCACCAGCACTTCGTCGCCGGCTTCATGGCCATGGCCATCGTTGATCGCCTTGAAGCGATCCACGTCCAGCAGGATCACCACGGCGCTTGCATCGCCCCCGGCGTGTCTCTGCTGCACCACCTCATCCAGCGCGCGCCGGTTCAACAATCCGGTCAGCTCGTCGGTGCCAGCGAGCTGGCGCAGCTCGCTGGTCAGTGCCGAGCGCTCGCGCGATTTCTCACGGAGCACTTCGATGGCATCGAACAGGCGCTGCATCTCGGCCAGCGGATGGGTGACATGCTGCTCCGGGCCGGGTGCATCCGTGGCGAGCTGGATCACCTGCTTCTGCGCCTGCAGCAATGGCTGCAGGATCTGCAGGTGGGCAATGCGCAGGGCCACGCCCAGCACCACCAGCGTGCCCAGCGCGGTCGCCACCAGCACCGCCAGGCGCATGGCCTCGCGGTTGCGGGTGCGTTCGAAGCGGGCGATGGACACGCTCAGGTAGCCATCGCGCAACGCCTCAAGCGACTGCAGGGTGGGCACGTAGCGCATGGTGAATTCGGCAGCGGTCCACGGCGGTGGTACGCCACGGCGGCCATCCTCGATCAACTGCTCGATCATCGGCAGCGACTCGCCGAAGAACTGCCGTCGCGCCATGTCCCAGTGCCATGACAATTCCGGGTCACTGCGGAACACCGACTCGTGGCTGCCCGCCAACCGCCACAGCTCCAGCAGGCGGCCCTCGGTCTGCAGCGCAGCGCGTACCTGTTCCTCGCGCCATGCCCCCGGTACCGCCACCGGCGCCATCACGTTCGAGGCCAGGCGGCCACCATGCTCGCGAAGATCGATCAGCACCTGGCCCTGCATCGCCGGAATCGCCGCTTCACGGTCGGCGCTGACCAGCACGTTGATCTGTGCCGAGGTCAGCAGGTGCAGGCGATCAACCACGGCGAACATGCCACTGATCGCACGCTCCACCTCCTCCACCCGGCGTGCGTCATGGGGCAGCGCCACGACCCGGTCGACCGCAGCACGCGCCGACTGCAGGCGACGTTGCGCGTCGGCCAGCAGGCCATGCTCATCCAGCACGCCCGGGTCGTCCTTGAGTACCGTGTCCAGCTGCAGCATGGCGGTGTCGACCCGCCTGCGCGCGGCCCCCAGCTGCGCGGCCAGCCGCGCCTGTTCGGCGGCGTCGGCCGGGTCAGCCCCCAGCAGGCTGTTGGCCGGGCCGCGTTCGGCCGAAGCCAGGTTGGCAAGATCGAAGGTCTGCCGCAGCTGGCGCAGGCTGGCCAGGTTGTCTTCGGCACCGGTGTAGCGCAGCGTGCCCTGGGCCAGGGCGATGGCCATCAACGGCAACGTGCACACCACGAACAGCCCAGCCAGGATCCAGACCCAGGTCCGCAACCTGATGGGCGATGCCTTGCCGGCCATGCAGAATTCCCCTGAAGTGCGGCTCACTGTAGCGAGCGGCTCCGGCGGCGCCAAGCCAGCGCCGTACGATCCGCAGGGATGGATATAGCGCAGCGCGCGCGAACGCGCCGACAACGCCGGCGCCCCCCGTCCAGCCGGTCAGATGCGACAGGTCACGCCGGGTCAGATCCAGCGCTGGTCGACCAGTTCGCGCTTCACGTAGGCGTAGAACACCGGTGCCGCCACCAGGCCGGGCAGGCCGAACGCCGCTTCCATCACCAGCATCGCCAGCAGCAGCTCCCAGGCGCGCGCCTGGATTTCACCGCCGACGATGCGCGCATTGAGGAAGTACTCCAGTTTGTGGATCACGATCAGGTACAGCAGCGCGGCCACGGCCACGTAGAACGAGACCGACAGCGCGACGATGGTGATGATCGTGTTGGAGATGATGTTGCCCACCACTGGCAGCAGGCCGGCGATGAAGGTGATCAGTACCAGCGTCTTGGACAGTGGCAGGTGCACGCCGAACAACGGCAGCACGCCCAGCAGGAAGATGGCGGTGAACACGGTGTTGAGCAGGGAGATCTTCACCTGCGCGAACACCACCTGGCGGAACGCGGTGGCCAGGCGGCTGGTGCGCCCGATCAGCTCCTGCGCCAGCGGCCCCATCTTCGGCAGCGGAAGTTCGTCGTACAGCGCGATCATCGCGCCCAGCACCATGCCGATCAGCACGCGCACGCCCACCTGCACCACCGACGTGCCGGCCACGCCCAGCTGGCGCTGGTGCTCGGCGGCCCAGTCATTCAGCGCCGCGCGCAGCGCCGGCATGTCCTCGGGGATATACGGCTGCAGCAGCGCCGGTACCTGGTGGCGCGACGAATTGAGGATATCCATCAGCCGCGCCAGCAGCGCGTCCGGCCCGCCGGTCTCGTTGCGGAAGAACGACGCCACGCCGATCCCGGCCAGCACCAGCCCGCTGATGATGATCGCCGACAGCACGATCACCGCGATTGCCCGTGCCCGTCCCGGTGGCAGCCTGCCTTCCACGGTGGACGCCAGCACGTGGGTCAGCTGGAACACCAGCAGCCCCGACAGCAGGGTTACCACCAGGCCCAGCTTCAACGCCAGCCACATGCCCAGCAGCATCATCAGCCAGGCCGCGATCCTCGGAACGGGGGGCTTGGGCTGGGCAACGAGGGCGTCTTGCATGGGCGGCACGTCCGGGCGGGGTGGCCCATGGTAGAGGATTGGCAGCGACGATCCAGCGTTGCCCGCGTGCCCGTACAGGTTGCGTGCGGGACGGGGTGATGCGATCAGCCTTCGCGGCTTTCATCGATACCGGTTGGATGCTTCCGACCATCGGACATCGACGGATTCCCCGTGCCTCCGCGGCAATGCCGTGCGGCGTGCAGAGACATCCCAAAGGAATTCTGCGGCGCCCGTCTTTTTTCTTAAGGCCTGCCCGCGCTTCGGCCAGGCCGGCACACCCGCGGAAACCCAACAGCAGCAAGGGCTGCTGCTCGGCGACACCCTGCGCGGCATAGGAGGCGCAGAGCGCGACACTCTTTGCCTCAATGAAAAACACAACATATTGTGCTTGACCAAAGAAAAACCACTATATATTGTCCAGCACTCCAGCCAGAGCAGCGCACCCGGAAGGGCTTGCGGCGAGGCAGCAGCGTCCAGGAGAAGCAATGCAGAACAGGGATGAGATGAAGGTCATCAAGCGCGACGGCCGAAGCGAAGTACTGGATCTGGACAAGGTCCACAAGGTCATCCAGTGGGCAGCACGAGGGCTGGAAAACGTGTCGGTCTCGCAGGTCGAGCTGGCCTCCCGACTCCAGTTCTTCGACGGCATCCGCACCGATACGATCCATGAAACCCTGATCAAGGCTGCCGCCGACCTGATCAGCGAGCACACTCCGGACTACCAGTACCTTGCAGCACGCCTGTCCATCCTCCACCTGCGCAAGATCTGCTACGGCCGCTTCGAACCTCCGCGACTGGCCGACCACCTGCGCCGGCTCACCGGAATGGGGCTCTATGACCGTCACGTCCTCACCGACTACGATGAAAATGAGCTGGAGGTTCTGAATGCGCAACTCGATCACTCGCGCGATCTGCAATTGGCCTATGCAGCGGTCAAGCAGATGGAAGGCAAGTATCTGGTCCAGAACCGCGTCGATCGGCGTGTCTACGAAACACCACAGTTTCTCTACATGCTGGTCTCGATGTGCCTGTTCTCGCGCTACCCGCGTGCGCAGCGGCTGGACTATGTGAAAGCGTTCTACGACGCTACCTCACTATTCAAGATCTCCCTGCCGACACCAATCATGTCCGGCGTGCGTACACCGCTGCGCCAGTTCAGCTCCTGCGTCCTGATCGAGTGCGACGACAGCCTCGACAGCATCAACGCGACGACCAGTGCGATCGTCCGCTATGTCTCGCAACGGGCAGGCATTGGCATCAACGCAGGCCGCATCCGGGCACTGGGCAGCGCAATCCGCAGAGGTGCTGCCCAGCACACGGGCTGCATACCGTTCTTCAAGATGTTCCAAGCCGCAGTGAAATCCTGCTCGCAGGGAGGTGTCCGCGGTGGCGCCGCCACCCTGTTCTACCCGCTGTGGCACCTGGAGGCAGAATCGTTGCTGGTGCTCAAGAACAACCGTGGCGTCGAAGAGAACCGCATCCGCCATCTCGACTACGGCATCCAGATCAACAGGCTGATGTACCAGCGTCTGATCGAAGGCCGCGACATTACATTGTTCTCGCCGCACGATGTTCCAGAATTGTATGACGCCTTCTTCACCGACCAGGTGGCCTTCGAGGCGCTCTATCTCCGCCATGAGGCCGATCCGGCAATCCGCAAGCGAGCGCTTCCGGCCGTGGAGCTGTTCTCACTGCTGATGCAGGAGCGCGCAAGTACAGGACGCATCTACATCCAGAATGTAGACCACTGCAACCAGCACGGTGCGTTCGACCCCTCGCGCGCGCCGATCCGGCAGTCCAATCTGTGCATGGAAATCACCCTGCCCACCTCGCCGATGAACGACATCAACGGCAAGGAGGGCGAGATTGCCCTGTGCACGCTGTCGGCCTTCAACCTCGGCGCCATCGACGACCTTGCCGAGCTCGCATCGCTGTCACGGCTGGTGGTGCGCGCACTCGATGCACTACTGGATTACCAGCAGTATCCGGTGCAGGTGGCGCGCGATGCCACACTGGCCCGTCGCTCCCTGGGCGTAGGCGTAATCAACTATGCGTACTACCTTGCCCGCAATGGTGTGCGCTATTCCGATGGTTCCGCACTGGCACTGACCCATCAGACCTTCGAAGCAATTCAGTTCCATCTTCTGCAGGCCTCCATGGAACTGGCGCGCGAACAGGGCGCCTGCGATGCTTTTGCCGATACCCGCTATGCAACAGGCGAGCTGCCGATCGACACCTACAAGCGCGATGTCGACGCAGTCTGTGCCGAGCCCCTGCATCTGGACTGGGAAGGGCTGCGTACCGACATCGCCCGCCATGGCCTGCGCAACTCGACGTTGACCGCCTTGATGCCATCTGAGACTTCCAGCCAGATCGCCAACGCAACCAATGGCATCGAACCGCCCCGCGGCCTCGTATCGGTCAAGCAATCGAAGGATGGCGTGCTCAAGCAGGTGGTGCCGGAACTGCAGGCGCTACGGAGCCAGTACGAGCTGTTGTGGCAGATGCCGGGCAATGAAGGCTACCTGCAACTGGTTGGCGTCATGCAGAAGTTCGTCGACCAGGCGATCTCTTCCAACACCAACTACGACCCGGGTCGCTTCGCCGGTGGCAAGGTTCCGATGAAGCAACTTCTGAAGGATCTCCTGATTGCATACCGTCTCGGCATCAAGACCCTGTACTACCACAACACCCGCGATGGCGCCGACGATGCATCGACCGCCGTCACCGAGGACGCTTGCGCCAGTGGCGCCTGCGCGATCTGAGGCCCCTATGTCCCCCTACAGCATCTTTCCCACCACCCGCAACGATGCACTGCATGAGCCGATGTTCTTCGGTCAGCCGGTGAACGTGGCACGCTTTGACCAGCAGAAGCACCCGATCTTCGAGCACCTTATCGAAAAGCAGCTGTCCTTCTTCTGGCGTCCCGAAGAAGTCGATGTGTCCCAGGATCGCATCGACTTCCAGCGCTTGCCGGCACATGAGCAGCACATCTTCATCAGCAACCTGAAGTACCAGACCCTGCTCGACTCCATCCAGGGGCGCAGCCCCAATGTGGCCCTTCTGCCGCTGGTCTCGTTGCCCGAGCTGGAGACGTGGATCGAGACCTGGGCATTCTCGGAGACCATTCATTCGCGCTCATATACGCACATTCTGCGGAATGTCGTTCCCGATCCTTCGCCGATCTTCGATGACATCGTCGACAACGTCGAGATCCGCATGAGAGCCAGCGACATCGCGCGCTACTACGACGACCTGATCCAGTCTTCCCTGTTGTACTCAAAGCTGGGCCCCGGCCTGCACGTCATTGATGGTGAAAGCGTGCAGATCGATCTGCACGACCTGAAGAAGAAGCTCTACCTGTGCCTGATGAGCGTCAACATCCTGGAGGCGATCCGGTTCTATGTCAGTTTCGCCTGTGCATTCGCCTTCGCCGAACGTCGGCTGATGGAAGGAAACGCCAAGATCATCCGCCTTATCGCGCGTGACGAGGCCCTGCACCTGACCGGTACCCAGCACATGCTAAACCTGATGCGGACCGGGCAAGATGATTCCGACTTCGCCGCAATCGCCGCCGAATGCGAGCCGGAGTGCCGGACAATGTTCCACCGAGCGGCCCAGCAGGAGAAGGCCTGGGCCGAGTATCTGTTCAAGGATGGTTCGATGATCGGCCTCAATCAGGAGATTCTCGGCCAGTACGTGGAATACATCACCGATGTGCGAATGAAAGCGATCGGGCTGGCGCCTTCCTTCGGCACGATACGCAGCAATCCATTGCCGTGGATCAACACCTGGCTGGCCTCCGACACAGTGCAGGTAGCCCCGCAGGAGGTCCAGCTCAGCTCCTATCTGGTTGGCCAGATTGATGCGGAAGTGGCCAAGGAGGACTTCGCGGGGATCGAATTGTGATCTTCGTGGCTACCCGCGACACGGTGTTCTGCCTTGAACAAGGCGAAACCCTGCTCGAAGGTCTGGAACGCACCGGGCACCACGTCGAGTACCAATGCCGCAGTGGTTTCTGCGGTGCATGCAGGCTGCAGGTGGTCGCCGGCGTCGTCACCTACACCAGGCCACCGCTGGCGATGCTTGGCCCTTCCGAACTTCTCCCATGCTGCTGCAGCGTTGGAGAATCGATCATTGTCGACTGCAGTCGCTGCCCCGACCGCGGTGGCACCTTGTTCCCGCAACGCTGAGCCGTTCATGGATCTCATTCACCCACAACTTGCGGCATTCGCCACGGTCCTCGAAGAAGGCAGCTTCGAGGCCGCCGGCCGCCGGCTTTCGCTCACCGCCTCCGCGCTTTCGCAGCGGGTGAAGGCACTGGAAGATCGGCTGGGGCAGGTGTTACTTGTCCGCCAGACCCCCTGCCTGCCGACACCTGCGGGTGAAAAGCTACTGTTGCGCCTGCAACCGATGAAAGTACTGCAGGCGGAAGCTCTGGCTGATCTGAATGCCGAGCGCACCTCGTCCCTCCTGCCACTGGCGGTCACCGTCGCAGTGGACCGGGACTCACTGCAGAGCTGGGTGATGAATGCACTGGCGACACTCCATCAACAGCACGGGTATATATTCGACATCCGCGTCGGAGACGCCGACGGCACGCTGGCGATGCTGCGCGAAGGCACGGTCCTGGGTGCGGTCACTTCACAGGCCCGGCCATTGAAAGGCTGCAATGTGCTTTCACTGGGAACCCTGCGCTATCGCCCCATCGCCTCGCCAACGTTCGCGCAGCGCTACTTCCCCGAAGGGATCGATGCGCGAGGCCTTGCGCGTGCGCCCATGCTGATCTTCAACCGACGCGATGAACTGCCCTGGATGTTTCTCAGGCAGATCACCCGGGCCAGGATCAGCCCACCAGCCCATCATCTTCCCGCCTGCACCGACATCCTCGATGCGGTGCGGTCGGGCCTGGGTTGGAGCATCGCGCCGGTCGCACAGGTCGACGCGGCACTGGCTGACCGGTCCCTCGTGGCGCTCGATCCGGTCCGCACATTGGCCGTTCCGCTGTACTGGCAGCACTCCGCCGTCCGTTCGTCCACGCTACAGATCATCAGCCGCACTTTCGCCGAGGCCGCCCACCGTGCCAACGGCGCTGGCAGTCCCGAGCCTGCATGAGCGGCGCCGGCGCGATCACACCCGGTCCAGCGCCAGGTACCGTGTCGTGCGCACGATCGTCTCGCGTTCGCCGAAGCTGGCCAGCTCGCCGGCAATACGTCCGCTGTCCCCGCTCGCGGCGATCTCCTGCAGCGTGCGCTGCATGGCCCGGATCGCGGCCCGTTGCAGGTCCGAAGGGATGATCACCAACCGGTAATCGAGTTCGGCCAGCCGTTCCACTGGCACCAGCGGCGTCTTGCCACTATGGAACATGTTGATCAGCTTCGGCCCGGGCACCCGTTGCGAGATCGCCTCGATCTGTTCCAGGGTTTCCGGTGCCTCGACGAAGATCATGTCCGCGCCCGCCTCCACATAGGCCTGCGCCCGTCCGATGGCCGCGTCCAGGCCCTCGCAGGCGATGGCATCGGTGCGCGCAATGATCATCAGCTCCGGATCGTGCCGCGCCTGGCAGGCGACCCGGATCTTCGTGCACATCTCGGCTGCGTCGACCAGCGCCTTGTCATCCAGGTGCCCGCAGCGTTTGGGGAACGTCTGGTCCTCGATATGCAGCGCGGCGACGCCTGCTCGCTCGAATGCACGTACCGTACGCTCCACGTTGGCGGTGCCGCCGAAGCCGGTGTCGGCGTCGGCGATCACCGGCAGGTCGCAGGCATCGACGATCTTCTCGATCTGCGCCAGTACTTCGGTGAATCCGAGCAGCCCGATGTCGGGCACGCCGGCCGAACGCGCGATAGCGCCGCCACTGGCATACACCGCCTCGAACCCGGCCAGCTCCACCAGGCGGGCCGACAGGCCGTCGAAGACCCCCGGTGCGATCACGCTGCGGCCGTGCCCGAGCAGGTTACGCAGCTGGCGTGTTTTCTTCATGTGGTCTCCCTTGCAGATGGACATTTGGCGTGGGATACCGATGATGTTGTCGCCACCGGCGACCGTCCAATACCGTGTTCGTACAGCATCAGAACGTCCGAGGTTCCAATGGAACTGCGCCACCTGCGCTACTTCGTCATGACCGCCCAGCTGCAGAGCTTCACCAAAGCCGCCGAGGCCCTGCACATCGCCCAGCCGCCGCTGGGGCAGCAGATCCGTGCACTGGAGGAAGAGATCGGAACGCCGTTGTTCCATCGCCAGGGACGCGGCATCGTGCTCAGCGATGCCGGGCGGGTGTTCTGGAAAGCGGCGGAAGACATCCTCGCGCGCGTTGACCAGGCCAAGGAAGAGGCATTGCGCGCCGCACGCGGCGAGGTCGGCACGTTGACGTTGGGGTTGACCGAATCAGCGACCTACAACGAAGCGGTCACCGCGCTGATGCGCAGCTTCCAGCGGACGCATCCGGCAGTACAGGTGCAGCTGGTCGAAGATGGCAGTGAATCCCTGGTCCGGCGCCTGGATGACGGCGAGCTCGATGCAGTGATCGTGCGCCCGCCGTTTTCCGATGCCGGTGAACGGGTGACACAGCAACTCAGTGCCGAGCCGCTGGTGGCAGTGCTGCCAGCCGATCACCCGTTGGCATGCCGGGCGAGCATCGCGCTGGTCGAGCTGCGCGATGAGCGTTTCATCCTGTTCTCGCGGAAATCGGGCCAGGGCCTGAGTGCAGACGTGGTCGCCGCCTGCCGCAGCCAGAGGTTCACTCCGGCCATCCAGCAGGAAGCGCCGCAGGTGGCTTCAGCCATCAACCTTGCCGCCGCCGGCCTGGGTATCGCCATCGTGCCGGCGTCGATGCAGAGCATGCACCGGAGCGGCCTGGCCTTTGTTGCGCTGGAACTGGGCATGCCGACCACCACGCTGCAGTTGGCGGTGCGCTGCGAGCCTCCGGCAACGGCCGCCCAGCTGCTGGCCTGCGCCAGAGACGTGGCAGCACCTCATTCGCCATAGCTGGCGTTGTTCTTGCCCTGGCGCTTGGCGTGGTAGAGCGCGCGGTCGGCCAATGCCAGCCAGTCCTCGACACTGCCACCGCGCGGCGTCGCCGCGATGCCGATGCTGACGCTGAACTCGATGCCCGGCGTTGCCTGCCGTGCTGCTTCCAGAAGGTGCAGGCGAACCCGCTCTGCCACATGCATCGCATCGATGGGCGCACAGTCGTGCAGCAGCACGACGAACTCGTCACCTCCCAGCCGCGCAGGGGTATCGCCGGGCCGGGCGAAGGCGCGCAAGGTGGAGGCGATATGGCGCAGCACTTCGTCTCCGGCGCGATGACCATGCGAGTCATTGATGCGCTTGAAGTCATCCACATCAAGCATCAGCAGGCAGGCGAAACCACCCTGCCTCTGCGCCTTGTCCAGTGCCTGCTGCGCGCGGACGATCAGGAAGCCGCGGTTGGCCAGCTCCACCAGCGGGTCCATCCGGCTCAGCCGCTTCAACTGGCGGTTCTGCGATTTCACCCGCCGCGCCAGCTGCCAGCTGAGGATGCTGAGGCCGATGCCGTAGACGAACAGGAACGGCACGCTGAGCACGATCGTGCGCTGCGATGACACCGGCTGATAGGGAAACCCGAGCACCCACCAGGTGAGCGCGAACCCCACCACCAGTGCCAGTGTGGCCCGTACCGCCAGCTTCACCCCGCCGGCGGCGATCTTGTCGGCGACCAGCAGCGCAGCGAACAACGCACTGGGCACCACGCTGAGCCCCATGAAGGCGATCCAGGCGCCGCCAAAGAAGGAATCAACCACCATGCAGCGGAACTGGACCACCGCGGGCTGCCGTGAGCGATGGGTCAGCACCAGCGCGAGCGCCGGCCAGGCCAGCGCATTGAGCAGCAGCAGGACCCACGCCAGCGCACCGTCCTGGCGTTCGAGCATGATCGAAGCAATGGGGATCGCCCCCAACCCGTTGCCCACGAAACGCATCCAGCCGATGCGCCGTGCCGCGCCGATGCCTTCGACCGAGACCTCGGTCGAGTCCGTCAAGAACGGCATTGCCGACCCCCTTGAGCGATCGCAGCTGCCACCAAGGCCCTTGCCGGGCTGCCTGCCGTGAGTCTGACAGCTCTGCGTCAATTCGGGATCAAGGACTCACGGCGGCCCCCCTGCCTCACGCGCGCCTGGGTGGCGCCGTTGAACCCCGCAGCATCAGGCTGAAATCCAGCGTCTGCTGCAGCGGCACGTCCACGTGTTCGATGATGGCAAGCAGCAGGTTGACCGCGCGCTCACCAATCTCCCGCATCGGCTGCCTGATCGTCGTCAGCGGCGGGGTGAGGTAGCGCGAGGAGGCCAGGTCGTCAAAGCCGACAATGGACAGGTCCTCCGGCACGCGGATGCCCAGCTCCCGGCAGGCCGCCAGGGTGCCCAGCGCCATCTGGTCGCTGAAGCAGAAGATCGCCGTTGGTGCGGATGTGCCGTCCAGCAGCGCCATGGCAGCCGCATGGCCGGATTCCACCGAAAAATCCCCCGGCACGATGTTCAGCTGGCGCAGGCGTCCACGCACCTTGCCGGCCGCCCGCACCCCTTCCAGCCGTTGCTGGTGTAGTGGATTGTCCGGCGGTCCGCCGACCACGGCAATCCGCTCGTGTCCCAGCCCATACAGATGTTCCATGACCGCCCTCGCGGCCGCGGCGTTATCGATATGGACGCTGGGAATGCCCAGTGCGGGATCGAACTCGCAGCCGTTGACCACCGGCGCGGCGGCACCGCGCTGCTGGACGATCTCGCGCGCCGTGGGTGGCAGGCGATGCCCCAGCACGATCATGCCGTCGGCCTCGTTGCGCCGGAGCATCTGCGCATAACGCTCCTCGCGATCCGGTTGATGCTGGGTATCGCCCAGCAGCACTGCGTAGCCAACGGCCTGCGCGGCGTCCTCCGCCCCCTGCAGGATCTGCGCGAAGAACGGATTGGCGATGTCCGGGACGGTGACCAGGATCTTGCCGCTGCGCTGGGTCTTGAGCGTGCGGGCCACCGTGTTGGGTACATAGCCCAGCGCGGCGGCAGCCTGCTCGATGCGCGCGCGGGTGGCTGGCAGGACTTTGTCCGGCCGCGAAAGCGCCCGCGACACCGTGCCTGCGGAGACGCCGACGTGCTTTGCGATGTCGTAGATGGTGGCCATGGCGTTAGTTCTCCTGTCCGCTGTGCACTGCACAACAGGTCCTGCGTGAGCCCCTGCTAGGATAATGCAATCGATTGCATCGAGGGCGAATCACGTTGAAGACGCTCAAGGGTCCAGCGCTGTTCCTGGCGCAGTTCATCGGCGACGCAGCTCCTTTTGATCGGCTGGACACGCTGGCCGGGTGGGCCGCGGGTCTGGGCTATTCTGGCGTACAAGTCCCCACCACGGCGCCCCACCTGTTCGATCTGGCCGAGGCCGCGCGCAGCCAGGCGTACTGCGACGACATTGCCGGCGTGCTGGCCGGGCACGGCGTGCAGATCACCGAGCTGTCCACCCATCTGCAGGGGCAGCTGGTCGCGGTCCATCCGGCCTACGACAGCCTGTTCGACGGGTTCGCACCCGCGGACAAGCGCGGCGATCCCGCCGCCCGCCAGGCCTGGGCAGTGGAGCAGCTGGTGTTGGCTGCCAAAGCCAGCCAGCGCCTGGGGCTGACCGCGCATGCCACGTTCTCCGGCGCATTGGCCTGGCCCTACTTCTATCCGTGGCCGCAACGCCCACCGGGACTGGTGGAGGAGGCCTTCGCCGAACTCGGCCGCCGCTGGCGCCCCATCCTCGATGCGTTCGACGCCTGCGGCGTGGACCTGTGCTTCGAGATCCACCCGGGTGAGGACCTGCACGATGGCGCGACCTTCGAGCGCTTCCTCGATGTGGTCGATCACCACCCGCGCGCCAAGATCCTGTACGACCCCAGCCATCTGCTGCTGCAGCAGATGGACTACCTGGGTTTCATCGACCGCTACCACGCGCGCATCGGCGCCTTCCATGTGAAGGATGCGGAGTACCGCGCCAGTGCCAGCAGCGGCGTTTACGGCGGCTACCAGAACTGGATCGATCGCCCGGGGCGGTTCCGTTCACCCGGTGACGGCCAGATCGACTTCAAGGCGATCTTCTCGAAGTTCGCCCAGTACGACTTCCCGGGATGGGCGGTACTGGAATGGGAATGCTGCCTGAAGCACCCGGAAGACGGCGCACGCGAGGGTGCCGCCTTCATCCGCGACCACATCATCCGCGTGACCGAACGCGCCTTCGACGACTTTGCCGACAGTGGCACCGACGCCGCATCACTGCACCGCATGCTGGGAATCTGAGCCATTACCGCCCCGGGAGGGCAAGCCATGTCGTACGCCATGTCGCGCTTGGGCGCGATGATGTTTCTGCAGTTCTTCATCTGGGGGGCGTGGTTCGTCACCCTGGGCACCTATCTGGTGCAGGGCCCGCTGCAGGCCAGCGCGAGCCAGGTGGCCACCGCCTTTCTCAGCCAGTCGATCGGCGCGATCGTGGCGCCGTTCCTGGTCGGGCTGATCGCCGATCGCTACTTCGCGGCGCAGCGCATCCTTGCGGTACTGCATCTGGCCGGTGCCGTGCTGATGTGGCTGGCGTCCACGGCCACCAGCTTCAGCATGTTCTCCGCCTGCGTCATGGGCTACATGCTGCTGTTCATGCCGACGCTGGCGCTGGCCAACAGCGTGGCGATGCGCCACATGCAGTCGCCCGAGAAACAGTTCCCGCTGGTGAGGGTGGCGGGCAGCATCGGCTGGATCATCGCCGGCGTGCTGATCGGCTGGCTGGGCTGGGAACAGGCACACCGGCTGGAACTGACGTTCCGGATGGCGGCGCTGGCGTCTCTGGTGCTGGGCCTGTACGCGTTCACTCTGCCGCACACGCCGCCACTGGCGCAGCAGCGCGACGCCGGGCTCGGCCAGATCCTGGGGCTGGATTCACTGCGGCTGCTGAAGTCGCGCGCCTATCTGGTGTTCTTCCTGGCTTCCATCGCCATCTGCATCCCGCTGTCGTTCTACTACAACTTCACCAATCCGTATCTCAACGATCTGGGTGTGCGCGGTGCAGCAGGCCTGCAGTCCCTGGGCCAGGTCTCCGAAGTGCTGCTGATGCTGGCCATGCCGTTCCTGTTCGTGCGGCTGGGAGTGAAGACCATGCTGGCGGTCGGCATGGCCGCCTGGGTGGTGCGCTACGCCATGTTCGCCTTCGGCGATGCGGGCAGCGGTTTCTCCCTGCTGGTGATCGGCATCGTGCTGCATGGCATCTGCTACGACTTCTTCTTCGTCACCGGCCAGATCTACACCGATGCGCATGCCGGCCCCGCCGCGCGCAGCAGCGCGCAGGGGTTCATCACCCTGGCTACCTACGGCGTGGGCATGCTGATCGGCACCTTCCTGTCCGGTGCGGTGGTGGAGCACTTCACCACCGAGGCCGGCCCCGACTGGCAGCAGATCTGGCTGTTCCCGGCCGGCGTTGCACTGGTGGTGCTGATCGCCTTCCTGCTGCTGTTCCGCGACCGGCCGGCGGCCACGGCCGCGGCCTCCACACCCTGAGGATCCCAGTCGATGACCACGCTTGGAATCGCCATCGTCGGCGCCGGCATGATCGGTGCAGTGCATCGTCGTGCGGCACTGCTGGCGGGTGCCGAGGTACGCGGCGTAGCCGCCTCGTCAGCGCAGCGCGCGCATGAGGCCGCGCAGTCCTGGAATGTCCCGCGTGCCTATCGGGATATCGAGGAGGTGATCGCCGATCCTCAGGTACAGGTTGTGCACGTGTGCACGCCCAACCATCTGCACCGCGCCATGGCACAGGCCGCGCTGGAAGCCGGCAAGCACGTGATCTGCGAGAAGCCGCTGGCGACGACGCTGGACGATGCGCAGGCGCTGGCGACGCTGGCCGCATCGACCGGATTGGTTGCCACGGTGCCCTTCGTCTACCGCTACCACCCTGTGGTCCGCGAGGCGCGTGCACGCATCGCCCAGGGCGATCTGGGGCCGTTGCACCTGATCCACGGCAGCTACCTGCAGGACTGGCTGCTGGACCCGGCCAGCAACAACTGGCGCGTGGACCCCGCGCTGGGAGGCACGTCGCGCGTGTTCGCCGACATCGGTTCGCACTGGTGCGACCTGGTCGAATGGATCAGCGGCGAACGCTTCGCCGAGGTCAGCGCGGCGTTCGCCACGGTAATCGCCGAACGTGGCGCCGTCAGCGGGCAGAGCTTCAGCACGCCAACGGCCGCCGGCGCGATGCAGGCGGTCACCAGCGAAGACGTCGCCGCGGCGATGTTCAGGACCGGCGCCGGCACGCTGGCGTCATTGACGGTCAGCCAAGTCTCGGCCGGACGCCACAACCGCCTCTGGTTCGAGATCGATGGCGCCAACGCCAGCGTGGCTTTCAACCAGGAGGATGCCGAACGACTCTGGATCGGCCTGCCCGACCAGCGCGAGGAGATCTTCGTGCGCGGCCCCGGTGCCGGCAGCGCCGAACAACGCCGCCTTTCCGTGCTGCCGGCCGGGCATGCACAGGGCTACGCCCAGTGTTTCGAGGCGTTTGTCGCCGACACCTATCGCGCCATTGAAGGCGAGCGGCCGCAGGGCCTGCCGACCTTCGAAGACGGCCTGCGCTCGGCGCAGATCGTCGATCGTGTCATTGCATCGGCCAGGTCACGTGCCTGGACCACCATCGGTTGAATTCCGGGAGGATCTGTTGATGAAAGCTCTTTTCCGTAGAAGTGCAAGTCTCATCCTGCTGCTTGCTGCCCTGCCCACCTTCGCGAGCGAAGCCGCCACCACGCAGAAGCCGATCGCGGTGCAGATGTACACCCTGCGCAATGCAGGCTCGCTCGATCAGCAGTTGAAGATCGTCCACGACGCGGGCGTCCGTGCGGTGGAAACGGTCGGTACGCAGAACACCAGCGCCACCGAACTCAAGCAGCTGCTGGACCGGTATTCGATCAAGGCGGTTTCGTCGCACGTGCCACTGGCCGAGCTGCGGGGCAACCTGGATGGTGTGGTGACGTTCAACCGGTCGATCGACAACAGCACGCTGGTGGTGCCTTACCTGGACCAGAAGGACCGCCCAACCGATGCCGCGGGTTGGACCGCATTGGGCAAGGAGCTGGGCCGCATCGCCAAGCAGGTGCGCGGCAAGGGCATGCGCCTGGCCTATCACAACCACGATTTCGAGCTGGCCGACTTCGACGGTCAGACCGGGCTGGAGCTGCTGTTCGCAGCGGCGGGGCCCGACCTGCAGACCGAGCTGGACCTGGCCTGGGTTGCACGCGCGGGCCTGGACCCGGCGGTGATGCTGGGAAAATTCCGTGGCCGCGTGTTTGCGGTGCACGCCAAGGACAATGCGCCGAAGGGCCAGGCCCAGGACGAAGACGGATTCGCCGCCGTGGGCCAGGGCGTACTGGACTGGAACGCGATCCTGCCCGCCGCTGCGGCGGCCAAGGTGCAGTGGTACATCGTCGAGCACGACCAGCCACGCGACCCGGCCAGGGTCATCCAGACCGGCGCGGACTACCTGCGTGAACACCTGGCCGTCAGCCAGCCTGCTCGCGCACAGCGCTGATGCGAAGGAGCCTCGCTTGGACACTCGCTTGAAACTGAGCTTCACCCTGGCCGCGGTTCTGTGCGGCACGACGCTGGCGAACACGGCCTGGTGCAAGGACGACCCTGCGGCCGGCGCGAAGCTCTACACCGCGAACTGCACGGCCTGCCACGGCGCGGATCGCGCAGGCATGCCGGGCGCGTTTCCTGCGCTCACCGACATCAGCAAGCGGCTGCAGCCCGCGCAGATCAAGGACAAGATCAGGAAGGGCGGCGGTTTGATGCCGCCCTTCCCGCAGCTGTCGCAACAGGAAATCGATGACATCGCCAGCTATCTGGCGAAGTAAGCGGCCGGCGACCACGCCGGCCGTGGGCCGCTACAGCTCGCGCACCCAGATGTTGCGGTAGCTGACCTTGGAGTCATGCTCCTGCAGATAGAGCGGCGCGCACGCATGCGGCGCGTACGAAGGCGCACCGATGTACTCGGTCCTGCCTGCCAGCACGGTGTCGTCCTGTACCAGCACGCCGTTATGCAGCACGGTGATGCGCGCGGGCGACGTCAGGCCGCCGCCCTGCGAGAAGCGCGGGGCCTTCCAGATGATGTCGTAGACCTGCCACTGGCCCGGTGCGCGCGAGGCGTTCAC
Organism: Stenotrophomonas maltophilia; assembly: GCF_003970865.1. GTDB lineage: Bacteria > Pseudomonadota > Gammaproteobacteria > Xanthomonadales > Xanthomonadaceae > Stenotrophomonas > Stenotrophomonas maltophilia_AR. Next base: position 3,998 of record NZ_RXLZ01000005.1, on the reverse strand, counting down.
CCGTGGCATGGCCTGCTTGTAGATCGAACCCGCCTGGCCATTGGCATAGGTCGGGTTGTTGTAACTGTCGAGCACCTGCAGCTCGTACAGTTCCTGCAGGAAGATGCCGCTGTTGCCCCGGTTCTGGCCGTCGAAGCCCTTCGTTTCGGTGGGGGTACGCCATTCGACATGCAGCTGGACATCGCAGAAGCGTTGCCGGGTGCGGATGCCCTTGCTGCCAGGAACGACGGTCATCGCGCCATCGGCCACCTTCCAGGGCACGCGCCCGCCCTGCTCCGATTCCCACGCGGAGACATCCTTGCCATCGAACAGCACGATGGCGTCGGACGGCGCCTTGCCCACGGGCGTTGCCACGACCGCAGGCACCGGCGTCCACACCTCGGTCTTCCTCGGATCGCGCGCGGCGTCGGCACCGTTCTGCGCGAGCGCAGGTACTGCGGCCAGCAGGCCGGTGGCAATCAACAGAGAGCGGATCATCAGGGTGTCGTCCATCAGCTGGTCCCCCACGCCGGCGTACCGAGGACATAGGCCAAGTCGCCGTCGTAGCGCCCCGGCACCGCAACGTACTGCAGCACCCCTGTTGCGCCGACCTTGGAGGTGAAGAAGCCGAAGATGGCCAACTGCTTGATCATCGTGAAGTAATGCGGCATCGCCTCGCCCTCTTCCGGTGTGCCGGTCTCGGTCACGTCGGCATGGCGTGCCTTGGCTTCGGCGTCCAGCGTTCGCAGCAACCCGGTGCGGGCTTCGGGTGTGAGCGATACAAACCGGCCACCGGCACGTTTGTCGATGTCGGCCAGGCCGGCGTGGAACGTCGCCTGCTGCCGGGCGGTGTAGCAGTCGCTGACGAACGTCGCCATGAACAGGCCGGCGCCAGCATCCTTCGCGCCAGGTGTCCGGGTCCGCGGCAGGATGGTCTCGGCGATCTCGTCCAGCGTGCCGACATCGGCATCGGAGAAATGGATCTTCGTGGCGCCCGCCGGTGCCTGCCCCTGCACAAGCGCAGGCAACCCGACCATGGCCGCGCCGGTGGCGGCGACGATCATCTTCAACAGTTCGCGGCGATCCATCAGAGGTTCCCCGCTTTCAGTTCGCGCACGGCGTGGTCGGCCGCGCGCGCGGTCAGCGCCATGTAGGTCAACGAAGGATTCACGCAGGCGCTGGAGGTCATGCAGGCCCCGTCGGTCACATAGACGTTGGGTGCATCCCAGACCTGGTTGTGCTGGTTCAGCACCGAACTCTTCCGATCACGTCCCATGCGCGCGGTCCCCATTTCGTGGATGCCCTTGCCCGGGGCGTAATCGTTGTCATGCATCTTCACGTCCTTGACGCCGGCCGCCTCCAGCATCTCGGCGGCATCGGCGGCCATGTCCTTGCGCATCGCCAGTTCGTTGGCGCGCATGGCAACGTCCATCGCCAGCACCGGCAGCCCCCACTTGTCCTTGCGCTCTCGGTCCAGGCGGATCGTATTGTCGTGGTGCGGCAGCATTTCACCGAACCCGGTCATGCCGATGCGCCAGTCGCCCGGCACGGTCAGCGCCTCCTTCAGGTCGGCACCGATGTTGAGCTCGGCGATCTCTCGCGACCAGCCGGTGCGGCTGGCACCGCCCTGGTAGCCGAAGCCGCGCAGGTAGCCACGCTTGTCGGCCGCGACGTTGCGGAACCGCGGAATGTAGAAGCCGCAGGGACGGCGGCCGAAGTAGTACTTGTCTTCGTAGCCCTCGACCCGGCCCGAGGCTCCCGCACCGAAATGATGGTCCATCACGTTGTGCCCCAACTCGCCCGACGAAGAGCCCAGCCCGCCGTCCCAGACGTCGGTAGCCGAATTCATCAGCAGCCACGTCGAGTTGAACGACGACGCATTGAGGAAGATGACCTTGGCGGTGTACTGGTAGGTCTGCCCGGTCTCAGCGTCGATCACCTCCACCCCACGCGCACGCTTGCGATCCTTGTCATAGAGCACTTCCTTGACGATCGAGAACGGCCGCAAGGTCAGGTTGCCGGTCTTCATCGCCGCTGGCAGTGTCGCCGCCTGGGTCGAGAAGTAGGCACCGAAGGGACAGCCCAGGATGCACTTGTTGCGGTACTGGCAATTGACGCGCCCCTGCTCGGGCATCGGCTTGGTGATGTTGGCGGTGCGCGAGTGGATCATATGGCGCGTTCCACCGAAGGCCTTCTTGATCCGCGCGGCCACATCCTTCTCGACGATGTTCAAGGGAATCGGCGGCAGGAACTCGCCGTCCGGCAGCACGTCCAGTCCTTCGCGCGTGCCGGCGATGCCGGCGAACTTTTCCACGTAGTCGTACCACGGCGCGATGTCGGCGTAGCGGATCGGCCAGTCGGCAGCGATACCGTCCTTGAGGTTCGCCTCGAAATCCAGATCGGAGAAACGATAACTCTGCCGCCCCCACAGCAGCGAGCGGCCGCCGACGTGGTAGCCACGGAACCAGTCGAAACGTTTGGTCTCGATGTAGGGCGAGTCCTGTTCGTTGGCCCACATCCCTTCCAGGTTCTCAGCCAGCCCGTAGTCGCGCATCAGCACCGGGAAGTCGGCCTTCATCGCCTGCGTTGGCCGGTTGCGGTGCGGGAAGTCCCACGCCTCCTTCATCGCGTTGACGTAGTCCTTGACGTGCTCGATGTTGCGGCCACGTTCCAGCATCAGGACCTTCAGGCCCTTCTCGGTCAGCTCCTTCGCCGCCCAACCGCCACTGATTCCCGAGCCAACAACAATGGCGTCGTAGTGATTATCTGCCATGGGTTTCTCACCTGGGTGGATATCGTTTCAGACGTCGCAGAGGCGGATCGCCTCGCGCAATGAGGCAACGGGATCGGGCGCTGCAGGCGTGAACTCCTGCGCCAGATACCCCTTGAAACCGGTGTCGCGGATTGCGCGACAGATGGCCGGATAGTGGAGCTCCTGCTGGTCTCCAATCTCGTTCCGGCCAGGCACGCCTGCGGTGTGGTAATGCTTGAAGCAGGCGTGGTGTTTTCCAATGGTGGCGATGATGTCGCCTTCCATGATCTGCATGTGGTAGATGTCGTAGAGCAGGCCGAAGTTGTCCGAGCCGAGCCGCTGGCACAACTCCACGCCCCAGGCCGAGTGGTCGCACAGGTAGTCTCGATGGTCGACCCTGGAGTTCAGCAGCTCCATCACCAGCACCACGCCGCGCTTCTCGGCATGCCCGAGGATGCGCTTGAGGCCAGCCTCGGCATTGGCCATGCCGTCATGCGGATCCATGCCGTTGCGGTTGCCGGAGAAGCAGATGAGATTGCGGTAACCGGCATCGGCGACCAGATCGATGTGCCGCGTGTAGCGCTCCACCAGCTGGTCGTGGAACTCACGGCCGGCAAAGCCCTTGGTCAGGCCCAGCTCCGCGCCGTTGCACATCGAGCTGTAGACGCCATTCGCCTTCAGCGTGGGCCAGTCTTCCGGACCGACCAGGTCGATTGCGGCGAAGCCGATGTCCTTCACCGTCGCGCAAAGCTGGGCGACGGACAGCTGCGGGAAGGTCCAGCGGGCGACGGAATGCTTCAGGTTGCCCTTGAGCGGCGCCGTGGCGGCGAATGCGGGCAGCGCTCCCGCGGCCGTCACAGCCCCCAGGCCAATGCTGCCGGCAACTGCGATGCGCAGCGCATCGCGCCGCGTGAGCCCCCTCGAAGGAGCCGGTCTGATCGAATGGATGGACATCCACCTTCCGGCCTCCCAACCGGTATCAAACGCAACGATTCACAGCAATGCAATCGATTGCACCATAGGGGAGGAAATTGTCTGTTTGCAAGTCGCGGTGCACGAAAACTGATGCTGCGAAGCACAACTCCGAAGAAATCGCGGACAAAGAAAAGCCCCGCATGAGCGGGGCTTTCTTTTCTGCTGTGACCCGTCCTGAATTGGGTTGACACCTTTTCCCTCTGGAAAAGGAATGTTCAATGAAATCAACAATCAGGCGCAGCCAACGGGATTACTCGCTGGCCTTCAAGTTGTCAGTGGTCGACCAGGTCGA
>NZ_RXLZ01000059.1 GCF_003970865.1 Stenotrophomonas maltophilia | reverse complement strand
AGGGGGGGTTACTCGGGGGGCGGGGAGCTTGTATAAAGGAAAAAAAAAAAAAAAAAAATCCAAACCCAAATACAGCCCGGGTCGCTTTGCCCCCGGTGGCGACAAAGGTAGCCACCCCCGTGTTCGTAATGATCCGTGCCGACCAAGGTCGATACCTACCGGAAGCGGAGTTCACCCACCGTCACCGGGAAACTGTCAGGGGTGGGGCGGTGTCGGGTTGCGGGGTGTCCGCGGCATGGATGCCGCGGCCAAGCCCCCAAGGACGGGTTTACGGCGTCCCCGCAACCCGACACCGCCCTGCCCAACAAACAGAAAAGCCAGAGCCGCTTTGGCTCTGGCTTCTGCTGTGGAACTTGACGTTGCCTCTGCGGGTGCCGGGCCGCAGGCCCGGCCGATCAAACCACTGGTTCGCGCAGTGCGGGGTTGTCCCAGCCCGGGCGCGGTGCGAAACGGTCGCCGTGACGCTGCTGCAGCGCCTTCAACCGCTCGACGATCGCATCGGCACCCACCGCACGGATGTGCTGGATCGGACCACCGCGGAACGGGGCGAAACCGGTACCGAAGATGACACCGGCATCCAGCAGGTCCGCATCGGCCACCACGCCTTCGTGCAGGCAGGCCACTGCCTCGTTCAGCAGCGGCAGGATCAGGCGGTCTTCCAGGTCGGCCGGCGCCTGGTAGTCGCGGGCAACATCGGGCTTCTTCGCGCGTCCGTTCTCCCAGGTGTAGATGCCCTGGCCATCCTTCTTGCCACGCTTGTCCGGTTCCACCGTCTGCAGCGCGGCGGGAATCTGCAGGCCCAGGAACGGCGCCAGTTCGCGGCCCACGCCTGCGGCCACGTCCAGGCCCACGGTGTCGATCAGTTCGATCGGGCCCATCGGCATGCCGAATTTCACTGCGGCCTTGTCGATCACCGGGCCCGGGATGCCTTCGGCATACGCGGTGGCGGCTTCCAGCATGTACGGGAACAGCACGCGGTTGACCAGGAAGCCCGGGCTGCCGGCCACCGGCACCGGGAACTTGCCCAGCGTCTTGCAGAACGCGGCCAGGCGGCGCTCGGTCTCCGGCGCCATGCCGTCGTGATGGATGATTTCCACCAGCGGCATCTGCGCAACCGGGTTGAAGTAGTGCAGGCCGGCGAACTGTGCCGGGCGCTGGATGTGGTCGCGCAGTTCCACCAGCGGAATCGACGAGGTGTTGGTGGTCAGCAGCGCGTCCAGCTTCATCTTCGGTTCCAGCGTCTGGTACAGCGCACGCTTGGCTTCCGGGTTCTCGATGATCGCTTCGATCACCAGGTCGGCCTGGGCCACGCCGTTGCCTTCCAGGTCGGCACGCAGGCGCGCGGCCACGGCAGGGCGCTTGCTCTCGTCACGCACCTTCTTGGCGAACAGCGCCTGCGCGCGTTCCATGGCCGGGTCGATGAAGCGCTGCTCACGGTCCTGCAGGGTCACTTCGAAGCCCTTGTAGGCGGCCCACGCGGCGATGTCGCCGCCCATCACGCCGGCACCGACCACGTGCACGTGGCGGATGCCGGAATCACCACCACCGAGGCCCTTCAGGCGTTCGGTCAGGAAGAAGATGCGGATCAGGTTGCGCGCGGTCGGGGTGCTGGCCAGCTTCACCACGGCGCGGCGTTCGGCATCCAGGCGTGCCTGGATCGGCTTGCCGCCACTGCGCTGCCAGGTGCTGATCAGCGCGTAGGGCGCCGGGTACTGGTCCTTCTTGGCCTTGCGTGCGACCTGCTTGACCATCTGTGGTGCCAGCAGCGTGCGTGCCAGCCAGGTGTTGGTGGCCCAGGCCGTCGCGCGCTGCTTGAACGGGCGGGTGGTGCCGGACAGCGCCAGCGCCACGGCGGTGTCGAGCACCACCGCCGGTGCCACCACCTTGTCGACCAGCCCGATGCCACGCGCGGCCGAGGCCGACAGGGTGCGGCCGGTCAGCATCATGTCCATCGCCGCTGGTGCGCCGACCAGCTGCGGCAGGCGCGCGCTGCCGCCCCAGCCCGGGAAGATGCCCAGCTGGGTTTCCGGCAGGCCGATGCGGGTGCTGCTGTCATTGGAGGCCACGCGGTAGCGGCAGGCCAGCGCCAGCTCGGTGCCGCCGCCCAGGCAGTGGCCATGGATGGCCGCCACGGTCGGGCAGGGCAGCTCGGCCAGCTTCTGGTAAGTAGCCTGGCCGCGACGGATGGCGTCGTTGACGGTGCCGCGGCGGTCGAACTCCTGGAACTCCTTCAGGTCCGCACCGGCAATGAAGCCGGCCTTCTTCAGCGACTGGATCACCACGCCCTTGGGCGGGTCCAGCGCAATGCGCTCGAGCAGGTCGCCCAGTTCCAGCAGCACGTCCTGCGACATGGCGTTGACGCTGCTGTCCTGACGATCGAGGGAGAGAACCACCACGCCGTCGTCGCGGATCTCGGGGTGCCAGTGGCTGAAGCGGAGACCATCGAAGCCTGAGAGCATGGACGTTCCATCCGGTTGTGTATGGAGAAGCGGCTATGATCCAGAGGTTGTTTCCCCCGCGTCAAATCCCAATAGCAGGGGTGTGGCGACCCCGGATCCATGGCCGTGGACCGGGACGCTAACGGAACGGTGGTTAAAAGCTGGTGCGGCGCCAGGTGATCGGCGACTGAACTTTTCCCGGGATTGGCAGTCTCATTGCCCGACGTCGGTTGGGCTGACAGGAGTGCGGCCCCTCATGGCCGATGTTGATACACCTCAGGAGCTGGATCTGGAACTGGTCCGGCGCGTGCAGCACGGCGAGAGCGCCGCGTTCGATGTCCTGGTGCGCAAGTACCAGCATCGCGTGGTGGCCCTGGTCGGTCGCTACATCGCCGACTGGAGCGAATGTCAGGACGTCGCCCAGGACACTTTCATCCGTGCCTACCGCGCGATCGGAAGTTTCCGTGGCGATGCCCAGTTCTCAACCTGGTTGCATCGAATCGCCGTGAATACCGCCAAAAACTACCTGGCTTCACACAATCGCCGACCGCCGACCGATGACATCGACATCGGTGATGCCGAACAGTTCGACAGCGGGACGCGCCTGCGCGACACCGACACGCCCGAGCGCGAGTTGATGCGCCAGGAACTGGAACAGACGGTGATGAAGGCCGTCAACGCGCTGCCGGAAGAGCTCCGGTTGGCGATCACCCTGCGCGAGGTGGAAGGCCTGAGTTACGAGGATATCGCGCAGAAAATGGGGTGCCCGATCGGCACCGTGCGTTCACGGATCTTCCGGGCGCGCGAGGCGATCGACACCGAACTCCGGCCGCTGTTGGACATCGGCAGCGCCACCCGTGAGAAGAGCCGCGTATGACCAGTAATCCGATCAACGAATCGCAGAACCACCAATCGCCCGCCGGGCAGCGCCTGGACCAGCGCCATCGCGAACAGCTGTCGGCCCTGGTCGATGGCGAGCTGGGCGCCGACGAAGCGCGCTTCCTGCTGCGCCGGATGGAGCACGACCCCGAGCTGGCCGGCTGCCAGGAACGCTGGCAGCTGTTGGGCGACGTGATGCGCGGACAGGCCTCGGTGCTGGCGCCGGCCGGCTTCAGCGCCGCCGTGGCTGCTGCCATCGCCGCCGAGCCGGCGCAGCAGGCCGAGCCGCGCCGCCAGGTGCGCCGCAGTGGTTGGCGGGCCTGGGGCGGTGGCGCCGCACTGGCCGCTTCGGTGGCGGCGGTGGCCCTGTTCATGGGCGGTGAGAAGCTGAAGGAAGCCACTCCGGGCGAGCCGTTGGCTCCGCAGGTGATCGCCAGCCAGGCCGAACTTGCGCCGGCGCCGACGACGCCGGCTCCGGTAACCGAAGCCTCGGTGGATACCGCCGCAATGGCCGTGGCCGGTGTACCGGCAGTGGCCATGGCCGCGGCCGGCCGACGCCAGGACACCCGTCGCGCCAGCGCTACCCGCAGCCAGCAGGCCGCGCGTGCCGCCCAGCGTGAGGACATGCCGCAACGCGCTGTGGCCGCCGCACAGGCGCCGTTGACCCCGACCGTGCCGGCCAATGCCAGCCGCAACATGCCGTTCGGTGAGGTCGGGAGCCTGCAGGCGCGACCGTGGCCGCGCTCCAGCCTGGCGCCCGCTGCCGGCGGCGCGCTCAATGCGAGCTTCCCGGCCCATGCCGGGGGCGCCGCGTTCTACCCGTTCGAGCCGCGCCTGCAGGACGACCTGCAGGCGCCGCCGCGCCCGCGCGACTGAGCCGGGCGCTTTCACGCCCCGCCGTCGGCGGGGGCCGTATTCCTCTTTCCATCCGATCCGGAGGTTGCCGTCCGATGACTCCCCGACTCCGCACGCAGGCCATGGGCCTGCTGGCCCTGACCCTGCCGTTGATGGCCTGCGCGCAGGCCCCGGCTCCGGCCGCCCAGACCCAGGCCGCGCCTGCCGCCGCGCCGCGGGCGCCGGCCCAGCCGCTGGTCACGGGCCTGCCTGACTTCACCAATCTGGTCGAACAGGTCGGGCCTGGCGTGGTCAATGTCGACACCACCATCGTCCGCAACAACCGCCAGGCCTCGCGGGGCCCGATGGGTGGCGACGATGACATGCCGGAGTTCTTCCGCCGCTTCTTCGGCCCGGATTTCCCGATGCCGGGGCAGGGCCCCGGCGGCCCGGACGGTGGCCCCAGCATCAAGGGCCGCGGCATGGGCTCGGGCTTCATCATCTCGCCTGATGGCTATGTGCTGACCAACTACCACGTGGTGGCCGATGCCAGCGAGGTGAAGGTCAAACTGGGTGACCGCCGTGAGTTCACCGCGAAAGTGGTGGGCAGCGACCAGCAGTACGACGTCGCACTGCTGAAGATCGACGGCAAGAACCTGCCGACCGTGCGCGTTGGCGACTCCAACTCCCTCAAGCCGGGTCAGTGGGTGGTCGCGATCGGCTCGCCGTTCGGCCTCGACCACTCGGTCACTGCCGGCGTGGTCAGCGCCCTCGGCCGCAGCACCGGCGGTCCGGACCAGCGCTATGTGCCCTTCATCCAGACCGACGTGGCGATCAATCAGGGCAACTCCGGCGGCCCGCTGCTGAATACCCGTGGCGAAGTGGTCGGCATCAACTCGCAGATCTTCTCCGCCTCGGGCGGCTACATGGGCATCAGCTTCGCGATCCCGATCGACCTGGCGATGAGTGCGGTCGAGCAGATCAAGAAGACCGGCAAGGTCACCCGTGGCCAGCTCGGCGCGGTGGTGCAGGAAATCGACGGCCTGAAGGCGCAGGCGATGGGCCTGCCGGACAGCCGCGGCGCCCTGGTCAACCAGATCGTGCCGGACTCGGCTGCAGCCCGGGCCGGGGTGAAGATCGGCGATGTGATCCGTTCGGTGAATGGCGCGCCGGTCAACAGCTGGTCCGACCTGCCGCCGCTGATCGGCGCGATGGCACCGGGCAGCCGGGTCACCCTGGGTGTGATCCGCGACGGCAAGCCGCGTGACCTCAGCGCCACCCTCACCGCACTGACCGAAGACGGGCAGGCCGGTTCGCGTGGCCCGGCCAGCGGCGACAGCGATGCGGCTCCGCAGGCCGGCGCCAATGCCCTGCTGGGGCTGGATGTCAGCGATCTGACCGCGCCGCAGCGCAAGCAGCTGGGCCTGGAATCGGGCGAAGGCGTGCGCATCACCGGGGTCAAGGGCCAGGGCGCGCGTGATGCGGGCCTGTCTCCGGGCATGGTGATCCTGCAGGTGGCCAGCACCCAGGTCGGCAGCGTGGACGCGCTGAACCGTGCGCTGTCCAGCTACAAGAAGGGCGACGTGGTGATGCTGCTGGTGCGCACCGGCAGCGGAAACAGCGCGTTCGTAGCGGTCAAGGCCGGCCAGTAGAGCCTGCCGGGGCCGCTTCGGCGGCCCCTGTTTCTCCCCCGAAGCCCCGCCCCGGCGGGGCTTCGGCCGTTCCGGGCCCGGTCCGATGAGGCCGTTTTCGCGGGCGGGCGCCGGGCATGCGATAATCGACCGTTACCCTGACGACGCCGCGCGCCGCCGCCACCTATGTCTTCTGATTCGATGCGGAACATCCGCAACTTCTCCATCATCGCCCATGTCGACCACGGCAAGTCCACGCTGGCCGACCGCATCATCCAGCTCTGTGGTGGCCTGCAGGCCCGCGAGATGGAAGCGCAGGTGCTCGACTCCAACCCGATCGAGCGCGAGCGTGGCATCACGATCAAGGCGCAGTCGGTGTCGCTACCGTACCTCGCCAAGGACGGGCAGACCTACCATCTGAACTTCATCGACACCCCCGGCCACGTCGACTTCTCCTATGAAGTCAGCCGCTCGCTGGCCGCCTGCGAAGGCGCGCTGCTGGTGGTCGATGCGGCCCAAGGCGTGGAAGCGCAGTCGGTGGCCAACTGCTACACCGCCGTGGAGCAGGGCCTGGAAGTGGTGCCGGTGATCAACAAGATCGACCTGCCCACCGCCGACATCGAGCGCGCCAAGGCCGAGATCGAGGCCGTGATCGGTATCGACGCCTCCGACGCCGTGCCGGTCAGTGCCAAGACCGGCCTGAACGTGCAGGACGTGCTGGAAGCGATCGTGCATCGCATCCCGCCGCCGAAGCCGCGCGACACCGACAAGCTGCAGGCGCTGATCATCGACTCCTGGTTCGACAACTACCTGGGCGTGGTCTCGCTGGTGCGCGTGATGCAGGGCGAGATCAAGGCCGGTGACAAGCTGCAGGTGATGTCCACCGGCCGCAACCACCAGGTCGACAACGTCGGCGTGTTCACCCCGAAGCGCAAGGTGCTGCCGGCGCTGCGTGCAGGTGAAGTGGGCTGGGTCACCGCCAGCATCAAGGACGTGCACGGTGCGCCGGTCGGCGACACCCTGACCCTGGCCGGCGACCCGGCACCGAAGCCGCTGCCGGGCTTCCAGGAAATGCAGCCGCGCGTGTTCGCCGGCCTGTTCCCGGTCGATGCCGAGGACTACCCGGACCTGCGCGAAGCGCTGGACAAGCTGCGCCTGAACGATGCCGCGCTGCGTTTCGAGCCGGAAAGCTCCGAGGCGATGGGCTTCGGCTTCCGCTGCGGCTTCCTCGGCATGCTGCACATGGAAATCGTGCAGGAGCGCCTGGAGCGCGAATACAACCTGGACCTGATCAGCACCGCGCCGACGGTGGTGTATGAAGTCCTGAAGACCGATGGCTCGATCATCAACATGGACAACCCGGCCAAGCTGCCGCCGGTGAACCAGGTCGAGGAGATCCGCGAGCCGATCATCCGTGCCAACGTGCTCACCCCCGAGGAGTACATCGGCAACATCATCAAGCTGTGCGAAGAAAAGCGCGGCAGCCAGATCGGCATCAACTACCTGGGCAGCCAGGTGCAGATCAGCTATGAGCTGCCGATGGCCGAAGTGGTGCTGGACTTCTTCGACAAGCTGAAGTCGGTCAGCCGTGGCTATGCCTCGCTGGACTATCACTTCGTGCGCTTCGACGCAGGTCCGTTCGTGCGCGTGGACGTGCTGATCAACGGTGACAAGGTCGACGCACTGTCGCTGATCGTGCACCGCAGCCATGCCGACCGTCGCGGCCGCGAGCTGTGCGAAAAGATGAAGGACCTGATCCCGCGCCAGATGTTCGACGTGGCCATCCAGGCCGCCGTCGGCTCGCAGATCATCGCCCGTACCACGGTCAAGGCCATGCGCAAGAACGTGCTGGCCAAGTGCTATGGTGGCGACGTTTCGCGCAAGAAGAAGCTTCTGGAAAAGCAGAAGGAAGGCAAGAAGCGCATGAAGCAGGTCGGTCGCGTGGAGATCCCGCAGGAAGCGTTCCTGGCCGTGCTGCAGATGGACAACAAGTAAGCCCGCACCGGCCCTGCGGGGCCGGTCGTCTGGTGACGTTGCAAAGGACCCTGAATGAAACTGTTTGAGATCCTCCTGGTCGTGCTGACCCTGGCCTCGGGCCTGATCCTGCTCGCGGACAAGCTGTACCTTGCCAAGCGGCGCGCCCAGCGCGCGGGCCTGCTCGATTCCGAGCCGGTGCTGGTGGACTACTCGCGTGCGTTCTTCCCGGTGCTGGCGATCGTGCTGATCGTGCGCAGCTTCATCGCCGAGCCGTACAAGATCCCGTCCAGCTCGATGATGCCGAACCTGCTGATCGGCGATTTCATCCTGGTCAACAAGTTCTCCTACGGCCTGCGCCTGCCGATCAGCAACACCAAGTTCGTGCCGGTTGGCGAGCCCTCGCGTGGTGACGTGGTGGTGTTCCACTTCCCCGGCCATGGCGAGAACGATCCGGCCAAGGGCGAGAACTTCATCAAGCGCGTGATCGGCGTGCCGGGTGACACCGTGGTCTTCGAAGGCGACGGCGTGATCCTCAACGGCGAGCCGCTGAAGTACGACAACAAGGGCATCTACGCCGGCCACAAGGGCCAGGGCGAGGGTGCCAACCTGCTGGTCGAGCACCTGCCGGGCCGCACCCACACGGTGCTGGAGACCGACTATCCGCGTGGCCAGGGCCAGTGGACCGTGCCGGCCGGCAAGTACCTGGTGATGGGCGACAACCGTGACAACAGCGACGATGGCCGTTTCTGGGGCCTGCTGCCGGAAGAGAACCTGCGCGGCAAGGCATTCCTGATCTGGCTGAACTGCCAGGGCTGGTTCTGCAAGGACGGCTTCGAACCGTCGCGGATCGGCTCGAGCATCAACTGAGCAGGCATCAACTGAGTATTTTCACATCCGACGCGTATCTGGGGAGAACGCAATGAAGACGATGAACACGCAGCGTGGCATGACCCTGACCTCGTTCCTGACGGTCCTGATCGTGGTTGGCTTCTTCCTCTACATCGGCATGAAGCTGTTCCCGATGTACCAGGAGTACTACGCGGTGCGCTCGGCGATGAAGAGCCTGGCCAACGAGCCGGGCGTGGGCAGCATGGAGCCGGCGCGCATCCAGGACCTGTTCTTCAAGCGCCTGTACATCAACTACTCGGACAACGTGAAGCCGGCCAACGTGAAGTTCGACCGTCGCGACAATGGCTGGACCCTCAAGGTCAACTACGAAGTGCGCCGTCAGCTGATCGGCAATCTCGATGTGGTTGGCAAATTCGATTCTTCCCAGGACCTGACACGAAGCGGTGCCCAGTAAATTCATCCAACGTGGCGACCTGATCGGTCATGCCTTCAGCGACCCGGCCCTGCTCAAGCAGGCGCTGACGCATCGCAGTGCCGGTGCGCCGCACAACGAGCGCCTGGAGTTCCTCGGCGACAGCATCGTCAACATGATGGCGGCCGAAGCGTTGTACCGACGCTGGCCCAAGGCCGACGAAGGCGCGATGACCCGTGCCCGTGCCGAGCTGGTACGTGAAGGCGCGCTGGCGGTGATCGGGCGCAGCCTGGAACTGGGCGAGCGGCTGACCCTGGGCCCGGGCGAAATGAAGTCCGGCGGTCATCGCCGCGACTCGATCCTGGCCGACGCGGTGGAAGCCGTGGTGGCCGCGATCTACCTGGATGCCGGCTTCGAGGCCTGCCGGGCGGTGGTACTGCCCTGGTTCAGCGCTTCGATCGAGGCACTGCCGGCCTCCGGCCGGCCCGAGAAGGACCCCAAGACCCGCCTGCAGGAATGGCTGCAGGCCCGACAGAAGGCGTTGCCGCAGTATGAACTGGTGTCAGAATCCGGTGACGACCACGCCAAGCACTTCCGGGTACGCTGCAACGTAGCCGACCCGGCCGCCAGCACCGAGGGCGAAGGCGCCTCGCGGCGGCTTGCCGAACAACAGGCGGCTGCGGCCGTCCTAGAACAACTGGATTCCAAGTGAGCGAACAAACTTCCCATCATTGCGGCAGCGTGGCCGTCATCGGCCGCCCGAACGTGGGCAAATCGACCCTGACCAATGCCCTGGTCGGCGCCAAGGTCAGCATCGTTTCCAACCGCCCGCAGACCACGCGCCATCGCCTGCTGGGCATCGCCACCTATCCGGAAGGCCAGCTGGTGCTGGTCGACACCCCCGGCCTGCACAAGGTGCAGAAGCGGGCGATGAACCGGGTGATGAACCGCGCTGCGCGCGGCTCGCTGGAAGGCGTCGACGCCGGCCTGCTGGTGATCGAAGCCGGTCGCTGGGACGAAGAAGACAGCCTGGCCTTCAATGTCCTGCGCGACGCCGGTATCCCGGTGGTGCTGGTGGTCAACAAGATCGACCGGCTGAAGGACAAGGGCGCGCTGCTGCCGTTCCTGCAGGAAGTCACGGCCGGCCGCGATTTCTCGTCCGTGCATCCGATCTCGGCGCAGAAGCGCAACGGCCTGGAAGCACTGGTACGCGACGTATTGGCGCTGTTGCCGGAAGCGCCGCCGATGTTCGGCGAGGACGAGATCACCGACCGCAGCCAGCGTTTCCTGGCCGGCGAACTGGTGCGTGAGCAGCTGATGCGCCAGCTCGGCGAAGAACTGCCGTACGCCACCACCGTGGAAATCGAGCGCTTTACCGAAGATGGCAACCTGCTGCGCATCGGTGCGGTGATCTGGGTCGAGCGCGAGGGCCAGAAGGCGATCGTGATCGGCAAGGGCGGCACCCGTCTGAAGGAGATCGGGGCCAAGTCCCGCCTGCAGATGGAACGTCTGTTCGGCGCCAAGGTGTTCCTGGAGACCTGGGTGCGCGTGCGTGAAGGCTGGTCCGACGACGAGGCCGCACTGAAGGCCTTCGGTTACGAGTAAGCCGTTGCGGTCGCTTCGATGATGATCGAGGACGACACCGGCTTCGTGCTGCATGCACGGGCCTACCGCGAGACCAGTCTGCTGGTCGAAGTGCTGAGTGCGCAGCATGGCCGGATCGGCCTGCTCGCGCGTGGCGTATCCACCGCCAAGGGACAGGTGCTGCGCGCTGCTCTGCAGCCGCTGCAGTGGATCCGCTTCAGTGCCCAGCAGCGGGGTGAACTGGCCCAGCTGCGTGGTGCCGAGGCGCTTGATGCGGCGCCACGCCTGGTCGGCCAGGCGATGCTGGCCGGCTTCTACCTGAGTGAACTGACCCTGCGCCTGGCCCCGCGCCAGGACCCGCTGCCTGAGTTGTACCTGGCCTACGGCGAGGCACGTGCGCGGCTGGGCGTGGGCGCCGGCCTGGCCTGGACCCTGCGTCGCTTCGAACGCGAGCTGTTGTCCGCATTGGGCCTGGGTTTCGATCTGGACAGCGCCAGCGACGGCCAACCGATCGACCCGGCCGCGCGCTATGAACTGGACCCGCAGGAAGGCGCGCAGCGCCTGCTGAGCGAGCGCGGTGGGGAACGGCGGGCGGCGGCCACTGGCTCGGCGCTGCTGGCGTTGGCGGCCGACGAAGAGCCCGATGCCGCTGACCTGGCCAGCCTGCGCCTGCCGATGCGGCGGGTGCTGGCCCATCACCTCGGGCCGCGCGGCCTGAAGTCCTGGGAAATGCTCGAGCAGCTCGCGCCTCGCAGGTAGGGGGTGTTCGGCAGGGCTTGCAGCCCTGCACCTGCCGAGGCCAAAGCAACAGCAACAGCAACAGCATGCATTCCGTGGGATGGCGGGGTGGGTCCGGTTGCGGGAGACGCCGTAAACCCGTCCCTGGGGGCTTGGCCGCGGCATCCATGCCGCGGACACTCCCGCAACCGGACCCACCCCGCCTTCGACAGATTCCTGCGAGCTGTCGGAACGGCACTCTGCTCTGGTGGGTGTCGACCTTGGTCGACACAGTAGAGCCACGCCATGCGTGGATGCGTTTCGATTTCAATTCGAAATATTTGATTCTGATTGAGATTCATCCACGCATGGCGTGGATCTACCAGCCGTCACCGGGAATCTGTCGGGGGTGGGGCGGTGTGGGTTGGCAGGACCGTTGGCGCCATGGATGGCGCCATCGAGCCCCCAGGGATGGGTTTACGGCGTGTCCTGCCAACCCACACCGCCCCGCCCAACAAGCAGAAAGCCAGAGCCGCTCTGGCTCTGGCCTTTGACGTTGCCCTGGCTTGAAGCATCTGCAGGTGCAGGGCGCAGCCCTGCCGAAAAACCCTCAATGCAGCAGGGCAGCCACCGCGGCGCGGAACCCATCCTGGGCCTGCCCGGACTCCGGCGCATGATGCAACTGGCGCACCGCCCGTCCCAACCGTGCCGCTCCCACGAAGCCGCAGCTCGCCTGCAGCCGATGCAGCTGGCTGCGCAGCTGGCGCTCGTCGTGCTGGTCCACCGCCTGCTCGACCGCGTCACGCACGCCCGGCAGCTCGGCCAGGAACAGCTCGCGCAGGGCGATCAGGTGGTTGCGCTGGCCATTGAGCGCGGCCAGTGCCGCAGTCTCGTCCCAGTCCTGTACCTGCAGCTCGACCGCAGCCGGCGCCTGGGCCATGACAATCCTGGCCGGACTGTTGACCAGTGCGCGGCGCACCGCCTTCAGCAGCTGGTCGCGGCCGAGGGGTTTGACCAGGGTGTCGCTGAACCCGGCTTCGCGCAGGCGCGCATGGATCGAGGTATCGCCGTCGGCGGTATGCGCCAACGCCGGGGTGTCGGGATGTGAACGGCGCAGTTCGCGCAGCAGCTGCGCTCCATTGCCGTCAGGCAGGTTGACGTCGATCAGCCACAGGTCGTGCGCGCCGGGTTCGGCGCTGGCCAGGGCGCTGGCCAATGAATCTGCGGTGTCCACGTCCGCCGGTAACGTTTCCAACGCCGCCTTGAAAAAACCGCGGCTGATGATGTCGTCCTCGACAAGCAGGAAGCGGGGCCGGCTGGCCCGCGGGGTCATCTGCATCAGGGCTGCCTCCATGTCAGCTGTTGCAATCATCAAGCACGGCGGCGGCGGGCGCAAGCGGGTCCGGACCCTGCCGGTCAGGATCTGCGACAATACGCCCCCATTTTTGCCCGCAGCCTGTTGCCACGTGGCCCGATCCCGCTCCCGCATCGACCGTACCCCGTTCCAGACCGAGATCCTCGACCTCAGCCATGATGGTCGCGGCGTCGCCCGCCGTGAAGGCGAGGGCGGCAAGGTCACCTTCGTCAGCGGCGCGCTGCCGGGTGAGGTGGTCATGGCCGAACAGACCGCCCGCAGCCGCCATTTCGACGAAGCGCGCACGGTGGAAGTGCTGCAGGCCTCGCCGCAGCGCGTGACCCCGAAGTGCCCGCACTTCGGCACCTGCGCCGGCTGCGTGCTGCAGCACCTGGACGAAGACCAGCAGATCGTCGCCAAGCAGCGCGTGCTGATGGACAACCTGGAACGCATCGGCCACGTGAAGCCGGGCAGCGTACTGGCGCCGCTGGTCGGCGAGAGCTGGGGCTACCGTCGCAAGGGCCGCTTCTCGGTGCGCCGGGTCGAGAAGAAGGACAAGACCCTGGTCGGCTTCCGTGAACAGGACCCGCGTTTCGTCGCCGACCTCGGCCAGTGTCTGACCGTGATCCCGGAAATCGGCACCAAGGTCGAGGCGCTGTCTACCTTCATCGAATCGCTCGATGGCAAGCGTGACATCCCGCAGATCGAGTTCATCGCCGGTGACCAGGCCGTGGTCCTGACCGTGCGCCACCTGCAGCCGCTCAGCGACGCCGATCGTGCGGCCTGGGCCGCCTTCGGCCAGCAGCATGGCTTCGTGATCTACCTGCAGTCCGGCGGCGTGGACACCGTGCAGCCGCTGGACGGGCAGGGCGTGCCGCTGTCGTTCCGGCTGGCACCGTGGGATGTGGAGCTGGCGTTCCGCCCGCTGGACTTCATCCAGGTCAATGCCAAGCTCAACGAGAAGATGATCGCCCACGCCCTGGACCTGCTGGAACCGGGTGAGGACGAGCGCGTGCTGGACCTGTTCTGCGGCCTGGGCAACTTCACCCTGCCGCTGGCGCGCCGCGTGCGCGAAGTGGTCGGTGTGGAAGGTGATGCCGGCCTCGTCGCGCGTGCCCGTGAGAATGCCGAGCGCAATGGCCTGGGCAACGCGCAGTTCTTCAGCGCTGACCTGACCCAGGACCAGCGCAGTACCCCGTGGATGCGCCAGGGCTTTGACAAGTTGCTGCTGGACCCGCCGCGCTCGGGCGCGATCGAAGTGCTGCAGCAGCTGCCGCTGAAGCAGTTCAAGCGCATCGTCTACGTCAGCTGCCACCCGGGTTCGCTGGCACGCGATGCCGGCTACCTGGTCAACGAACAGGGCTTCACCCTGGTCAGTGCCGGTGCCATGGACATGTTCCCGCACACCGCACACGTGGAAAGCATCGCGGTGTTCGAGAAGCGCTGATCGGCTGTCATGCCCATCGCGCATAATGGCGCGATGGGCATCGAAATCGAACGCAAATTCCTCGTCAGCAGTGATGGCTGGCGCGCCGCCGCGCACCGGGTGATCCCGATGGCGCAGGGCTACATCAACGACATGGGCGCGCTTGACCGCGGCACCCAGAACGCTTCGGTGCGCGTGCGCATCGAGGGCGATCACGCCGCGCTGAACCTGAAGTCGCGCACCATCGGCCACACCCGCCAGGAATTCGATTACCCGATCCCGGTGGACGATGCGCGCGCACTGCTGGCGTTATGCGTGGGCGGCCTGATCGACAAGCGCCGCCACTTGGTCGAACACGCCGGCCTGACCTGGGAAGTGGACGAGTTCCTCGGCGACAACGCTGGCCTGGTCGTGGCCGAGGTCGAGCTGGACAGTGCTGACCAGGCCATTGACCTGCCGGACTGGGTCGGCGCCGAAGTCACTGATGACGCCCGCTACTACAACGTTGCCCTGGCCAGTCACCCGTATTCAGAGTGGTGAAACCGCCAGAAAGGGGACGGAGGGGATTAAGTCGTCTTTAGCCCACCTGTGCGGGAAGCGACTTAATCCCCTCCGTCCCCTTTTATCGAGCAGGGCGGGCCCCATGTCGTGGGGATGAGAATCGACATCTACTCCGACGTGGTCTGCCCCTGGTGCTGGATCGGCAAGCATCGTTTCCAGCAGGGCGTGCAGTTGCTGGGCGCGGACGCGCCTGAACTCGATATCCACTGGCAGCCGTTCCAGCTGGACCCGGACGCGGACGCCACCCCGGTGCCGCTGCGCGAGGCCTATGTGCGCAAGTTCGGTGGCGTCGAGCGTACCGAACAGATCCTCGGCCAGACCCAGACCACCGCGCGCGCTGAGGGCTTGCCGATGGACTTCAGCCGGGGCCAGGTGCGGGTGACCACGCTGCCGGCGCACCGGGTGTTGTGGCTGGCCGGCGAGCACGGCCAGCAGGATGCGGTCGGCGAAGCATTGTTCCGCGCCCACTTCGAGCACGGCCAGAACCTGGCGGACCCCTCGGTGCTGATCAAGGCCGGCGTGGCTGGCGGCCTCGACGCCGGCGAAATCGCGCAGATGCTGGCCTCCGACCGCGGCCTGGCCGAGGTCGACGCCAAGCTGGCGCAGGCCCATGCATTGGGCGTTTCTTCGGTGCCGACCTTCGTCATCGATGGGAAATGGGCCATTTCCGGGGCGCAGCCGCCGGAGGCGTTCGCCCAGGCCCTGCAGCAGATCGCCGCCGAGCAGGGCGTGCCCACGACCCCGGCTGACGGTGACGAAGCCTGCGGCCCGGACGGCTGCAAGGTCTGACCGGCCCCGAAAAGGGGACGCAGGGAATCAAGGCGTATCCAGCCCGTAGGGCCGAATGCGGCTTAATCCCCTCCGTCCCCTTTTTCTGACCACTGCGCCTGTCGGCCGGTTCTGCGACAATGCGGCACTGCGCCATGCGGGCGCGCGTTGTGGAGATCGACCATGCTGCTGATCGGCGTTGCCGGCACCGAACTGACCGCCCAGGAACGTGACTGGCTGCAGCACGATGCCGTGGCCGGGGTGGTGCTGTTCAAGCGCAACTTCGCCTCGCGCCAGCAGGTGACCGATCTGAGCGCGGCGATCCGCGCCGCTGCCCCACGCCCGCAGCTGATCTGCGTGGACCAGGAAGGCGGCCGTGTGCAGCGCTTCCGTGAGGGCTACAGCGAGCTGCCGCCCCTGCAGGACATCGGGGCGCTGTACGCGACCGACCCGCAGCAGGCGCTGGCCCTGGCCGAACAGCATGCCTGGCTGATGGCCAGTGAAGTGCGCGCCAGCGGCCTGGACCTGAGCTTCGCGCCAGTGGTCGACCTCGGCCGTGGCAACCGCGCCATCGGCAACCGCGCCTTCAGTGAAGACCCGCAGGTGGTGGCCGCATTCACCGCCGCCTACGTGCGCGGCATGCATGCGGTCGGCATGGCCGCCACGCTCAAGCATTTCCCCGGCCACGGCACCGTGCTGGAAGACACTCACGTCGATACCGCGATCGATCCGCGCGCGCTGGACGAGCTGCGTACGCAGGACCTCGTGCCGTTCCAGGCCGGCATCGCCGCCGGTGCCGATGCGGTGATGATGGCGCACGTGATCTACCCGCAGATTGCGCCTGAACCGGCCGGCTATTCGCCGCGCTGGATCCAGGACATCCTGCGCGGCGAGCTCGGCTTCCGCGGCGTGGTGTTCTCCGATGACATCGGCATGGCCGCCTCGCACAGTGCCGGCGGCGTGCCGGCGCGCGTCCACGCGCATCTGGATGCCGGCTGCGACGTGGTGCTGGTCTGCCACCCGGAACTGGTCGATGAAGCCCTGCACGCGGTGCAGGGGCGTTCCCTCAACACTGCTGCGCTGCTGGGCCTGCTCGGCCGCGGCGCGCTTGGCTGGGACGGCCTGCTGGCCGATGCCCGCCATGGCGACACCCAATCCCGTCTGCTTGAAACCCTTGGAAGAACCGTCTGATGCCCAACCTCACCATTTCCCAGGCCCTGGCCCAGGCTGACCTGCTGGTCGACCGCCCCACCATCGACAAGGCCATCGCTGGTATCGCCGACGCCATCGCGCGCGATTACAAGGGCGAGGTGCCGCTGTTCCTGTCCATCATGCACGGTGCGCTGCCGTTCGCCGGCCAGCTGGCGCTGGAACTGGGCGCGCGCGGCCAGGACGTGCAGTTCGATTACCTGCACGCCACCCGTTACCGCGGTGAAACCACCGGCGGCGACCTGGTCTGGAAGCACAAGCCGGCCACGTCGCTGTTTGGTCGCCGCGTGCTGCTGGTCGACGACATCCTCGACGAGGGCTACACCCTGCAGGGCGTGCGCACCTGGTGCCTGGAACAGGGCGCGACCGACGTGCGCATCGCCGCGATGACGGTGAAGAAGCACGACCGCGCGCTGCCGGACGTGACTGCCGACTACGCCGGCATCGAACTGCCGGACCGCTACGTGTTCGGCTTCGGCATGGACGTCAACGAAACCCTGCGCTGCGTGCCGGCCATCTACGCGATGAAGGAATAACGGCGCAGCCGCCCGCGGCGCGTCTTCTTCTGCCGCCGGCATCCTCGGGTGCCGGCGTTCGTCTTTTCATGGAGTGCTTCGAATGCAACAGATCGCCCTGGCCGTGATCGGCGGTACCGGTGTCTACAACCTGGCCAAGCTTGACGACGTGCAGACCCACGAGGTCGACACCCGCTTCGGCCGTCCGTCGGGCCCGGTGCGCGTCGGTACGCTGCTCGGCCATCGCGTGGCGTTCCTGGCGCGGCATGGCGAAGGCCATTCGCTGCCGCCGCACAAGATCAACTACCGCGCCAACCTGGCCGCGCTGCAGCAACTGGGCGCGCAGCGCGTGCTGGCGTTGAACACGGTGGGGGGCATTACCGAACACTTTGGCCCGCGCGTGCTGGCCTGCCCGGACCAGATCATCGACTACACCTGGGGCCGCATCAGCACGATCTGTGAAGAAGAGGGCACCGACGTGGTCCACGTCGATTTCGGCCACCCGTACACGCCGATGCTGCGCAGCAAGATCCTGGCCGCGGCCAAAGTGACCGGTGTCACGGTCCATGACGGTGGCTGCTACGGCGCAACGCAGGGCCCGCGCCTGGAAACCATCGCTGAAATCGCCCGCATGCGCCGCGACGGCTGCGACCTGGTGGGCATGACCGGCATGCCGGAAGCCGCGCTGGCACGCGAGCTGGGGCTGGATTACGCCTGCCTGGCGATCATCGCCAACTGGGCTGCCGGCTGTGGTGATGGCGAGGAGATTACGATGGCCGAAGTGCTGGCCAACGTGCAGGCGGCCGGCAACGGACTTCCGGAACTGGTGGGCGAATTGGCACGGGGGTGATTGTCTTCCCCGAGCAAGCTTTGCATACTCAGCTTGTGCGCGGGTTCAGCGTACACCACCCATTCATTGCATAAGGTCTCGCATCACCATGCCGAACGGTACCGTCAAGTGGTTCAACGACGCCAAGGGATTTGGCTTCATCTCGCCGGAGGATGGCAGCGCCGACGTGTTCGCGCACTTCTCCGCCATCAACTCCAAGGGCTTCCGCAGCCTGCAGGAAGGCCAGCGTGTCACCTATGACGTGACCCAGGGCCCGAAGGGTGCCCAGGCTTCGAACATCACGCCGGCCGAGTGATCCACTCGACAGTGCGTTGAAAACCCCGCTTCGGCGGGGTTTTTTTTGCGCAGTGGATCCACGCCATGCGGGGATGCCGTGCGCGGCCTACCTTCTCCATTCGCAACCCGCCTCGGGCACAATGCAGCCATGACGGAACGACTGCGCATCGCCGTGATCGGCTACGGCACCGCTGGACAGGCAGTGTCCATCCTGCTCACGCGTGACGGCCACGAGGTGGAGATCTTCGAACGCGTGCCCACGCCGGGACCGGTTGGCGCCGGCTTCCTGCTGCAGCCCAGCGGCCTGCAGGTACTGTGGCAGATGGGCCTGCTTGATTCAGTGCGCGCACATGCCGCGCCGGTGCACCGCCTGTATGGCGACACGCCGTGCGAGCGCGCGGTGATGGACATGCGCTACGACGGCCTGGATGCGCGCCTGCACGGCCTGGGCATGCAGCGCGGGGCCTTGTTCTCGTTGCTGGACGAGGCGCGCGCAGGCGAGGGCCAGCTGCATGCCGGTACCACCATTACCGAGGTGGATGCCGAACACGGCCGTCTGCGCGACAGCGACGGGCGCACGCACGGCCCGTTCGACCTGATTGTTGCCGCCGATGGCGCCGCCTCAACGCTGCGCGGCACGATCGCCGGCGGTGCCGGGCTGGACCGCGTGTATCCGTGGGGAGCGCTGTGGTGCCTGCTGCCGGCCGAAGACTGGCCGCACGTGCAGGAGCTGCGCCAGCGCTACGTGGCCGCGCGCAAGATGATCGGGCTGCTGCCGGTCGGTACGCGCCCCGGTGATGACACGCCGCGCCTGAGCTTCTTCTGGAGCCTGCCACGCGCCGACTTCGAGCGCTGGCAGGCCGATGGCATGACGCCCTGGCTGGATGAGCTGCATGCGCTGTGGCCGCAGGCCAGTGCGCGCTTCGCCCATCTGCGTGATGCCGGCCAGCTGGCGCGCGCGGTCTACCGTGATGCGGTGATGACGCGCTGGCACCACGGACGCATGGTGCTGGCCGGTGATGCCGCGCATGCGATGAGCCCGCAGCTGGGGCAGGGCGTGAACATGGCGCTGCTCGATGCGTTGGCGCTGCGCGATGCGGTGCGCGCGCAGGGTGGCGGTGCCGGAGCATTGCAGGCCTACCAGGCGCAACGCAGGGCACACGTTGCAGTGTACCAGCGCTGGAGTCGTTGGCTGACGCCGCTGTTCCAGTCCGACCGCGACGCCTGGGCCAAGGCGCGCGATGTGCTGCTGGGCCCGATGGGGCGCCTGCCGGGTGGCCGTGGCCACATGCTGCGCGTGCTCAGTGGCACCCAGCACGGCTGGTTCGGTGCGCTCGCACTGGATCCGGCTTTCGTCGACGCACTGGCTACCGTGGCGGAGATGCCTCGCATCAACGCGATCACGGCCAATGCGTGAAGCGCGCCGTCACGTGAATTAACGGTTGCCTCACCGCGGATATGCGAGAAGTAGGTTGCACGCGATTGCGCGTCGCCCGTTTTCCTTTCCGTGATCAACATCGCGCGTGGCCCGGGCGGCGCTGCCGTTGCGGCCTGTTGCGGCCCGGACGTGCCGCCTGTTGTTGAAGAGGAGGACGCCATGTTGTTCGCGGTCGAGGAGCTGGAATCGGAAATCTGCAAGCTGCGCGGATTGCTGCAGATGCTGCACGAGGACCAGCCCGACGTACTGGAGGACGTGTTCGAGTTCCATGTCGGCAGCCTGATCAGTCATGCATCAGCGGAGCACCACGCGCGCATCCGCACCTGTGCGCAGGAGATGCTGGCGGCGATCCAGGCGTTGCCGCGACGACGTGAAGATGACACGCCTGATTTCCAGTTGATGCCGCAGCTGGGCATTCGTCCGGCCTGATTCAAGCCACCGGCAGTTCCACCAGGCCGTTTTCCACGCAGGCGACCCTTTGCTCGCCGCGGGCGGGCACAGGCACCATGCCGGCGGTGAACGCGGAGAAGGCCGGCAGGATCGTCATCCGCTCGCGCAGCCAGAACGCGGGGAAGCGCCGCCGCAGAGGCGGCAAGGCAACCTGCGGATGCAGATGCCCCGCGATCACATGCAGCGCCGCATCGGGCATCGGCTCATGGCGAAGCAGGAACGGCTGCAGCCGTACTTCATCGTGGATCTGGACCTGCAACTGCGCATGCGGCAGCTGGCGGTCGTGATTACCGCGCAGAACATGCACGTCCAGCGAAGCATTGCGTTCACGCCATCCCAGCCATTGCTGGTACCACGCAGCGCGATGCACCGGCCCATGCAGGATGTCGCCCAGGATCCACAGCTCGCGGCAGGCATGCCTGTCCAGCAGCCCCTGCAGGCGTTGCAGGTCTTCGCTGGTGCCGCCGCTGGGCAACGCGATGCCGGCACGGCGGAATGCATCGGCCTTGCCCAGATGCAGGTCGGCGATCAACAGCGCCCGCCGCGCGGGCCAGTACAACGCACGCGCGCCAAGCAGAATCAGCGATTCGCCGGCGCGCAGCAGCGGCAGTTCATCGGCCATGGCGGCGCTCCAGCTGCTGGGCCGCGCGTTGCACGCGGGTGCGCCAGTCCTCGTTGCTGAACTGCCCGCGCAGGCGTTCGGCCCACAGCGGGAAGCCCAGTGGCGTGAGTGATGGCGGGTGCTGCACCGAGAGGTCCTGCATGCCGATCCTTGCCAGTACCTGCTGCAGCTCTGGGAGGTCCAGGCTGTCGTGCAGCACTTCGCGCTCGGCCAATGCCAACAGCAGGTGGCCGGGATCATGCTCGCGCAGGACGTCGTAGAGCAGGCCCGCCGAGGCCTGCAGCTGGCGCAGCGATCGCGGCATGCCGCCGGGCAGGCTGGGGACCAGCAGGCCGGCTACGCGTGCGATGCCACGGAACTGGCGCCGGGCCAGCTCGCCCAGGTTCACCGCGGCACGCAGATCGTCCAGCAGCTGATCGGGGGTGAACAGTGCTCGCCATTGCGCCGCATCCAGATCGATCGCCTGCGCCGGTGCCAGCACCAGGCCATGATCGTTCACCGCATAGGCGATGCTGTTGCGCTGCAGGCGGGTACAGCGCAGTGCCAGCAAAGCGGCCAACGCCTCGTGCACGTGGCGGCCGGCAAAGGAGTAGACGAACAGGAACTGGCCTTCGCGGCGCCGCACCTCTTCCACCAGCAGATGCTCTGGGCCGGGAAGCGTCGACAACTGCTGCTGCAGTGCCAGCAACGGTGACAACCAGCGTGATTCGGCACTGTCGTCGGCGCCGGACAGAACCCACTCCAGCTCACGGCCGAGTGGCATCGAAAGCGGCAACTGGCCTCCCTGCCAGCGCGGCACCACACCATCATCGCGCCCTCGTGCCAGCCGCACGAAGGCGGTCATGTCGCGCAGCTGCACCAGTTCCAGCAGGCGCCCGGCGAACTGGAAACGGTCGCCGCGACGCAGGCGGCTGGCGAACTGTTCCTCCACGGCGCCCAGGCCACCACCGCGCAGGAACTGCACGCGCACGCTGCCATCGCTGCTGATGGTGCCGATCGACAGCCGATGGCGCAGTGCCTGGCGGCGATCGTGCATGCGGTAGTAGCCGTCGGCATCACGCACGACCTTGTGGAAATCGGGGTACTGGGCCAGGGCCTGGCCACCCTGCACGATGAACGTCAGCACGGCCTGCCACTGGTCTTCGCCGAGCGACGCAAAGGCATGTGTACGCCGTACCTGCGCCAGCAGCGCATCGCTGTCGAAGCCACCGGCCAGGGCGCGGCTGACCGCATGTTGGGCCAGCACATCCAGCGACAGCGTCGGCGGCCTGCGTGCTTCGACCACGCTTTCGGCCAATGCACGGCGCACTGCGGCGTACTCGGCCAGTTCCAGCGCATGGCTGGGCACGCACAGGATGGAACCGCTGGCACCCGGGCGGTGGCGCGCGCGTCCGGCGCGTTGGCGCAGGCGGGCCACACCCTTCGGGCTGCCCAGCTGCAGCACCTGCTCAACTTCAGGGAAGTCCACGCCGAGGTCGAGGCTGGAGGTGGCAACCACGCAGCGCAGCGCGCCCGCGCGCAGGCCGTCTTCCACCTGCTGGCGCAGCGCCGGATCCAGCGAGCCGTGGTGCAGCGCAAGTGTGTTCTGGTCTTCCGGCCAGACTGCGGCCAGCGCCTGATGCCATAGTTCCGCCTGTGCACGCGTGTTGGTGAACAGCAGGCTGCTGGGTGCCTCCATCAACGCGTCCAGCACGCGCGGCAACTGTGCCAGGCCCAGATGCCCGGCCCAGGGGAAACGTTCGCCGGGTTCCGGCAGCAGGCTGCGCACACTGATCGCACGTGGGCGTACGCCCTGCACGATCGGCGCGTCGGGCTGCCCGGGCAGCAGCACATCGCGCGCCTCCTGCAGATTGCCCAGCGTGGCCGACAGCCCCCACAGCTGCACTGCAGGCGCGGCTTCGCGCAACACCGCCAGGTTCAACTGCAGCAGCACTCCGCGCTTGTTGCCCAGCAGCTCATGCCATTCGTCCACCACCACGCAGCGCAGCTGGCGCATGCGCGGCTGCGTATCCGGATAGCTCAGCAGCAGCGCCAGTGATTCGGGCGTGGTCACCAGTATGTCGATGCGGCCTTCGCGGGCCCGGCGTCGCTCGCGGTTGCTGGCGTCGCCGCTGCGCAGGCCGACACGCCATCCCAGGCCCAAGCCGTCGACGACGGCCTGAAGTGCGAGGGCGGTATCGCTGGCCAACGCGCGCAAGGGCGTCACCCACAGCACCTGCAGTGGGCGCACTGCGGTGGCCCGGCGGGGCGAGGGCGGCGGATCGATCAGCGCCTGCAGCAATGGCCCACCGAACATCGCCAGCGTCTTGCCGCTGCCCGTGGGTGTATGCAGCAACCCGGATTCGCCGGCCAGGTAGTGACGCCACATTGCGCGCTGGAACGGCAGTGAACGCCAGCCGCGTGCTGCGAACCAGTCTTCCAGCCGGCGCAGTGCCTGGCTGCGGTTCATCGCGCCAGCGCCTGCAGGCTGGCCAGCTGATCGGCCTCGCTGGCAGGCTTGTCGTGGCGCCAGCGCAGGATGCGCGGAAAGCGCACGGCGATACCGGATTTGTGCCGGCTGCTGCGGTTGACCGCTTCGAAACCCAGCTCGAACACCTGTTCGGCGCGCACGCTGCGCACCGGCCCGAAGCGCTCGCGGGTGTTGGCGCGGATCCAGCGGTCGAGTGCGAGGATTTCCTTGTCGTCCAAGCCCGAATACGCCTTGGCCACCGGCACCAGCGTGTCGCCGTCCCAGACACCGAAGGTGTAGTCGGTGTACAGCGTGCTGCGCCGCCCATGGCCGGCCTGTGCGTACAGCAGCACCGCATCGATGGTGAGTGGATCGACCTTCCATTTCCACCAGTCGCCGCGTCGTCGCCCTGCCTGGTAGGGCGACGCGCGCCGCTTCAGCATCAATCCCTCCACACCGCGCCCGCGCGCCCTCCCACGCATCGCAGCAGCCTGCAGCCAGTCGTCAGCGACAACGTCGGGCGACAGTTGGATCCGCGCGTTCCCCAGGGCACCGACGACCGCGGTGAGCCGCGTACGCCGTTCCTGCAATGGCAGCTCGCGCAGGTCCGCGCCATCGTGTTCCAGCAGGTCATAGGCGAGCACGCGCACCGGCGTGTTGCGCAGGGTCGCTGCTCCTGGCTTGCGGCGCTGGATGCGGGTCTGCAGTGCGGTGAAGGCGCGCGGCAGGTTGGCGGTCTCGTCCCAGGCCAGCAGCTCTCCGTCCAGCACGCAGCCCTCCGGCAACGCCATCGCGGCTTGCTCGATCTCGGGGAAGCGGCCATCCAGTCGTTCCTCGCCACGGGACCACAGCGCGACTTCGCCACGCCGGCGCAGCAGCTGCAGGCGGATGCCATCCCATTTCCATTCCAGCAGCCAGTCATCGATCGCGCCGAGGCGTCCGGCAGGGTCGCCTTCGAGGGGGGAGGCGAGGAAGAACGGGTAGGGCTGTTGGCGGTCGGACGGCAGCTCGCCCGGTGACAGCAGTCGAGCCAGCAGCCCGGGCGAGGGTACCCACTCGCCGAGCATGCGCTGGGCGATGCGTGCGATGTCCAGGCCGGACCATTCAGCCAGCGCCTGCTGCACCAGTCGCTGCGAAACACCTACGCGCAGGGCACCAGTCAGCAGCTTGTTGAACACCAGGCGTTCGCTGCTGCACAGCTGCTGCCAGCCTGCGACGACCGCCGCACGGCGCACTGCCTCGGGTTGGTTGGCCACCGCCAGCAGATGCTGTTCGATCCAATCAGCCAACGGGCGGTCGGCGGCTGGCCGGGACGGATCATCCAGCAGCAGGGTCAGCGTTTCGGCCAGGTCACCCACCTGCGCATAGCTGTCTTCCACCAGCCATGGCGGCAAGCCGGATTCTTCGGCGATCCAGGCGCGTAGTTCACCTCTGGCGGCGATCCTGCGGCGTGCGCCCCCCACCTTGCCACCGCTGAGCAGGTACAGCGCCCACGCCGCGTCATGCGCACCTGCCTGGCGGAAGTAGTCGACCAGCGCTGCACGTTTGTCCAGCGTGGCGGTGCTCCGGTCCAGGCGCTGGTAGAGCGCAGCGAACGCCTTCATTCCTCGCTCCCGAAATCGGTGCGGAAGGCTTCGGCAGCCACACCGCGCTCGCGCAGGAACGGAATCAACGCATCGGTATTGCCATGGGTAGCGATCACCCGCTGCGCGCCGGTCTGTTCGATGGTCTGCAGCAGTGCGGGCCAATCGGCATGATCGGAAATGACGAAGCCGCGATCGACATTGCGGCGCCGCCGATTGCCGCGCAGCTGCATCCAGCCGGAGGCGAAGCCCAGCTGGTGGCGGCCGAAGCGGCGCATCCAGGGCGTGCCCGCAGCCGATGGCGGCGCGAGGATCAGCTGGCCGGCGGCATCAGGCTGGCGGCCCTGCTCGGCGACGGTGAGCGTCTCCAGCATCGGCACGCCGGCCTGCCGGTAGACCGCCACGCCATTGGCGATGGCGCCATGCAGCCAGGCTGGGCGATCGTCCAGTGGCCGCAGTTCGGCCAGCACCCGTTGCGCCTTGCCCAGTGCGTAGCACAGCAGGATCGCCGCTTCGCCACGTTGTTCGCATTCGTGGCACCACGCCACGATCTCTGCAGCCACCGCCGGCGTGTCCGGCCAGCGGTAGATCGGCAGTGCGAAGGTGGCCTCGGTGATGAAGGTATCGCAGGGCACCACTTCGAACGGTGTGCAGGTCGGATCAGGCTGCCGCTTGTAGTCGCCGGAGGCGACCCAGACCTGTTCGCCGTCATCGATGCGCACCTGTGACGAACCGAGCACGTGGCCGGCGGGATGCAGCGATACCTGCACCCGCCCAAGCTGGAACGCGGCACCCTCGGCATGCGCCTGTACCGGCACGTCACCCAGGCGCCAGCGCAGGATCGGCAGGCTGCCTTCGCTGCAGTGATACTCCCCCATGCCCGGGCGGGCATGGTCGCCGTGGCCATGGGTGATGACCGCACGCGCTACCGGTCGCCACGGGTCGATATGGAAATCGCCGGCGGCGCAGTACAGCCCCTCCGGGCGCAGCACCACCAGATCGTCGTTGCCTGCCATGCGCTCACTGTGGCCTGCGTCTCGTGCAGAGGGTGAGAACCGGCCTGAACACGGGCTTGGCAGGCGATGCGGCACAATCGGGCCGCAGACCTCTTGCCGCCAGGATGGACCGGATGAGTGGACCCAGCTTCAGCAGCAACGCGCCGTATGAAACCCATGTGGTGCTGAACCAGCCGCCGCCGTTCGCAGGGCGACAGTTGTGGACCGACGATGTGGCGCTGATGGAAGCCGTGCAGCGCGAAGGCGCCGCCAGCTTCACGTCGCGACTGGGTGTCTATGGTGCACTCGCCGGTGATGAGCTGTACCGGCTCGGCTTCGATGCCAACCGTGATCGTCCACGCCTGCGCACGCATGATGCACAGGGCCACCGTATCGACACGGTGGAGTTCCATCCGGCCTATCACCAGTTGATGGACACGGCCAAATCGCACGGCGTGGCAGGATTGTCCTGGCATGAGCCGCAGCCTGGCGCGCACGTGGCACGTGCGGTGTTGAGCTACCTGCATCACCAGGCCGAGGCGGGCACCAGCTGCCCGTTGACCATGACCCATGCGGCGGTAGCGGTACTGCATTCGCAGCCACATCTGGCCGAGTGGGCGCGCAAGGCCGCTGCACCGGTCTATGACCCGCGCGACGTGCCGGTGGCGGACAAGGCCGGCATCACCCTGGGCATGGGCATGACCGAGAAGCAGGGCGGCTCGGATGTCCGCGCCAACAGCACGCGCGCCGAACCGATCGATGGCGAGCGTTACCGCCTGGTCGGCCACAAGTGGTTCTTTTCCGCACCGATGTGCGATGGCTTCCTGGTGCTGGCGCAGGCACCGGGAGGGCTGACCTGCCTGCTGATGCCGCGCCGGCTGGCCGACGGTGACCGCAATGCGTTCCGGTTGATGCGGCTGAAGGACAAGCTTGGCGACTGGGCCAACGCCTCCAGCGAGGTCGAGTTCTGCGGCGCACAGGCATGGCGCGTGGGCGAAGAGGGGCGCGGCGTGGTCACCATCATCGGCATGGTGATGATGACCCGCCTGGACTGCATGCTGGGTGCAGCGGCGGAGATGCGCATGGCGCTGGCGCAGGCGCTGCACCACGCACGTCATCGACGCACCTTCGGCAAGCTGCTGGTCGAGCACCCGCTGATGACCAACGTGCTGGCTGATCTGGCGCTGGAGTCGGAAGCGGCCACGGTGTTGGCGATGCGCATCGCACGCGCGGTGGATCGTGCCGGTGTGGATGCCAATGAAGCGGCGATGGCGCGGCTGGGGACGGCGCTGGGCAAGTACTGGCTGTGCAAGCGCGCGCCGGCCTTCGTCAATGAAGCGCAGGAATGCCTGGGCGGTGCCGGCTACGTGGAAGAGTCGATGCTGCCGCGCCTGTATCGGCAGGCACCGTTGAATTCGATCTGGGAGGGCAGCGGCAACGTCCAGTGCCTGGATGTGCTGCGTGCGCTGGCGCGTGAACCGGAGGCGATGGCGGCGTTGCGCGGTGAGTTGGCGTCGGTGGCTGACCGTGATGCGCGCTATGCAGCGGCATTGCAGCGTTGGGCAGCGGCGCCGCCAGCGGAGGAAGCGCAGGCGCGGCTGTTCTGCGAGCGCACTGCGCTGCTGCTGCAGGCGGCGCTGCTGCTGCGTGCGCGCAGTCCGATGGCGGAGGCGTTCGTGCGCAGCCGGCTGGAAGGGGAGCATGGGCTGGCGTTCGGGACGCTGCCGGCGGGGCTGGAGCTGACGGCGATGCTGGCGCGCGCGCTGCCGTAGGGGCGGCCAACGGCGGAGCCCCTCGTGGTGGGCGCTGATACTGATGGGTGGGCCGCGCGGGTAGGTCGCGCAGGGGGCGCCGTGAATACGTCCTTGTAGGCTCGGGCGCGCCATCCAAGGCGCTTACGCCCCTGCGCAACCTACCCGCGCGTCCTTGGACACTTTCCGTGGGCGCACACCACGGAATCAACAGAAAAAGCAGGGAGCGAAAAGCAGAAAAGCCGCGGCAATGCCGCGGCTTTTCCTGTGGAGCCGAGCCGGTGCTCGGCTGCCGGTAGGGCTTAGTGCTTGGCTTCTTCCTTGGCGGCGTTGGCCTTGGCGTCATTGGCGACATCGCGGGCCTTGTCGGCGACCTTCTGTGCCGCGTTGGCGGTCGCGTCGCTGGCGTGTGCGGCGGCGTCGGTTGCGGCGTCCTTGGCCTTGTCGGCGGCGTTGGCGGTGGCGTCTGCAGCCTTGTCCAGCGCCTGCTGGGTATCGGCGGCGGCCTGCTCGGACGCGGCAGCGGTCTTGTCGGCGGCGTCGCGGGTGGCTTCGGCGGCCTTGTCCACGGCGTCACGTGCGGCAGCGCCTGCGCTGTCGGCAGCCTGCTGTGCGTCCTGCTTGGCCTGTTCGGCTTCCGGGCCCTTGCAGGCGGCCAGGGCCAGCAGCAGGGAGGCGGCCAGCAGGGTGGTGGTGATCGGACGAATCTTCATGGCGGTCTCCGGTACTGCAATGGATGGGGACGCCAGCCTATTCATGCCGTTGTGAAGACGGGGTCGCGATGCAGCGGCTCCGTCGCGTGCATTCGACAAAAGAAAAAGCCGCTGGCGAACCAGCGGCTTTTCCAGAACAGCGTGAAGAAAGAAGTTATTACTTCTTGGCTTCTTCAGCAGCGTCCTTGGCCTTCTCAGCGGTGCCTTCAGCAGCCTTGGCAGCGTCAGCAGCGGCGCCGGCAGCGGCGTCGGTGGCAGCAGCGCCAGCCTGGGCAGCAGCGTCAACCGAAGCGTCAGCAGCGGTGGCGGCGGTGTCAGCGGCCTGCTGGGCAGCGTCGGCGGTCTGGGCGCCAGCAGCGGCGGCCTGGTCGGCAGCAGCCTGGGCTTCGGTGGCGGCTTCGTTGGCCGAAGCAGCGGCGTCCTGGGCAGCTTCCTGCTTCGAGCAGGCGGCCAGGGCCAGAGCCAGGGACATCGCGACCAGCAGCTTGTTGATGCTCATTGTGTGAATCCTCGTCGTTAGAATTAGGCAACGCGCATGCTGCGCGCCGACAACATGATGACAAGCCAAGATTGGGTGTCAAGCGATCCCGCATTCATTTTTGCGAAATCATCGTTAAATCCATTTAAATCAATTCGATGGCGATAGCCGTTGCTTCGCCACCGCCGATGCACAGGGTGGCAATGCCGCGCTTGCCACCGCGCGTGCGCAGGGCGTTGACCAAGGTCACCACCAGGCGTGCACCGGAGGCACCGATCGGATGGCCCAGTGCGCAGGCGCCGCCATTCACGTTGAGCTTGTCATGCGGGATGCCGAGCTCACGCATCGGTGCCATCGCCACCACGGCAAAGGCTTCGTTGATTTCAAACAGGTCGACCTGGTCCACCGACCAGCCGGTCTTGTCCAGCAGTTTGTGCAGCGCGCCGATCGGGGCGGTGGTGAACCACTCCGGTTCCTGCGAATGGGTCGCGTGGCCAACGATGCGGGCCAGCGGAGTGATGCCGCGCGCGGCCGCATCTTCCTCGGTCAGCAGCACCACTGCAGCAGCGCCGTCGGAGATGCTGGAGGAACTGGCGGCGGTGACGCTGCCGTCCTTCTTGAAGGCCGGGCGCAGGGTGGGGATCTTGGCGATGTCCGAGCGGCCGGGCTGCTCGTCGGTGCTGACCTCGACCTCGCCCTTGCGGGTGGCGACCTTCACCGCGACGATTTCATCGGCGAACGCACCGTTGGCCTGCGCCGCCTGCGCGCGCTTGACCGATTCGATGGTGTAGGCGTCCTGCTCTTCGCGGCTGAACTGGTACTTGTCCACGGCGCATTCGGCGAATTCGCCCATCGCCTTGCCGTCGTATGCGTTGACCAGGCCATCGTGGGCCATGTGATCGACCGCCTGGAAGTTGCCGAAGCGGTTGCCGGTGCGCGAGTTGGGCAGCATGTGCGGCGCGTTGGACATCGATTCCATGCCGCCGGCTACAACGATGCTGGCCGAACCGGCCTTGATCAGGTCATGGCCGAGCATGATGGTCTTCATGCCCGAGCCGCACACCTTGTTCAGCGTGGTGGCACCGGTCGACAGCGGGATGCCGGCAGCGATCGCCGCCTGGCGGGCGGGCGCCTGGCCGAG
Source organism: Stenotrophomonas maltophilia (assembly GCF_003970865.1). Lineage (GTDB taxonomy): Bacteria > Pseudomonadota > Gammaproteobacteria > Xanthomonadales > Xanthomonadaceae > Stenotrophomonas > Stenotrophomonas maltophilia_AR. The sequence continues at coordinate 664 of NZ_RXLZ01000059.1, read as the reverse complement.
GTTGGCCGGCAGCACGCAGCCCATGAGGACTTCGGAAACGTCGCTGGCCGGGATGCCCGACTGTTCCAGGGCGGCGGCGATGGCGGCCGCGCCGAGGGTCGGGGTCGGCACGCCGTTGAACTGGCCGAGGAAGGAGCCGATGGCGGTGCGCTTGGCGGCGGCGATGACGATGTTGGACATGGCAATCTCGTTGATGCGTGAGCAATGTTCGGAAAGGAGACCGTGGGCCGTTGGAAGCGCCCCGGTTTCCCGGCAGACTGCGTGGGGGTCGGCCCAAGTATAGAGGGTCGGGGAGGGCCGCCGCTGGACGGCGCCGCATGCCTGCCGGGACAAGGGCGGGCCAACGTTCATGGGAAGGAATCGATGAAACGCACGACGACGGTGAGATCTGCCCTGGCAACCGCGCTGGCACTGGCGCTGACGGCCTGTGGTGGAGGTGGCGGAGGCGGCAACGTGCGCATCGATACACCACCACCACCGCCCCCAACGACTACCCCTCCACCGCCGACACGGCCCACATCCTAACCGCAGGAGACGGCCTCTAACGTGATGTTGCCAGTGACCAAGAGTGCGCCCGCCGAGAGTCCAGCCCATTAGGGACGAACGGGGCTATGTGGTACTATCCCCAGGGGCGTAATCTAAACTCGGGTGTGTGTATGGCGCG
>NZ_RXLZ01000058.1 GCF_003970865.1 Stenotrophomonas maltophilia | reverse complement strand
ACTACTAGCGCGTCAAGCATCTGAAGTCACGATTCGCACGCAGCCAGCTGTCGGTAGCACTTATGGTTGAATTATTGAGAGTGTGTCAACGACATCACCTACTCGGATATCTAGACGGGTATGATCGTCGGCAGCGTAAGATGTGGAAAAGGGCCCGGCCTCTGACGCATTCCGGCGGTTCCGCCCGCCACGGAAAGAAAAAGAAGATCAAAAGCAAAAGCGGCATTCCGGGTGGCTGCCGGGGTCAGATCCCTATCCCACTTCGATCTGACAGATCTCATCCACGCATGGCGTGGATCTACCGTGTCGACCAAGGTCAACACCCACCAACCGTCACCGGGAAGCTGTCGGGGGTGGGGCGATGTGGGTTGGCAGGACCGTTGGCGCCATGGATGGCGCCATCGAGCCCCCAGGGACGGGTTCACGGCGTGTCCTGCCAACCCACACCGCCCCGCCCAACCCGCAGAAACACAGAGCCGCTTTGGCTTTGACTTTGGCTTTGGCTTCGGCCTCTGCGGGTGCAGGGTGCAACCCTGCAAAGAAAAAGGCCGCCTTTCGGCGGCCTTCTCACTCATTACTTCAGCTTGATCTCGCGCAGGCGTTCCTCGAGGAAGCCGTGGGCGGTGATCGCCTCCGGGTACCGGCTCGGGTTCTCCGGGGTGATGCAGGACGGCAGCACGTCGATCAGGTAGTCCGGGTTCGGATGCAGGAAGAACGGCACCGAATAGCGCGGCTGGCGGGCCAGCTCGCCCGGGGGATTGACCACGCGGTGGATGGTCGACGGGTACACGTGGTTGGTCAGGCGCTGCAGCATGTCGCCGATGTTGACCACGATGGTGTCCGCGTCGGAGGTGAACGGCACCCACTCGCCCTCATGCGACTGCACTTCCAGGCCCGCGGCGCTGGCGCCGACCAGCAGGGTGATGAAGTTGATGTCGCCATGGGCACCGGCACGCACGTTCGGGATGTCGTCAGTGGTGATCGGCGGGTAGTGGATCGGGCGCAGGATCGAGTTGCCGAAGTTGGTCTTGTCGGCGAAGAAGTCTTCCGGCAGGCCGATGTGCAGGGCCAGCGCCGACAGTACGCGCGAACCCAGGTTGTCCAGCGCCTGGTACAGGCCGTAACCGCGCTCACGGAAGCCCTCGACCTCGGTCGGCCACAGGTTCGGCGCCATCACGCCACGGTACTTGGAGTCATCGGCGATCTCACGACCGATGTGCCAGAACTCCTTCAGGTCGAAGTGCTTGGAGCCCTTGGCGGTTTCCACCCCGAACGGGGTATAGCCGCGGGCGCCGCCACTGCCGGCCACGTGGTACTTGCGCTTGACCTCCTCCGGCAGGGCGAAGAAGGCCTTGAAGGCATCGTAGGCCGCGTCGATGTCGGCCTGCGGGATGCCGTGGTTGCGGATGCCCGCGAATCCCCATTGGCGGTAGGCCGCGCCCAGCTCGGCCACGAAGGCCTCGCGGTCGCTGTCGAAACGGGTGATGTCGAGGGTGGGGATCTGGCTCACAGCGGTTCCTGGCTTGTCGTTGGGTCTGGGAGGGCCAGCGCATTCATGGCCCACCTGAACATTGTGACAGATCGCCCGGGGGACGCCACTCGATACGAAGAAACAAACCGATACAATGCGCAACCCGCGCGCGGATTAACGATTCCGTCACAACCGGGACTCCCGCCCCTGTTCCACCTGCCGCCTCCGCCCTTCATGCGCCCTGCTGCTGCTTCTGCCAACACCTCCCTGCCCTCCGGCCCGGCACGCCATTGGCGCCGACTGGCCTGGTGGTCGCTGTTCATCGCCGGCAACGCACTGCTGGCCATGGCGATCGCGCTTGGCAACGTGCCGTTGGCCGACAACCCTGGTGGCAGCGTGGGCCTGGCCTATCTGGCCGTCGCCCTGTCCGGTCACCTGCTGGCGTTCGGCGCCCTTGCCGGCCTGCTGCCGCTGCTGCTGGGCCTGTGGCCGCGCAGCGCGCGCACGCTGAGCATCAGCGCCGTGCTGCTGCAGGGCCTGTGGCTGTGCCTGTTGCTGGTTGATGCGAAAGTTTTCACTCTGTATCGGTTCCACCTCAATGCGATGGTGGTGAACATGGTGTTCGGCGGCGCGTTGCAGGACCAGGTCGCGCTGTCGTGGAAAACCTGGCTGCAGGCCGGACTGCTGGTGGCCGCCATCTTCGCTGCCGAAGGATTGTTGGCCTGGGCCTGCTGGAAGCTGCTGCCTGCCCTGCCGCGCCGCCGCCGGGTCCTGCAGGCCTGGGCCGTGGTGGCACTGCTGATGGCCGGCGGCCAGGTCGCTACGGCCTACTACGATGCCCGCGGCGACCGCGACGTCATCGCGCAGTGGAACTACCTGCCCTGGGCACAGCCGATCACCGCCAAGAGCTTCATGCGCAGGCTCGGGGTCATCAGCGAACAGCAGGCAGGCCTGCCCGATCCGCGCCATGCGCAGCTGCTGTATCCGCTGCACCCCCTGCGCTGCCAGAACCCACACCGGCCGAATGTGCTGATGGTGGTACTGGAGTCGCTGCGCCACGACGCCATGACGCCACGGCTGATGCCCAACACGACGGCACTGGCACAGACCGCGCGAACGTACGACCACCATTTCAGCACCGGCAATGCCACCCGCTACGGCCTGTTCGGCCTGCTCTACGGCCTTCCCGGCGGCTACTGGCAGAGCATGCTGGACGAACAGCGCGGCTCGCAGCTGTTCCAGGTGCTGGGCCAGCAGGGCTACGACCTGCACCTGTACGGCAGTGCGCCGCTGTACAGCCCGGAGTTCGACCGCACGGCCTTCGCCGACGTGCGCGACCAGCTGCACCAGGGCCCCTCCGCCCTGACGCCGGACAAGCGTGACGCAGCCATCGTCGCCGCGCTGCAGACCGACATCCGCACCAGCCAGGCCGCGCAGCACCCGTGGTTCGGCTTCGTGTTCCTCGACTCCACCCACGCCGGCTACCACCTGCCCGCCCGCTACCCGCCGGTGGCCACACCGATGGCCAAGGAGATCGACTTCCTGTCCTTCGGACCGGACCACGACCCGACGCCGGAGCTCAACCGCTACCGCACCGCCGTGCACTACGCCGACAGCCTGATCGGCTCGCTGCTGGACGACCTTCGCGCGCAAGGCCTGGCCGAGGACACCATCGTGCTGGTCACCGGTGACCATGCCGAAGAGTTCAACGACCTCAAGCTGAACTACTGGGGCCACAACGGCAACTTCTCCGACTACCAGCTGCAGGTGCCGTTCGTGCTGCACTGGCCCGGCCAGGCCAGCGGCCATGAGACGCGCACCAGTTCGCATGAGGACTGGGTGCCGACGTTGATGCGCCACGCACTGGGCTGCGAGAACGCATTGAGCGACTTCAGTACTGGCCAGGACCTGCTGTCCGCGCCCAGCACCAGCGAACGTGCGCTGGTGGTGGAGAGCTGGTCGCAGCGCGCGGTACGCCATGGCGATGCCATCTACGTGTTCGACAAGTTCGGCAACGCCACCGCGCTCGACCGGCACTACCGCTCGCTGCCGCAGCAGGCTCCGGACGCTGCCGCCATCCGCTCCGCATGGGAAGCGCTGACCCGCTTCCGCAACCGCTGATCTTCAAGGACCGATCCTGCATGAACCGTCCGCTGCGCATCCTGCACACCGAAGCCGCCAAGGGAATGGGTGGGCAGGAGATCTACATCTTCCGGCACATGCAGGTGATGCGCGCGCGTGGCCATGAAGTGTCGTTGCTGTGCCAGCCCGATGCGCGCCTGGCCACGCTGGCACGCGACGACGGTTTCACCGTGCATACGCTGCGCATGGGAGGCCTGGCGCGCCTGCTGCGCGGCGTGTGGTCGGTCTCGCGCCTGGTGCGTCGCGAACGCTATGACGTGGTCAACACCACCAGCCGCCGTGACGCGCTGATCGCCGCCGCCGGCGCACGCCTGGGTGGCACGCCGCTGGTGGTGCGCTCGCGCCATCTGATGAGCCCGGTCAATTCGCTGCTGACCTATACCGGGCTTCCACACCGGGTGTTGACCGTCAGCAGCTTCGTCAAGCAGCTGCTGGCCGACCGTGGCATTCCGGCCGAGCGCATCGGCATCGTGCCGCCGATCGCGGTTCCGCCGCGCTGGAGCGAGATCCGCAGGGCCGATCCCTGGCAGTGCCTGCAGGAGGTGCGCGCGCAAGTGCGTGCCGAGCTCGGTTTCGGCGAACAGGACATCGTGGTCGGCTGCGTGGCGGTACTGCGCGAGCCCAAGGGCCATGCCGACCTGCTGCAGGCGATGGTGCCGCTGTGCAAGGCCAACCCGGACCTGCACCTGGTGATCGTCGGCGATGGCCAGGCCGTGACGGAACGACTGCAGGCGATGTGCGCCGAGCACGGGCTGCAGCGCCAGGTGCACCTGCTCGGCTACCGCGATGGAGCCTGCCGGCTGATGGCCGGTTTCGACATCTTCGCACTGGCCTCGCACAAGGAAGCAGCCGGCACCGTATTCCTGGAAGCGGCTTATGTGGGCGTACCGATCGTGGCCACGCGGGTGGGTGGCGTGCCGGAGATGGTGGTCGATGGCAGCAATGCGATCCTCACCCGTTTGGGTGACAATGCCGCCCTGACAGGTGCATTGCGCCTGCTGGTGGACGACCCGGAACGGCGGCGGCAGATGGGCCGCGCTGGCTGGGACTGGATGCACGGCGCACACCGCTTCACGCCGGACGGCCACGGTGAAGCCACCGAACACTACTACCACCAGTGGCTGAAGGAGCTGGGACATGGCTGATGCGCGAACCGTTCCGGTGCTGATGCACCACCATGTCAGCCCCTCGCCGGGCATGATCACCGTGTCGCCGGAAAACTTCGAAAGCCAGATCGCGTGGCTGGCAGGCAATGGCTGGACCTCACTGACGCTGGACCAGTACGCCGGCTTCCTGGCCGGCAAGCCGGTGCCGCGCAAGTCGATCGTCATCACCTTCGATGATGGCTACCTCGACAACTGGGTGTATGCCCATCCGATCCTGCAGAAGTACGGCATGCATGCGGTGGTGTTCGTGGTCACCGGCTGGATGGGCGAAGGCCCGGAACGTCCGCACGCCGGCATTGCCGGAGCGACGCTGCCGTCGACGCCGGACCATCGTGGCTGCGAAGCGGCGATCTACGAGCAGGACCGCAGTGACGATGTGATGATGCGCTGGAGCGAAGCACGTGCGGCCATCGCCGCCGGCACCTTCGAAGTGCATTGCCACACCCATACCCATACCCGCTGGCTGCGCCGCGACGATCTGGACCGTGCGCAGCGCCGCGCAGGCCTCAGCCGGGATCTGGCGATCTCGCGCGAAGTCCTGCAGGACAAGCTCGGCGACGTGTCCGATACGCTGTGCTGGCCGTACGGTGATTTCGACCAGGATCACATCGAAGTGGCGCGCGAGCAGGGCTTCCGCTACCTGCACACCACCCACCCGTTCGGCCGCAACGTGATCGGTGGCGACCCGGAACGCATCTATCGTTTCGCGATCCGCAACCGTCCGGCCAACTGGCTGCGCAAGCGCATCCGCCTGAGTTACCACCCGCTGATCGCGCCGCTGTTCAATGGGTTCAAGGCACGCCAGAAAAAGATGGTGCCGGGGCCGTAGGCACGACACAGCCCCGCCCGCAAAAAGAAAACGCCCCGGAACTCCGGGGCGTTTTTCTTGTACCGACGGGCAGGCGCCTCAACTGGCGGCTTCACGCACCGCAGCGGACAAGCGGTCCAGCGTCTGCTGCATCAGCGTGGCGTCATCGGCTTCCACGGTGACCCGCACCACCGGCTCGGTACCGGACGGACGCAGGAACGCGCGGCCACGGCCGGCGACGGCCTGCTGCGCCACAGCCAGCGCGGACTGCACGCTTTCAGACTGCACCGTGGCCTTGGCCGAGACATTGCCCAGGCGCACGTTGACGGTCTTCTGCGGCACCCGTACCAGGCCCTTCAGTGCCTGGCGCAGGGTCTGCCCACTGTTGCGCAGCGCGACCAGCACCTGCAGGGCGCTGACGATGCCATCACCGGTGGTGGCCCGGTCCAGGCACAGCAGATGGCCCGAGGCTTCACCACCGAGTACGCCGCCGCCTTCGACCAATGCCTGGTGCACGTAGCGGTCACCGACGTTGCTGCGCACGAACGGGATCTGCAGATCGGCGAAGGCCTTCTCCACGCCATAGTTGCTCATCAGCGTGCCGACCACCGGGCCGCGCAGGCGGCCTTCGTCCTTCCAGGCGCGGGCCAGGATATACAGCAGGTCATCGCCGTCGACCGGGTTGCCCTGGTCGTCGGCCATCAGCACACGGTCGCCATCACCGTCGAAGGCGATGCCGAGATCGGCGCGGGTCTCGCGGACCTTGGCCGCCAGGTTGTCGATATGGGTGGAGCCCACGCCTGCGTTGATGTTGACGCCATTGGGCTCGGCGCCGATGCCGATCACTTCGGCACCCAGTTCGCGGAACAGCAGCGGTGCGATCTGGTAGGTGGCGCCGTGTGCGCAATCCAGCACCAGGCGCACGCCACGCAGGTCGAACGCGCGCGGCACGCTGGCCTTGCAGAACTCGATGTAGCGGCCGACCGCTTCGCGCGCGCGCGACGCCTTGCCCAGCTTCTCCGATTCGGCGGTGGTGAACGGAATGTCCAGCGCCGCTTCCAGGGCCAGTTCGGTGGCGTCGTCGAGCTTCTCGCCCTGGGCGGAGAAGAACTTGATGCCGTTGTCGTAATGCGGGTTGTGCGAGGCGCTGATGACGATGCCGGCGTCCACGCCCAGCGTACGGGTCAGGAATGCCACCGCCGGGGTCGGCATCGGGCCGAGCAGCTGCACGTCGGCACCCGCGGCCACCAGCCCGGCTTCCAGCGCCGCTTCGAACATGTAGCCGGAAATGCGGGTGTCCTTGCCGATCACCACGATCGGCCGGCGCCCGTCCTGGCCGCGCTGGGCGACCAGGACACGGCCCAGGGCGTTGCCCAGGCGCAGCACGAAGTCGGCCGAGATCACACCCTGGCCGACCCGCCCACGGATGCCATCAGTACCGAAGTACTTGCGGCCTCCCATCAAGCCACCTCCGGCGCCGGCTGACGGCCCAGCATCGCCAGCAGATCGGACAGGCGGTCGCGCATCTCGCGGCGGTCACAGATCTGGTCGATGGCACCATGCTCCAGCAGGAACTCCGAACGCTGGAAGCCTTCCGGCAGCTTCTCGCGCACGGTCTGCTCGATCACGCGCGGGCCGGCGAAGCCGATCAGCGCCTGCGGTTCGGCGATGTTGATGTCACCCAGCATCGCGAACGAGGCCGACACGCCACCGGTGGTCGGGTGGGTCAGCACCGAGATGTACGGCAGGCCCGCTTCACGCAGCTTGCCCAGCGCGGCCGAGGTCTTGGCCATCTGCATCAGCGAGAACAGGCCTTCCTGCATGCGCGCGCCGCCACTCTGCGAGAAGCACACGTACGGGGCACCGATCTCGACTGCGGTTTCGGCGGCCAGCGCGAAACGCTCACCCACCACCGAGCCCATCGAGCCACCCATGAAGGCGAAGTCGAACGACGAGGCGACCAGCGCACGGCCCTTGAGCAGGCCGCGCATGGCGATCAGCGCGTCATATTCGCCGGTGTTCTTCTGCGCGATCTTGATGCGCTCGCTGTACTTCTTCTGGTCCTTGAACTTGAGCAGGTCGGTCGGCCCCAGGCGCGCACCGATCTCGGTGGTGCTGTCGGCGTCGAACAGGGCGGCCAGGCGCGCACGCGCGCGGATCGCCATGTGGTGGCCGCACTTCGGGCAGACCTCCAGATTCTCTTCCAGTTCCGGACGGTACAACGCGCTGCCGCAGTTGCTGCACTTTTCCCACAGGCCCTCGGGGACACTGCGCTTCTTGCTGGGGGTGTTGTCGGTGCGGATGCCGGACGGCATCAACTTGCTGAGCCAACTCATGCGGGAGGACACTTCCGTTCAGGGCGGCCCAAGGGCCGCAAAGGCGGACAGTCTAGCTCCGCTTTCCCCGCCCGTGCACCCCCTTGCCGGCCACGGGGCAGCCGGAAAAAACCATGCTGGGACGTACGTTTAGGTGCTGGGTCATGCAGGCCGCTGGCCGGCAGCCCGTACATGCAGACCCATGGGTAGTTCCGGCCGCTGGCCGGCAGCCCTTGCATGTGGCCGTCAGGAAGATGCCGGCCAGCGGCCGGCACGCCCGTTACGCGTCCAGCGCCTGCCGCAGCGGGGCCAGGAAGGCTCCAGCGCGCTGCGCGGCCTCTTCAGCCGAGCCCGCTTCGGCCAGCACTGCAACCAGTGCACTGCCGACCACCACGCCATCGGCCTGGCGCGCCATCGCCGCCGCACTGGCGGCGTCCTTGATGCCGAAGCCGGCCACCACCGGCACCGAAGCGCGCGCGCGCAGGGCCTGCAGGCGGGCGCTGGCGGCATCACTGTCCAGCCGCTCGGACGCGCCGGTGACACCGGCAAAGCTGACGTAGTAGAGGTAGCCACGGGCCAGTGCCAGCAGCTTGTCGGCCCGCGCTTCGCTGGTGGTCGGCGACGCCAGCAGGACCAATGCCAGGCCCGCTGCATCAAAGGCCTGCTGCGCTTCGCCGGCTTCTTCCGGCGGCAGGTCGACCAACAGAACGCCGTCCACACCGGCCTCCACCGCTGCCGTTGCGAACGCCGCGTAGCCATGGATCTCCACCGGATTCAGGTAGCCCATCAACACCACCGGCGTCTGCGCGTCACGCTCGCGGAACTGCGCCACGGCCTGCAGCACGTAGCGGCTGCCCGCCCCGCGAGCCAGCGCGCGCTCGGAGCTGCGCTGGATGGTCGGACCGTCGGCCATCGGGTCGGAGAACGGCACGCCCAGTTCGATCACGTCGGCACCGGCATCGACCAGCGCGTGCATGACCGGCACGGTGGCCTCCAGCGAAGGATCACCGGCAGTGATGAAGGGAATCAGCGCCTTGCGCTGCTGCTCACGCAGTCGCTGGAAACAGGCATCGAGTCGGGATACAGGCATCTCAGGCACATCCTTCAATCAGTTCAATCGCATCGCTGGTCCCCCAGTACATCCGGGTGACCTTCCCTTCAAACAGTTCCAGGCGGATGCCCAGGTCCGAACCCGGGTCCTGCCAGGTGAGGTACTCGCCCTGGTCACCGTCGTAGGCATGCGGGCTGGACACCGGCGGCTTCGGGAACTGGGCCATGGCCTGGGCACGGGTCATGCCGATGCGCAGGCCGAACGGTCCCGGCTGTTCAACCGGCAGTTCCGGCTCATCGCCCGGCTTCAGATCAAAACGGACCACGCGGTCGTCGTCGGTCATCATCGACACGCCCGGCGGCAGCCCCTTGCCGTCGTAGTACTCGCAGTCGCCTTCGAAGAATTCCTTCGCGCCCTGCGCCTTCCAGGGACCCAGCGCCTTCAGGTCAGTCATGTGCTGGCCAACCAGCACGTCACCGGCATGATCCAGCGCCACCGAAGCCACCGCGGGCGCGTCATCGCCGCTCGTCCCTTCTTCGGAGGGGGCATCGACAATGGGCGTACGCGCCATCGGGTCAAGATCATCATTGGCGGCCTGCTGCACAGGCTGCGTGGTGGCCTTGGCGGCCGGTGCCAGCACCGGCGGCTCCGGCGGCTGGCACGCAGCCAGGCCCAGTGCCAGCAGCAGCACGCCACTGTTCCGCAGCAGCGCGCTCACAGCACCAGCCCTTCGCGCGCGGCGATGGTGTGCACATCCTTGTCGCCACGGCCGGACAGATTGCAGAGGACGATCTGGTCACGCGGACGACCGCGCGCCAGCTTGATCGCCTGCGCCAACGCATGGCTGGACTCCAGTGCCGGCAGGATGCCTTCGGTATGCGCCAGCAGATGGAAAGCCTGCAGGGCTTCCTCGTCGGTGATGCCGAGGTACCGTGCGCGACCGGTATCGGCCAGGAATGCGTGCTCAGGGCCGACGCCCGGGTAGTCCAGGCCGGCCGACACCGAGTGGGTCTCGATGATCTGGCCGTCGTCGTCGCACAGCACATAGGTGCGGTTGCCGTGCAGCACGCCGGGGCGACCCGCCGCGATGGAGGCGGCATGGCGACCGGTGCTGATGCCATCACCGGCGGCTTCGGCGCCGACGATCTCGACCTGGCGATCGTTGAGGAAGGCATGGAACAGGCCGATGGCATTGCTGCCGCCGCCGACGCAGGCGGTGATCGCATCCGGCAGGCGGCCGTACTCGGCCAGCATCTGCTCACGCGCTTCGCGGCCGACGATGGCGTTGAAGTCGCGCACCATGCGCGGGTACGGATCCGGGCCGGCCACGGTGCCGATGATGTAGAAGGTGTCCTGCACGTTGGTCACCCAGTCGCGCATCGCTTCGTTGAGCGCGTCCTTCAGGGTGGCCGAGCCGGAGGTGACCGGCACCACCGTCGCACCGAGCAGCTTCATGCGGTAGACGTTGATCTTCTGCCGCTCGATGTCGGTGGCGCCCATGTACACCACGCATTCCAGGCCCAGGCGCGCGGCAACCGTGGCACTGGCAACGCCATGCTGGCCGGCGCCGGTCTCGGCGATGATGCGCTTCTTGCCCATGCGCGCGGCCAGCAGCGCCTGACCGATGGTGTTGTTGATCTTGTGCGCGCCGGTGTGGTTCAGGTCCTCGCGCTTGAGCAGGATCTGCGCGCCGCCGACGTGATCGCTCAGGCGCTGGGCGTGGTAGATCGGGCTCGGCCGGCCCACGTAGTGCGCCAGGTCGCGGTCATAGGCGGCCTGGAATTCGGGGGCCTGGCGGGCCTGGTCATAGGCCCGGGCCAGTTCCTGCAGCGGGCCGACCAGGGTTTCGGCAACGAAACTGCCGCCGTAGCGGCCGAAGTGGCCCTGGGCATCCGGGAAGGCGTGATAGTCGGCAATGGGGGAGGCAGACATGGATACGACCGGTGGTTCAGACAGGTGGATACTCTAGCGCACGGGTCGTGACCGGAAAATGGATATTATCTGGCGCATATCGTCAGGAAATCTCACATGAGCCGTTCCCTGCTGCCTCCTCTCAATGCGCTGCGCGCGTTCGAAGCCACTGCCCGCCTTGGCGGCGTTGGGCGCGCCGCACAGGACCTGCACGTCACCCACGGCGCGGTCAGCCGGCAACTGAAGCTGCTGGAGGATCATCTCGGCCTGGCACTGTTCCAGCGTGCCGGCCGCGGGCTGCGCCTGACCGCTGCGGGCACCCGCCTGCAGGCGGCGTGCAGCGAAGCCTTCGGCGGGATCGAAGACTGCGTGCGCGAGCTGCGCCGGCCGGCGGCCTCCCCAGCACTGGTTCTGGGCTGCAGCGGCAGCGTACTGGCGCGCTGGATGATTCCGCGCCTGCCCGTGCTGCAGGCCGCCCTGCCCGGCGTGCGCCTGCAGTGGTCGGCGCTGGATGGCAGTTTCACCGAAGCGCAGGCGGCGCTGGATGCCGTGCTGCTGCTGGCACAGGGTCCGTGGCCCCGGGGCTGGCAGGTGCGGGAGCTGGCGCCGGAACGGGTCGGCGTGGTGGTGGCGCCCTCGCATCCGGCGGCGCAGCGCCTGCGGCATGTACCGCCCTCGGCACTGCTGCAGGAGACGCTGTTGCACACCAGCTCACGGCCACAGGCGTGGCCGGCGTGGGCGCAGGCGCATGATCTGGACACCTCGAAGCTGCAGCTGGGCACCGCCTTCGAACACCTGTATTACCTGCTGGAGGCGGCAGTCGCCGGGCTGGGCCCGGCGATCGCGCCGGAGCCGCTGGTGGCCGAAGATCTGGCAGCAGGCCGGCTGGTCGCACCGTGGGGATTTACCGCCACCGGCGGCTTCTGGGTGCTGGCGCGGCCGGATGGCCCGGCCGATGCACGGGTGGACGCCCTGGCCGACTGGGCAGCAGCACAGCTGCGATGAGACAAGGCTCCGGGTGGCGTTCGCCCCCGGAGCCGGCAACACAAGCCTCAGCGACCGCCCATCGCGACCCGCTGCTGCTCCTCATGCACCTGCTGCTGGTGCGACGGATCTGCCAGCAGCTTGGCACTGCTCTGCTCCAGCGGCGGCGGCGCCTGGGCCAGATCGACGGCGGCGCGGAAGCCCGGCGTCGTGCCCATCACAAACGCCTTGCCATCCTGCACCGTGATGCTCTGCAGCTTGTCGGCCGCGTCGATACCGTTCTGCTTTGCATGCAGGGTGATATTGGCCACAGCCTCTTCGGAAAACACGCTGGGAAGCTTGCTGCGGACGGCGTTGTGCAGTGCGTTGTCCGGATGCGATGCATCGTTCAGCGACGGCCCCTTCGGTGCAGCCGCTGCAGGTTCATGGCCCGGCGCACGGCCCGCCGCCAGTGCGGCAGCGGTCTGGCGACCGACAATTCCATCGGCCACCAGCCCCTGCTGTTTCTGCAACGCGATCACCGCCTCGCGGGTGTGGTCACCAAAACGGCCATCCTCTGACAACCGATGGCCCTGCGCATCACGCACACCGAGCTGGTTGAGAGTCTGCTGCAATGCCTGCACGTCGGCGCCACGCTGCCCCTGCTTCATCACCTCGCTGGCCACCGTGTGTGATGCAGCCGGCTGCACGGTGGCGGCAGGCCGGGACAGCGCAGGTTCGCCATTGCCATGCAGCGGCGCGCGCACCTGGAATTCCGGCTTCGGTGTCAGCGCACCAACGATGCGGGTGCTTCCGCCATCCCAGTACCCGCCCGGCCGGATGGTGACTTCGGCCGGCCCGGTGCTTCCCTGCGAACCGATGAACTGGATGTTTCCCTGCGCGTCGTAGCCTTTGAAAATACCGACATGCTGGCCCTGCGACGAGGAGAACATCAGGATGTCACCCTGCTTCAGCGATCCGTTCGGCTTGCGTGCTTCGGCAGCCGAGGTCACATCGAAATGCTCGCGAGCGTAAGCGGTGGTGTTCGCGCCATTGAACAGCGTCGAGGTAGTGAACCCCGCAGCGTTCTCGCCACGCACGTCGTAACCCGCGTTCTTCAGGCCGCGCCATACGAATGCCGAGCAATCCACGCCGAAGCGTCCGTCACCATCGAGGTCACGCTCCAGCCGGCTGCTGTCGCGACCGGGGCGCGGATGGTCCGGGCGCCCGTATTCGTACTGGCGGCCCGAGGCCATGAAATGCTGATAGGCCTCGTTGTAGAGCGCGGCACTGCCGACTGCAGCCGAAGCCTGTGCCGTCGCGGGCGCAGATGCCGAAGGCGTCTGTACCTGCGGTTGGGTCTGGGTCTGCACGGGCGCGGCCGCCTGTGTGCGCGTGGGTGGCTGCTGCGTGGCAACCTCACCGGGCTGCCAGCCCTCGAAACGGCGGATGCCGTCGGCCAGCACTTCACGCTCGCGCACGCTCATCTGGCCGACGGTTTTCGAGCGCAGGTCGACACCCTGGCGATCGCCTTCGGCATAGATGGTGGCCGCCTGCTCCTTGTGGTGGGTGGTGCCGCTGTAATCCTTCGTGGAGTAGCTCGGCAGCATTTCCTCCACGGTCTTGTCGCCGAACCGGCGTTCGAGCAGCTGGATCTTCGCCACCCGGCCGGCTTCATAGCTTTCGAAAACCGCGTTGCCCCATTGGTCGAGATCGACCACGCCCTTGTAGCGCCCCTGCGCCGATTCCAGCGCCTGCTCGCGGGTACGGGGATTGGTCACCGTCTTGTCCGCGCTGCCGGCGAATTCAAACTTCAGATTGCCAGGATTGTTGTTGCGCCACGAGACGCTGCCACCTGATCGTTCGACGACACTGCCATCGTCCATTTCCAGCGTGCGCGTGGTACCTACGCTGCTGACCAGCCGGGTGATTTTTGGATCCGACATGAGCTGTTCCTTTGCCAGTGGTTGATTGGACCGCTCCCCTGGCGGCGATTACATTCCGTTGGAAAACACGTCGAGCACGTCCGCACTGACCCAGCCCTGTGCGCAGTTCCCGGCGTAACGTCCCGGCGCCGCCGCATGGCAGGCCTCGCCCCCCGTGCTCGCCAGGCCAGTGATCGGCCTGTCGCCATAGGTGTCACACAACGTGTTGCCATTGCACTTGCCGACCGTCGCAGCGGGAACCGCCACGACGTAATAGAACAGCGGATTCTGTCCGGTACGCCCGATGCCCTGCACGCAGACCAGCTGCCCCTTCGACAGCTTCGCGGTTACGCTGGCCTTGCTGCCGGTGGATGGCACCGCGTTCAACGTCTCCACGCCCTTGGCGTCGGCTACGCCCGCGAAGAAGCCCTGGTCACCACAGTCCGGCGACAGTTCGACATCGTAGAAATCACCGCTGTCCACATCGCCGGCCGTGCAGCCGCTGCCCGTACTGGCGTTGCTGCATTTCACGCCACTGGCCTGGATCAGCGCCGCCAGGCCGTCGGCAGCCGGTGCTGCCGCCGGAACCGTGGCCGGTGCTGTGCCGGGTGCAGCTGCCGGTGTGGCAGCGGCCGGTGCCGATGCAGTCGGGGCGGACGAGTCACCGGCCGCACACGCGCCCAAGGCAAGCAGCAGGCCGGGCACGATCGTCAGGCGGGCCAGGCGGATATGGTGGGAAGAGAGATGGGGCATATCCATTGCGTCCTCGTTCGAAAGGTAAGGCGTATCTGGTACGGCCAGCGACACGCACACGGCATCGCACCCAGCCAGGTCAGGCTGGGCGCATTGTGTCCGATCAGATGTTCGGGAGGTGTCGACTTTTTGGCGCTGGAACCTGAATCACCCGAAAGTGGGATGTTCATCGCATTCAGCAGACGCCGGCCTTCACGGCACGGCACGCGACAGGCAAGAACACAGACCCGGCGGAATGCACCGTCGACGATGACATTCCGGGCGCCCCCTCAGGGGGCGCGGATCACTCCAGAACGGTGCAATCCGCGCGACGCACTTCCTCGACGAAGGTGCGCATCTTGTAGCCGTCCTTGATGCCCGGCTCCAGTTCGATGCCGCTGGAGACGTCCACGCCCCAGGGCAGCGTCGCCAGCACGGCGTCGTACACGTTTTCCGGGTTCAGGCCGCCGGCCAGCAGGAACGGCCGGTGCAACCCGGTCGGAACGCGGCCCCAGTCGAACGCCACGCCGGTGCCGCCACCGCCACCCGGGGCGTGGCTGTCGAACAGGAAGCCGGCGGCGCTGGGGTAGCGCAGCTGCAGGGTGCGGGCGTTGACCTCTTCACGGCCGCCCATGGCGATCGCCTTCAGGTACGGCATGTTGAAGCTGCGGCAGAAGCTCTCGTCTTCCTCGCCGTGGAACTGCAGCAGGGTCGGCCGCACCGTACGCAGCACCTCGCGCACCTCTTCCTTGCTGTTGTTGCGGAACAGCGCCACCACATCGACCATCGGCGCGATCGCCTGGCGCATCGCGCGGGCCTCGGCCGGTGCCACCCGGCGGCTGCTCTCGCGGGCAAAAATGAAACCCACTGCGTCCACGCCCAGCTCACCGGCCAGGCGGACGTCGCCGGCACGGGTCATTCCACAGAACTTGATGCGCGTACGGTAGTAGGAACGGCTCATAGCGTGACCTCGGCGGGCAGATGCCAGTTGTCGGGGTACAGGGGCCCAAGGAACACCAGGCCCTGCGGCGGTGCGGTGGGACCAGCTACGGTGCGATCGCGCCCGGCCAGCAGTTCGGCGATCCATTCCACCGGTTTTTCGCCGCTGCCCACCAGGATCAACGATCCGACGATATTGCGGACCATGTGATGAAGAAATGCATTGCCACGTACTGCGACTTCGATCACTTCGCCATGGCGGCTGACCTGCAACGACTGCAGTTCACGCCGCGCATGCAGCGCCTGGCACTGCACCGAACGGAACGCGCTGAAGTCGTTCTCGCCAAGCAGGGCCTGGCCGGCAGCGTGCATCAGGGTCTCGTCCAGCGCCCGGCGCTCCCAGCTCAGGGTCTGCCGGTCCAGCGCCGGCCGTACCTCGCGGTTGAGCAGCCGATAGCGGTAGCGGCGCGCACGTGCGGAGAAGCGGGCGTGGAAATCCTCGGCCACCGGCACGCACCAGCGCACCGCGATCGAGCGCGGCAGGCGGGTGGTGGTGCCGAGCATCCAGGCGCGCGGATCGCGCACCACGTCGGTATCGAAATGCACGACCTGGCACTGGCCATGCACGCCGGCATCGGTGCGGCCGGCGCAGACCACCTGCAGCGGCGCATCAGCCACCGATGACAGGGCCTGCTCGAGGCTGGCCTGCACGCTGGGACCACCCTCGCCCAGGTTCTGCCAGCCCCTGAAATCGCTGCCGTCGTACTCGACGCCAAGCGCATAACGCATGTGCTACCTCGATGTTGCGGATGGGGCGGCGCTCAGGCCGGATCGCGTTCGGACCAGACCGCCAGTTCGTTGCCACCGGGCTCGACGAACTGGAAGCGGCTGCCACCGGGGAAGGAAAACACCGGGCGCACGATCTCGCCGCCGGCCTCGCGCACGGCGGCCTCGACCGGTGCCAGTGCGTCGGCATACAGCACCAGCAGCGGTGCACCGCTGTCGCTGGCCCGCTGCGGCTGGCCACGGAAGAAGCCGCCCTGCAGTCGGCCATCGTCGAACGCCGTGTAGTCGCTGCCGTAGTCGACAAACGACCAGTCGAACACCTTCTCGAAGAAGGCACGGCTGGCGGCCGGGTCGCTGGACGCGAATTCAACGTAGTCGATGCGGCGTTCGCGGCTCATGGCAAGGTCCTTGTCGGCAGGTTCGGTCACGGCAGGCGGGCCAGCAGTTCGCGGGCCTGGGCCTGGCTGTGCAGGTCACCGCCTTCGGCGACTTCCAGCAACAGGGTGCGCGCAGTCTGCGCGTCGCCCAGATCGAGGTAGGCAATAGCCAGTTCCAGGCGCTCCTGGCCGGCACGGGGCGACCAGCCCGCGTCGCCGGCAGGCGCGGCCGCGCTCGGCGCGATATCGTCGGAATGAGAGGCCTCGACGCTGCCATGGTCGATGCCGTCGATGGCTTCGGGATGAGCGGCATCCGCCGGAGCCTCGTTCTCATGCGCGTCGGCCGGCAGATCGAACACTCCGCGGAACTGCGGCTG
Organism: Stenotrophomonas maltophilia; assembly: GCF_003970865.1. Lineage (GTDB taxonomy): Bacteria > Pseudomonadota > Gammaproteobacteria > Xanthomonadales > Xanthomonadaceae > Stenotrophomonas > Stenotrophomonas maltophilia_AR. The sequence goes on along the minus strand of NZ_RXLZ01000058.1, from coordinate 14,331 downwards.
CTGTTCGGCATGCAGTGCGTAGTCCGGCACCGCCACTTCGGCCGGCGCCTGGTGTACAACGCGTTCGTCCTGCAGTGGCTCGGCGACGACAACCTCGTCGCCGGTGGTTGCGGAATCGTCCCAGCGCGGCAGATCGGTCACCGCTTCGGGCAATGCCACCGCGTCCTCGTCGCGCAGCGTGTCGGCCTGCCATTCGGCCCGCACCGCGTGCTCGGCGACGGGTTCGGCGACCACCACGTCGTGCACTTCGGTTTCGGTCGCCCAGGCAGGCATCGCCGGTTCCTGGCGGCCATTGCCGGCAACAGCCGACGACCACGAGGACTGCTCGGCCAGCGTATCCAGCGCCGCACCTGCCGGCACCGCTGCGGTCAGGCCGGCGGCATCGTCTTCCTCACGCAGCGGCGGCAGCGGCGACGGCTTGCGACGACGCAGCAGCCAGGCCGCGCCCGCCGCCAACAGCAACACCGGCAGCCCCAGCCAGTACCACGGCGTTGCCGCATCGCGGGCATCCGGTGCCTGCGCCAGGCGCTGCTGCGCGGCGGCCAGGTCGTTGTCCTTCATCGCGATCAGCGACTGCTGCTGTTCCTTGAGCTTTTCCAGGTCGGCCACGCGCTGCTTCAGCTCGCCGATCTCGGCATCGCGGGTGGCGATGTCCTCACGCGCCTGGCGCAGTTGTTCGTTGCCCAGCATGTCACCCTCGCTGCCGGCAGCAGTGCCGGTGGTTGTGCCCGCGTGCGCGGCGTCGGACGCCAGCGCCGGAGCGATCTCAAGTCGTGCCCCATTGGCCGCAGCCGGGGAAGAAGCGTTCGTGGCTGCCGCCTTGGCAGCCGGTGCGACCATGCCCGCCGGTTGCGGCACGGTACGCGCCTGCCGCCATTGCGTGGCGTGCTCGCGCACGAGCGTCGCCGCTTCGGCAGCGTCGACCGCAGCAAGCGCATCGCTGCCGGGCATGCGCAGCACCGCACCCTGCTTGAGCAGGTTGACGTTGCCCCGGATGAAGGCTTCGGGATTGGCACGCAGCAGGGCGATCATCGCGCGGTCGCGACTGACCTGGTTGCCACGTGTCACCGCACTGGCGATCTGCGACAGGGTCTGCCCGCGCTGCACGGTGATGCTGCCATCGGCCGCCGGAGCAGCAACCGGCGCGGAGGCCGCACGCGGGCGTGCCGGTGCAGGCGCCACCGCAGGTGGCGGCGTAGTGGGCGTCTCTGCTGCCGGCACCGTTGCCGAAGCCGGTGCAGGTTCGCGCACGATGGTATTGGAGAGCGTGCCGGCCGGCGCGACGATCTCCGGCTCGGCCACGGCCAACGCACTGGGCGGCGCATCGACCAGCGCCGAATACTCGCGCACCAGGCGGCCCTGGCCCCAGTCGGCTTCGATCAGGAAGCTCAGCGACGGCGTCTCCACCGGCGCCTGCGAGGTGACGCGCACCACCGCCCTGCCCTGCGTGTCGCGGGTCAGTTCGAACTGCAGTTCACTGACCAGTCCGGTTGGCCGCTGCAGGCCGACACGTTCGAAGGTGACCGGTGAGGCCAGCGCCACGCGCAGGTTTTCCAGCTCGGACGGGTCCGCCGAGACCACGGGGATTTCGGCCAGCAGGGGCTGGCCCGGCTTGGACAGGACCCGGATGTCGCCCAACCCCAGGGCGAGCGCCGAACTGCTGGCCAGGGCGAGCAGTGCGGCGGACAGATAGGTGAGCGGGCGCTTTGCGCCCTTGGCCCGTTTATTCATGGGCGACACTATAAAGCGTGCGGACCGGGGTCCGCACCCACCGATGGGAGACCTCCGGTAGTGCCTGCCGCTGGCCGGCATACACGCACGCCCCCATCACGGCAATGCCGGCCAGCGGCCGGCACTACCGGTGAGGCAACCGCTGTGATCAGCGCTGCTCGGCGGCGACCAGCTCGGCCAGCTGCACGGCATTCAGGGCAGCACCCTTGCGCACGTTGTCCGACACGATCCACAGGTTCAGGCCGCGCGGGTGCGACAGGTCCTCGCGGATGCGGCCGACGTACACCGCGTCGGTGCCCGAGGCGTGGGTGACCGGGGTCGGGTAACCACCGGCTTCGTGACGATCCACCACTTCGATGCCCGGCGACTGCTCCAGCAGCGCGCGCGCTTCGGCGACGGTGACCTTGTCGCGGGTCTCGATCGCCACCGACTCGGAGTGGCCGTAGAACACCGGCACGCGCACCGCAGTCGGGTTCACCAGGATGCTGTCGTCGCCGAGGATCTTGCGGGTTTCCCAGATCAGCTTCATCTCTTCCTTGGTGAAGCCGTTGTCCTGGAAGTCGTCGATGTGCGGGATCAGGTTGAAGGCGATCTGCACCGGGAAGCGCTGCGGATCGATTTCCTGGAAGCTCAGCAGCTGGCCGGTCTGCTTGCCCAGTTCCTCGGTGGCCGAACGGCCGCCGCCGGACACCGACTGGTAGGTGGAGACGTTGATGCGCTCGATGCCGTACTTGCGGTGCAGCGGCGCCAGCGCCACCAGCATCTGCATGGTCGAGCAGTTCGGGTTGGCGATGATGCCGCGCGGACGGTTGGCGACCTGCTCCGGGTTGACCTCGGACACCACCAGCGGCACGTCATCGTCGTAACGGAAGGCCGAGGAGTTGTCGATCACCACCGCACCGGCGGCGGCGAACTTCGGCGCGTATTCCTTCGACACGCTGCCGCCAGCCGAGAACAACGCGATCTCGACACCGGCCGGATCGAAGGTGGCCAGGTCCTGGACCTTGACCTTCTGGCCGTTGAACTCGATCTCGCCGCCGGCCGAACGCTCGGAAGCGAGAACGCTCAGGGTGCCGACCGGGAAGTCACGCTCGGCAAGGATCGACAACATGGTCTCGCCGACCGCACCGGTGGCACCGACGACGGCGACGTGGAAACTGCGCTGTGCATTGCTCATGGGGGAAACTCTCACGAAAACGGGGATGGGGAAAAAACACGCACGACAGCTGGGTTCGGGGAACCTCCTCAAGCGGGGCGCGCGGAGGTTCCCTATCGTTTCCCGGTTTTTTTGCCCAGAGTCACGCGCGCGGCCATCGCCGCGTCAGCGTTGATCGCGCTCGGCATGCGCGACGGGCCGCCGTCCAGGCCGAGCCCGGCAACCAGATTATCCACGGCCAGCTGTACCATCGCCGTGCGCGTGGCCAGCGAGGCGCTGCCGATATGCGGAGTGAGCACCACGTTGCGCAGCGCCAGCAGTTCGGGGCGCACCTTCGGCTCGCCTTCGTACACATCCAGACCCACTGCAGCAAGGCGACCGTTGGCCAGCGCATCGGCCAGCGCAATCTCATCGACCAGACCACCGCGGGCGATGTTCACCAGCGTCGCCGACGGCTTCATCTTCGCCAGCGCGGCGGCATCGATCAGGTGGTGCGAGGCCGGGGTATACGGCAGCACCAGCAGCAGGTGGTCGGACTGTGCCAGCAGCGTGTCCAGGTCAACGTAACGGGCCCCAACTTCCGCTTCGGTCGCGGCCGGCAGCTGCGAACGGTTGTGGTACAGCACCTTCATGCCGAAACCGTGCGCGCCGCGGCGGGCGATGCCCTGGCCGATACGGCCCATGCCGAGGATGCCCAGCGTGCTGCCATGGATGTCGGCACCGAGCATGGTCTGGAACGACCACTGCTGCCACTGGCCTTCGCGCAGCCAGCGCTCGGATTCAGTGATGCGGCGCGCGGTGGCCATCAACAGCGCGAAGCCGAGATCGGCGGTGGTTTCGGTCAGGACGTCCGGTGTATTGCTGGCCAGGATGCCGGCCGCGCTGAGCGCGTCGACATCCAGGTTGTTGTAGCCGACACCGACATTGGCGATCACCTGCAGCTGCGTGGCTCCGGCCACCTGTGCCGCGCCGATGCGCTCGTTGAGGGTGATGATGGCGCCGTCGGCGCTGGCCAGCTGTTCGGCGATCTGGTCGGGCGACCAGGCGGTGACGGTGTCGGTGTCGGTGCCGCGCAGCTGCACGCGATCGCGCAGCGGTGCGATGGCCGCGTCGATCAGCGGCTGGCTCACCCACACGGTCGGCCGCGTGTCAGCCATCGATCTGCCCGGGAATACGCGGGGTGATCGTGCCGACATCGCCGCACTGCGCGCGATGGCGCAGCGCCTGGTCCATCAGCACCATCGCCACCATCGCCTCGGCGATCGGGGTGGCACGGATGCCGACGCACGGATCATGGCGGCCGGTGGTGACCACCTCGACCACATTGCCGGCCGTGTCCAGCGACGGGCCCGGCAGGCGCAGGCTGGAGGTCGGCTTCAACGCGATCGAGGCGACCACCGGCTGGCCAGTGGAAATGCCACCGAGGATGCCGCCGGCATGGTTGCTGGCGAAGCCCTGCGGGGTCAGCAGGTCGCGATGTTCGGTGCCCTTCTGTGCGGCGCTGGCGAAACCGTCACCAATCTCCACGCCCTTCACCGCGTTGATGCTCATCAGCGCGGCGGCCAGTTCGCCATCGAGCTTGCCGTAGATCGGCTCGCCCCAGCCCGGCGGCACGTTGTCGGCCACCACGTCCACGCGCGCACCGACCGAATCACCGGACTTGCGCAGCGCATCCATGTACGCCTCCAGTTCCGGCACCTGTGCGGCGTGCGGCCAGAAGAACGGGTTGTCCTCCACCGCCGACCAGTCGAAACCGCCCGGGGTGATGTCGCCCAGCTGCGACAGGTAGCCGCGCACGGTCACGCCGAAGCGTTCGGCCAACCACTTTTTGGCAACCACGCCGGCAGCCACGCGCATGGTGGTCTCGCGCGCCGAGGAACGGCCACCACCGCGCGGGTCGCGGATGCCGTACTTGTGCCAGTAGCTGTAGTCGGCATGACCCGGCCGGAACTGCTGGCCGATGTTCGCGTAATCCTTGCTGCGCTGGTCGGTGTTGCGGATCAGCAGGGCGATCGGCGTGCCGGTGGTCAGGCCCTCGTACACGCCGGACAGGATCTCGACCTCATCAGCCTCGCGGCGCGCCGAGGTGTGCCGGCTCTTGCCGGTAGCGCGACGCTGCAGGTCGTGGGCGAATTCGGCCGCGTCCAGCGCCAGCCCCGGCGGGCAGCCATCGATCACGCAGCCGATGGCCGGCCCGTGCGACTCGCCGAACGTGGTGACGGTGAACAGCTTGCCGAACGCATTGGAACTCACGGGCGCTGCGCCGCCAGTTCGGTGATGCGCGCGCTGTGCGCGATCAGCTCGCGGCATTCGACCGCGAAGATGCCCATCTGGCCGACCTTGAATTCGATCCAGGCGAAGTCGACTTCCGGCAGCAGCTTGACCAGATGCTGTTCGGACTCGCCCACTTCACAGATCAGCAGACCGTCTTCGCTCAGGTGCAGTGGCGCGTCACGCAGGATCTTCAGCACCAGGTCCAGGCCATCGTCACCGGCACGCAGGCCCATTTCCGGCTCGTAGGAGTACTCCTGCGGCAGGGCATCGGTCTCGTCGTTGGTGACGTACGGCGGGTTGGTGACGATCAGGTCGTAGTGGCGGCCGGTCAGGCCGTTGAACAGGTCCGACTTCAGCAGGGTGACGTTGTGCGCCTGCAGGCGTTCCTTGTTCTCGGTGGCCAGCGACAGCGCATCGTCGCTCAGGTCGACACCGTCCACTTCCCAGTTCGGGTAGTAGTGACCCATGGCGATGGCGATGCAGCCCGAACCGGTGCACAGGTCCAGCGCGCGGCTGACGTCACGGCCAGCCAGCCACGGCTCGAAGCCGCACTCGATCAGTTCGGCGATCGGCGAGCGCGGCACCAGGGCGCGCTTGTCGCTCTTGAAGCTCAGGCCGGCGAACCAGGCCTCACCGGTCAGGTAGGCGGCCGGAATGCGTTCGTCGATGCGACGCTGGAACAGCTCCAGCACGCGCAGCTTCTCCGCCTGCAGCAGGCGCGCCTGGCCATAGGCCGGGCCCAGATCGTGCGGCAGGTGCAGGCTGTGCAGCACCAGCTGGGTGGCCTCATCCAGCGCGTTGTCGTAGCTGTGCCCGAAGATCAGTCCGGCTTCGTTGAAACGGCTGGTGCCGTAGCGGATCAGATCGATGATCGTGTGGAGTTCGGCGGCCGTTTCAGCGGTCATGGCGGTACTGCGGGCAAAGTGGCCCCCGATTATAGGGGCTGGCGCCCGCGGCGGCATCCGTTGCGGCAGAAACGATCGGGCCGCAGCCGGTATGATGGGGCCCACTTCGCGCGGGGGCTCCCATGTTCAATCGCAACGCCGGCATCATCCTGCTGATCGCCCTGGCGGCGGGTCTCGGCCTGCTGGCCGCCCAGCAGGTGTTCGCGCCGAAGCCACCGGCCAATGCCCCGGCCACCGAAGCGATCACGCTGTACCCGCAGCCGCGCGAGCTGCCCGACTTCAACCTGGCCCAGTCCGACGGCACCCGCCTGATACCGGGTGAGCTGAAGGGCCACTGGACCCTGGTGTTCCTGGGCTTCACCTTCTGCCCCGACGTCTGCCCGACCACCCTGGCCGAGCTGGCCGGCGCGCAGAACCAGTGGGAAGCCCTGCCCGACAGCCTGCGCCCGCGCGTGCTGTTCATCTCGGTCGACCCGGACCGCGACAGCGCCACCCGCCTCGGCGAGTACGTGCACGGCTTCCACAAGGACACCCTGGCCGCCACCGCCGACGTTCCCTCGCTGGAGCGCTTCGCCACCTCGCTGGGCTTCGTGTTCCAGAAAGTGCCGGGCAAGCATTTCGACGAGAACCCCGAGGATTACACCGTCGAGCATTCGGCCAGCCTGGCCGTGCTCGACCCGCAGGGCCGCCTTGCCGGCCTGGTGCGCCCCCCGTTCAATGCGCCGGCGATCGCCCGCGACCTGCAGAAGCTGACCGAGAAAACCGCCCCATGAGCCTCACCACCGCCCTGACGTACGCCCTGCCCCATCGCCTGCTGTCTTCGATGGCACGCTCGCTGGCGTACTCGGACGATCCGCGCGTGTCGCGCTGGCTGATCGACACCGTCACCCGCAAGTTCAACGTCAACCTGGACGAAGCGGCCAACCCGGACCCGCGCAGCTATGCCACCTTCAACCAGTTCTTCACCCGCGCACTGAAGCCGGGCGCGCGCGTGGCCGATGCCGATCCGCGCAGCCTGGTGATGCCGGCCGACGGCCGCATCAGCCAGCTCGGCAGGATCGAGGCGGGCCGCATTTTCCAGGCCAAGGGCCAGTCGTTCACCGCGGCCGAGCTGCTGGGCAGCGACGAAGACGCCAAGCCGTACAACGACGGCATGTACGCCACCGTGTACCTGTCGCCGCGCGATTACCACCGCGTGCACATGCCGTGGACCGGCACCCTGCGTGAGACGGTGCACGTGCCGGGGCGCCTGTTCAGCGTCGGCCCGGCTGCGGTGAACGGCGTGCCGCGCCTGTTCGCGCGCAACGAGCGCCTGGTCTGCCACTTCGACACCAGCTTCGGGCCGATGGTCAGCGTGATGGTCGGTGCGCTGCTGGTGTCGGGCGTGGAAACCGTGTGGAGCGGCGAAGAGATCCCGGCCTATGGCGATCGCATCACCCGCAAGGATTACCGCGGCCAGGGCATCCAGCTGGAGCGCTTCGCCGAGATGGCGCGCTTCAACTACGGTTCGACCGTGATCGTGCTGCTGCCGCCTGGCGTGGCCGAGTTCGCGCCGCAGTTGGGCGCCGAAAGCCCGGTGCAGCTGGGCCAGGCGCTGGCAAAGCTGCGCTGAGGCTTCGGTAGTGCCGGCCGCTGGCCGGCATCTCCGCTGATCCAACGCGTCGAGCATTGCCGGCCAGCGGCCGGCACTACCGGTACGCGCGTTACTGCAGGGCCGGAGCCGGGCCGACGTCCATGCCGTCGTAGTCTTCCACGCCCTTCTCCGCAGCCAGCGCCGCGAACTCCTGGTTGCGGCGGTCCAGCGAGGCTTCGTCGTGGATTTCCACGCGCTCCACATGCAGCACGTGGAACGGCGCGTCGCCCTCTTCCGGCTCCTGCTCGAACAGTTCCACGAAGGCATAGCCCTGCGCCTGCAGGTGCTCTGCCAGTGCCTGCAACGGCTCAGCAGTGGAGTGCACGAAGAAGTACCCCCACAGCAACGGGCCGTTGATGTCCCAGTCGGTGTTTTCGCGGAGGTTGGCGAACAGGTTGCGGGTGTCTTCGAGATCCATGTGGGTTCCAGGGGTCGTGGGGAATTACTTGTCGCAGCCCTGCAGCTTCAGCGTCTGGCCGTGGCGCAGGCTGTAGGCCGGGGCCTTCAGGCCGTTGGCGCGGGCCAGGGTCGGCACGTCGCACTGGAACTTCGCGGCAATGGCGCCCAGGGTCTCACCCCGGCCCACCTTGTGGCTGCGCACCGGCTTCGGCCGTGCCGCCGGGCGCGGCGTGGCTACCGGAGCGACCGGTGTGGTCGGCACGCTGGTGGAGGCCGCGGCGTCGGCCACCGGCACCACGCCACCCACGGCCACGCTGCCGGTGTAGCTGGCCGCGGTCGGGCGCTTGATCGCCGCGTTCAGATCGGCGGTGATCAGCGTGCGGGCCAGATCGGCACGCGGGCCACTGACACAGTTGCGCTGGTACAGGCCGGCGATGCGGGTGGTGGCGTTGATCAGCGTGCCAGCCGGAATCCAGCCATCGGCTTCATAGCGCGGGTTGAGGTTGCGCAGCGCGCGCATGTAGCCATCGCGGGTGCCGTGGCTGCCCAGGCAGATGGTCAGTTCATAGATGGTGGTGGACTTGGCCAGGCGCAGTGTGGCCGGCTGCGCGCTGATCTTCGGCAGCTCCACGCCGTACTGCTGCGGGTGCAGGAAGATCCAGGCCGCGGCGATCACCATCGGCACGTAGTCCTTGGTTTCACCGGGGAACTGGTTGTAGACGCTGTCGGTCCAGAAGCTCTGGCCACCGCTCTGCTTGAACACGCGTGCGGCGCGGCCTTCGCCACCGTTGTAGGCGGCCACCGACATTTCCACGTTGTTGTTCAGTTCGCGCAGGCGCTCGTTGAGATAACTGGCGCTGGCTTCGGCGGCGCTGCGCGCGTCAAAGCGGGTGTCGAAGCCGGTGCCGTCCGGGCCGAGGCCGAAGCGGCGGCCGGTGGCCGGCATGAACTGCATCAGCCCGGCGGCGCCGGCGCGCGATGAGGCATGCACACGGCCGTTGGACTCCTTGGCCATGATGCCGAACAGCAGCGCCTCGGGCAGGCCGCGCTTCTCCCACTCCGGCCACATCACCGCACGCAGGTTCTGATAGTTCTCGTAGCTGGTCAGCAGCGCCGGGCGCATGTCGGTCAGCCAACGGCGGATGCCGGCCTGCACGGCCGGGTTGTACTCGACCATGGTGTCGAAGGCATGCCGCTTGTCGTTGAGCAGCGCGGCGGCGCGCGCGGCCTCCGGCACGTCGGCGGTGAGCGGGCCGATATGGTCGGGGTCGGCTTCCAGGCGGTCACCGCCCTCGTCGGCCACGTCGTCGCTGGCAGCGGCATCGGCGTCGTGCTTGAGCAGGCGCTTGTAGCTCGCCAGCAGGGTGCCCATCTGGCAGCCCTTCTGCTTCACGCAGTCGTTGAGGACGTCTTCCATGTCCTCCAGCGCAGCATCGGCCTCGTTGCTGCCCTTCGGATCGGAATTGGCGACCAGCAGCAGGGCGTCGCTGTAGCGCTTCTCGGCGGTGCTCATGCGCTGCTGCAGCGCATCCACCTTCACCTTGTCCCGGGCCGAAACCCGCTGCGCATGGGCGTCGGGCGCCAGGGAAACCAGGCCGGCCAGGGCCAGCAGCGGCCAACCACGGGAAATCAGGACAGGAACGGGCATTGATGGCACTGTGTGCGAAACAGGCAGGCAGAGTAGCGGCGCCGCCAAGGTCCGGGCAAGCCGACCTTCGGCCCGTCACCGCCGGCGGTTAACATTGGGCTATTCACCACAAGGGCTGGACCATGGATCCGATTCTGCTCGGCAAAGGCATTACCGACGATATTGCCGTCACCCTGCTGCCGAAACTCGGCAACCGCCACGGCCTGGTGGCCGGCGCCACCGGTACCGGCAAGACGGTGACCCTGATGACCCTGGCCGAGGGCTTCTCGCGGCTGGGCGTACCGGTGTTCCTGGCCGATGTGAAGGGCGACGTGTCTGGCCTGGCCGTGCCCGGCACTGGCGCCGAGAACCTGCTCCAGCGCGCCGCCGAGATCGGCGTGGCGGAGTATGCGCCGGCGGCAAGCCCGACCATTTTCTGGGACCTGTACGGCAAGCTCGGCCATCCGGTGCGCACCACGGTCAGCGAGATGGGCCCGACCCTGCTGTCGCGCATCCTCGAACTGAACGACACCCAGGCCGGCGTGCTCGACATCGTGTTCAAGCTGGCCGATGACCGTGGCCTGCTGCTGCTGGACATGGACGACCTGCGTGCCCTGCTCGGCCTGGTGGCCGAGGAGCGCAAGGACATTTCCACCGAGTATGGCCTGGTCAGCGCGCAGTCGATCGCCGCGATCCAGCGCTCGGTACTGCGCCTTGCGCAGGACGGTGGCGAGAATTTCTTCGGCGAACCGGCACTGGAACTGGCCGACATCATGCGGGTCAATCACGACGGCCGCGGCATGATCGGCATCCTCGCCGCCGACCAGCTGGTGCTCAAGCCCAAGCTGTATTCGACCTTCCTGCTGTGGCTGCTGTCGGAACTGTTCGAACAGTTGCCGGAAGTGGGCGACCTGGACAAGCCTAAGCTGGTCTTCATCTTCGACGAAGCACACCTGCTGTTCGATGACGCGCCCGCCTCGCTGGTGCAGCGCATCGAGCAGGTGGTGCGGCTGATCCGCTCCAAGGGCGTGGGCGTGTACTTCTGCTCGCAGTTCCCCGACGACGTGCCGGGCAACATCCTCGGCCAGCTGGGCAACCGCGTTCAGCACGCGCTGCGTGCGTTCACCCCGCGCGACCAGAAGGCGGTAAAGACCGCTGCCGAGACTTTCGTACCGAACCCGAAACTGGACGTGGCCAAGGTGCTGAGCCAGCTGGGCACCGGCGAGGCGCTGGTGTCCACGCTGCAGGACAAGGGCGTGCCGATGCCGGTGCAGCAGACGATGATCGCGCCGCCACGCTGCCGGATGGGACCGATCACCGACGCCGAGCGCGCCCAGGTGCGCGCCGGCAGCCCGGTCGGCAGCCGCTACGACACGGCGATCAACCGTGAGTCGGCCGCCGAGCTGCTGGCCCAGCGCGCGCAGAAGGCGGTCGAGAAGGCGCAGGCGCCGGCCGCCCGCAGCCGCGAGCAGGACGAAGCGCAGGAAGGCGGTTTCGGCCAGGCCATCAAGGATGCGATTTTCGGCACCAAGCGCCGCCAGGGCATGATCGAGACCATGGCCAAGCAGACCACGCGCACCGTCGGCACCAAGCTGGGCAACCAGATCGTGCGCGGCCTGCTGGGCGGCATCTTCGGCGGCAAGCGCTGACCTGCCCTCCCGGGGTCGGCGCCCTTTCCTGCGGAAAGGATCCGACCCCATCGTTCCCCTGAAAAGAAGTCGCACCACATGTCGCGTTGGCGTCCCCCTGCAGAAAAGAGTACCGCACTGATCACCGCCTCCGGCCACGCCCGGCTGAAGGCCGAACTGGATGACCTGTGGCGTGTGCGCCGCCCCGAGGTGGTGAAGGCACTGGCCGCGGCCGCCGCGGAAGGCGACCGTTCGGAAAACGCCGAGTACACCTATCGCAAGAAGCAGCTGGGCGAGATCGACCGCCGTGTGCGCTACCTGACCAAGCGGCTGGAATCGCTGCGCGTGGTCGATACCACGCCGACCGATCCGCAGGCAGTGTTCTTCGGCGCGTGGGTGGAACTGGAGAACGTGGACAGTGGCGACACCAGCCGCTATCGCATTGTCGGCCCGGATGAGACCGACGCAGGCCTGGGTTGGATCAGCATCGATTCGCCACTGGCGCGTGCGCTGCTGAAGAAGCGGCTGGATGATGAATTTTCGGTGGAACTGCCCGGCGGCCAGTTCACCTTTGCGGTGATCGGGGTGGAGTACGAGCCTGTGTAGCGTCGAGCCATGCTCGACTGCATTGCCGTTGTAGAGCCGAGCCCATGCTCGGCTGATGGACAAACGCAGCCGAGCGTGGGCTCGGCTCTACAACGGCAACAGCGCCAGCGGCGGCGGGTACTGGCGGCCGGCACGCAGCGGGCGGAAGTACGCGGCATCTGCATAGAAGGCGGCCTCCTGTCCCTGGTGCCAGCCCGGGATTCCCGCCAGCGGCAGCGGACGCAGCTGCAGGGGATCGGTCACTGCCCTGCCCTCGGCGATGGCCGCGGTCACTGCGTCAACGCAGGCATCATCGACTTCGCCGTGCACCACCACGCACTTGCCCACCAGACGGCGTTCCGGCAGCAGCGCCTGCTCCATCAGCGCGTGCCCGAATACCGCAGCGATGGCGATGTCGCCGCTCAGCCAGTGCGTTGGCTCGAACAATGCATGCCAGTCATGCCCATCCCACGCGCGCATCAACGAGTCATCGCGCACACGCACGATCACGCCGGTTTCGTCGAACTGGGTCAGCGCCGCCTGCGCGCGGTTGCGCTGGCCCGGCGGCATCGTCTCTATGTGCCTGCACTGCTGCACATTGAGCGCCTGCTTGAGCTGCGGGTAACGGGACCACACCAGTGCATTGAACAGGTCATGCCAGTTGTCGACGCGGGTGGCGATGCGCCCCTGTGCGATGCGGGCTTCGTAGTGCAGGCCGTCGGCCAGCAGCGTGGAATCCTGCTCGACCAGATGCTTGCCGGGCAGCGCGAGGCGTGCCTCGAGCGCTGCAATGGACGGCCACTGCGGGCTGGCCAGCAGGTCATGGACGTCGCGCAACCCGGCAAACACCGGGTGCGCGAACACCTGCGGATCGACCGCCGCACGCGGCGGCGGCACGAAGCGGCGGACACCGCTGCCGTCACCGGCGGCGATCGTCGCTGCGGTCACAGCATCTTGAGATCGAATGCCGGGCGGGTAGCGGCCGGCAGCGCATCACCGTACAGGTCGTGCTCGTCGCTCTCGGTGATTTCCACGTCGACAAACTCACCCACGCGCAGCGGCACCTGGTCGGCATTCTGGATGTGCACCAGGCCGTCGATCTCCGGCGCATCGGCCTTGGAACGGGCCACGGCGATATCGCCTTCGATGGCGTCGACCAGGCACTGCTGCACGGTGCCGATCTTGGCCTCCAGGCGCGCAGCGGAAATCTGCGCCTGCTTTTCCATGAAGCGGGCCAGGCGCTCCTGCTTCACTTCCTCCGGCACCGCATCGGGCAGATCGTTGGCGGTGGCACCCTCGACCGGCGAATAGGCGAACGCGCCCACGCGGTCCAGCTGCGCTTCGTCGAGGAACGACAGCAGCTCTTCGAACTCGGCCTCGGTCTCGCCCGGGAAGCCGACGATGAAGGTGGAACGCACGGTGATGTCCGGGGCGATGCGGCGCCAGTTCTGCACGCGCTCCAGGGTCTTCTCGACCGCACCCGGGCGCTTCATCAGGCGCAGGATGCGCGGGCTGGCGTGCTGGAACGGGATGTCCAGGTACGGCAGGATGCGGTTCTCGGCCATCAACGGCACCACCTCGTCCACATGCGGGTACGGGTAGACGTAGTGCATGCGCACCCAGGCATCGAGCTCGGACAGGCCTTCGCACAGCGCCTTGAGGCGGGTCTGGTAGGCCTTGTCGCGCCACATCTTCTCGGCGTACTTCACGTCCACGCCGTAGGCCGAGGTGTCCTGCGAAACCACCAGCAGCTCACGCACGCCACCACGCACCAGGCGCTCGGCTTCACGCAGCACTTCATCCACCGGGCGCGAGACCAGCTTGCCGCGCATGGACGGAATGATGCAGAAGCTGCACTTGTGGTTGCAGCCTTCGGAAATCTTCAGGTAGGCGTAGTGGCGCGGGGTCAGCTTGATGCCGTAATCGGGCACGAGGTCCACGAACGGATCGTGCTTGGGCGGCAGTGCCTCATGCACCGCTTCCATCACGCTCTGGTAATCCTGCGGGCCGGACACCGCCAGCACGTTGGGGTACGCCTCGCGGATCTGCTCCGGGCGCTTGCCCAGGCAGCCGGTGACGATGACCTTGCCGTTCTGGTTCATCGCCTCGCCGATGGCGTCCAGCGACTCGGTCACCGCCGAATCGATGAAGCCGCAGGTGTTGACCACCACCACGTCGGCCGAATCGTAGGACGGCACGATGTCGTAGCCTTCCGAGCGGAGCTGGGTAAGGATGCGTTCGGAATCGACAAGGGCCTTCGGGCAGCCAAGGCTGACGAAGCCGACTTTGGGGTTCAGCTGGGACATGGAATCGCGGGACTCTGGGGGCCTGGGCCCCTGCCGTTTTCCCCCCCCCCCCCCCCCCCCCCCCCCCCCCCCCCCAGCGCCCGGGCG
>NZ_RXLZ01000057.1 GCF_003970865.1 Stenotrophomonas maltophilia | reverse complement strand
CTTTGTTTGCTTGTCTCCTGACTCTTGTTCTGTCACTGATATGCTATCATGTCGCGTTATTTTGTTTTTTCTTAATGAACCCGCCACACCCGCGGATCAACCGGCGAAGGTCCGCGGCCGCTGCAGATGTTTAAAAGGGACCGCGTCGCTGGTTCGTCGCCGGCGACTTCAACGGCTTCTTCGGCCTGGTCGTCGACAACCTCTCCATCCTCGGCTTCATCGCCATGGCCCTGGTCGGGATCTTCCAGTTCCCTGCCGATGTAGTGTTCGGCCGCATGTTCCCCGGCACCGCCTTCGGCGTGCTGGTCGGCAACCTGCTGTACACCCTGATGGCGCGCCGGCTGGCCGCGCGTACCGGCCGTGACGACGTCACCGCCATGCCGCTCGGCCTGGATGCACCGACCAGCATCGGCATGGCCCTGCTGGTGCTCGGCCCGGCCTTCATCGCCTTCAAGCAGCAGGGCATGGACCCGCACGCAGCAGGCATCGCCACCTGGCAGCTGGGCATGGCCGCGCTGGTCATCATGGGCGTGCTCAAGTTCGTGCTGTCGTTCTTCGGCGAAGCGGTGACCCGCGCGCTGCCGCGTGCGGCGCTGCTGGGCTCCATTGCCGGCATCGCGCTGGTGCTGATGGGCCTGTTGCCGCTGCTGGAAACGCTGCGCTCGCCGCTGGTCGGCTTCACCACGCTGGGCCTGCTGCTGTACGTGCTGATCGCCAAAGGCAAGCTGCCGGTGCGTGGCCCGGGTGTGCTGCTGGCCTTCGTGTTTGGCACCGTGCTGTATTACGGCCTCGGCCTGGCCGGACTGGGGGCACCGGGCTTCCATGTGCCGGCGTGGGTGCCGCCGCAGGTGGTGCTGCCGCTGCCGACGCTGGGCTTCCTCGACGGCCTGCCCACCGCGATGACCTACCTGCCGCTGCTGCTGCCGTTCGGCCTGCTGATGGTGGTCGGTGGCATCAACGTGTCTGAAAGTGCACGTGCGGCCGGCGATGATTACCGCACCCGCGACATCCTGCTGGTGGAAGCCGTGGCCACGCTGGTGGCCGGTGTGTGTGGTGGCGTGGCGCAGACCACGCCGTACATCGGCCAGCCTGCGTACAAGCACATGGGCGCGCGCAGCGGGTACACGCTGCTGACCGGCCTGTTCGTCGGTATCGGCGGCATGCTCGGCATCATCTCCGGGTTGGTGCAGTGGCTGCCGCTGGCGGTGCTGGCACCGATCATCGTGTACGTGGCCATCGACATCACCACCCAGGCCTTCCAGGCCACGCCGCGTCACCATACCGGCGCGATGGTGTTCGGCTTCCTGCCGTCGGTGGCGTACCTGCTGGCGATCAAGGCACCCGGCTGGATTGCACCGGACCAGCTGCCGCAGCTGCTGACCAAGCTCGACGGCCATGGCCTGCCCGAGCTGGCGGTGATCTTCACCCTCGGCAACGGCTTCATCATCACCTCGATGCTGTGGATCTCGGCGGTGGCGGCGATGGTCGATGGCCGCCTGCGTCGTGCGTGCGGCTTCCTGCTGGTGGCTGCGGTGCTGACTCTGTTCGGCCTGATCCACTCAGTGGACCCGCGCGGCGGCATCTACCTGCCGTGGGATCTGGACGGCCTGGCGCGCATCATCAGCTGGCAGTTCGCTGGGGCCTACGTGGCACTGGCGTTGCTGCTGGGGTTGCTGTCGTTGCAGAAGCAGCCGGTGCAGCCGCTGGGTGAAAACAGCTGACCCCACGGTAGTGCCGGCCGCTGGCCGGCAACGTGGTGGGCTGCAGACGCATCATGTGGTTGCCGGCCAGCGGCCGGCACTACCGTTCGGCGTCCAGTTCCGGGTAGTGGCGGAAGATGCCGTTGGTGTTGAACGGCAACCGCCGCTCCGAGCCCAGATAGGCGGCGATGTTCGGCCGCTTGGTCACCCGCTCCTGCAGCGCACGCAGCAGGGGCAGGGTCGGCGCCAGTGCCTGCATGCGCCGAGGGAACATGTAGTCCAGCCCGCTCAGCAGCTGGAACAGCGACAGATCCACATACGAATGTTCGCGCAGTGCGTGGCGGCCACCATTGGCAGCCAGCACCTGCTCGAAGTAGCCGAGGAACTTCGGCAGCCGTTCGCCACGCAGGGAGGCGGCCCGTGCCTTGGCTTCGGTCTTCTGCTCTTCGTAGTACTTCGATGCGGCAATTGGATGGTGGGTGTCATGCACCTCGGCCACCAGATCAGCGATGGTCAGCTGCAGTTGCAGCGCCTGCACCCGCCGCGAGGCCGCCTGCGGCACCAGGTCCAGCGTCGGGCCGAGAAAGTCCAGGATTGCTGCGATCTGTGCAATGACCTGGCGGCCCGCCTTCAGGAATGGCGGCGCGAAGGGCTGCGCACCTTCACTGCTGCCATCGAGAAACGGCTGCATCACCGCATCGCCATGCACCCGCGCCATGTCGATGTAGTCGGCACCGGCATCTTCCAGCGCCAGGCGCACGAACTCGCCACGGCCCTGGATGCCGGTCCAGTAATACAGCGCGTACTGCATGGCAGTGCCTCCACAGGACAGGACGCATAGCGTCGCGCCACCCACGCAAAGCGCGCGTGAGTGCAATGCCTGCCTGGCGTTGGGCATTGGACGGCGTAGTGTGTTCAGGCCGATGGCGTGACGGTGATGACGTCGTGCTCATTGACGTTGCCAGCCAGCGCGTAGCGATATCCCTTGGCCAGGACCTCAACGTAGCTGTCATGTGCGGCAAGGATGAAAAGCTGCAGGTCGTGGACATTGCGAGGATCGTAGTGCGCGAGCAGCGCCGCAAGGCCAGGATCGTCGATGACCCGGTAGAAGCCGGGGAAAGGGCAGAGACCGGTTTGCCGCCAGTACGCGGTTTCATCGGCTGGTCCGGCTTCCTCGACGATCTCGCCGTGGCGCATCTCATGAAGATTGCCGCCCCGGCAGCGCGCTTCATGGACAAGTTCGAAATCCACCTGCAACGAGCGGTAGCGCATGTCCGGTTGCGCTGCATAGTCCTCCAACGTCTGCGCCTCCACGTTCACCTGTGCGCTCGCGTTCTGCTCGCGATATACCAGCGTCAGGTCCAGCGTGCTGATGCGGAAAGGCACGGGTTCCGGGCGAAGCTCCATGGGTCGTTCGTCGAGGGGGCTGGATCGTTCATTGGGCCGTCCGCCGCACCGCGCTGTCAACGCGTTTCCCGAACCGTACCGGAACGGGTGGGGAACCCTCGGAAATCAGCCGGGTCACACCTTGTCCATGCAGGTGAAACGATGAGGTGCTGCATCATGCAGAGTGGAAAGGCGGTATGGCCCTGGGTGTTGGGCGTGGTGGTGATCGGTGGTGCGGGTGGTTGGCTGTTCCGCGATCAGCTGAAGAGCCTGGCAGACGGTGTTTCGGTGCCGGTGCAATCAACCCCCGCCAGTACCAGCGCGCCGCCACAACCGCAGGCGGCCGCAGAACCCGCGCCAGCACCGCCGCCGATCAGGCATCCGCTGGATACCGAGGCCGCAGCCGATCCGGCGCTGCCGAAGCTGGCTGACAGCGATGCGGCCGCCTGGGGTGCATTGAGCCAGCTGTTCCAGGGCGAGGGGCCATTGACCCTGCTGCTGCGCGATCACCTGATCCAGCGCCTGGTCACCCAGGTCGACAACCTGGACAAGCCCAGCGTGCCACCCACCGCGCTGGCCGCGCGGCCGCTGCCGGGCAGCCTTCAGGTCGAGCCCGGTGAGGGCGGCGAACGGATCACCGCCAGCAACGCGGCGCGCTATGCGCCCTACGTGCAGGCCTTCACCGCGCTGGACCCGGCGGCGACGGCTACCGCCTACAAGCGCTTCTATCCGCTGATCCAGCAGGCCTATGTCGACCTGGGTCGGCCCGACGGGTACTTCAACGACCGCCTGGTCGCGGTGATCGACCACCTGCTGGACACCCCGGAACTGGCCCAATCCCCAGTGGTGCAGCGCGATGAGCGCGGCCGCTACCGCTTTGTCGATCCCACCCTGCAGTCGCGCTCGATCGGGCAGAAGGCGCTGCTGCGGATGGATGCAGCCCAGGCGCGGGCGGTCAAGCAGCAGCTGCGCGCCATCCGCACCGCGATCACCCGCTGAACCCGTCCACCGCGCATGACTGATCCGGATCAACGCGCCGACCACACCCGCTCCGGCATGCTGGCCGCAGGCTGACTGGCCTCGGGGTGCAGTCGCAGCCACCCTTGAAACCGGGTGGGGCAACCGCATCTTTCCAGCATCGCCGGCGCGGGCCGGCCCTGATGACCGATGAGGATTCGCAATGCGGATGGACAAGCTCACCTCGCGTTTCCAGCAGGCGCTGGCAGACGCACAGTCGCTGGCCGTGGGCCGCGACAACAGCATCATCGAACCGGCTCACCTGTTCAGCGCGCTGCTGGACCAGCAGGGCGGCAGCACGCGCCCGTTGCTGGCCCAGGCCGGGGTGAACGTGCCGGTGCTGCGCGAGCGCCTGACCGAGGCGCTGGATGCACTGCCGAAGGTGTCCGGCCAGGCCGGCAACGTTTCGATGGGCAACGACCTCGGCCGCCTGCTCAATCACACTGACAAGCTGGCCCAGCAGAACGGCGATGCCTTCATTGCCAGCGAGTGGTTCGTGCTGGCCGCGCTGGAAGACAGCGGCACGCTGGGCATGGCGCTGCGCGCCGCCGGTGCCGACAAGACCCGCCTGCAGGCCGCCATCGACAAGCTGCGCGGCGGCGAGAACGTGCAGTCGGAAAATGCTGAAGAACAGCGGCAGGCGCTGGAGAAGTACACCATCGACCTGACCGCGCGTGCCGAGAGCGGCAAGCTCGATCCGGTGATCGGCCGTGACGAGGAAATCCGTCGCACCATCCAGGTGCTGCAGCGCCGGACCAAGAACAACCCGGTGCTGATCGGCGAACCCGGCGTGGGCAAGACCGCGATCGTGGAAGGGTTGGCCCAGCGCATCATCAACGACGAAGTGCCGGAGGGCCTGCGCGGCAAGCGCGTGCTGTCGCTGGACATGGGCGCGTTGATTGCCGGTGCCAAGTTCCGCGGTGAATTCGAGGAGCGCCTGAAGGGCGTGCTCAACGACCTGGCCAAGAGCGAAGGGCAGATCATCCTGTTCATCGACGAGTTGCACACCATGGTCGGTGCCGGCAAGGCCGACGGCGCGATGGATGCCGGCAACATGCTCAAGCCGGCGCTGGCACGCGGCGAGCTGCACTGCGTGGGTGCCACCACGCTGGATGAGTACCGCAAGTACATCGAAAAGGACGCCGCGCTGGAGCGCCGCTTCCAGAAGGTGTTCGTGGGCGAACCGTCGGTGGAGGACACCATCGCGATCCTGCGTGGGCTGAAGGAAAAGTACGCTGTGCACCACGGCGTGGAGATCACCGACCCGGCCATCGTCGCGGCGGCCACGCTGTCCAATCGCTACATCACCGACCGCCAGCTGCCGGACAAGGCCATCGATCTGATGGACGAGGCCGCCTCGCGCCTGCGCATGGAGATCGACTCCAAGCCGGAGGAACTGGATCGCCTGGAACGCCGGGTGATCCAGCTGAAGATCCAGCGCGAAATGCTGAAGAAGGAAAAGGACGAGGCCTCGCGGCAGCGCCTGGCCGATCTGGAAAACGACATCGATTCGTTGGAGCGCGAGTTCTCCGACCTCAATGAAATCTGGAAGTCGGAGAAGGCGGCGCTGCAGGGTGCAACCAAGATCAAGGAGCAGGTCGAACAGGCCAAGCTGGAGCTGGAATCCGCGCAGCGCCGCCAGGATTTCGCGCGCATGAGCGAGATCCAATACGGCCTGCTGCCGCAGCTGGAAAAGCAGTTGGCCGCCGCGCAGGAAGCCGAGCACAAGGACTTCAAGCTGGTGCAGGACCGGGTCACCGACGAGGAGATCGCCGAGGTCGTATCGCGCTGGACCGGCATCCCGGTCAACAAGATGCTCGAAGGTGAGCGCGACAAGCTGCTGCGCATGGAAGAGGTGCTGCACAACCGCGTGGTCGGCCAGGAAGAAGCGATCAAGGTCGTCTCCGATGCCGTGCGCCGTTCGCGTGCGGGCTTGTCCGATCCGAATCGTCCGGCTGGCTCGTTCCTGTTCCTCGGCCCGACCGGTGTCGGCAAGACCGAACTGTGCAAGTCGTTGGCCGAATTCCTGTTCGACAGTGCCGACGCGATGATCCGCATCGACATGAGCGAGTTCATGGAGAAGCACAGCGTCGCCCGCCTGATCGGTGCGCCCCCGGGCTACGTGGGCTACGAGGAAGGTGGCTACCTGACCGAGGCCGTGCGCCGCCGTCCGTATTCGCTGATCCTGCTCGACGAAGTGGAGAAGGCGCATCCGGATGTGTTCAACATCCTGCTGCAGGTGCTGGACGATGGCCGCCTGACCGATGGCCAGGGCCGTACCGTGGACTTCCGCAACACCGTCATCGTGATGACCTCGAACCTGGGCTCGCACCAGATCCAGGACATGGGCGCCGACGACAGCCCGGAGGCCTACACGCAGATGAAGGCGGCGGTGATGGGCGTGGTGCAGGCGCACTTCCGCCCGGAGTTCATCAACCGCCTGGACGACATCGTGGTGTTCCATCCGCTGGACAAGCAGCAGATCAAGCAGATCGCGCGCATCCAGATGCGTGGCCTGGAAAGGCGCCTGGCCGAACGTGGCTTGAAGCTGCTGGTGTCCGATGCAGCGTTCGACCTGCTCGGCAACGTCGGTTTCGATCCGGTGTATGGCGCGCGTCCGTTGAAGCGTGCAATCCAGGCACAGCTGGAAAATCCGCTGGCGCAGAAGATCCTGTCCGGGGCCTTCGTCAACGGCGACACCATCGAAGTCGGCAACGACGGCGGCCATCTGGTATTCGCCAAGGCGTGATTCACGCGGGGCGCTGCCTGACCGCAGCGCCCCGTTTGCTGCGGAGTACGCCGGGCCATGCCCGGCGCTCACTCAGAAGCGGTGCGTATAGCCGCTCATCAAGCCGAACTGGTTCGCCTTCTGCACGATCGGGCTGTCGGCCGCATCGCCGAGCAGGCGGGTGCCTTCGGCCGAGATGTACCAGTTGCCATTGCGGCCCACGCGGTGGCTCCACTTCAGGCCGAGACCGGCGCTGACCAGGCCGGCCTTCGGCTTGTGCTGGGCAAAGCCGGTGCGCGCCGCCTGTTCCGGGCTGACGCCGTACCAGGTCTGCATGTAACCGCGGTTGCCGTAGTCGGTGGAAACACTGCCGCTGACCACGCCACCGGCCAGGTCGAACAGCGGCATGCTCAGGTTCAGGTGGATCTGCTGGGTGGACAGGCCGTTCTCGGCCTTGTCCTCGTCCTTGCGGGTGAACTGCCAGGAGCCGCTCAGCACGGCTTCGCCCAGCGTATAACCAGCGGAGAGGCCGACCAGGGGACGGGTACGGATATCACCCATGCCGCGCAGGAAGTCCGAGCCACCGAGGGCCGAGTCCTTGTCGCGGCGGCTGCCGCTGGCACCGATGTAGGCGCGCACGTGCGTATGTTGGCCGATGCCCGTGCCCCAGCCGATGCCACTGGTGCCCAGAAACCAGCCACCGGGTGACATGGCATCGAAGGACAGCATGGGCGACGCTTGGTACTCCTTGCTGCCGCTGTAGCGTGGGGTCGCACCGGCACCGGCGGCGACTTCGAAGGTCCAGTGGTCATCCTTGGCGTGGGCGATCGGCGCGGCAAAAAGCGGCAGCAGGGCCAGGCAGAGCAGGGACGGAGTACGGCGAAGCTGGGACATGGAATCTCTCGACAATGGGAGGAAAGCAGCACGCGCATCCGGCGAGTGCTGCAGGGTTGCCAGCGTGGCGATATGCCGGCGACCGATCCCTCCGCAGTTGTGCGGGAGTTGTAATCAACTGTAATGGCGCCCTTGGGCGTTCAGCTGGCAGCCAGCGGCCAGTGCATTTCCAGGCGCGCGCCGCCCAGCGTGGCGCGGCTGATGCGCAACTCGCCACCGTGGCGGGCGGCGATGCGGCTGACGATGGCCAGGCCCAGTCCGAAGCCGCCGGTGTCGCGGCTGCGGCTGTCGTCCAGGCGGGTGAACGGCCGCATCACCTTCTCGCGATCGGCTTCGGCGATGCCGGGGCCGTCGTCATCCACACGCAGGCAGGCGCGGCCGCCGACACCGACCAGCGAGACTTCCACCTGCGAACGCGCGTGGCGCAGCGCATTGCCCACCAGATTGCTCAGTGCCAGCTGCAGCAGGCGTGGCTCGGCATCCACCCGTGGCAACGCACTGGGCTGCACGCGCAGGACCACGCCGGCCCGTTCGGCGTCACGGCGCGCATCGGCCAGGCAGGCTTGCAGCCAGTCGTTGGCTTCGATGCGCTGCATCGGCTCGCCTTCGCTGGGATGCTCCAGGCGCTCATAGGCCAGCAGCTCGCTGACCAGCCGGTTGAGTTCGGCCAGATCACCGTGCAGCCCCTGTGCCAGCCGTGCACGGCGTTCGTGATCGTCGCTGTCCTGCATCAGGTCCAGGCCGAAGGCCACGCGCGCGATCGGCGTGCGCAGCTCATGCGAGATCGCATGGGTCAGGTCGCGTTGGCGCTGCACCAGTTCGGCCACGCGTGCGGCCATGCGGTTGGAATGGTCGACGATGACCCGGATCTGCGAGCGTGGCGAGACCTGTGCGCGCGCCTGCAGATCACCGGCACCGATGCGGTCGGCGTGCAGGCGCAATGCTTCGAGGTCGCGCCAGAGCAGGCGCACCCAGGCATACAGGCTGGCGCCCACCAGCAACAGGATGCTGAGATAGACGGCGATGGTCATGTACGTCGTCATCTGCACCGCACCCGGCAGGCGCAGATGCAGCCAACGGCCGTCGAGGCCCTCGATCGGCAGCAGGACCTGCTGGTACTGGTCGCGCATGATGAAGCCATCGGCCTGCACGGCCGCCTGTTCCTGCGGGTCGAGCGTGGGAGGGCTGTCGAGCAGGGTCAGGGTGATGCCGTAGTGTGGCTGCCACTGCTGCAGGCGCTCACGCTGCTGCCCGGTGTCCAGGCCGGCCAGGCCACTGCGCAGGGCGTACACCTGTCCGCGCACCTGCTGGACGAAGACGCGATCCTGCATGGGCGTGTAGATGCCGTCCAGGATGCGGTTGAAGAAGAACACCGAGATCAGGAAGCAGGCACCGGTGACGAACCACAACCACAGGAACAGCCGCTTCATGCCGTCCAGGCCGACGGGTTGAACTGGTAGCCACGGCCCCACACGGTCTTGATCCGCCGCGGTTCGCGCGCATCGTCGCCGAGCTTGCGGCGCAGCTTGCCAATGCTGACATCGACACTGCGGTCCAGGCCGTCGAAGCCGATGCCGCGCACCGCCTGCAGGATCTGGTCGCGCGACAGGATCTGCCCGGGCTGGCTGGCCAGCAGCCACAGGATCTCGAATTCGGTGGTGCCCAGTTCCACCGGCTGCCCGTGCAGGTGCACCTCGCGCTGCATGCGGTCGATCAGCAACCCACCGTGCATCAGCCGGCACGGCGAGCTGGTGTTGCCGCTGCCATGGCGGCGCCGTAGCAGGGCGCGCAGGCGGGCCAGCAGCAGGCGCGGTTCGATCGGCTTGTGCACGTAATCGTCGGCACCCGATTCCAGGCCCAGCACCTGCTCGATGTCGTCCTCGCAGGCGGTCAGCATCAGGATCGGCACATCGGAGAAGCTGCGGATCTGCCGGCACACATCGATGCCGCCGAGGCCGGGCAGCATCAGGTCCAGCACCACCAGTTCCGGCGCGTGCTGGCGGCAGGCCGCACCGGCGAGGTCGCCACGCGCGACGTGCTGCACGGCGAAGCCATGTTCGTGGAGGTAATCGCTGACCAGCTCGGCCAGGCGACGGTCGTCTTCCACCAGCAGGACCTGGGTCGGTGTGCCGCTGGCGGTGGGTGTCCAAGGGGATGGCTGCATACGCGTTGGGCTTCCGTGCCCGGGCAGGAGCGCCCGGCGGCGAAGCCTAGCAACGGCCCATGACGGCTGCCTGAATCGCGGGCAACCTGATAACCGGCGGTACTGGCGTCATCGCCAGCGGATTTCAGCAGGCGGCCCCGGCTGGCCTATGGTGGCGGTTTCCCCGGATGGAGCCTGGCGCAATGAGCGACCCGCAGTGGCAACTGGAAACCCTGGCCGTGCACGGCGGCTATCGTCCCGACCCGACCACCCGCGCGGTGGCGGTGCCGATCTACCAGACGGTGGCGTATGCCTTCGATGACACCCAGCACGGCGCCGACCTGTTTGATCTGAAGGTGCCGGGCAACATCTACACGCGCATCATGAACCCAACCACCGACGTGCTGGAGCAGCGCCTGGCCGCGCTGGAAGGCGGCATCGGTGCGCTCGCGCTGGCCTCGGGGCAGGCTGCGATCACCTATGCCATCCAGACCATCGCCGAGGCCGGTGACAACATCGTTGCCTCCAGTGCGCTGTATGGCGGCAGCCTCAACCTGCTGGCGCACACGCTGCCGCAGTACGGCATCCAGGCGCGCTTCGCCGATCCCGCCGATCCAGCAGCGTTCGCCGACCTGATCGACGAACGCACCAAGGCGGTGTTCGTCGAATCGATCGGCAACCCGCGCGGCAACGTCACCGACATCGCTGCGATTGCCGAGGTCGCGCATGCCGCTGGCGTGCCGCTGATCGTGGACAACACCGTGGCCACACCGTTCCTGCTGCGTCCGTTCGAGCACGGCGCCGACATCGTGGTGCACTCGCTGACCAAGTACCTGGGCGGCCACGGCACCAGCCTCGGCGGCGCGATCATCGATTCCGGCCGCTTCGACTGGGCCGCGCAGCCCAAGCGCTTCGCGCGCCTCAACCAGCCCGATCCCAGCTACCACGGCGTGGTCTATACCGAAGCATTGGGACCAGCGGCCTACATCGGCCGCGCGCGGGTGGTGCCGCTGCGCAATACCGGCGCCGCGTTGTCGCCGTTCAACGCGTTCCTGATCCTGCAGGGCATCGAGACCCTGGCCCTGCGCATGGAGCGCATCAACGCCAATGCGCTGGCGGTAGCGCAGTTCCTGCAGGCGCACGCCAAGGTTGCCTGGGTACGCTACGCCGGATTGGCCGACGACCCGGAGCACGCCGCCGCGCAGCGCTATCTGGGTGGACACGGCTCGGGCGTACTGACCTTCGGCCTGCCCGGCGGCCGTGAAGCCGGCGCCCGCTTCCTTGATGCGCTGAAGCTGTTCACCCGCCTGGTCAACCTGGGCGATGCGAAGTCGCTGGCCACCCATCCCGCCTCGACCACCCATCGCCAGCTGGATGCGGCGGAGCTGGCCAAGGCCGGCGTCAGTGAAGACACCGTGCGGCTGTCGATCGGCATCGAGCACATCGGCGACCTGCGCGCGGACCTGGAACAGGCCCTGGCCGACGCCTGATAGCCACACGCTTGGTCGTCATCGCCACAGGCGATCACCACCGGCACCGCGATGCGCTACGGTGGAACTGCCTCTCCAAGGCATGGCAACGTGGCGATCCAGATCCCCGGTCGATGCGGGTCGACCGGGGATTTTTTTGTTTCCCATGCACCGCCGTGTCGACCAAGGTCGACACCTACCAACAGCAGCGGGGAACTGTCGAAGGCGGGGTTGGGTCCAGTTGCGGGAGTGTCCGCGGCATGGATGCCGCGGCCAAGCCCCCACGGAAGGGTTTACGGCGTCTCCCGCAACTGGACCCAACCCCGCCATCCCACGGAATGCCAGCTTTTGCTCTAGTTGTTGCCGTTGCCGTTGATTCGGCAGGTGCAGGGCTGCAAGCCCTGCCGCACAAACCCTCACACCACCGGAATGCTGTGCTGCCCCAGATTCCGGTACGGCGGTGTGGACATGATCATCTCCGCCAGCGAGTAGGCCAGCTCGCGTTCGGCCATCACCGTGCCATCGGCACCGTGCTCCAGCAGATGCTTCACCTCGGCATCGCTGTGCGCACGCGCCAGCAGGGTCAGGTCCGGGTTGATCGCCCGCAGCTTGGCCAGCGCCTCACCGGCTTCCAGCGGCTGCGGAATCGCCAGCACCGCAATCTTGGCGCGCTCCGGATGGGCCTCGGCCAGCACCCGGTCGGCGGCGGCACTGCCGCGGATCGCCGCCAGGCCCTTGGCGTGCGCCTGCTCGACGTGTTCCTTGTTGTCATCGATCACCAGCACCGGCACGCCACGATCGCGCAGCACCTGGGCCAGTTCGCTGCCCACCCGGCCGTAGCCAATCACGATGGCGTGGTCATGCAGGTCACGCGAGGGACCGGTGGCCTCTTCGGGCTCGACGGCCTGGGGCGACTGCTCCTGCTTGGCCTGCCAACGGTCCAGCAGCCCGAACACCAGCGGGTTGAGCATGATCGACACCAGAGCACCGGCCAGCACCAGCGACTGGCCTTCCTTCGGCAGGATCTGCAGCGCGACACCGAGGCCGGCGATGATGAAGGCGAATTCGCCGATCTGCGCCAGGCTGGCCGAGATGGTCAGCGCGGTGCTGGTCGGGTGGCCGAACGCACGCACGATGAAGAACGCAGCGGCCGACTTGCCGAACATGATGATCAGCACCGTGGCCAGCACCTGCCACGGGTGCTGGACGAGGATGTTGGGGTCGAACAGCATGCCGACCGAGACGAAGAACAGCACCGCGAATGCATCGCGCAGCGGCAGCGAATCGTGTGCAGCCTTGTGGCTCAGTTCCGATTCGTTGAGCAGCATGCCGGCGAAGAACGCGCCCAGCGCGAACGAGACGCCGAACAGCATGGCCGAGCCGAACGCCACGCCCAGCGCGATCGCCAGCACCGACAGGGTGAACAGCTCGCGCGAGCCGGTACCGGCGATGCGCTCGAGGATCCACGGGATGACCCGGCGCCCGACCACCAGCATCACCGCCACGAACAGGCCCAGCTGTACGAAGGTCCAGCCGATGTCGGCCAGCACGCTGCCGAGCGAGTGCGATTCCTTGGCCGCATCGGGGCCGAACACACCGGCCATCACCGGCATCATCACCAGCGCCAGCACACAGGCCAGGTCTTCCACGATCAGCCAGCCGACCGCGATCTTGCCGCGCATCGTTTCCAGCAGGCGGCGTTCCTCCATCGCCCGCAGCAGCACCACGGTACTGGCCGTGGCCAGCGAGAAACCGAAGATGACCCCGTGCAAGGCTGGCCAGCCCATCAGCGAGGCCACGCCCCAGCCGAGCAGGGTGGCCACCGCGATCTGCCCGATGGCACCGGGAATGGCGATGGCCTTGACCGCCATCAGGTCCTTCAGCGAGAAGTGCAGGCCGACGCCGAACATCAGCAGCATCACGCCCAGTTCGGCCAGCTGGTTGGCCAGCGCCTGATCGGCGACGAAGCCGGGGGTGAACGGACCTACACAGATGCCAGCAACCAGGTAACCGACCAGGGGAGACAAACGCAGCTTGTTGGCCAGCGCGCCGAAGATGAAGGCGAGCCCCAGGCCAACGGCAACGATGTTGATCAGGTCGGTGTCATGGTGCATCGGCACTCGCAGAAAGCAGGGGGATACCCCGATTTTCACCGATGCGGCCAGATACGGCAAACCCGCCGTCCACGTGCCGTGGCCGGCGGGTTTGCCCACGCATTTCTCCTCTACCCCTGCCTTCGGCGCGCCCCTTCAACAAGAAGGGGCTCTCCTCCAGATGCGGCCCGGGGTATGCCGGCCAGCGGCCGGCACTATCGCTTACCAGGTGTACTTGACCCGGCCGTACACGTACGCGCCGTTGAAGCCGAACGGCGAGTAGTTGCTGTACGGCAGCATGCCGAAGGTCGAGTTCTGCAGGTCTTCGGTGCGGTCCGGGTACTTGTCCAGCAGGTTGTCGGCGCCCACGGTCAGCGTCCAGTTGCTGCTCGGCTTGTAGCTGGCCGAGGCATCCACCACCCAGGCGTCGCCGTAGGTCTGGTCACGCAGCGCGGTGGCCGAGTTGCGTACGGTGAACTTGCCGTAGCGGGTTGCAGCCAGGCCCAGTTCCCAGTGATCCGAACGCCAGGTGCCGCTCAGGATCGCCTTGTCGCGCGGGTAGCTGTCCTCGATGCGGCCGATCTCATCGCGGCCGATCAGCGACTGGTTCAGGCCCAGCGTGCCGAACACCGGCGGGGTACCGCCGACGCGGCGCACTTCGGTGTCGTTGTAGCTGTAGGCGGCGGTCAGTTCCAGGCTGCTGGCCGTGAACGGCACGGTGTAGCTGGACACGAAGTCGACGCCACGGGTGCGCGTATCCAGGCCGTTGGTGAAGTACGAGAACGCGGTCACCTGCGGCAGACCCAGCGTGCCCAGCAGCGCGCTGGTGGCGGCGTTGGTGGTGATGCTGGACGACAATGCGATGCGGTCATCGATGTCGATCTGGTAGGCGTCGACGGTGATGTACAGGCGGTCGACCGGCTGCAGCACCAGGCCCACGCTGTAGGAGGTGGAGGTCTCGGCCTTCAGCGGCGAGGCGCCCAGCGCCTGCGCGGCCGGGCTGGTGGTCGGGAAGGTGCCACGCTCGACGAACACGCCATTGAGGAACTGGCTGGTGACCGCCTGGTAGCCCTGCTGCGCCAGCGACGGTGCACGGAAGCCGCTGGAGGCGGTGGCCCGCAGCGCGACCTTGTCGGTGAACGCGTAGCGCGCCGACAGCTTGCCGGAGAAGCGGTCGCCGAAGTCCGAGTAATCCTCGTAGCGGCCGGTGATGCCGGCCGAGAACTTCTCAGTCAGGTCCGCTTCCAGGCCGGCGTAGACCGCGTAGTTGTGGCGGTCGGCATGCACTTCATTGGTCGGCGTGAAACCGCCGAAGCCCTGCGCGCCGCTGCCGGTGTACGAGTTCAGCTCGCCCGGCTTCTGGTCCCACTTTTCCTTGCGGTATTCACCACCGAAGGACAGTGTGACCGGGTAGGCCAGGCCCCAGTCCAGCGACTTGGTCAGGTCGGCATTGAAGATGTCCTGCTGGTACTTCAGCGTGCCGTCGTAGAACGAGCGCGGGCTGGTCGCGCCCAGGCTGTAGTTGATGCTGTTGCGGGTGTGGAAGTCCAGGGTGTTCTCGCCGTGGTTCAGGCTCAGGTCCCAGGTCCAGCCGTTCTCGGTGTTGCCCTTGACCCCGGCCACCAGCGAGCGGTCCTTGGAGTACTGGTTGATCTCCGGCACGAAGCCGTCCGGGTAGGTCTGCGCCAGCAGCGCGCTCTGCCCGCTGTGGTTGCGCGAGCGGTAGAACGCGAACGAGGTGATGTCGCGGTTGCTCAGCAGCGCGCTGGCATAGCCGGTCACGCGGTCGCTGAAGTCGAAGCTGGCATTGACCGAGGCGGCAGTGGCATCCACGCGCGGGTCGCCGACGATGAAGGTCTTCTGGCCGATGCTCGGGAAGTTGCCGGTGTTCGGGGTGGTGCCGCGGTACGGACCGGCGCGGTTGCTTTCGTCCTGCTGGCTGATCTGGCCAGCCACGTGCACGCGGCCACGGCCGTTGCCGAACTCGACGCCGGTATCGCCGGAGAGCTGGTACTTGTTGCCGTCACCGGCCGAGTACTGGCCGTAGTCCACCGCCAGGCTGCCGCCACTGCCGCTGCCCTTGAGCACGATGTTGATGACGCCGGCGATGGCGTCCGAGCCGTACTGCGCCGACGCACCGTCACGCAGCACTTCCACGCGCTCGATGGCAGCGATCGGGATCGCATTGATGTCCACCGCCGACGAGCCGCGGCCGATGCTGCCGTTGACGTTGATCATCGCCGAGGTGTGGCGGCGCTTGCCATCGACCAGCACCAGCACCTGGTCGGGTGACAGGCCGCGCAGCTGCGCCGGGCGCACGCCGCTGGTGCCATCGGTCAGGGCCGGGCGCGGGAAATTCAGCGAGGGCAGGGCGCGCGACAGGGCGGTGGCCAGCTCGCTGGTACCGGTGGACTGCAGGGCTTCGGGGGTGATGATGTCGATCGGCGACTGCGATTCGGCGACGGTGCGGTCGGCCACGCGGGTGCCGGTGACGATCACCGTGTCCAGGGTGTTGGCGGCGGTGCCGGCCTGCTGGGCGGCGGCAACGAACGGAGAGCCACCGAGTGCGACAGCGACGGCGGCGGCGATCAGGCTGGTCTTGCGGGTCATCGGGATGGGGCTCCGGTTGGCGGGGGCGGCACCGGAATCGACATCACGGGGGTGAGGCGGACGGCGGTTGTTGCGGTGCGCAAAGCAGGAATTAACGGGATATTCAGTGCCTGTCAAATGCCGGTCATCGGGAAAAACGTTGCAGCAGCAACCATTTAGCCCGAATTGGCACTGGCGGGGGAGGGAGCCCGGGACGCGCGCGGCGAGGACGTGGGAGAGAGAAACGCCGGCCGCTGCGCATCCCGGGGCGCGTCAAGTATTCGTTAACGCTAGAATTGCGTCGCAGGAACAGTGCTCACCAGCACATTCCATCTGGTTATATGGACGCCTCCCCCGATGATTTCCCTTCGTAATTTCGCCTTGCGCCGCGGCGAGCGGCTGCTGTTGTCCAATGTCGACCTGACCCTGCACGCCGGTTACCGGGTGGGTGTGGTCGGCCGCAATGGTGCTGGCAAGTCCAGCCTGTTCGCGGCGGTGAAGGGCGAGCTGGAGGCGGACAAGGGCGATGTCGATCTGCCCGGCAAGGTGCGCATCGCCAGCGTTGCCCAGGAAACCCCGTCGCTGCCGGACCCGGCACTGAGCTTCGTGCTCGGCGGCGACACCGAAGTGGCCGCGGTGCTGGCCGCCGAGGCCGACGCGACCGCCCGCGAAGACTGGGAGGCTGTGGCCGAAGCGCACACGAAGATGGCCGAGCTCAATGCCTACGACGCCGAAGCGCGCGCCGGCAAGCTGCTGCACGGCCTCGGCTTCCCGGCCGATACCCACCACCGCGCGGTGTCCTCGTTCTCCGGTGGCTGGCGCGTGCGCCTGAACCTGGCGCGCGCGCTGATGATGCCCAGCGACCTGCTGCTGCTCGACGAACCGACCAACCACCTCGATCTGGACGCGGTGTACTGGCTGGAACAGTGGCTGCTGAAGTACCCGGGCACCCTGCTGTTGATCTCGCATGACCGCGAGTTCCTGGACAACGTGGCCACCCACACCCTGCACCTGCACGGTGGCGGCGCCAAGCTCTATCCCGGCGGTTACACCGATTTCGAGCGCCAGCGCGCCGAGCAGCTGCGCCAGCAGCAGATCGCGCACGAGAAGGAGCAGGCCGAGCGCGCCCACCTGCAGAGCTTCATCGACCGCTTCAAGGCGCTGGCCAGCAAGGCAGCGCAGGCGCAGAGCCGCATGAAGCGGCTGGCCAAGCTGACGGGAACCGAAGCGGTGCGCGCCGAGCGCGAGTTCCGCGTTGAGTTCGCGCCGCCGGCCAAGCTGCCGTTCTCGCTGATCCGCCTGAACCACGTCGAGGCCGGCTACGGCAAGGACGCGGTGATCCTGCACAACGTCGGCTTCGGCCTGGAAGCGGGCCAGCGTATCGGCCTGCTCGGCCCGAACGGTGCCGGTAAGACCACCCTGGTGAAGACCCTGGTGGGCGAGCTGGCGCCGATCGCCGGTGAGCGCATGGCACACCCGGACCTGAAGATCGGCTACTTCGCCCAGCACACGGTGGAGTCGCTGCACGAAGGCCAGTCGCCGATGGAGCACTTCCGCGAAATCGCCCCGGACGCACCGAACCAGTCGTTCCGTGATTTCCTCGGCAAGTGGAATTTCCCGGGTGACCGCGCATTCGAGCCGGTCGATGGCTTCTCCGGTGGCGAGCGTGCGCGCCTGGCACTGGCGCTGATCGCCTGGCAGCAGCCGAACGTGCTGCTGCTGGACGAACCGACCAACCACCTTGACCTGGAAATGCGCGAAGCGCTGGCCGAAGCATTGGCCACCTTCGAAGGCGCGATCGTGATGGTCTCGCATGACCGCCATCTGATCGGCCTGGTCTGCGATACCTACTGGCGCGTGGCCGATGGCGTGGTCGAGCCGTTCGATGGCGACCTGGATGCCTACGCCGCGTGGCTGCGCACCCGCCCGCAGGCGCAGGGCACCAAGGCGCGCATGGAGCAGGTGGAAGAGCCGGTGGTGGTCAAGACCGCGCCGGTGGCGCAGGTGGTGCAGAAGAAGCCGGTGAATCCGCACAAGCTGGCCGCGGCCGAAGCCAAGGTGGCCGAGCTGGAAGGCGCGCTGGCCGAGCTGGACCGCCAGCTGGCCGACCCGGCCAATTACGCCGATGCCACCCGCATGGCGGTGATCGGCCGTGACCGCGAAACCGCCGCTGCGCAGCTGGAAAAGGCTGAGGCAGCGTGGATGGAGCTGCTGGAGTCCTGATCATGCAAAAAAAGGGGACGGAGGGGATTAAGTCGTTTGTGCCACAAACGACTTAATCCCCTCCGTCCCCTTTCTTGTTACGCGCCCTGCGCCTGCAGCCATTCGCGGAACCGCTTCGCCGGTTCACGCTCGGCGCGCGAGCGCAATCGTGTCAGCCAGTAGCGCCCCAGCTCCAGCGTGGTGCTGAACGGCTGCAGCAAACGGCCTTCGGCCAGCTCCTGCTCGAACATGCGCAATGGCAGCAGCGCCACGCCGGCACCGCCGACCGCGGCCATCGCCACCGTCAACGACGAATCAAACACCGGCCCGCGGGCTTCCACGCCACTCACTCCTGCCGCCTGCAGCCAGCGCGGCCATTCGTCGCTGCGGTAGGAGCGCAGCAGGGGCAGGGTGCCCAGGTCGCGTGGCTGTTTGAGCCGCCGCGCCAATGCCGGTGCGCACAGCGGTGCAAACGGCGCGTCGAGGATCGCTGTGCAGGCCTGGCCCTGCCAGTCGCCATCACCGAAGCGGATCGCCAGGTCCAGGCCCTCGCCGGCCAGATCGATGCGATTGTTGTGGGTCTGCAGGCGCAGCTCGATATCCGGGTGCGCGGCCTCGAACGTGGCCAGCCGTGGCAGCAGCCAACCGGTGGCGAAGGTGCCGACCACGCCCAGCGTCAGGACTTCGCGGGCCGGCCCGCCGGTATAGCGCGCGATGCTGGCCGAGATGCGTTCGAAGGACTCGTTGAGTACCGGATACAGCGCCGCGCCTTCGTCGGTGAGCGCCACGCCGCGCGGCAGGCGATGGAACAGGCGGATCCCGAGCCGATCCTCCAGCCCACGGATCTGGTGACTCAGCGCGGCCTGGCTGACACACAGCTCCAGCGCGGCACGGGTGAAGTTCTGGTGGCGGGCGGCGGCCTCGAAGGCGCGCAGCGCATTCAGTGGCAGGGTAGGGTGCAACATCGCGCAGTCGTGAGCTGGAATGATGGCTGATCCTAACGCTTCAACGATATATTTCGGAGAATTAAGGGGTTGAATGCGTCAGACATTAATTGAACTAATGTCTCTCGCAGATTTTTTGCGCTGGTCGCCCCCGATCAAGGCTTCAATAATCGAGCGGTCCCCCAGGAGAACCCGCATGCTCGCCCGTCGCCGATTCCTGCAGTTCAGTGGTGCCGCCGTGGCTTCCTCGCTTGCCTTGCCGCTGCTGGCACGTGCAGCGGGCAAGGCCACCGCCAACGCACCCACCGATGCCGCCATCACCGCCGCCACTGACTTCGCCGCGCTGGAAAAGGCCTGCGCCGGACGTCTCGGCGTGACCCTGCTGGACACTGCCAGCGGTCGCCGCATCGGTCATCGCCAGGACGAGCGCTTCCCGATGTGCAGCACCTTCAAAAGTGTGCTGGCGGCCACCGTGCTCAGCCAGGCCGAGCGCGCGCCGGCGTTGCTGGATACGCGCGTGCCGGTGCGCGCCGCCGATCTGCTCTCGCACGCGCCGGTCACCCGCCGCCATGCCGGCAAGGACCTGACCGTGCGTGACCTGTGCCGGGCGACCCTGATCACCAGCGACAACACTGCAGCCAACCTGCTGTTCGGCGTGGTCGGTGGCCCGCCGGCGGTGACTGCGTTCCTGCGCGCCAGCGGTGATGCGGTGAGCCGTAGTGACCGCCTGGAGCCGGAACTGAACAGCTTTGCCAAGGGCGATCCGCGCGATACCACCACGCCGGCGGCGATGGCCGCGACCCTGCAGCGCGTGGTGCTGGGCGAGGTACTGCAACCGGCTTCGCGGCAGCAGCTGGCCGACTGGCTGATCGACAACGAAACCGGCGACGCCTGCCTGCGCGCGGGCCTCGGCAAGCGCTGGCGCGTTGGCGACAAGACCGGCAGCAATGGCGAGGACGCGCGCAATGACATCGCTGTGCTGTGGCCGCTGGCCGGTGGCTCGCCGTGGGTGCTGACCGCCTATCTGCAGGCGGGTGCGATCAGCTACGAGCAACGCGCTACCGTGCTGGCACAGGTGGGCCGCATCGCCGATCGCCTGATCGGATGAGGTAACCGGGAGTCATCCAGAAACGGCTTGCCGGATCGGTTCGGCGCGCGCATCCTGCGCGCGTTCGAACCACACGGAAGTCCCCCATGAGCCATGAATTGATCTACCTGCTGCTGATCTTCGCGCTGCTGGTGATCCCGCGCGCGCTGCAGCGATTCAGCCTGCCTGCGCCGCTGACCTGCCTGCTGTTCGGCATCATCGGCATGCTGTGGCTGGGCGACCAGGCGCATGACGCGGTGATCGGCCTGCTGGCCACCCTGGGAATTTCCTCGTTGTTCCTGTTCGCCGGCCTGGAAGTGGATCTGCAGGCGCTGCGGCGGGGCATGTGGCCGCTGCTGGCGCATCTGGTGATCCGGACCGGCACGCTGTTCGGCGTAGGCTGGCTGGCCTGGCGCTACGCGGGACTGCCCTGGCAGGCCGCCGGCCTGCTGGCCCTGGCGCTGCTGACGCCGTCCACCGGTTTCATCATGGATTCGCTGTCGCGGCTGGGCCTGAGCGAAGACGAGCGCTTCTGGGTGACCAGCAAGGCCATCGCCGGTGAACTGCTGGCGCTGGCGGCGTTGTTCATCGTGCTGCAGGCCGGCGATCCAGGGCATATGGCGCTGTCCAGCCTGGCCCTGCTGGCGATGATGATCGGCCTGCCGCTGCTGTTCATCGCGCTCGGCCGCTGGGTGGCGCCGCATGCGCCGGGTTCGGAGTTCTCGTTGCTGGTGATGGTCGGCATGGTCGCGGCCTACATCACCTATCTGCTGGGCGTGTACTACCTGGTCGGCGCGTTCATCGCCGGCCTGGTCGCGCGCCTGCTGCACCAGCGCATGCCGCTGCTGGCCTCGCACGAGAACCTGCATGCGCTGCGCCTGTTCGCCTCGTTCTTCGTGCCGTTCTACTTCTTCAACGCCGGCACCAAGGTGCCCGCCGAAGCGCTGAGCTTCGAGGCGCTGGGGCTGGGCATCGTGATCACCCTGGTGGTGCTGCCGCTGCGCATCGGCGTGGTCTGGCTGCAGCGCCGGGTGATGTTCGGCGAGAGCTTCCGCAGCAGCCTGCGGGTCTCGCTGGCGTTGGCCCCGACCCTCATCTTCACCCTGGTGCTGGCGGCGATCATGCGCGAGCGCTTCCAGATCCCGGCGGTGCTGTTCGGTGCGCTGCTGCTCTATGCGGCGCTGACCACGCTGCTGCCGTCGCTGGTGTTCCGTACCCCGTTCGATGTCGATCCGGTCGAGCAGGAACCTGCGGGTGAAGGCGAAGCCGCGCCGGTGGCGGTCACCGAAACGCTGCCGGCGGCGCCTGCCCTTGATCGCTGAGCGGATGCTGCGCGTGCGGTTTGCGCACTTCGGCCATGGCCGTTAGGGTTGGGGTATGAAACTGTCCGCCGCCGTCACCGCTTCCATCCTCCTGCTCAGCCTTGCTGCCTGTACGCAGCGCTCCGACACGGTCGCCCATGATCTGGCGACCGCACCGGCCGATGCCTTCATGGCCGCCATCGCCGCGCACTGTGGCCAGGCTTACGCCGGCAAGGTGGTGGAGGACACGCCGGCACCGACCGGGAAGGACCCGTTCGCCGGGCAGCGCCTGGTCATGCACGTGCGCGGCTGTGCCGACCCGGCACATGAGCTGCGCATCCCGTTCCATGTCGGTGATGACCACTCGCGCACGTGGGTGCTGACCCGCACTCCGAACGGCCTGCGCCTGAAGCACGACCATCGCCACGAAGACGGCAGCCCAGACGCGATCACCCTCTACGGTGGCGACAGCACGCCGCCGGGCACCGCCGAGCGCCAGCAGTTCCCGGCCGATGCCGATTCGGTGGCGATGTTCCGCCGCGCCGACATGCTGGCCTCGACCCACAACACGTGGGCGATGGAGATCGATCCCGACCAGACCTTCGTCTACGAGCTGACCCGCCCGGAGGGCCGCCGCTTCCGCGTGCAGTTCGACCTGAGCAAGCCGGTCGACCTGCCGCCTGCACCGTGGGGCGACGACAAAGCACCCGCGCCGTGATCCCGGGGCCGGATCCCTCCTGCGGAGGGTTCTGACCCCAGAAAGATCCCCAGTAGATCCACGCCATGCGTGGATGCGGGACTCCTGACCGGGGGCAGGGCCCTGGCCATCGGCCAGGGATCCGCCCCCGCGTTCACCGCGTGCCGAAACGCGCCCGGCAGCCGTTGCTCACCCACACCTGGCCACGTGAGTAGCCCCAGCTGCGGCCTTCCTGGCAGGCGCTGCCGGACAGCTGCTGCTGCAGCACCGGACGGCCCTGGCGCTCATCCCAGTCGCAGGTCTGCGAGCGGTTGTTGTTGCTGCTGCAGGTAACCGAGTAATTGCTGTTGCCGCCGCCCCAGCCACCGCCGCCACCGCCCCAGCCACGGGCTTCGGCAAATTCGGCACGGCAACCGCTACTGACCCAGATCGCGCCATTGCGCACGCCCCAGGTGCGCCCTTCGTTGCAGGGGCTGCCGGACAGCTGGCGGACCAGGCGGGCATTGCGCCAGCCGACCGGGCAGCTGCGCTCACGGTTGTTCTGGCTCTCGCAGCGGATGGTCTCGCCGGGCCGGCCGTTGTTGCCGCCCCAGCCACCGCCATTGCCGCCGCCCCAGCCACCGCGGGCCTCGACGAACTCCGCGCGGCAGCCGTTGGTGACCCAGATGCTGCCGTTACGGCTGCCCCAGGTTCGTCCTTCATCACAGTCCGAACCGGACAACTGGCGCACCAGCTGCGCATTGCGCCAGCCGGTGTTGCAGACCCGTTCGCGGTTGTTCTGGCTTTCGCAGCGGACCACGCCGCTCTGTGCATGCGCGGAAGGGGTGGGCAGGGCAAGGGTGCCCATGGCACCCAGGCTGAGGGTCACGGCCAGGCTGGCCAGGGACAGCGGTTTCATGGCGGCATCCCATACGGTGGCAGGTGCCCGACTATAGGGAGGGGGGCGATCAAGCCGGTGTGACTGGTCGGATTTGCCCCGGCCGGGGCCTCGGCCGCAGAATACGAGGCTTTCCGGCCCCCATCCGGTGCCGGCGTTCTCCAGCGGAGCTTCCCCCCATGCGTACCCACTTCTGCGGCCTGGTCGATGAGACCCTGATTGGCCAGACTGTCACCCTCGCCGGCTGGACCGACGTGGCCCGTAACCAGGGCGGCGTCTGCTTCATCGATCTTCGAGATCATGAAGGCATCGTGCAGGTGACCGTGGAAGTCGACAACGCCGATGTGTTCGCCGTGGCCGCGTCGCTGGGCTACGAGGACGTGCTGCAGGTGGAAGGCGTCGTGCGCGCCCGCCACGCGGTGAACGACAAGATGCGCACCGGTAAGGTGGAAGTGATCGCCACCGCCATCACCGTGCTGAACAAGGCCGCGCCGCTGCCGTTCCACGCCCACGAGAACCCGGGCGAAGAAACCCGCCTGAAGTACCGCTACCTGGACCTGCGCCGCCCGGAAATGCAGCGCATGCAGCGCACCCGCATCAAGCTGGTGCAGGCCCTGCGCCGCCACCTGGACGAGAAGGGCTTCCAGGACATCGAGACCCCGATCCTGACCAAGGCCACCCCGGAAGGCGCCCGCGACTTCCTGGTGCCGGCGCGCATGCACCCGGGCGAGTTCTACGCCCTGCCGCAGAGCCCGCAGCTGTTCAAGCAGATCCTGATGGTGGCCGGCTTCGACCGTTACTACCAGATCGCGCGCTGCTTCCGCGATGAAGCCCTGCGTGCCGACCGCCAGCTGGAATTCACCCAGCTGGACATGGAATTCGCCTTCGTCCGCGAGCAGGACGTGCAGGACTTCGTCGAGTCGATGATCCGCGCGATCTTCAAGGAAGTGGTCGACGTCGAGCTGGCCGCCACCTTCCCGCGCATGACCTGGGCCGAGGCGATGCGTCGCTACGGTTCGGACAAGCCGGACCTGCGCATCGCGCTGGAACTGGTCGACGTGGCCGAGCTGGTCAAGGACAGCGAATTTGCCGTGTTCACCGGCCCGGCCAACGATGCCGAAGGCCGCGTTGCCGCGCTGCGCATCCCGGGTGGTGCAGCGCTCAGCCGCAAGCAGATCGACGAGTACGCCGCGCACGCCGCCAAGTACGGCGCCAAGGGCCTGGCCTACATCAAGATCGCCGACAACGGCGAAGTCAGCTCGCCGATCCAGAAGTTCTTCAGCGAGGAATCCTTCGCCGCCCTGGTCGCGCACGTCGGCGCCGGCAATGGCGACATCGTGTTCTTCGGTGCCGGTGGCTACAACAAGGTCTCCGACTTCATGGGCGCGCTGCGCCTGAAGGCCGGCAAGGACTTCGGCCTGGTCGCCGACGGCTGGGCGCCGCTGTGGGTCACCGACTTCCCGATGTTCGAGTGGGACGAGGAAGAACAGCGCTACGTCGCCCTGCATCACCCCTTCACCGCACCGGCCGTGGACGACATCGCCGACCTGCGCGCCAATGCCCGTACCGCCGTTTCGCGCGGCTACGACATGGTGCTCAACGGCAATGAAATCGGCGGTGGTTCGATCCGTATCCACCGTCCGGACATGCAGAGCGCGGTGTTCGAGCTGCTCGGCATCGGTGCCGAAGAAGCCCGCGCCAAGTTCGGCTTCCTGCTCGACGCGCTGAACTACGGCGCGCCGCCGCACGGTGGCATCGCCTTCGGCATCGACCGCATCGCCGCGCTGATGGCCGGCACCGAGTCGATCCGCGACGTCATCCCGTTCCCGAAGACCACCGGTGCACAGGATCTGATGACCGACGCGCCGTCGCCGATCGTCGACACGCAGCTGGCCGAAGTGCACATCCAGGTTCGCCCCAAGACCAACTGATCAGGAGATCCAGGCAATGACCGAGTTTGCGTTTTCGCTGGAGTGGGAAAAGCTGGGCAATGAAGGCTCCGAGGCCACCCTGGTCACCGAGCGTGCACGCGTGTTCGGTGGTTGGCTGGTCCGCGTCGGTACCAACCCGGCGGCGATGGCCCTGACCTTCGTCGCTGACGGCGAAGGCCGTTGGGACGGTGAAGACTTCGGCGTCGAGGATTACGAGGACGACGAAGAGGAAGAGTACGACGAGGACGAGGAAGGCGAGGAAGAAGAGGACGAGGACGAAGAGGAATACGAGGAAGAGGACGAGGAAGAAGAAGCGGAATCGTCTGAAAAGGCTTGACCCGCGCTTCGCCCTGACGTCAACTTCCTGCATGTATTCGATCCGCCGCGCTACCGTGGACGACGCGCCGACCCTGTCGGCGCTGGCTGCCCGCACGTTCACCGAAACCTTCGGCCATCTGTATCCGCCGCAGGACCTGCAGGCCTTCCTCGAGGAGGCCTACACGGTCGAGCGCCAGCGCGTGATCCTGGCCCACCCGGATTACGCGGTCTGGCTGCTGGAGCTGGATGGGGAGGCGGTCGGCCATGCCGCCGCCGGCCCCTGTGGCCTGCCGCATCCGGACGTGAAGCCCGGTGACGGCGAACTCAAGCGGCTGTACCTGATCAAGACCCAGCAGAGCTGCGGCTGGGGCAGCCGCCTGCTGGAAACCGCGCTGGCCTGGCTGGAGCACGAAGGCCCGCGCACGCTATGGCTGGGCGTGTGGTCGGAGAACTTCGGCGCACAGCGCTTCTACGCCCGCTATGGTTTCGAGAAGGCCGGCGAGTACCTGTTCCCGGTCGGTGACACCCAGGACCTCGAATTCATTCTGCGCCGCGCACCGCGCGCGGCCTGACGTTCACCGCCGCTTGCTGCGCGCGCGTGTTCAATCACCTCACGTTCCTGCCCCGCTGATCGCCAGGCTGTTTGCATGACTCCCCCCGTATTGCTGCTGCATGGCATCTGGAATGCCCGTGCCTGGGTCGGGCCACTGGCCTGGCGCCTGCGCGCACGTGGTTTCCAGGTGCACGCGTTCGGTTACTCCTCGGTCTTCGGTGGCCCCGACGTGGCCGTGCCGCAGCTGCTGGAGCGGCTGGCCGATGCCGGACCGTTGTCGCTGGTCGGCCACAGCCTGGGGGGATTGCTGGCGCTGGAGGCCTTGCGCCGCCAGCCGCAGCTGGATGTGCAGCGCGTGGTCTGCCTGGGCTCGCCGCTGCGCGGCAGTGGTACTGCGCGTTCGTTGTCCGAGCACGGCTGGGGCCTGGCGTTGGGGCGCAGCAGCGAACTGTTGCTGGATGGCCTGCCGGACTGGCAGGGCAATGCCGAAGTCGGGCTGATCGCCGGTTCGGTGCCGCATGGGCTGGGCAGCCTGCTGGGGGCGATCGACGATGCCTCCGACGGCACCGTGGCACTGGCTGAGACCCGCCTGCCGGGCCTGGCCGACCATTGCGTGGTGCGCACCAGCCACAGCGGCCTGGTCGTGTCGCCCGATGCCGCGCGGCAGACCGCGCATTTCCTGCGCCACGGCCAGTTCGACCACAGCCGCGACGCCGCCGCCGCATAAGGCGGTGGGTGAGAACGACCTGCCTTGGTGGGTGCGAACCGTTGGTTCGCACGCTCTTCGCCGGGCGATACCCTGCGGCATCTGTCCGCCCTAGACACGGTTGCCGCCCCCGATCAGGTAGAATCCGCGCCTTGATCCTGAAGCAGCCAGACGGTAGCACCCATGGGTAGAGGCCCCTCCATCGAAGCCCGCAAGAACGCGTCCGACGCGAAGCGCGGCAAGATTTTCACCAAGATCATCCGCGAGATCGGCGTTGCCGCGCGCGGCGGTGGAGGCGACCCCAACAACAACCCGCGCTTGCGCGTGGCCATGGACAAGGGCCTGGCCGTGAACATGTCCAAGGACGTGATCGAGCGCGCCATCAAGAAGGCTACCGGTGAACTGGAAGGCGTCGATTACGAGGAAATCCGCTACGAGGGCTACGCCCCGGGTGGCGTGGCCGTGATCGTCGACTGCCTGACCGACAACCGCGTGCGCACCGTGGCCGATGTCCGCCATGCGTTCAGCAAGTGCGGCGGCAACATGGGCACCGAAGGCTCGGTCGCCTTCATGTTCAAGCGCCTGGGTGTGCTGCATTTCGCCGCCGGTGCCGATGAAGAAGCGATCACCGAGGTCGCCATCGAGGCCGGCGCCGACGACATCGTGGTCTACCCGGAAGACGGTGCGATCGACGTGGTCACCAGCCCTGACGCGTTCAACGCGGTCAAGGACGCGATGACCGCCGCTGGCCATGTCGCCGACCACGCCGAAATCACCTTCCGCGCGGACAACGACATCAAGGTCGAGGGCGAGGTCGCCCTGCAGGTCAAGAAGCTGCTGGACATGCTTGAAGACCTGGACGACGTGCAGGACGTGTACTCCAACGCCGAACTCGGCGCCGACGCCTACGCCTGAGCCGTCTTCGACGGTCTGGGCGCGGGCCGTTGAACGGTCATCGCGGACAGTCATGAGCCCATACGCCTGCCAGCGCATCCCGTTCCGCCCCGCCAGGAGTGCAGCATGACCCGCATCCTCGGCATCGACCCCGGTTCGCAGCGGACCGGGGTCGGCATCATTGATGTCGACGCCGCCGGCCGCGTCAGCCACGTGCACCACCAGCCGCTGGTGCTGCTGGGCGCCGACGACTTCCCGCAGCGCATGAAGCTGCTGGTGCTCGGCCTGGCCGACCTGTGCCGCGAGTACCAGCCGCAGGAAGTGGCCATCGAACGCGTGTTCATGGCCCGCAACCCCGATTCGGCGCTGAAGCTGGGCCAGGCCCGTGGCGCGGCGATTTCCGCCGTGGTGCTGCGCGACCTGCCGGTGCATGAATATGCCGCCAGCGAGATCAAGCTGGCGGTGGTCGGTCGTGGTGGCGCCGAAAAGCAACAGGTTCAACACATGGTCGGGCTCATGCTCAACCTGAAAACCAAGCTGCAGGCCGACGCGGCCGACGCGTTGGCGGTGGCGATCACCCATGCCCACGTAAGGGCGACGGCCAACCGCCTGGGGCTCAGTACCCGCCAGGCGTGGGGCCGCAAATGAGGAGCTGCACGCAATGATCGGTCGACTGCGCGGCATCGTCGCCTACAAGGCGCCGCCGTGGCTGGTGGTGGACGTGAACGGAGTGGGCTACGAACTGGAGGCGCCGATGAGCACCTTCTACGACCTGCCCGAGCTCGGCCGCGAGGTCACCCTGTACACCCATTACTCGCAGAAGGAAGACAGCGTTTCGCTGTACGGCTTCCTGCGCGAGGGTGAGCGGCGCCTGTTCCGCGATGTGCAGAAGGTCAGTGGCATCGGCGCGAAGATCGCGCTGGCCGTGCTGTCCGGCGTCACCGTCGAGGAGTTCGCGCGCATGGTCCAGGCCGGTGACATCACCGCGCTGACCCGCATTCCGGGCATCGGCAAGAAGACCGCCGAGCGCATGGTGCTGGAGCTGCGTGACCGTGCTGCCCAGTTCGGTGCCGGCGGCGCGCTGCCCACCGGCAGTGGCCCGGCCCCGGCCGATCCGCTGTCCGATGCCACCGTGGCCCTGCAGCAGCTGGGCTACAAGCCGGCCGAAGCGGCGCGCATGGCCCGCGATGCCTTCAATGAAGGTGACGAAGTGGCCACCGTGATCCGCAAGGCGCTGCAGTCGGCGCTGCGCTGACCGGCCTTCCTTTCCCCCAACCCACCGCCTGAGCTTCGCCAGGAGTCCCATGTCCAGCAGTCAAACCCCGCACGCGGCCGCCCCTGGCGGCCATGGTCACGCCCCTCCAGCCGGAGGCCTGGCGCTGATCATCGGTGCGATCGGCGTGGTCTTCGGCGATATCGGTACCAGTCCGCTGTACACCCTGAAGGAGGCGTTCTCGCCGCATTACGGGCTCAACAGTGACCACGACACCGTGCTGGGCGTGCTGTCGCTGGCGTTCTGGGCGCTGAACATTGTGGTCACCCTGAAGTACGTGACCATCATCATGCGCGCTGACAACGATGGCGAAGGCGGCATCATGGCGCTGATGGCGCTGACCCAGCGCACGCTGCGCAATGGTTCGCGCTCGGCCTACGTGGTCGGCATCCTCGGCATTTTCGGTGCCTCGCTGTTCTTCGGCGATGGCGTGATCACGCCAGCGATATCGGTGCTGGGTGCGGTGGAAGGCCTGGAGGTCGCCGCGCCAGGACTGCACGCCTTCATCGTGCCGATCACCGTGGTGGTACTGCTGGCGGTGTTCGCGGTGCAGCGCTTCGGCACCGCGAAGATCGGCAAGCTGTTCGGGCCGATCACCTCGATCTGGTTCATCTCGCTGGCGGCGATCGGCATCTACAACATCGTCGATGCACCGGAAGTGCTGAAGGCGTTCAACCCGTGGTGGGCCATCCGCTTCTTCATGGAGCATGGCTGGCACAGCATCTTCATCCTCGGCGCGGTGGTGCTGGCGGTGACCGGCGGTGAGGCGCTGTATGCCGACATGGGTCACTTCGGTGCCAAGCCGATCCGCCACGCCTGGTATTTCTTCGTGCTGCCGTGCCTGGTGCTGAACTACCTGGGGCAGGGCGCACTCGTGCTCAATCACCCCGAGGCGGTGAAGAATCCGTTCTTCGAGGCAGTGCCGTCGTGGGCGCTGTATCCGATGATCATCCTGGCCACCATGGCGGCGGTGATTGCCTCGCAGTCGGTCATCACCGGCGCGTTCTCGGTTTCGCGCCAGGCCATGCAGCTGGGCTACATCCCGCGCATGCGCATCAAGCACACCTCGCACGACACCATCGGCCAGATCTACATCCCGGGCATCAACTGGGGCATCGCGGTGATGGTGATCGGCCTGGTGCTGGCCTTCCGCAGCTCGTCCAACCTGGCCGTGGCCTACGGCATCTCGGTGTCGGCCACCATGCTGATCGACACCCTGCTGCTGGCCCTGGTGGCCCGCTCGCTGTGGCCGAAGGCGCGCAAGTGGATCCTGCCGCTGTGCGTGGTGTTCTTCGTCATCGACCTCGGCTTCGTCATCGCCAACGGCGCCAAGCTGCTGCAGGGCGCCTGGTTCCCGGTGGTGCTGGGCATCTTCCTGTTCACCATGATGCGTACCTGGCGCCGTGGCCGCGAGCTGCTGCGCGATGAGATCCGCAAGGACGGCATCCGCCTGGATACCTTCCTGCCGGGCCTGATGCTGGCACCGCCGGTACGCGTGCCGGGCACCGCGGTGTTCCTCACCGCCGACCCGACCGTGGCCCCGCACGCGCTGATGCACAACCTCAAGCACAACAAGGTGCTGCACGAGCGCAACGTGTTCCTGCACGTGGAAACCCTGCCGATTCCGTATGCGATGGAAGGGCAGCGGCTGAAGATCGAATCGGTGGGCGACGAGTTCTATCGCGTCTATGTGCGCTTCGGCTTCA
Source organism: Stenotrophomonas maltophilia (assembly GCF_003970865.1). Classification (GTDB taxonomy): domain Bacteria; phylum Pseudomonadota; class Gammaproteobacteria; order Xanthomonadales; family Xanthomonadaceae; genus Stenotrophomonas; species Stenotrophomonas maltophilia_AR. The sequence continues at coordinate 847 of NZ_RXLZ01000057.1, read as the reverse complement.
TGGAGACCCCGGACGTGCCGCTGGCGCTGATGCGCTCGTGCGACCACGGTGGCATCTATTTCGATCCGATGGACACCACCTTCTTCGCCAGCCGCGAAACCATTGTGGCCACCGCCAACCGCGGCATGCCGATCTGGCGCGACAAGCTGTTCGCGCTGATGCATCGCAACGCCGCCCCGGCCACGGGCTTCTTCCGTATTCCGGGCAACCGCCTGGTGGAACTCGGCGCGCAGGTGGAGATTTAATCTCCACCTGCGCTACGTCCCACGATTTGCTGCGCAAACCGTGGGCCCCGCACGCATTCCACCTTATCCCCCCGCCTGTCGGCGCGCCCCCTTGAAACGCAGGCGCCGTTGGCGCCGGCGTTCCGCGCATTCCACCTTATCCCCCGCCTATCGGCGCGCCCCCTTGAACAACAAGGGGGCTTGGCTTTCCGAAGTGTTCCGCGCCAGCAGCTGGGCATCGCTCGGCTGCACCGTTCCATCCACGCATGGCGTGGATCTACCGTGTCGACCAAGGTCGACACCTACCAGATCCGACCCCGTGCCGACCAACGGTCGGCACCCACCAAAGCAGAACGCCGTTCCGACAGACCGCAGGGAATTGTCGAAGGCGGGGTGGGTCCGGTTGCGGGGGCGTGAGCCGCATGGATGCGGCGACCGAGCTTACATGGGTGAGGGCGCTTTGCTTGCGAAGCACTGCTTCGCAAGCAAAGCGCCCTCACCCTGTCTCTTGTCAACATCTCCGAGCCCCCGACACGGGCTCCCACCGCCTATGGCCTCTTCCTCGCGGAAACCAAGAAAGGCAAAAGAGAAGGAAAAACCGAACGCGGAGCACATGAAAGAAA
>NZ_RXLZ01000056.1 GCF_003970865.1 Stenotrophomonas maltophilia | reverse complement strand
GACGGGCGCGGGGAGCAGCCCAACCAAAGGGGGGCAACACCCCCCCTGTGGGGGGGGCTTTGGGCCTTTCCCCGTGTGTAAAGCACCCGGAGGTCGGGCGGGCGGGGGTAGACGGCCTCCGCGGACAATTGGGGACAAGTGTCGGGGGTGGGAAGCGGGGGGGAGAGGGTGGGGGGGGGCGATGACGACAGGCTCTGCGGGGAAGGGCCTGAGTCGAGCATGGCTCGCCTGTACAGGCGTCATAGCGTGATGTGCGACTCGGGTTGACGTTCCCAGTCACCAAGCGCAGGCTTGTTCAGCACGTTTCCTAAACAGAAGGAGACTTATGACCGCGACCGCTTCGCTGCACCCCACCCCCGACACCCAGGGCCGTTCCCGCCTGTGGAGTGTGTTCTGGCTGCAGGGCGTCATTCCCAGCAACATTCTGTGGGCGGTAGCCCTCTGGGCCCTGGCCAACCAGCGCACCACGCTGCTGCTGGGGGTATTTGCCGTGCTGCTGCTCTATACCGGCTGGATCATCCCGGCGGTCTGGCGGGCGGCACCCACCGCGCACAACCCCAACCTGGGCGTGGCGGCGCGCGGGCTGACCGTGGCCTGGGGGCTGAACACCGTGCTGGTGATCTTCTTCCTGACCCTGCAGCTGGTGGCTCAATAGAACTGAACGGGCTCGCCGCCACGGTCGAAGGCGGCGAAGCGGCCGATCTGACCGTCATGGATGGCGTTGACCATGAGCTTCAGCGGGCGCGCGGCTTCGTCGCTGTTGGGCGCGAAACCGCCACGGCCGTCCAGCGCCGCCACGAACACCAGGTCCCAGTCGACGCCGGTGGTGGTCGACTCGGTCGCCAGTGCCTGGAAGCTGGGCACCTCGGCCGGCAGCTTGTCCACGCACAGCACCGGCGACAGGGTGCCGCCCTCGCGGCGGTCATGCCGGTCGCGCTGGTCACCGGTGGGCGATTCGGGCAGCTCGGCGCGCACGAATACGAACAGCAGGCGTTGCGGTTCAGCCTGCTCGCCGGCGGCATGCAGCAGTTGCTGGAAATCGTTCATCATCATGAGGGTTGTCACACGCCCGCTGCACGGAAAGCCGCATGCTGCCACAACGCCTGCCGCGCGGGGCCGAACGCGATTGATTTAAGTCATGCCCATGGAACTGAAGGCCGCGTACTCTGGCAATCGTTCCAGCAGGCGAGGGTATCCGGGCCGTTCCGGGCACAGGCAAGACGGTGGAGCAACAAGGTGGACCAGCCATGAGCCAACTCACCGACGGTTTCGGACGCAGCTTTCCGTACCTGCGCCTGTCGTTGACCGAAGCCTGCAACTTCCGTTGCAGCTACTGCCTGCCCGACGGGTACCAGGCCGATGGCCGCCCGCGCTTCCTGCAGGTGGATGAAATCGCGAGGCTGGTGCGTGCGTTTGCCGCGCTGGGCATGAGCAAGATCCGCCTGACCGGTGGCGAGCCGAGCCTGCGCAAGGATCTGGACGAGATCATCGCCACCGTGGCGGCGGTGCCGGGCATCCGCAAGGTGGCCATCACCACCAATGGCACGTTGCTGCCGCGGCGCCTGCCAGGGTGGCACCGGGCAGGCCTGACTGCGCTGAACGTGAGCATGGACAGCCTGCAGCGCGAACGCTTCAAGACCATCACCGGGCATGACCGCCTGCCGGAGATCGAACAGGGCCTGGCCCTGGCGCAGGCGCTGGGCCTGCCGGCGATCAAGCTCAACGCGGTGCTGCTGCGTGGCCTGAACGACGACGAGCTGCCGCAGTGGATGGATTACCTGCGTGACCGGCCCTTCAGTGTGCGCTTCATCGAACTGATGCGCACCGGCGACAACGAAGCCTATTTCCAGCGCCACCACCTGCGTGCCGACGTGGTGATCGAGCAGCTGCTGGCCGCTGGCTGGCACGAACGGCCGCGCGCCGCCGATGCCGGTCCCGCGCGCGAGTTCGGTCACCCCGACCATCGCGGCAGCATCGGCATCATCGCCCCGTATTCGCGTGACTTCTGCAAGGGCTGCAACCGCCTGCGGGTGACCGCCAAGGGCGACCTGCGGCTGTGCCTGTTCGGCGAGTTCGGCGTGCCGCTGCGCCCGCTGCTGCAGAGCGACGACGACCACGACGCGCTGCTGGCACGCATCACCACACAGCTTGGCCTGAAAGCGGCCGGGCATGGACTGCACCAGGGCCAGACCGGGCTGACCCCGCACCTGGCCTCCATCGGAGGATGAGCAACACGATGAGTGGGGAATTGAATGCGGCCTTCCATATGGCCGATGTCCGCGACAAGCGCATCACCCGCCGCCGTGCGGTGGCGGTGGGCGAGCTGCATGCCGGTCCAGTGGCCTATCCGCTGATCGTCGAGCGCCGCCTGCCCAAGGGCGATGCGCTGGTGATGGCCGAGATTGCCGGCCTGCAGGGCGCCAAGATGGCCTCGATGCTGATGCCGCTGTGCCACCCGCTGCCGCTGGAACTGGTGCAGGTGTTCTGCGCGCCGGTGCCGGAACGGCAGTCGATCCGCGTGTGGTGCGAGTGCGCCAGCGAGGCGCGCACCGGCGTGGAGATGGAGGCACTGGCCGGCGTCAACGCGGCGCTGCTGACCCTGTACGACCTGAGCAAGCCGGTGGAACCGGCGCTGCGCATCGAAGGCATCCGCCTGCTGTTCAAGGAAGGCGGCAAGCGCGGTGTCTGGCTGCACCCCGACGGCATGGACGATGCCGAGCGCACGCGTTTCAAGCCGCGTGCGCCGAAGGGCCTGGAGGGCGCGGCCTGCGCGGTGATCACGCTGAGTGATCGCGCCAGCGAAGGCACCTATGAGGATGTGTCCGGCCCGACCCTGGTGACCGGCGTGAAAAAGCTGGGTGGCGAAGTAGTGGCCGCCGAGGTCTTGCCCGATGGCATCGAGCCATTGGTGGGCCGCCTGCAGGCCTTGGCCGCCGAGGGCGTGCGCCTGTGCCTGTGTACCGGCGGTACTGGGCTGGGCCCGCGTGACCTGACCCCGGAGGCGCTGCGTTCCTTGAAAGCGCGGCCGGTGCATGGCCTGGCGCAGATGGTACGGGCACTGAGTGCACAGCACACGCCGATGGCCTGGCTGAGCCGCGCCGAGGTGGTGCAGCTGGGCAACATGCTGGTGTTTGCATTGCCCGGCAGCCCGAAGGCGGCGGCGCAGTGCCTGGACATCCTGGCGCCGGTACTGGGCCACGCCCTGGCGATGGTCGAGGGGGATGGCCACGCATGATTCCCTACAGCGAGGCCTTGCAGCACCTGCTGGACGCGGCCACGCCGCTGCCGGCCGAGCGCCTGCCGCTGCATGAGGCCGGCGGCCGTACCCTGGCCAGTGACATCCACAGCGGGCAGTCGTTGCCGCCGTTCGACAATTCGGCGATGGACGGCTTCGCGCTGCGCGCCAACGGCGCGACGTTCGAGGCGGGTACCGAATTCGCGGTGCAGGGCTGGCAGGCGGCCGGCGATGCCGGCGCCGAAGGCGGCGAGGGTGCCTGGGAAATCATGACCGGTGCGCGCATGCCGTCCGGGCTGGATACGGTGGTACCGGTCGAGAACGTGGACATCCTCGCCAGCGAGGAGGGGCGCCCGACCCGCATCGCCCTGAAGGCATCGGTGAAGTCGGGCCAGCACGTGCGCCTGCGCGGCCAGGACGTGAGCGAAGGCGAGCGCGTGCTGCAGGCCGGGCAGGTGCTGGATATCAATGCGCGCACCCTGCTGCATGCCATCGGCGTGGGCCAGGTGGCGGTGGTGGCACGGCCGAAGGCGGCGGTGATCGCCACCGGCAAGGAGCTGGTGACCGAGGCGGCGCAGACGCTGGAATCCGGCCAGATCCGTGACAGCAACCGGCCGTACCTGGTCGGCCGCCTGCAGGCCGCCGGTGCCGAGGTGGTCTGGCAGGGCACGGTAGGCGACGACGTGGCTGCGTTCAATGCGGTGCTGGATGAAGCGCTGGCCGCGGGCGCGCAGGTGCTGATCAGCACGGGCGCGGTGTCGGCCGGCCGCTACGATTTCGTTCCCGATGCGCTGCGTGGCCGTGGTGCGCGCATCGTCTTCCACAAGGTGGCGATCCGCCCGGGCAAGCCGCTGCTGTTCGCGGTGCTGCCCAATGGTGCGCTGTACTTCGGCCTACCGGGCAACCCGGTCTCCGCTGCCGTGGGCCAGCGTTTCTTCGTCGAGCCGGTGCTGCGCCGCCTGTTGGGGCTGGCGCCGGAAGTCATGTTGCAGCTGCCGCTGCAGGCCGACGTACGCAAGCCGCCGGGCCTGCGCTTCCACGCGCGTGCGCGGGTGGAAATGGACGGGCATGGCCGCCTGAGTGCGCGCGTGCTGTCCGGGCAGGAGTCGTTCCGTTTGATGTCCATGCTGCAGGCCAACGCCTGGGTGGTGCTTGAGGCCGAGGGAGACCTGGCCAGCGCTGGCACCTACGTGCGCGTGCAGGGCTGGGGTCACCACGAACCGGTGCAGCTGGTGAGCCAGGAGTCATGATGAAACAGGTGAATCTGCAGTTGTTCGGTGCGTTTTCCGATCTGGATGCCAGCCGCGAGATCGCCGTGGATGTGGCCGGTGGCACCGTGGCCGATCTGCGCCAGGCGCTGCGCGAGCTGCTGCCGGTGCGTTGGCCGGGATTCCGTGCCGGCCTGCTGGATTATTCGGCGTTCGCCGACCAGCAACGCGTGCTGCGCGACCACGAGGCGCTGCCCGACGATGGCCGGGTGGCGATCCTGCCGCCGGTGAGCGGGGGCTGAGCGATGAGCGAGAAGATCATCGCGAAGGTGGTGGACCGCGCGCAGGCGGCGATCGATCCGGCCGAGGGGATCGCTGCGGTCTCTGATCCGGGCTTCGGCGGCATCGACGTGTTCATCGGCAAGGTGCGCGACGTCAACATCGGCCGGCCGGTGACCGGGATCACCTACGACCTGTTCGAGCCGCTGGTGTTGAACGAGTTCAAGCGCCTGGCCGCCGAGGTCGAGGCGGCGTTCGGTCCGAAGCTGAAGCTGTATGTGGCGCACGCCAAGGGTCGGTTGGGCATCGGCGATGTGGCGGTGGTGGTGGCCGCCGGCAGCCCGCACCGCGACGAGGCGTTCCGCGCATGCCGGCAGTTGATCGAGGTGGTCAAGCACCAGTGCCCGATCTGGAAGCAGGAGCATTACGAAGACGGCGACAGCGAGTGGAGCGAGGGCTGCAGCCTGTGCCATGCGGACAGTGAAGCTTCGCACTCCCATGACCACACACATGACCACGAGCATTGACCGCGCCCTTCAGGGCGGCGCGGAATGCAGTAGATCCACGCCATGCGTGGATGAGGCCTTTCCCGCACATCCGGCCGCTGAAGCCACGCATGGCGTGGCTCTACTGCGATGAGCATCAACGGCATCGTGTTGGCCGGTGGCCTGTCCACCCGGATGGGCCGCGACAAGGCGCTGCTGCCGTGGCAGGGTCGCACGCTGCTGGAGCACATGCGGGGCCTGTTGATGCAGGCCGGCGCACGCGAGGTCTGGGTCAGCGGAAACTACCCGGCGTTCGGCGGCGTGCTGGACCGCGTGGCACGTTGCGGGCCGCTGGGCGGGCTCTACAGTGTGGCGATGCGCATGCCCGATGGCCCTGCCTGGGTGGTGCCGGTGGATACGCCGCTGCTGCCGCCGCGATTGCTGGAGCAATTGCGTGACGGCCATCGCGGTCCATGCACGATCTTTGCGGGCCACCCCCTGCCCATGCTGGTGGATATAGACGATGCTTGTCGCAACGTACTCGGATCGATGCTGGATGACCCGGACGGTCCGCGCTCGCTGCAGGCCCTGCAGCGTCGTCTTGGCGTGAACACCGTGGCGCTGGCGACGGTTGACGAGGCGGGGCTGGTCAACTGCAATACCCCCGAACAATGGGAGGATGTTGCGTCATGAAAGTGCAGTTGCAGGACCAATCGGTACGGCTTCGCCTGGACGAGGCCGAGCTGGCGCGCCTGCTGGCCGGTGAATCGGTCGAGAACATGACCCGCTTCGGCGGTCTCGAGGGCTGGGGCATGGCGGTGTCGCTGCATGCCGGCGATCAACCGGTACTGCTCGACGGAGGCACCTTCTGCCGCCTGGTACTGCCGCGCCCGGCCGTCGAGGCCTTGGCGGCACGGCTGCCGTGCCGGGATGGCCTGCCATTCGACATTGCCCTGGAAGATGGCAGCCAGCTTCAGCTGCAGTTCGATGTGGACGTGCGCGACAGCGTGCGCCAGCGCGGGGTGACCCGCCGCAGCACCGCTTCATCGGTTTGACATTTGTCAGGGGCAGGGTGGAAACCGGCCCCTGATTGATCCAGATCAACCCCGTCGTCCGTGCTGCACGGCCTAATGGCTGCATGACGACGGGTTACAACTTGAAACGCAGTACCCACGTCATTCCACAGCCTTGGAGCCATGTATGACCGTCGGTAGCGATCCTGTTGTCCGCAGCACTGCCAGTCCCGGTCGCGTCATCAGCGACTGGACGCCGGAGGACCCCGGCTATTGGGAGCGCACCGGCAAGCGGGTCGCCACCCGCAACCTGGTCATCTCGATCCCTTCGCTGCTGCTGGCCTTCTCGGTCTGGGTGCTGTTTTCGGCGGTTTCGATCAGCCTGCCGAAGATCGGCTTCAATTTCAGCACCGACCAGCTGTTCTGGCTGGTGGCGCTGCCCAGCCTGTCCGGCGCGACCCTGCGCATCTTCTATTCGTTCGTGATCCCGATCTTCGGCGGCCGCCGCTGGACGGCGCTGTCCACCGCGTCGCTGCTGGCGCCGACGCTCTGGCTCGGCTTTGCGGTGCAGGACCCGGCCACGCCGTACTGGGTGTTCGTGGCCATCGCGATCCTGTGTGGTTTCGGTGGCGCGAACTTCTCGTCGTCGATGTCCAACATCTCCTTCTTCTATCCCAAGCAGAAGCAGGGCCTGGCGCTGGGACTGAACGCCGGCCTGGGCAACGTGGGCGTGTCGGTGGCGCAGGCGGTGATCCCGCTGGTCATCACCGTAGGCGTGTTCGGTGCGCTGGGTGGTGCACCGCAGCCCGCGGTGGAGGGTGGGGCACCGCTGTTCCTGCAGAACGCAGGCTTCATCTGGGTGCCGGCCATCGCGCTGTGCGCCATCGCAGCCTGGTTCGGCATGAACGACCTGACCAGCGCCCGCTCCTCGTTCTCCGAGCAGGCGGTGATCTTCCGCCGCAAGCACAACTGGCTGATGTGCTGGTTGTACATCGGCACCTTCGGTTCCTACATCGGTTTCTCGGCCGGCTTCCCGATGCTGGTGAAGAGCCAGTTCCCGGACGTGAACCCGCTGGCCTACGCCTTCATAGGCCCGCTGCTGGGCGCGCTGATGCGCTCGGTGGGTGGCAGCATGGCCGACCGCTGGGGTGGTGCACGCCTGACCTTCTGGGTGTTCGCGCTGATGATCGCGGCAGTGTTCGGCGTGCTGCACTTCCTGCCCAGCGATGGCCAGGGCGGCAACTTCCATGGCTTCCTGCTCAGCTTCATGGCGCTGTTCGTGCTCAGTGGCATCGGCAACGGCACCACGTTCCGCATGATCCCGGTGATCTTCCGCACCCTGCATGAGCGCTGGTCGGCCAACGACAACGCCGAGGGCAAGGCCACGGCCGCACACCAGGCCAGCATCGAGTCGGCCGCGGTGGTCGGTTTCTCCGGTGCGATCGGTGCCTACGGCGGTTTCTTCATTCCCAAGAGCTACGGCTCGTCCATTACGTTGACCGGCAGCCCCGACATGGCGCTGTACGGATTCGTTGTTTTCTATGTCACCTGCCTGGCCGTGACCTGGTGGTGGTACTACCGGCGCGGTGCCGAGACACCCTGCTGACGACATGAAAACGCACCGCAGCCAGATGACACACACAGCCACGATGCCGATGTCCGCAAAGGGAGATCCCCGATGAGTTACTTCCTCGATCGCTTGCAGTTCTTCAAGCGTGACCCCCAGACCTTTGCCGATGGCCATGGATTTGCCAAGAGCGAGGGCCGCGACTGGGAAAACAGTTACCGCGCCCGCTGGCAGTACGACAAGATCGTGCGGTCCACCCATGGCGTTAACTGCACCGGCTCCTGCAGCTGGAAGATCTACGTCAAGAACGGCCTGGTCACCTGGGAAACCCAGCAGACCGACTACCCGCGCACGCGCCCGGACCTGCCCAACCATGAACCGCGTGGCTGCCCGCGTGGTGCCAGTTATTCCTGGTACCTGTACAGCGCCAACCGGCTGAAGTACCCGCTGATCCGCGGCACGCTGCTGCGCCTGTGGCGCGAAGCCCGCAAGAGCAAGGCCCCGGTCGATGCCTGGGCCAGCATCGTGGAGGACAAGGAAAAGGCACGCTCGTACAAGACCCGCCGCGGCATGGGTGGTTTCGTGCGCCTGCAGTGGGAAGAGGCCAACGAGATCATCGCCGCCTCCAACCTGTACACGGTGAAGCAGTACGGCCCGGACCGCGTGGTCGGTTTCTCGCCGATCCCGGCGATGTCGATGGTGTCCTACGCCGCGGGTGCGCGTTACCTGTCGCTGCTGGGCGGCGCCTGCCTGTCCTTCTACGACTGGTACTGCGATCTGCCGCCGGCCTCGCCGCAGGTGTGGGGCGAGCAGACCGACGTGCCCGAATCTGCGGACTGGTACAACAGCCGCTACATCATCGCCTGGGGCTCGAACGTGCCGCAGACGCGTACGCCCGATGCGCACTTCTTCACCGAGGCGCGCTACAACGGCACCAAGACGGTGGCGATCTGCCCGGACTATTCCGAGCTGGCCAAGCTGACCGACCACTGGCTGCATCCCAAGCAGGGCACTGACGCGGCGCTGGCCTTTGCCTTCGGCCATGTGATCCTGCGCGAGTTCCATGTCGATTCGCCCTCGCAGTATTTCCAGGACTACTGCCGCCAGTACTCGGACATGCCGATGCTGGTGCGCCTGGAGCGTCGTGACGATGGCCGTCTGGTGGCGGGCCGCTTCCTGCGTGCCAGTGAGCTGGGCGGGCTGGGTGAAGCCAACAACCCGGACTGGAAGACCCTGGCCTACGACGAGAACAGCGGCCAGATCGTGGTGCCCAACGGCTCGATCGGTTTCCGCTGGGGCGAGAAGGGCCGCTGGAACATTGAAGAGAAAGCCAGCAATGGTGCCGATACACGCCTGCGCCTGAGCTTGTCCGACGCCAACGACGGCATCGAGGCGGTGAGCTTCCCGTACTTCGGTGGCATTGAAAGCGATGGCTGGACCGCCGCGCCGGCCGAAGAAGTCCTGGACCGCAACATCCCGGTGCGCCGGCTGGCCACGGCCGATGGCGGCGAGACGCTGGTGGCCACGGTCTATGACCTGCTGCTGGCCCAATACGGTGTCGATCGCGGTTTTGGTGGCGCCAATGTCGCCACGAGCTTCGACGAGAACGTGCCGGGCACACCCGCCTGGCAGGAACGCATCACCGGCGTGCCGCGTGGCGAGGTGATCGAGATCGCCCGCGAGTTCGCACGTACCGCCGACAAGACCCACGGCCGATCGATGATCATCGTCGGCGCGGGCATGAACCACTGGTTCCACAACGACATGAACTACCGCGGCCTGATCAACATGCTGATCATGTGCGGTTGCGTGGGCCAGACCGGTGGCGGCTGGGCGCATTACGTCGGCCAGGAGAAGCTGCGCCCGCAGACCGGCTGGCAGCCGCTGGCGTTCGGCCTGGACTGGAGCAAGCCGCCGCGCCATATGAACGGCACTTCGTTCTTCTACTTCAACACCGGGCAGTGGCGTTACGAGAAGCTGCAGGTGGATGAGCTGCTGTCACCGCTGGCCGATGCCAGCAAGTACAGCGGCAGCCTGGCCGATCTGAACCTGCGCGCGGTGCGCATGGGCTGGTTGCCGAGTGCGCCGCAGCTGGACCGCAACCCGCTGCAGCTGGTGCGCGAGGCCGAAGCGGCCGGCGTGGCCCCGGCCGATTACGCGCTGGGCAAGTTCAAGGACGGTTCGCTGGACTTTGCCTTTGCCGACCCCGATGCCAGCCAGAACCACCCGCGCATGATGTTCATCTGGCGCTCGAACCTGCTGGGTTCTTCCGGCAAGGGCCACGAGTACATGCTGCGGCATCTGCTGGGCACCCGCCATGGCCTGCAGGGCAAGGACCTGGGCGAGATGGGTGCGGTGAAGCCGCAGGAAGTGAAGTGGCACGACGAGGCGCCGGAAGGCAAGCTGGACCTGCTGGTCACGCTGGACTTCCGCATGTGCACCACCGCGCTGTATTCGGACATCGTGCTGCCGACCGCCACCTGGTACGAGAAGGACGACCTCAACACCTCGGACATGCATCCGTTCATCCACCCGCTTTCGAAGGCGGTGGACCCGGCCTGGGAATCGCGCAGCGACTGGGACATCTTCAAGGAGGTGGCCCGCACCGTGAGCGAGATGGCGCCCGGCGTGCTGGGTGTGGAAAAGGATCTGGTGCTGGTGCCGACCCTGCACGACACCGCCAACGAACTGGGCATGCCGTTCGGCGTGGCCGACTGGAAGAAGGGCGAGTGCGAGGCCATTCCCGGCCACACCATGCCGTCGATGACGGTAGTGGAGCGCGACTACCCGAACCTGTACCGCAAGTTCACCTCGCTGGGCCCGCTGCTGGACAAACAGGGCAACGGCGGCAAGGGCATGAACTGGGATACGAAGCACGAGGTGGAGTTCCTCGGCAAGTTGAACCACACCGTGCACGAAGAAGGCGTAAGCCAGGGCCGCCCGGCCATTGCCACGGCCATCGATGCGGCCGAAGTGATCCTGCACCTGGCGCCGGAAACCAACGGCCATGTGGCGGTGAAGGCGTGGGAATCGCTGGGTACGTTCACCGGCCGCGAGCATACGCATCTGGCGGTGGGCAAGGAACACGAGGCGATCCGCTTCCGTGACATCCAGGCGCAGCCGCGCAAGATCATCTCTTCGCCGATCTGGTCGGGCCTGGAAGACGACAACGTCAGCTACAACGCCTGCTACACCAACGTGCATGAGTTGATTCCGTGGCGCACGATTACCGGCCGCCAGCAGTTCTACCAGGACCACGAATGGATGATTGATTTCGGCGAGGCCTTCATGAGCTATCGCCCGCCGGTCAACACCCGCACCATCGAGCCGCTGTTGAACCAGCGCTCGAACGGCAACAAGGAGATCGTGCTGAACTGGATCACCCCGCACCAGAAGTGGGGCATCCACAGCACCTACAGCGACAACCTGATCATGCAGACGCTGTCGCGCGGTGGCCCGATCGTGTGGATCAGCGAGGACGACGCGCGCAGTGCCGGCATCGTCGACAACGACTGGATCGAGCTGTTCAACGTCAACGGTGCGATCGCCGCGCGTGCGGTGGTCAGCCAGCGCGTGATGCCGGGCATGGCGATGATGTACCACGCCCAGGAACGCATCATCAACGTGCCGGGCTCGGAGATTTCCGGGACCCGCGGCGGCATCCACAACTCGGTGACCCGCATCGTGCTCAAGCCTACCCACATGATCGGCGGCTACGCGCAGCTGGCCTATGGCTTCAACTACTACGGCACCTGCGGAACCAACCGCGATGAGTTCGTGATCGTGCGCAAGATGGACAAGATCGATTGGCTAGACGATGAGCAGCCCGCTGGTGCTTCGGCATCGGCCAGCAAGGAGGTGGTGTGATGAAGGTCCGTGCACAGATCGCGATGGTGCTGAACCTGGACAAGTGCATCGGCTGCCACACCTGCTCGATCACCTGCAAGAACGTCTGGACATCGCGCGAGGGCGTCGAGTACGCCTGGTTCAACAACGTGGAAACCAAGCCGGGCATCGGCTACCCGAAGGAATGGGAAAACCAGGACAAGTGGAACGGCGGCTGGGTGCGCACCCGCGCCGGCAAGCTGGTGCCACGCGCGGGTGGCCGCTGGCGCATGCTGGCCAAGATCTTCGCCAACCCGGACCTGCCGCAGATCGACGACTACTACGAGCCGTTCGATTTCGACTACCAGAACCTGCACACCGTCAAGGACAGCCAGCACCAGCCCACCGCGCGGCCGCGTTCGCTGATCAGTGGCGAGCGCATGCAGAAGATCGAGTGGGGCCCGAACTGGGAGGAAATCCTCGGTTCGGAGTTCAGCAAGCGCTCGCGCGACTACAACTTCGACCAGGTGCAGAAGGAGATCTACGGCGCCTTCGAGAAGACCTTCATGATGTACCTGCCGCGCCTGTGCGAGCACTGCCTGAACCCGGCGTGCGTGTCGGCGTGCCCCTCGGGTGCGATCTACAAGCGCGAGGAAGATGGCATCGTGCTGATCGACCAGGACAAGTGCCGCGGTTGGCGCATGTGCGTGTCGGCGTGTCCGTACAAGAAGATCTACTACAACTGGAAGAGCGGCAAGTCGGAGAAGTGCATCTTCTGCTACCCGCGCATCGAGATGGGTGAGCCGACCGTGTGCTCGGAAACCTGCGTGGGCCGCATCCGCTACCTGGGCGTGATGCTGTACGACGCCGACCGCATCGCCGAGGCCGCTTCGGTGGCCGCCGAGAAGGACCTGTACCAGGCCCACCTGGATATCTTCCTGGACCCGAACGATCCGGCGGTGATCGCCGCCGCGCGCAAGGAGGGCATCCCGGACAGCTGGCTGGAGTCTGCCAAGCAGTCGCCGGTGTACAAGCTGGCGATCGACTGGAAGCTGGCGCTGCCGCTGCACCCGGAATACCGCACGTTGCCGATGGTCTGGTACGTGCCACCGCTGTCGCCGATCCAGTCCGCCGCCGAGCGTGGCCGGGTGGGCATGAGCGGCGAGCTGCCGGACGTGGCGTCGCTGCGCATTCCGATGCGCTACCTGGCCAACCTGCTGACGGCCGGTGACGAGGCGCCGGTGGTACGCGCGCTGGAGCGGCTGATGGCCATGCGTGCCTGGCGCCGGGCCAAGAACGTGGACGGCGTGGAAGACACCGCGGTGCTGGAACAGACCGGGCTGAGCATCGCCCAGGTGGAAGAGATGTACCGCTACCTGGCCATCGCCAACTACGAGGACCGTTTCGTGATTCCCACCGGCCACCGCGAGTACGCCAACGACGCCTTCGGCGAGCGCGGCGGCTGCGGTTTCACCTTCGGCAACGGCTGCAATGGTGACAGCCCGGCCGATCTGTTCGGCCAGCGCAAGAGCACCACCTTCGTGGTGGACAAGGGGCCGAACCACCGCCGCAAGGAGGTGGTGTGATGAGCGTGCTCAAGCTGGTCGGGGTATTGCTGGACTACCCTCGTGAAGAACTGTGGCAGCACGGCGAGGAGCTGCTCGCCGCCTGTGACGACCCGGCGCTGAACGCCGCCCGCCGCCAGCAGCTGCGCAGCTTCGTGCAGCAGCTGCTGGCCACCGATGCGCTGGATGCGCAGGCGGCGTGGCTGGCCAGTTTCGACCGCGGCCGCTCGATGAGCCTGCTGCTGTTCGAGCACATCCATGGCGAGTCGCGCGACCGCGGCCAGGCCATGGTCGACCTGGTCGAAACCTATCGCCGCAACGGCTTCGAACTGGATGCACGCGAGCTGCCGGACTACCTGCCGCTGCTGCTGGAGTTCCTGGCCCATCGCCCCGGCAGCGAGGCCCGCGAGTGGCTGCACCACATCGGCCATATCGCCGGGATGCTGGCGGCGCGTGCGGCCGAGCGCGAGCTGCCGCACCGGGTGCTGTTCGAGATCCTGGTCGAAGCCGGTGACGGCAAGGCCGATCTGCAGGCGCTGCGCCAGCGTGCCAGCGAAGAAGTCCGCGACGATACCGCCGAGGCCATGGACCGTTTGTGGGAGGAGGAGGCGGTGCGCTTCGGCGCCGAAGCCCCTGCCGAAGACTGCAAGCCGCCCGTGCGTTCGCCGGCCCGTCCTTCGCATCGAGAGGTCCAGCCATGAGTTACTCCCTGCATCAATTCGCCTTCCAGTACTACCCGTACATCGCCGTGGCGGTGCTGCTGATCGGCAGCTGGGCCCGCTATGACAAGGCCATGTACACCTGGCGCACCGGCTCGAGCCAGATGCTGTCGGACAAGGGCATGCGGATCGGCAGCAACTGCTTCCACATCGGTATCCTGGCCATCCTCGGTGGCCACCTGGTCGGCCTGCTGACGCCGCACGCGGTGTACGAGCACTTCATCACCTCGTCGCAGAAGCAGATGCTGGCAATGGTGGTCGGTGGTGTGTTCGGCGCACTGTGCTTCATCGGCATCAGCATCCTGCTGGTACGCCGCCTGTTCAACGCGCGCGTGCGGGCCACCGGCAGCTTCGGTGACACTCTGGTGCTGGTGCTGCTGTTCGCCCAGCTGTGCCTGGGCCTGTACAGCATCCGGGTGTCGTCCGGCCACCTTGACGGTGGGGTGATGGTGCAGCTGGCCGAATGGGCGCAGCACATCGTGACCTTCCGCGCCGGTGCCGCTGATTACATCGAGGGCGTCAGCTGGGTCTACAAGATGCATATCTTCCTGGGCCTGACCCTGTTCCTGATTGCGCCGTTCACTCGCCTGGTGCACGTGTGGAGCATTCCGATCAGCTACCTGTGGAGGCCGTACCAGGTGGTGCGCCGCCGTCAGGCCACGCTGCGCTACGGTCCGCGGGAGTAAGCCATGGGCAGCCTGCCGAAATTCCTGCCGATCACCGTGATCGACTCCGCTGCGCCGGTTCCCGCCGAGGCGCATTCGCACCACCATGACGCGGCAGAGCAGGGGCCGCGCTCGCTCGGGCAGCCGGCACCGTGCCGGCTGTTCGTGGACGAGACCGCGATCAGCGAGGCCGACATCGCCCGCGAGATGCAGCACCACCGGGCGATGCGCCCGGAGCAGTCACGCGCCGAAGCGGCACGTGCACTGGTGGTACGCGAGCTGCTGCGGCTGGAAGCGCAGCGGCTTGGGCTGCAGGCGCCGGAGGGCAACCGGGTAAGCGACGAGGAAGTGCTGATCCAGCAACTGCTGGAAGATGCGATCGAAGACCGCGTGCCGGGTGATGAGGACTGCCGCCGCTACTTCGAGCAGAATCCGGAGCGCTTCCGCTCCCCCGACCGCGTGCGCCTGCGCCATATCCTGCTGGCCGCGCCGGCCGACGACGTGGCCGGGCGCTTCGCCGCACGCACCGAGGGCGAGCGGCTGGTCGGGCTGCTGAAGGAGTCGCCGCACCTGTTCGCCGATTTCGCCCTGCGCCATTCGCGTTGCCCATCCAGCAGTGAGGGCGGCGACCTGGGCTGGCTGCAGCGTGGGCAGACCACGCCGGAGTTCGACCGCCAGGTGTTCCGCCTGCGCGAGGGCCTGGCCGGTTTCCCGGTGGAATCGCGCTGGGGCTACCACGTGGTCTGCGTCGATGCCCGCGAGGAAGGCCAGCCGCAGCCGTTCGAGGCGGTGCTGCCGCAGCTGCGTGACTACCTGGAACTGCAGGTGCGCCAGCGCGAGGTGCAGGCCTACCTGCTGCAGCTGCAGGAACGCTACCCGGTGCGCGGGCTGGATGAGATCGAAGCCGAAGCGGATATCGGCTGAACCCCCATGAACGAGGAGAATTCATGAACCAGGCCCTTGCCCCCGCCAGTGCCGGGCAGCAGCAACGTGCACTGTGGCTGAGCACGTTCGCCTTCACCGTGTGCTTTGCGGTGTGGATGATCTTTTCGATCATCGGCATCCAGATCAGTCAACAGCTCGGCTTGAATGACACCCAGTTCGGCCTGTTGATCGCCACGCCGGTGCTGACCGGTTCGGTCAGCCGCGTCTTCCTCGGCATCTGGTCCGACCAGTTCGGTGGCCGCAAGGTGATGGTGCTGGTGATGCTGTGTGGCGCAGTGGCTACCTGGATGCTGACCTATGCACAGACCTACACCCAGTTCCTGATTGCCGCGCTGTGCGTGGGCATCGCCGGCGGTAACTTCTCGGTAGGCGTGGCCTACGTCTCCAAGTGGTTCCCGGCCAGCAAGCAGGGCACCGCACTGGGCATCTTCGGTGCTGGCAACATCGGCTCGGCGGTGACCAAGCTGCTGGCGCCGCTGGTGATGGTGGCGGCCGGCTGGACCATGGTCGCCAAGGTCTGGGCCGTCGCGCTGGCCGTCACGGCGGTGCTGTTCTTCCTCTTCAGCAAGGAAGATCCGTCGCTGGAGCAGCGCCGTCGCGAAGGTGTGAAGCCGGTGCCGTTCGCCGAGCAGATGGCACCGCTGAAGAACCTGCAGGTCTGGCGGTTCTCGCTGTACTACTTCTTCGTGTTCGGCGGCTTCGTGGCGCTGGCGTTGTGGCTGCCGCACTACCTGGTGGGCGCCTATGGCATGGACGTGGGCCACGCCGGCATGCTGGCGGCGTGCTATTCGATCCCGGCCAGCCTGTTCCGTGTGGTCGGTGGCTGGATGTCGGACCGGATGGGCGCGCGCCGGGTGATGTACTGGACCTTCGGCGTGTCGGCCATCTGCACCTTCCTGCTGGCCTACCCGGATACCGAGTATGTGGTGAAGGGCATCCATGGCCCGATCCACTTCCATCTGGCCATCGGCGTGGTGATGTTCACCGTGCTGGTGTTCGTGCTGGGCTTCTTCATGTCGCTGGGCAAGGCCGCGGTCTACAAGCACATTCCGGTGTACTACCCCAAGCATGTGGGTGCCGTGGGCGGCGTGGTCGGCATGATCGGCGGCCTGGGTGGCTTCATCCTGCCGATCGTGTTCGGCGCGCTGAACGATGCGGTGGGCATCTGGAGCAGCTGCTTCATGCTGCTGTTCGTGCTGGTGGCCGCTGCACTGGCGTGGATGCACTTTGCGATCCGTCGCATGGAACGCCGCCACTTCCCGCAGATCGACCGCGAAACCGATCTGCCCGAAGCCATCGATGCGGCCGCCGCCGAGCGGGTGCGCGGCGGGTGAAGGTGCGTGCCGGCCAGCGGCCGGCACTACCGAGTGGTGGGTGAAGGGGTAGTGCCGGCCGCTGGCCGGCATGAACCAACCGATGCACCACGCTTGATTTCAATCAGGGCCACGCGAAGAGGAACGCCCGAAGATGTCTGCCATGAGCTTCCACGTTGACGAGAGCGAGGACACTGCGCTGCAGGCGGCATTGCTGCGGCAGCCCCGGCACGTGCTGTTCCCGCCGGCTGACCAGTTCAGCACCGGCTTTGGCGAAAGCGGCTGGCGCGCCGCCGTGCGCGCCAGCAACGAGCACCTGATCCCGCGCGGCTTGACGATCGGCTTCCAGGCGGGCCGCGGCGGACGCGATGCGCCGCCGCAAGCCTATCTGGACACCCTGCTGCTGGCGCTGCGGCTGCAGGCCGACGTACTGGCCGAGGATCGTGAAGTGGTGGCGATGGTGCTGCAGTTGGGGCTGGCCGAGACGCTGCCGCCGCCACAGCTGGGCCAGCTGCTGGATGCGGTGCCGCAGCACCTGCGTACCGTGGCGCGGCCCCAGGTAGAGGTGCGGCTGGATGCGGGCAGCGCGTTGGCACCGGCGCAGCTGCGCGCGGTGGGCTGTACCCGTTTGAACGTGATCGACCGTGCCGATGCGCCGGGGCCGACCCTGCTGGCACAGGCGCGACAGGTGGGCTTCACCGCGCGCTACTACCAGTTGCGGGTACCCGGCAGCGAGGACGCCGGCTTCATTGAACGGCTGCACGAGGTGCTGGCCGAAGCACCGGAGCGCATCCTGCTGCCGGCGCCGTGTGCGCTGCCGGAACACCCCTCGGCCGTCCATTGGCTGCAGGCCTGGCGCCTGCTGCGCGCTGCGGGTTACGAACCGATCGGTGGCGATCACTATCAGCGCGGCGATCTGCCGAACCCGTATGGCCCGGGCGATGGCCAGCGTCATTGCGACCTGGCCGGTGTGCCACGCCGCGACCGCAGTGATTTCATCGGTCTTGGGCTGTCCGCCTGCAGCCAGATCGGCGAGGTGTTCTACCGGCTGGAGGACGAACTGGGCGAATGGCGTGCGCGGCTGCAGGCGGGTCACATGGGAGTCTCCGCCGGGCTGATCCTGTCCGAGGACGAGCGCCTGGTGGCCGAAGTGGCGCAGAGCATCGCCTGTGACCACGCCCTCGATGCGGCTGCCTTCGAGTGGCGCAACGATGAACCGTTCGAGGAGTGTTTCGCCGAACAGCTGCCGGCGTTGTCGCCGTTGCTGGCACGCGGCTGGGTGCATTGGGATGCGCGCGTGTTGCGCCTGGCCGAAGAAGGGCGGCTGCTGTGGCGTATGATGGCCGCATGTTTCCGGCCGGCGGCCGCCATCGCTTGAGTCCTGCCCCGATGTCTTCAATTCCGCCTTCGCAGGGCCGTCTCGGCCGGGCCACACCCAACCCCGCCGCCGCCGATGATGGCGACGCACTGCACTTCTGCAGCACCTGTGCGTTCTCCGACGCCTGCATGTCGCAGGGTTACGACAAGACCGCACTGGGCGATCTGCATGTGCTGGTCGACCATGTCGGTCCGTTCCATGCGGGTGACTACATTTTCCGCGCCGGCGAATCGTTCGATTCGATTGCTGCGGTGCGCGCGGGCATGGTCAAGACCTTCGTCGATGACAGCCAGGGCAACGAGCAGGTGCTGGGCTTCAGCCTGCCGGGTGAAGTGATCGGCCTCAACGCGATCCACGGTTCGCGCTTCCCCTGCAATGCGGTGGCGCTGGATACCGTGCACCTGTGCCGCATTTCGTTTCCCAAGCTGAGCCTGTTGGCGACCCGCATGCCGGGGTTGCAGGCCAAGCTGTTCAGCCTGCTCAGTGCGGAGATCGGCAAGGTCGCGACCCTGGCCGCCAACCACCGTACCGAAGAACGCATGGCCGCGTTCCTGCTGGACATGTCCGAGCGTTACGCTCGGCGCGGTTTCTCCGCCACGCGCTTCAACCTGACGATGGCGCGTACCGAGATCGCCAATTACCTGCGGATGGCGCCGGAAACCGCCAGCCGCGTGCTGCGCCGCCTGAGCGATGATGGGATCATCGCGGTGAAGCAGCGCGAGATCCTGTTGCTGCAGCCCGAGCGCCTGGCGGCGCTGGCGGTGGCCGACGAATCCGATCCGAACTGAACCTGGCCGGGAGCCGACGATGAAGCGAGCTGGACTGTTGTTGCTGGGACTGCTGGCCACGGTGCCGGCCTGGGCGGCCGATCTGACGGTGTCGGCGGCCTCGAGCCTGACCGAGAGCTTCCGCGAACTGGGTGCGGCCTATGAGAAGGCGCACGCGGGGACCAAGGTCGATCTCAACTTCGCCGCGTCCGGCGTGCTGCTGCAGCAGATCAGCCGCGGCGCACCGGTGGATGTGTTCGCGTCGGCCGACGAAACCACGATGGACCAGGCCCAGCAGCAGGACCTGCTGGCGGCCGGTACCCGCGAGGTGTTCGCCGTGAACGCGCTGTGGGTGGTGGTACCGCCGCAGGCCAAGGCCGCGCCGCGTACCCTGAAGGATCTGGCCGGTGCCAGCGTGCAGCGCATCGCACTGGGCAACCCGGACAGCGTGCCGGTCGGACGCTATGCCAAGGGCGCGCTGGAAGCGGCAGGCCTGTGGCCGTCGGTGCAGGGCAAGACCATCACCACCCAGAACGTGCGCCAGTCGCTGGATTACGTGGCGCGCGGAGAAGTCGACGCCGGCTTCGTCTATGCCACCGATGCACAGGCGATGCCCGACCGGGTGCGCCGCGCCTTCGCGGTGCCGGTGGCGGGGCGCATTGCGTATCCGCTGGCGGTGACCAAGGCCAGCGCGCAGCCGGCCGAAGCCAAGCGCTTCACCGCCTTCGTGCGTTCGGCACAGGGCCAGGCGATCCTGGCCAAACACGGGTTCGGCAAGCCCTGAGGCATGGATCTCGACTGGAGCGCACTGTGGTTGTCGCTGAAGGTGGCCGGCTGGGCCACTGCGATCAATCTGGTGCTGGGCGTGGCACTGGGCGCGCTGCTGGCGCGTCGGCGCTTTCCCGGCCGTGAGCTGCTGGATTCGCTGCTGACCCTGCCGATGGTGCTGCCACCGACGGTGCTGGGTTATTACCTGCTGGTGCTGATCGGTCGCAACGGCCCGATCGGCGCATGGCTGCAGTCGTGGTTCGGCATCAACCTGGTGTTTTCCTGGCAGGCTGCCGTGATTGCTGCGGCGGTGGCTTCGCTGCCGCTGGTGTTCAAGCCGGCACGCGCAGCGTTCGAGGAAGTGGACGGGCAGCTGGAGCAGGCGGCGCGTACGCTCGGGGTATCCGAAGCGGCGGTGTTCTTCCGCATCACGTTGCCGCTGGCCTGGCGCGGCATCCTCGCCGGGTTGCTGCTGGCGTTTGCACGCGCGATGGGCGAGTTCGGCGCGACATTGATGGTGGCCGGCAGCATTCCCGGCCGCACGCAGACGCTGTCGATCGCCATCTACGAGGCGGTGCAGGCTGGCCAGGACGGCAAGGCCAATGCGCTGGTTATCCTGACCTCGGTGGTATGCATCGTGATCCTGTTGCTGGCCGCGCGGCTGGTGGGCGGGCGTCGACGGGAGCTGCGCGATGTGGCTTGACCTGCAGGTGCAGCGCCGCCTGCAGGCGGCCGGCCAGGATTTCGTGTTGGACGTATCGCTGCAGTGCACGCAGCGCCAGGTGGTGCTGTTCGGGCCCTCGGGCGCCGGCAAGAGCCTGACCTTGAAGGCGGTGGCCGGGCTGCTGCGGCCGGGCCAGGGCCATGTGCGCCTGCAGGGGCAGACCCTGTTCGAAGCGGCCACCGGCGTGGATCTGCCGCCGCAGCGCCGCCGGTTGGGTTATGTCTTCCAGGATTACGCGTTGTTCCCGCATCTGAGCGTGCGCCAGAACGTGGCGTTCGGGCTGCAGAAGGGCTGGTTGAATCCGCGGGTCGGCCAGCGCTTCGATGCAGTGGAGCAGTGGTTGCACGCATTCCGCATCGACACCGTGGGCGATCTGCTGCCCTCGCAGGTCTCCGGTGGCCAGCGTCAGCGCACTGCATTGGCGCGCGCCCTGGTGACGCAGCCGCAGGCGCTGTTGCTGGATGAACCGTTCTCCGCGCTGGACCATGATCTTCGCCAGCACCTGCGCCAAGAGCTGGAAACGGTGCTGGACAAGACCGGCATCCCGTTGTTGTTGATCAGCCACGATCCGCAGGATGTGGCCATGTTTGGTCAGCAGGTGGCGCGTGTAGTGGATGGTCGCATCGCAGGCGGTTGACCCGCGATGGTAGTGCCGGCCGCTGGCCGGCAACCCTGGAGTCCGGAGCAGCCGGCCAGCGGCCGGCTCTACCGTGATGCGCAGGCGATGGTTGGACACCTCTGATGGTAGTGCCGGCCGCTGGCCGGCAACCACCGAATCCGGTGCAGCCGGCCAGCGGCCGGCTCTACCGTGATGCGCAGGCGACGATTGGCCACATCTGATGGTAGTGCCGGCCGCTGGCCGGCAGCCACGGAACCCGGAGCAGCCGGCCAGCGGCCGTCTCTGCCGGTTCAGCCGTTCGTCGCCCACTGGATGAACGCCCAGCGCCGCGTCGGCGCCATGCCGAAACGATGCTGCGGCGAGCGTGCATGCCATGCACGTACGCGTGCTTCCTCATCCGCATCCAACGCACCGAACAGCTCCACTGCCTGGCGCACCAGGCCATCGGCATCCTGCGCGACGTCGCGCACCGATTCGGGCAGGTAGTCCAGCTGCGGCTCGCGTCCCATGTCCAGCAGCATGTTGATCGGGTAGCGATGATCGGGCATCGGCACCCAGTCACGGCCCAGCAGCTCGGCCAACTCCGGCACGCCGGCACGAGGACCGGTGGCGAAGGTGATGCAGGCACGCTGGCGGGCGTGCGCATCGAGCCTGCGCAGCGCGGCCTCGAGATCCGCCACCATCAGCGAGCGCGAGGCAATGGCCAGATCACAGCGCGGCACGTCGTGCCAGTCGTCGGTCCACGACAGCGCCCACGGCGTGACGTTGGAAACGCTGTCGCGGGTGATCGCGGCGCGCAGGCCGTCGAGCATGCCGGTGCTGTAGTCGAGCGCGTGCACATGGCCGACCTGCGTGGCAATCGGCAGGCTCAGCAGCCCGGGGCCGCAGCCCACGTCGAGCACGGTGGCCACGCCGGAAAGATCAAGCCGGGCGAGGAACGCCTCGCTGTAGTCGTCGTGGCGGCGCTTCCAGCTGGACTGTGCGGCACGCGCATCCCAGGCACTGGCCGGCTTTGCCTGGAAGCTACAGGCCTGCAGGTGTTGGCGGTAGCGTGCGCTGTGATCGATCGGGGTCGGTAGCGGTGTACTCATATAGAAGTTCCGGAAGCGGGCAGGGCGGCGGCGACGCGTGCGGCATCGACGCCATACAGGGTGGCGAGGCGTTCGGGCGTTGCGACCTCGTGGGCAGGGCCGAGCGCCTGCAGGCTGCCGCCGGCCATCAACGCAATGCGGTCGGCCACCTGCAGCGCGTGCTGCGGTTGATGGGTGGACAGCAGCACGCCGATGCCACGATCGGCCAGGCGGCGCACGGTATCGAGGATGCGCAACTGGTTGCCGAAGTCGAGGCTGGCGGTAGGTTCGTCCATCACCAGCAACTGCGCCTGCTGGGCCAGTGCGCGTGCGATCAGTACCAGCTGGCGCTCACCACCACTGAGCGTGGTGACGGTGCGGTCGGCCAGCGCCTGCAGGCCCAGTTCGCGCAGGCAATCATCGGCGATGGCTTCATCAGCGCGACCGGGTGCCGCGAGCAGGCCCAGGTGCGCGGCGCGACCCATGGCGACCACCTCGCGCACGCGCCAGGCAAAGGGCAGCGGCGCGGCCTGTGGCACATAGCCCATACGGCGGGCGCGGGCGGCGCGATCATGCGCGCGTAGCGGCGAGCCCTGCAGGTTCACCTCGCCGTGCACCGCAGGCAGCAGGCCGAGCAGCGTACGAAACAGAGTCGTCTTGCCACAGCCGTTCGGGCCAAGCAGGCACAGCACCTCGCCAGGCTGTACCGACAGCGCAAACGGCGCGCCCAGTGCCACGCCGGCGTGGCCGATGGCCAGTGCACGTGCTTCCAGTAGTGGTGTGGCGGTGCTCATGGGCGACGCTCGCTGCGCGCCAGTACCAGCAAAAAGCACGGCACACCGACGAACGCAGTGAGGATGCCGAGCGGCAGTTCGATCGGCGCCAGGGTGCGCGCCAGCGTATCGGCGGCGAGCAGGAAACTGGCGCCGAGCAGCAGGCTGGCCGGCAGCAGGCGACGGAAGTCGGCGCCGACCAGCAGCCGCGCGATGTGTGGCACCACCAGTCCGACCCAGCCGATGATGCCGGCCAGCGAAACCGCTGCCGCCGTGCACAGCGTGGCGGCGGCGATCAGTGTCCAGCGCAGCGGGGTGACCGCCACGCCCAGCGCGCTGGCCTCTTCATCACCCAGGCCGAGCAGGTTCACCCGCCAGCGCAGCAGCACCAGCGGCAACAGCCCGATCAGCAGCAGTGGCGCGGTGACCTTGAGGTCGTCGATGATCACCGCGTTCAAACCACCCAGCAGCCAGAAAGTGATCGAGGGCAGCTGCGTGTACGGATCGGCCAGCAGCTTCAACAGCGAGATGCCGGCACCGAGCAGCGCCGACACTGCGACGCCGGCCAGTACCAGGACCAGCACCGGATCGTGCCGCCGTACCAGCGCAGCCACCAGGCAGACCAGGCCCACCGCACCCAACCCGCCCGCAAACGCAATGCCCTGCACCAGCAGCATCGGCAGGCCGAGGAACAGGCCCAGCGAAGCGCCAAGACCGGCACCGGCGGAGACGCCGAGGATGTCCGGCGACACCAGCGGATTGCGGAACATGGCCTGGTACGCCGCACCGGCCGCCGACAGCACCGCACCGATCAGCACGGCGGCCAGCACGCGCGGCAGGCGGATATGCCAGAGCGCGGCCTGCACCGCAGGCGGGCTGGGTTCGCCGATGCCGAACAGCTGCCAGCCGATGGCGTGCAGCAGCGCCGCCGGTCGCACCGGGAACTGGCCGACCGAGAACGCCAGCAACAACATCGCCAGTAGCAGGCTCCAGCCACCGGCATGCCAGGCCCAACGTGGAAGCGTGCGCATGCTCAGACGTTCGCATCCAGGCTGCGTGCCAGCGTGGCGGGCAAGGGTTGGCCCCACAGCAGCTGATGCAGCGCACCGATGCGCGTGCGCAGCGCGGCAGGCGCCAATGCGGGCACTGCACCCGGATGCAGCCTGGACAGCAGCCACGGCAGGCCGGGCAGGCGGTTGACGCCGGGCGGACCATCCAGCCAGCCAAACGGCAGTACCGGTGCGCAATGCAGGCGACGTTCGCGCACGGCACGCAGGCCGCGCCAGCGCGGATCCTGTGCGGCGTGCGCGGCGAACCCCGCATCCTGGGTCAGGATCACGTCCGGATCCCAGGCCAGCAGTTGTTCGAACGACACGCGGGCGAGACCACCAGCACCGGCGCTGGCGGCCACGTTGCGGCCGCCACAGAACTCGATGACTTCGGTGTTGATCGAGCCGGACAGGCCGCTTTCCAGGCCGTCGCTGCCACGCCCGTAGTACACGGTGGGCCGCGTCGCAGCGGGACGCGTCGCCAGCACCTCGCGCACCAATGCCAGCTGCGCCTCGGCCGCCTGCGCCAGCGCTTCGCCGCGTGCGGCGACACCCAGCAGCCGGCCCACGTGGCGCAGCTGCGCCGGATGATCGGGCAGGCGCCCGGCAATCAGTTCGAAGGGAATCGCGGTCTGCTTCCAAGCCCGCTCGGCCGAGTCGCGGTAGTTGGCATCGAAATCACCGGCATCCAGCACCAGGTCCGGCTGCATCGCCAGCAGGCGCTCGAGACTGACCGTGCTGCCGCGCCCGGCCAGGCGACCGACCACCGGCAACGTACGCAGCATTGCCGGCAGCTGCGCCAGTGCGTCGGGCGAGACCTTCATCGGCCAGCCCAGCAGGCGTTCGGGTGCCACGGCGGCGAGCAAAACCGCAGCCGGCGGACCGGCCGCGAACACGCGCTTGGGCCTGGCCTTGGGCGCACCCAGGCGCAGCACGCGCTGCGCCGGCATCGCCAGCAGCTCGGCACTGGCGACCAGCAGCGGCGCCAGCGCGAACGCCTGCAGCAGGGCGCGCCGCCTCATGCAGCGGCCTCCGGCGCGTTGCGGCAGGCATCCCACCAGGCCTGCAGCGCCGCATCCTCGGCGGGCAGCTCGATGGCCATGCCGCCGGTGAACTGGCGCCACGCGCCGAGGTAGGGCAGCTTCACCGCGGTCAACAACGGGATGCCGGCCAGCATCAGCGCCAGCAGTTCATCGGCCATGCCGCCGCCTTCCGATTCCAGGGTGCCGAAGCGGTTGGCGATGGCCAGCTCGGCGTGGTCCTGCAATGCCCGGCGCAGCACCACGCTTGCATCGGCGATACCGCCCGGGTCCAGGTTGCAGCCGCAGGAGGCCGGCCCCAGTGCCTGGCTGATCGGATAGCGCGAGCCGGGATCGGTCACGTCCATCAGTGCCATGCGCTTCTTGCCGTTGGCGGTGGGCTCGTGTGGCAGGTGTACCAGCCCGCGCACGCGGTGGCCGGCGGCCAGCTGGCGTGCGGCGAAGGCGGCCAGCAGGCCATCGGGCTCGCCGCTGTGGTCATGCACGATGGCCGCGATGCGCGGCGGCTGTACAGCGCTCATGCTCAGAACCTCCAGTTGGCATTGGCGAACCAGGTGCGACCCGGCATCGGGTAGCCGTCGGCCAGTTCGTACCATTTGTCACCGATGTTGCGTACACCGAGATCGAAATCCCAGGCATCGCGCGGGCTCCAGCTGGCCTTGAGGCCGGTGATGCCATAGCCGGGCAGGTCACGCACCGGGCGTGCGGCATCGGCATAGCTGACCTTGCGGCCCTGTTCGGCTTCCAGCGTGGCCTGCAGCTTCAGCTGCGGCAGCAACTGCCAGCCCACCGCCATGAACAGCCGCTGGCGCGGGCTGTCGAGCAGGGCCACGCTGCGGTTTTCCAGGTTGGTGCGGCGCAGCCAGGTGTAGCTGGACTGCAGGTCCCAGTCGTCGCCGATGCGCTGGCGCAGGCCCAGTTCCACGCCCTGGTGGCGGGCCTTGCCGATGTTCTGCGCCTGGTTGCAGGTGCTGCCGCCGCATTCGCGCGAGGCCACCACCGCGTTCTGGATCAGGTCATCGATACGGCTCTGGAACAGCGCCGCCTGCAGCTGACCGCCTTCCCACCAGCGGCCGCGCAGGCCCACCTCGAAGTGGGTGGCATGCTCGGCTTTCAGATCCGGGTTGGGCAGGGCGGAACCCATGCGCGCGGAGTAGCGATCCTTGATGGTCGGGAAACGCGTGCGCCGCGCGGCGCTTGCATACCACTGCTGGTCCGGCGCCAGTTGCTGCACGTACTCCAGCACTGCATTGGTGGCATCGGTGCTGCCGGTCGGCCAGAAGTACACGCGCTTGGCGTCGCGGCGGTCATGGCCGATGCCCACGCGCAGGTGCGAAGTGTCGGTCAGCGCGATGCGGTCCTCGATCGCCACCGACGTGGTCACATCCCGGAAGTCCTTGGTCGGCGAGTGCGGGTTGCGCTCGCTGTGCTGGTCTTCCTTGTAGTGGATCGCGAACTGCAGCTCCTGGCGCGGCAGCGCCGTGGTGGCCAGGGTCACCGAGCCGCCCACGGTGCGGTCATCGTAGATGCTGGGGAAGCTGCTGTTGTCCATCGCCACCTGGTAGGTGCCGTCGGTGTAGGCATTCAGTCCGTTGCCATAGGTATCGCGGTAGACGCGGGTGCGCAGCGTGGTGTGCTCGCCCAGGCGGGTATTGCCGATGAAGTACAGGCTGTCCTTGTCCCACCACGGCCAGCGCCAGTAGCGGATGCCGCTGCGCGCGGTGCCGGTGTAGACCGGGTTGTCCTTCTCACCGTCCTGGCGCGCGTAGCCGATCGCGTACTCGTCGCCCTCGCGCGGGGTATAGCCCAGCTTGAACGACAGGCGACGGTCGTCGCGCGCGGCGTTGCGGCGGTCCTTGCCGGTGTCGGTGGGCACGCGCTTGTAGTCGACGAAGCCATCCGGCAGCGGGAATTCATCGGCCTTCAGGATCGACGCACCGAGCTGGAAGTACCAGTCGCCACGACGGCCGCCGATATTGACCGCTGCCTTGCGTTCGCCGCCATCGGCGATGCCCAGCCGCACGTCGCCTTCCAGCGCACGTTCCGGGCGGCGGCTGACCAGGTTGATCGCACCGCCGAGGATGTTCGGCCCGTACAACAGCGACGCGCCACCGCTGGCGACCTGGATCTCGGCGAGGTCGAAGGTGGTGAAGCGGCCGAAGTCCACGTAGCCGTCATAGGGCACGTACAGCGGGATGCCGTCGAGGAATACCGGCACCTGGCGTGCGTCGAAGCCGCGCAGGTAGACCATGTCCTCGTTGCGCGAGTTGCGCGCCAGGCTCACGCCAGGCAATACGCTGACCGCATCACCGACCGTATTGCGGTCGAGCTGCTGGATGCGTTCGGCATCGAGGCTGCGTTCGGCGACGGTGGGCGAGGTGCCGCGCTCGGCATGCACGTCGATCGTGCCCAGGGTGAACACCGGGGGCGGCGAGGCGGCGTCGGTCGCAGTGGCGGCAAGCGGCAGCAGCAGGGCAGACAGGGGTAGAACGAAACGACAGGTACGCATCCTCGCGAGTCCTCGGGTTCGTTATATCCAAGATGATATAACGGTTGGCAGGGGTCAACTTGATGACCGACCCGGGGATTCTCGTTGCTGGCCAACTCGGCCACCTTGATCCATATCAAGCCCGGTGCAGGGGGGCGACGCCGTACACTGGCCGTCCGCGCGAAACGCAGGGAAACGAGCACGATGAGCGAGGCCGAACCGCCTTTGGAGCTGCAGGGCAACCTGTGGCTGAGCATTGCCGGGCAGAGTGTGGGCGGTCGTGGCCGTTTCGCGCTGCTGGGGTTGATCGATGCCTGTGGTTCGATCAGCCAGGCCGCCAAGCGCATGGGCATGACCTACAAGAATGCCTGGGACGCGGTGGATGCGATGAACACCGCGGCCGGCGAGCCGCTGGTCGTGCGCAGTGTGGGCGGGCGTGGCGGTGGCGGGGCGCAGTTGACTGAACGTGGCCGCCAGCTGATCACCCGCTTCGAGGACGTCGAGCGTGCGCATCGCACCTTCCTGCAATCGCTGCAGGCCACCCCCGGGCTGGACGAGGATCTGGCCCTGATCCGGAGAATCGGCATGATCACCAGTGCACGCAACCAGTTCCATGGCCGGGTCAGTGGGCTGGCCACCGGTGCCGTCAACGATGAAGTGCAGATCGAAGTGGCGCCGGGTCTGGCGCTGGTCGCCACCATCACCCATGGCAGCGTGGAATCGCTGGGCCTGGCGGTAGGCGTGCCGGCCTATGCGCTGGTGAAGGCCTCGTCGGTGATCGTGGCACAGGGCGAGGGTGCGCGTTACTCGGCACGCAACCAGTTCACCGGCACGGTGGAGCGGATCACCGAGGGCGCGGTGAATGACGAGGTGGTGGTGGACATCGGCCTTGGCTGCAGCGTGGTGGCGGTGATCACCCGTGCCAGTACCACAGCGCTGGAATTGCGCGAAGGCAGCATGGCAACAGTACTGTTCAAGGCGTCGAGCGTGATCGTGGGCGTGCCGATGTAGAGGGGTCCTGGGTAATGCCGGCCGCTGGCCGGAACCTCGTAGTGCGAAGCGCAGCCGGCCAGCGGCCGGCGCTACCGATCCAGGATTCGTGCGGTCCAGTGGGACAGATCAATACAACTCACAGTGCGTGCGGCCTTCACCCCGCAGCGCGTCCCAATGTCCTTCACCACCGATGGCATCGATGACCTCGCGCACCGCGCCTTCCAGGTGGCTCTTGTTGCCGCACAGGTACAGATGCCCACCGCGGGCCAGGACGTCGCGCACTTCGCTGGCGCGCTGCTGCAGCACGTGCTGCACATAGACCTTTTCGGCGCCATCGCGCGAGAACGCGGTATGCAGGCCGGCCAGCACGCCACGCGTGTGCCAGTCCTGCAGCTGGTCGCGATACAGGTAGTCGTGCTGGCGGTGCTTCTCGCCGAATACCAGGTGCACTTCACGTTCGCAGGCGTTGGCCTGCAGTTCCTGCATCAGGCCCATCAAGGGTGCGATGCCAGTGCCGGTGCCGACCAGCAGCAGCGGTGCCTCGCCGGTATCGGGCAGGTGGAAGCCAGGGTTGGAGCGGCAGTACACACGGGCATGGTCGCCGCCATGCAGCAGGCTGCCGGTGGCGGTGCCGAAGCGTTCGCGGCCGCGCAGGGTGTAGCGCACTTCGCGCACGCACAGGCTCAGCTGGTCGTCGCACGGGTGCGAGGCGATCGAATAGGCGCGCGGCAGCCGCGGTGACAGCAGTTCGCGCAGTCGGGCCAGCGGCACGCTGTCCGGCGTGGCGTGGTCCTGCAGCACGTCCAGCAGGTCCAGGCCGTGCAGGTAGGCTTCCAGCTCGCGCTTCTGGCTGACCTTCAACAGGCCCTTCAGTACGTCGCTGCCACCGAGCCTGGCCAGTTCGCGCAGCACGCCCTTGCTCAGCATGCGCAGCTCGCGGTCATGCAGGGCGGCCACGGTGGTGGTGTCGCCGTACCAGGCGGCCAATGCCTGCAGCAGGGCAGGGTCGTTCTCCGGCACCACGTGCAGGGTGTCGCCCGCGCGGTAGGCCATGCCGCTGCCGGCAATGTCCAGTTGCAGGTGCCACGCCGCCGGGTCGCTGCTGTTCAAGCGGCGACGTTCGAGAATGGGGGCGGCAAAGGCGTTGTCTTCGCCATAGGCGGTGACCTGCAGGTGCAGGTCCTGGCCGGCGCTGAGGTCGCCATCCAGCACCTGGCCGAGCACCGGCTGCCATTGCTGGAAGAACTGCTCGTAGCCCAGGTCGGCATCCACGCGATGCAGCAGCGGCTGCGCCTGGCGCTCGCTCAGCGCCGCATCCAGCGCCTTGGTGAAGCCGCAGAAGCTGGGGTAGCCGGTGTCACCGAGGCCGAACACTGCATAGCGCAGGCCGCTCAGCGTCGGGGTCTGGCGCAGCGTTTCGAAGAATTGCTCGCCGTTGGCCGGCGGCTCACCGTCACCGAAGGAACTGGAGATCGCCAGCAGCACATCGCCTTGGCCGAGACTGGCTACGTCGATGTCGTTGAATGGAAGCACCTGCGGCCCGTGTGGCTGCAGGTCCGCGCCCAGGCGCTGGGCCAGGGCGCGGGCGTTGCCCGACTCGGACGCGAAACCCACCAGCAGGCGGCTGAAGGACGTACTGGTCGGGAGGGCGTTCACGCGGCCTCGTAGAAGTCGTCGAACTTTTCCTTGCTGAACTCGACCAGGTCGTAGTTCTGCATCAGGTCATTCACCACGCGGCGGATGCTGATGTAGGAGGTGATGTTGCCGTCGGCGTCGAACAGTGGCTGCACGGTGGTATCGACCACGTAAAGCACGCCGCCCTTGCCGAGGTTGGGCACGATGCCGGTCCAGGTCTTGCCGGCCTTGATGGTGTCCCACATGTCCTTGTAGACGGCCTTGGGCACATCTGGATGGCGCACGATGCTGTGCGGCTGGCCGATCAGTTCCTCGCGGGCGAAGCCGGTGAGCGTGCAGAACAGGTCGTTGGCGTAGGTGATGTTGCCCTGCAGGTCGGTGGTGGAGATCACCATGACGTTCTGCATGGCGTTCAGAAGCTGGACGTTGTCGGGGGTGTAGCTCATCGCAGGGTCCTTGTGGATGCCGGTAACGCCGGCGTGTTCGGGTCCTGCATAGAAATACGCCCGCACGGCGGCGGGCGGTTTGACATTGATCAAGCGGGTGGCACGATGGCCTGCGACCGGGTGTCGCAGGGGTCGTGCCCGGCGAAGGCGCGTCAGCCCATCAGGTAGCGCAGCACGCCGGCCGAGACCACGCCGATCAGCACGGTCGGCAGCATCGACAGCCGCGTGGCGGCCAGCAGGGTGATGGCCAGCGCGGCCAGGTCGGCGGGCTTGTCGGCGACGAAGTCGGGGGCGATCACCGAGATCAGCACGCAACCCGGCGCGGCTTCCATCACCGTTACCGCGCGCTTGCTCAACGTGCGGTTGCGCAGCGCGAGGAAGCCGACGATGCGGGTCAGGTAGGTGGCGGCAGCCATCAGCACGATGGTCAGCACCGAGGTCCAGTGGATCAGTCCATTGAAGATCATGCCGCGTCCTCCGCCAGCAGCCAGGCGGCGGCCAGGCCGGCCAGTGCACCGCTGGCCACGTACCACGCACCCGGGATCAGCAGATAGGTGGCGGCGGCCACGACCAGGCTGACCAGCCACGGACGTGCGGCCTTCATGCCCTGCCACATGCCACGCAGCAGCACCAGGAACACGGCGGGGAAGGCCATGTCGAAGCCGTAGGCGTGGATGTCGCCCAACATCGGGCCGACGATCGCGCCCAGCGCGGTACAGGCCACCCAGACGGTGTACAGGCCTGCCGACACCCCCAGGTAATAGGCCAGGCTGAAGCCGAGCGCACGGCGGCGCGCATCGGCCACGCCCATCGCCCAGCTTTCGTCGCACATGAAGAACAGGGCCGGCAGCACCCGGCGGCGCGGCAGGTGCTGCAGCAGCGGGGCCAGGCTGGCGCCCATCAGCAGGTGGCGGCTGTTGACCAGCGCGGTGATGGCCACGATCAGTGCGATGTGCGGTGGCGAGGTCCACAGTTCGACGGCAGCGAACTCTGAGCCGCCAGCGAAGTTGAGGCCGGTCATCAACGGCACTTCCAGCGCGCTCAGGCCCTTCTGGGCCGCCTGCGCGCCGAGTACCAGGGCGAAGGGAATGAAGCCGATCATCACCGGCACGGCGGCGCGCAGGCCGCGCAGGAATTCGGCACGCGGTGCGGTATCGCAGGTGTCGGGCAGGGGGAGGGTGGTACGGGCGTCCATGGAACGGCACAACGAGGTGGGGGTGGCCCATGCTAGCGGTGTGATCGCGAAATCGGGTTGCGTTGATGCCACTGTATTATGGATGATTGATATTCCATGCGGCTGAAGCCGACAAGGATGAAATTCCATGCAGTACCAGCTCGACAACCTTGATCGGCGCATCCTCGATGCCCTGCAGCGTGACGGTCGCCTGCAGAACCTGGAGCTGGCCCGGCTGGTGGGCCTTTCGCCCTCGGCCTGCCTGCGGCGGGTGCGGCTGCTGGAGGAAGGCGGCTACATCGACCGCTACGTTGCCCTGCTGAATGAGGCCAAGGTGGGGCGTGGCTTCACGGTGTTCGTGCGGGTGTGGCTGCGCGGACAGGACGAGGACACCACCAATCACTTCATCAACAGCATCAAGTCTTTCCCGGAAGTACTTGAATGCCATCTGATGGCCGGTGACTGCGATTTCCTGCTGCGGGTGGCGGTGGCCGACCTCGATGCCTACCGGCAGTTCCAGATGCAGCACCTGAACCGGATTGCCGGGGTGCAGAACACCAAGACCGAGATTCCGATGCAGCGGATCAAGCAGACGACCCAGCTGCCGCTTTGAGGGATGGGTGGTTGCGGCCGGGTTGCACCCGGCACCCGCAGGTAGTGCCGGCCGCTGGCCGGCAACCTCAGGAGCAACAGCCGAAGCAACAGCCGAAGCAACAGCTTGCATTCCGTGGGATGGCGGGGTGGGTCCGGTTGCAGGGGACGCCGTAAACCCCTCCATGAAGTGACCCCCGGGAGTTGGACGCCAGATCCAACCCCGAGGGATACATGAACAGATACGACGCGCGTTTCAAACTGCAGGTCGCCAAAGAGGCCTGCAAGACCTCCACATCGGTCAAAGCCATTG
>NZ_RXLZ01000055.1 GCF_003970865.1 Stenotrophomonas maltophilia | reverse complement strand
ATCTGTAAGTTGGTGTTACTGTTTAGAGGTGATTGTGCAAACGGGAGTACACTGGTACGCGTTTTTGTTTTTGTTAAGCAGAAGCGCGTATACAGTATTAGGGTTCCGCTCGTGGGGTGGAGTGTGGTTAAGATGGCCGTTGCGCCGCAGTGTGGAGGGCCTCGCCGGCGCCGATTGGGACCGGCGTCGCATCCGCCGGGGATTCGTAGAATTCCTAGCGTCGTGGTCCATGGGCGCGCGAACCCTCCACGCATGGCGTGGATCTACCGACAAAGAAAGGCCCCTTGCGGGGCCTTTTTCTTATTTCTTTTCCAGTCGCGCGTTGCGCTGGCCGGTGCTGGCGGACTTCTCGCCAGCGAACGGGTTCAGCTTGCGGATCATCCACGGGTACTTCGGCCACTTGCCTTCCAGCCACGGGTGGTCCGGCTGGTTCAGCTGCAGGACGCGGCGGGCATCGTCGGCCAGGGTCTTGTTGCCCAGGTGGGTGTAGGAATCGGCCAGGACAGCGACGGCGTCGTACTGGAACGCGCTCTGCGGGTAGGTTTCCAGCAGGTAGTTGGCGCGGCCGGCGGCCGAGACCCAGGCGCCGCGGCGCATGTAGTACAGGGCGTTGTCCAGCTCGTGCTGGGCGAACACGTCACGCAGCTCCAGCATGCGCTGGCGCGCATCGGCGGCGTAGCGGCTGTTCGGATAGCGGTCCACCACGATGTTGAAGTCCGAATACGCCTGGTGCGGCGTGGACAGATCGCGACGGCTGGCATCCAGCGACCATACGCGACGCAGGAAAACCGTACTGCGGTTGGAGTTGGCCAGGCCGCGCAGGTAGTACAGGTACGCGATGTTGCGATGGGTCGGATAGGTACGGATGAAGCGGTCGATGCTGGACACCGCGTCATCGTGCTTGCCGGCCTTGTACTGGGCGTAGGCGGTCTCGATCATCGCCTGCTCGGTGTACGGACCGTACGGATACTGGGCCACCAGGCGGCGGAAGCTGGCTTCGGCGCCGCTCCAGTTGCCACCCTGCATCAGCTTGTGACTCTTCTCGTACAACTGTTCGACCGGCGTCCCTTCATCGGGGCGATCGCCCTTCTTGGCACCACGGTGGCAGCCGGTGGCGGCGATGACCAGCACCAGCAGCAGGGCGGTGAGGCGGACGGGCGCGGAGAGCATGGCGGAGCGTCGGATCATGGGGTCGAGGCGGGACGCGGCTGGAATACGAAGGGTCGATGATAGCCTAGTGTCCTGTCCAGCGACTGAAACCGGCCGCCGGGACCCCAAAATTTCAAAGAATGCCCCCTGCCATGTCTGAACAACCCTCTGAATCGGCCCGCCAGGCCATCGTCCCCGACACCGCTGCCGGCCGCCGTTTCGACGCCGTCGTGGCCGAATTGTTCCCCGAATACTCGCGTTCGCGCCTGACCGAGTGGATCAAGGCCGGTGAGGTGCTGCTGGACGGCGCCCAGGTGCGCCCGCGCGATCCGCTGCGCGGCGGCGAGCTCGTGACCCTCAACGTGGTGCTCGAGACCCAGACCGACGCCCAGCCGGAGGACATCCCGCTGGACGTGCTGTTCGAGGACGAGCACCTGCTGGTGATCAACAAGCCGGTGGGCCTGGTGGTGCACCCGGGTGCGGGCAACCACAGCGGCACCCTGGTCAACGCCCTGCTGTTCCGCGACCCGTCGGTGGCGGTGCTGCCGCGTGCGGGCATCGTGCACCGCCTGGACAAGGACACCAGCGGCGTGATGGTGGTGGCCAAGACCCTGGAAGCGCAGACCGCGCTGGTCGAGCAGCTGGCCGCACGCGACGTGCACCGCCAGTACCTGGCCATCGTGATGGGCGCGCTGGTGGCCGGCGGTACCGCCGATGCCCCGATCGACCGCCACCCGCGCGACCGCCTGAAGATGGCCGTGCGCGAGGACGGCAAGGAAGCGATCACCCATTACCGCCTGCGCGAGCGCTTCCGTGCGCACACCGCGCTGGAGTGCCGCCTGGAAACCGGCCGTACCCACCAGATCCGCGTGCATATGGCGCATGTGCGCCATCCGATCATTGGCGACCCGCTGTACGGCGGTGCGCTGAAGCTGCCCAAGGGCGCCAGCGACGAGCTGGTGGCCGCGCTGCGCGGCTTCAAGCGCCAGGCCCTGCATGCCGAGACGCTGGAGTTCACGCACCCGATCACCGGTGAGCCGGTGCGCAACACTGCGCCGGTGCCGGAGGACATGCTGCACCTGATGAAGGTGCTGCGCGAAGACAGCGAAGCCTTCGCCGCGCGCGAGCGGGACCGCTGGTGATGGCCGCCGCGCTGCCCTTGCTGCAGGCGGACTGGCCGGCGCCTCCGGGCGTCCATGCGCTGACCACGCGTCGGCACGGCGCGGGCATTTCGCCGGCGCCGTTCGCGCAGTTCAACCTGGGCAACCGGCACGCGGCCGATGGTGATACCCCGGCCAATGTGGAGCACAACCGCCAGCTGCTGCAGCAGGGGCTGGCGCTGCCGTCGGCCCCGCACTGGCTGCGCCAGGTGCACAGCAGTACCGTGCTGCGCTTCAGCGCGCCGCCGGTGCCCGGCGCCAGCGAACCGGTGGCCGACGCCGCGGTGACCTCGGTGCCGGGCGTGGTGCTGGCGATCCTGACCGCCGACTGCCTGCCGGTGGTGTTTGCCGCCGCCGACGGCAGTGAAGTGGGCGCGGCCCACGCAGGTTGGCGTGGCCTGGCCGACGGCATGCTGGAGGCCACGGTGGCCGCCATGCAGACGCCGCCGGCGCAGCTGCGGGCCTGGCTGGGCCCGGCCGCCGGACCGGCCGACTACGAGATCGGCGAAGAGGTCTACCACGCCTTCGTCGGCCATGATCCAGCCGCCGAAGCGGCGTTCGTGGCGACGCGCCCCGGTCACTGGAAGGTGGACCTGTTCGCGCTGGCCCGCCAGCGCCTGCAGGCGGCGGGCATGGACCCGGCGCAGGTGTATGGCGGCACGGTGTCGACCATGGCCGATCCTGACCTGTATTCGCACCGGCGCGACCGTCGCACCGGGCGCATGGCGACCCTGGCCTGGATCGCGCCCTGACTACGCCGCTGTTCGCGCGCGTGCTGGGGCCGGCCTTCGCCACCCTGGCAGGGCCGGTGCAGGCGCTGCACGC
Organism: Stenotrophomonas maltophilia; assembly: GCF_003970865.1. Lineage (GTDB taxonomy): Bacteria > Pseudomonadota > Gammaproteobacteria > Xanthomonadales > Xanthomonadaceae > Stenotrophomonas > Stenotrophomonas maltophilia_AR. The sequence goes on along the minus strand of NZ_RXLZ01000055.1, from coordinate 30,365 downwards.
CGCGCCGTTGCCCTGCCGCTACGTGGGGCAGGCGCGCATCGTGAGGGGGCGGCACTGGCTGGTGCCGCTGCTGGCCGCGCTGGCGCGGCTGCCGAAGGACGGAGACGCGCTGCCCACCGAAGTGGCGTTCAGCGCGCACGGGCAGGGCGAGCAATGGGCGCGTCGTTTTGGCCGCTGGCCGATGGTGTCGCGGCTGTGGGCGCACGAGGGATGCCTGCGCGAGCAGTTGGGCGCGGTGCGCTTCGAATTTGATCTGCAGGCCCGCGAGGGTGGCATCGACTGGTCGGTGCGCCGGGTCTGGGCGTTCGGGCTGCTGCCGCTGCCGAGGCGCTGGTTTGGTGGCGTGCGTTGCCGCGAAGCCTGGCAGGGGGAGCGTTACACTTTCCTGGTCGATGTGACGCTGCCCTGGGTGGGAGCCCTGATCCGCTATGAAGGCTGGCTCGAACCGCAGTGACGCTGCCGCCGAGGCGGGCAGTGCGGTGATCGTGTTCGATGGCGTATGCGCGCTGTGCAACCGCTGGGTGCGCTTCCTGCTGCGTTTCGACCGCAGGGGGCGCTACCGCTTTGCGGCGATGCAGGGGGCGCAGGGCAGCGCGCTGTTGCGCGCGCACGGTCTGGACCCGCAGGACCCGATGTCGTTCCTGCTGCTGGACGCGCAGGGCGCCTGGACCGATACCGATGCGATCCTGCGCGTGCTGGCGGGGCTGGGCGGCGCCTGGCGCCTGACCGGCGCGTTGCGGGCAGTGCCGCGCGGCTGGCGTGATGCCGCGTACCGCGCGCTGGCGCGCAACCGCTATCGCTGGTTCGGGCGGCATGATGCCTGTTACCTGCCTGCACCGGAGCAGGCCGCGCGATTCCTGGATTGAAGAAAAAAGGGGACGGAGGGGATTAAGTCGTTTGTGCACAAACGACTTAATCCCCTCCGTCCCCTTTTTCCCTCAGCCTTCCAGCGCGTCCAGGTAGCTGCGGCGCCAGTGGTTGATGTCGTAGGTGCGCAGGTGATCCATCATCGCGTGCCAGCGTTCCTTGCGCCTTCGCAGCGACATCGTCGCTGCCGTGGCGATGGCGTCGGCCACGCCGTCCAGATCATGCGGGTTTACCAGCAGCGCCTGTTTGAGTTCGTCGGCGGCGCCGGCCAGCAACGATAGCACCAGCACGCCGGGATCTTCCGGGTCCTGCGAGGCCACGTATTCCTTGGCCACCAGGTTCATGCCATCGCGCAGCGGCGTGACCAGGCCGACCGCCGCCGCCCGGTAGAAACCGGTGAGGGTCGCGTGGGTGAAGTTCTGGTTGACGTAGCGCAGCGGCGTCCAGTCCGGCTCGGCGTGACCACCGTTGATGTGCCCGGCGATCTGTTCCAGCTGGCTGCGCAGCTGCCGGTACTCGGTGACATCGCCGCGCGAGACCGGCGCGATCTGCAGGTAGGTCAGCGAACCACGCTGGTCGGGGTGGCGCTCCAGATAGCGCTCGAAGCCGAGGAAACGCTCGGGCAGGCCCTTGGAATAGTCCAGGCGATCCACGCCGATCGCCAGCTGGCGGTCCCGCAGGCTGTTGCGCAGGTTCTTTACGGCGGCCTTGGTGGCGGCGGTGCCGGCCTGGCGTGCGATCAGCTCGGTGTCGATGCCGATCGGGAAAGCCGCCGCGCGGAAGCGGCGCCCGCCCGGTGCTTCCAGCTCGCCGTTGTCGAGCACGCGGCCACCACCGAACAGGCGCAGGTAGGTCTGGAAGCGATCGGCATCGCGCTGGGTCTGGAAGCCGACCAGGTCGTAGGCATACAGCGCGGAGAACAGCCGCAGGTGGTCGGGCATCGCCTGCAGCAGGTCGGCCGACGGCATCGGGATGTGCAGGAAGAAACCGATGCGGCAGCCAATGCCACGCTCGCGCAGCAGCGCACCAAGCGGGATCAGGTGGTAGTCGTGGATCCAGACGATGTCGTCCTCGCGCAGCAGCGGCGCGAGCTTGTCGGCGAACAGCGCGTTGACCTTGTGGTAGGTCTCGCGGGTGCCACGGTCGTAGTCGACCAGGTCCAGGCGGAAGTGCAGCAGCGGCCACAGGGTGCGGTTGGCGAAGCCGTTGTAGTAGCCGTCCACCTCGCGCTTGCTCAGGTCGAGGGTGACGAATTCGATGTCACCGTCCTTCTGTGTGTGCAGCGTGCCGCTGCCGTCGCGCACGCTCTTGCCGCTCCAGCCGAACCACATACCGCCACGTTCCTTCAACGCGGCCAGCAGGCCCACCGCCAGGCCACCGGCGCGGTTCTCGCCCGGCACGGCCACGCGGTTTGAAACCACCACCAGACGACTCACGATGCCTCCTGCCAGGACCGCGACAGGCGCATCGCGGCGGTGATCAGGCCAACGTGGGAATAGGTCTGCGGGAAATTGCCCCAGGCTTCGCCAGTGTCGAAGGCCAGATCCTCCGACAGCAGGCCCAGGTGGTTGCGCTGTTTCAACAGCAGTTCGAACATCCCGCGTGCTTCGTCCATGCGCCCGATCGCGGCCAGCGCGTCGATGTACCAGAAGGTGCAGATGGTGAAGCTGGTTTCCGGCTCGCCGAAGTCATCCGGAGCGACATAGCGGTACAGCGAATTGCCATGCTTGAGGTCACGGCCGATGGCATCCACGGTGGCGACGAAGCGCGCGTCCAGCGCGTCGATGAAGCCGATGTCGGCCAGCAGCAGCAACGAGGCATCCAGCCGATGGCCACCGAAGGTATCGGTGAAGTGGCCCAGCTCCTCGCTCCAGGATTCGGCCATGATGCGCGCGTGGATGGTGTCGGCGCGCTCGCGCCAATAGCGTGCGCGGTCATCACGCTTCAGGCGCACGGCGATCTTGCACAGGCGGTCGCAGGCGGCCCAGCACATCGCGCTGGTGTAGGTGTGCACTTCGGTGCGGCCGCGGAATTCCCACAGGCCGGCATCGGGTACGTCGTGCAGGGCGAACGCCTGTTCGCCCAAGGGTTCGAGGCGGGCGAAGGTATGCGCATCACCCGGGTCCTGCAGGCGCCGGTCGAAGAACAACTGCGTGGACGCCAGCACCACGCTGCCGTAGACATCGTGCTGGCGCTGCACCCAGGCCAGGTTGCCACGGCGGACCGGACCCATGCCACGGTAGCCGGACAGGCTGGGGACCTCATCCTCGTCCAGCTTGGCCTCGAAGCCGATGCCATACAGCGGCTGCAGCGTGCCGTCGGTGGTGGCCAGGTTGAAGATGTAGCCGAGGAACTGTTCCATCGTGCGCGTTGCGCCGAGGCGATTCAGTGCGCGCACCACAAACGCGGCATCACGCAGCCAGCAGTAACGGTAGTCCCAGTTGCGCACGCTGCCGGGGGCTTCCGGAATGGAGGTGGTCATCGCCGCAATGATCGCGCCGCTGTCCTCGTACTGGCACAGCTTCAGGGTGATCGCACTGCGGATCACCGCATCCTGCCATTCCAGCGGAATGGACAGGTAGCGCACCCATTCGCGCCAGTAATCGCGGGTGCGCTGGAAGGCTTCCTGCACGTAGCCGCTGATCGAACGATTGAGCGATTCATCCACGCCGAGGATCAGGTGGATGGGATGGTTGAGTACGAACGGCAGGCCGTCGCGCACGAAGCGCACCGGCAGGTCGGTGGTCAGACGCAGCACATGCTCGGGCAGGATCCAGCGCACATGGTTGCTGCCCCAGGTGGATTCGGGCACGCGTGCGCCCCAGTCCGCCAGCGGTCGCGCACGCACGGTGATGCGCGGGCTGCCGGCCAGCGGACGCACCTGGCGGATCAGGCTGACCGGACGGTAGAAGCGGTCGTTCTGGCGCCAGCGGGGGGCGAAATCGAGGATTTCCAGTTCGCCACCGTGCGCGTCGCGCAGCACGGTACGCAGGATTGCGGTGTTGGTCAGGTATTCCTGCTCGCTGCTCGCGAAGTCCTCCAGCTCGATGGCGAAGTCGCCACCGGTCTGCTGGTTGGGGCCGAGCAGGGCACAGAAGGTGGGGTCGCCGTCGAAGGTGGGCAGGCAGCTCCAGACAACGCGGGCACGTTTGTCGACCAGGGCGCCGAAGCTGCCGTTGCCGACCACGCCCAGATCAAGATCGGGTTGGGTCATCACGCGGTACATCTCGGTTGCGGCCGTGGGGGGGCCGGGTCAATAGGCATTCTCACGCAGCCAGGCGTGCACGCTGCGTATGTCGGGCAGCGCGAACACCGCCTTGCTGGGTTCGCGTTCGCCCACCAGCACGCTCCAGCCATGCTGGCCGTTGGCAGCGTCGAAGCCGAACTCATCAGTGAGGTCGTCGCCGAGGAACACCGGCAGGCGGCCGCGGAAGGGCAGGTACTGCATCATCCGCCGCACGGCGCGGCCCTTGTCGGTGCCGACAGGCACGAACTCGACCACATGGTCGCCAGGTTGCAGGCGATAGCTGGTACGGCCGCGCACGTGGCGGTCGGCGAAGGCGCGGACATCGCTGGCGGCATGCGGCGCACCGCGCCAGTGCAGGGCCAGGCCGACGCCCTTGTCTTCCACCAGCACGCCGGGATGCCCGTGGGCAAAGCGCATCGCCTGCTGGTGCAGCGCGTGCAGCCATTCGGCGGTGTCGTCGTCATGTTCGTCGCGCAGCACACGACCATCTTCGCCGCGCAGTTCGTGGCCATGCAGGCCGGCGGCGGGCAGTTTCAAAGGCGCGAACAGTTGATCCAGCTGTTCAAGCGGGCGACCACTGACCAGTGCCACGGCACCTTCCAGGCGGTCGCTGATGCGGCCGATGGCTTCACGCACATCCGGCAGCAGCTGCACGGCATCCGGGCGTGCAGCGAATTCGATCAGGGTGCCGTCGACATCGAGGAACAACGCACAGGCGTCGTCCAGCAATGGCGGTGGCGGACGCAGGGGGAGCGGTTCAGCCATGACGCCCAGCTTGCCAGCGTGGGCGTGTACGTGGGGTCGAGGGCAGGCTACGAATCAAGGTAGTGCCGGCCGCTGGCCGGCGCCCTGAGGTTGCCGGCCAGCGGCCGGCACTACCAGACTGGCGAATCAGAACGTATAGCGGACGCGGCCGTAGTAATACGCACCGTTGCTGCCGATCGGCGACAGCACGTCGTACGGCAGGTTGCCGAAGTAGTGGATATCGCTGTTGGATCGATCCGGGTAGTTGTCGGTCAGGTTCTGCCCGCCGATGGCCACGCTCCACTGCGGGGTGATGCGGTACTCCACTTCCGCATCCAGCTGCCATTCGGCCTGGTAGGTCTGGCGCGGGATGTAGCCGTCACCGAAGTTGAACACGCGGGTGGCGCTGCCGTAGCGGTTCACGCGGCTGCTCAGCGACCAGTGGTCGTTGCTCCATGCGGCCGAGAAGCTGCCGCGCGTGCGCGGCGTGGCATCGGTAAGCGTGTTGGTTTCTTCGATGCCGAACAGCACATAGTCCGGATTCAGCGCACGCAGCTGTGCCGGGGTGGCCAGCACGTTCTTCAGCGTGGTCTTGGTGTACGCATAGGTGCCGGTCAGCAGCAGCTGGCCATCGCCCAGCGACTGGCGCCAGTTGCTCACCAGTTCGGCGCCTCGGGTGCGGGTATCGGCCGCGTTGACGAAGAAGCTGGCGCTCTGCAGGCCGCTGACGCCGTAGTTGGCGGCCACGAAGTCGGTCAGTGCATCGCCGGTGATGCTCTCCGACAGCGCGATGCGGTCGTCGATGTCGATCTGGAAGAAGTCCAGCGACAGGTCGAAATGCTCGCCGATACGGCTGGTGAAGCCCAGCGAGGTGTTGATCGACTTCTCCGGCTTCAGGTTCTGCGCACCCAGGCCACGCGCGATCGGATTGTTGACCGACAACAGGCGGCCCTGTACCAGCTGGCCGCCGGCGTTGTAGCCGGTGGAGGTGGATTCGTAGCCGATCTGTGCCAGCGACGGTGCGCGGAAGTTGTTGGAGATGGCACCGCGCAATGCGAACGCCGGAGTGAATTCATAGCGCAGGCCGAGCTTGCCGGTCAGTTCGCCGCCGAAATCGTCGTTGTGCTCGTAGCGCGCGGCCAGGTCGGTGGAGAACTTCTCGCCGAATTGGCTGGACAGGCTGGCGTAGGCGCTGGCGACATCGCGCGACAGGCGCGCCGCATCCTGCGGGGTCAGGCCACCACCGGCCTGCGAACCGGTCGGGCGGTCGGTGTACGGGCCGGCCGCATAGCTGGCCGGGTCGCCGGGACGGGTCTGGTAGCGCTCATGGCGCGCTTCCACGCCCAGGCCCAGGGTGTGGCTGATGCTGTCGCTCTGGGGGAATACGCGGCTCAGGTCGAGGTTGCCCACGGTCTGCGCGTATTCGTAGTCAGCGGTCTTGAAGCGGGTCGGGCTGGTCGGGCCCAGCGACGCGTTGAGCGAATCACGCAGGCGGTAGGTGAAGTCGTTCTGGCCGTAATCCAGGCTGCCATCGTAGCTCCATTCACCCCACTGCCCGCGCACGCCGGCCACGGCCTGCACGTCGCGGTTCTCGCCTTCGGAGATCGGCCGGTAGCCGTTCGGATAGACCTGCTTCCAGTTGGCATCGCCATCGGGATAGCGGAAGTAGTTCGCGCCTTCGGTGTCACGCTGGTTGAAGGTGCCGAAGGCGTAGAACGTCGAGGTCTGGCCCACCGGGATCTCGGTGTTCAGCCACAGGTTGATGTCCTTGCTCTTGCCATCGCCCAGCACATAGTTGCGCTTGCCCTGCAGCGCCAGGTTGTCCGGGGTCTGGTCCCACGGCGGGATCTGGTCGAAGCCGGCGCGGTTGGTGCCATTGCGGTGCTTGTACTCCAGGCCCACGCGCAGGAAGCCGCCGTCTTCGCCAAGCGAGGTGCCGACCTTGGCGCTGATGTTGCCGGTCTGGCCGTCGGTGAGGGTACGCCCGATCGGCTTGAGGTCGGTGTGGTTGGCGCCGTAGCTGGCCTCGATCTCGCCACCGTCGCCGCCGTTGTCGAGGATCACGTTGATCACACCGGCCACCGCATCCGAGCCATACAGCGCACCGGCGCCGTCACGCAGCACTTCGATGCGCTTGATCGCGCTGACCGGAATCGAATTGAAGTCGACCGGGGTGGTGCCCTTGCCGATCTTGCTGTCGGTGTTGACCAGCGCGGTGTGGTGGCGGCGCTTGCCATTGACCAGCACCAGTACCTGGTCCGGCGACAGGCCACGCAGCTGTGCCGCGCGCACGTGGTCGGCGCCACCGGAGTTGGACTGGCGCGGGAAGTTGAACGACGGCAGCAGCGCCTGCAACGCACTGCCCAGCTCGCCGTTGACCACGCCGGCCTTGCGGATGTCCTCGGCGGTGAGCACATCCACCGGCGAGGTGGATTCGAGCACGGTGCGGTCGGCGGCACGGGTGCCGGTGACGATCACCGTGTCCAGATTGGTGGCGTCCTGGGCGAGGGCCGGGACGGCAGCGGAGGAAAGAGAGAGGGCGATGGCGAGGCCGAGCGGCGACGCAGGCAGGCGGGCGGACATGGGGGCTCCAGCAACAACGACGACGGGGAAGGGGGAGATGGTTTCACTTACATCCATCCGGATGAAGCGATATATTATCTTCGCGTGATGGCCGGTGCCGATGCAAGCCCCTGCCGGTCCGGCACGAGTTGATGCCCTGCTGGCATCAGCACGCCGGGCCGGTGGCGCTGTACGCTGCCGGCTCGCCTTGTCCCCCTTCCCCGGAGCTGTACCGATGAAACACCTTGGCCTCGTCTTCGCCGTGCTGCTGGCCACCAGTGGCTGCGCCAGCCTCTCTTCGCAGGCGCCCAGCGCCTATGCCACGGCCACCACCGCCGAACTGAAGGGCGATGCCGCACGCCCGTCCGCCGGCCACGGCTGGGTGCGCAGCGAGCTGTACTTCGGCGTGGGCGAGGAGCAGGGCGCCGGCAACCGCCCGCAGGCCGATACCATCAGCGAGGCGCAGTGGCGCACCTTCCTGGACAAGGAGGTGACCCCGCGCTTCCCGGATGGCCTGACCGTGTTCGATGCCTATGGCCAGTGGCTGTTCCGAGGCGATGCCGCGCCCAACCGCCTGCGCACCAAGGTGCTGGTGGTGCTGCACGAGGACACCCCGCAGCGTCGCGCCGATATCGAAGCGATCCGCCTGGCGTGGAAGCAGCAGACCAAGCATCAATCGGTGCTGTGGTCGCGGCAGCCGGTCGAGGTATCGTTCTGAGTTGAAGGTGCCGCCGCGGTGCCGCAGGGAGCAATGATGAACTACAGGGAATGCATGCTGGGCCTGGTATTGGCAGGCGTGCTGGCACCGACGGCGCAGGCGGAGGACGAGGGCGAAACGCTACGGTTCCAAGTGGCCGCGCATGTGCAGGCGCATGCCGATCCCCAGCAGGACGGCAGCATCGCGGTGCAGCTGTCACCGTCGGGCAAGCGCCAGACGCTGGCGGGCGCGGCGGATGCCGACGGCAATTCGCGATGGGGTCTGGAGGACATCGATTTCGACGGCTACCCGGAACTGATTGCGCGTGCATCGGTGGGCATGGTCAACGAAGCAGTGGCGGTGTACCGGTTCGATCCGGCCAGTGCCGGGTTCCGCGCGCTGCAGGCTGAAACCCACGGCAAGGACAGTTGCGGTGACCTGATGGGGCTGACGGTCGATCGTCCGAGCCGCACCCTGACCAGCAACTGCCGCAGTGGCCCGATGTGGTACACCGACCAGTACCGGTTTGCAGGCGCGAAACTCTATCTGTACCGCGCCGAGAGCGTGCTGATGCTGGGCGATACCTTGAACGTCGCGCTGCATTGGGAACAGACCGACGAACAGGGCCCATTGGCGGTCTGGCGCACCTATGATTCCGCTGGCCGCGTGCTGGAGAGCGCCATCGCCGATGGCCTGGGTGCACCGCCGGACGGGCCGCTGCATGGCCAGCAGGCCACCGTGGTACCCGCGCGCCTGTTCCTGTTCGACCGACCCGGCGCATCCAGCACCAAACGCTATCTGGTGCAGGGCGACCGCGTGGAACTGCTGGATGAACAGGACGGCTGGGTGAAGCTGCGCTACCGCAACGCTAAGCAGGGCGCGGTGGAAGGTTGGATCAACGTCAACGATTGAGAAAAGGGGACGGAGGGAATCAAGTCGTTTGTGGCACATACGACTTGATTCCCTCCGTCCCCTTTTTTTGCGGAGGCATCACTTCATCGGGTCTAGCCTCGGACGTTCCCCCGTTCGAGGATGTATCCGATGAGCAAGCGCGTGGCCGAAATCGTGGTGGACGCCCTGCAGCAGGCCGGTGTCCGCCGTTGCTACGGCATCGTGGGCGATACGCTCAACCATGTGACCGATGCGATGCATGGCAGCGAGATCGCGTGGGTGCATGTGCGCCATGAAGAAGTGGCAGCGTTCGCTGCCGGCGCCGATTCGCTGGTGAGTGGCGAACTGACCGCCTGTGCCGGATCCTGCGGGCCCGGCAGCCTGCATTTCATCAACGGCGTGTTCGAGAGCAACCGCAACCGTGCGCCGATGGTGCTGATCGCCAGTCAGGTGGTGACCAGCGAGCTGGGCATGGAATTCCCGCAGGAAGTGGACTTCAAGGCGGTCTACGCCAGTTGTTCGGTGTTCTGCGAGCAGGTGCACAGCGCCGAACAGGCCCGGCGTGTGGTCACGCTGGCCTGCCAGGCTGCGATCAGCCGCCGCGGCGTAGCGGTGGTGATCCTGCCCGCCGATATCAGCCAGGCCGAGGTGAAGCACGATGTACCGTTCTCGGTGCACTACACCCAGCCGGTGCTTCGTCCTTCCGACGCCGAACTGCAGCGTATCGCCGAGCTGCTGGGGCAGGGCAAGCGCATCGGCATCTACGCCGGCGCCGGTTGCCAAGGCGCGCACGCACAGCTGCTGGAACTGGCCCGGCGCCTGCAGGCCCCGATCGCGCATACCTCGCGCGCCAAGGACTTCGTCGAGCCGGACAACCCGTACAACATGGGCATGACCGGTATCTTCGGCATCGAGTCCGGCTTCCACACGCTGATGGAGTGCGACACGCTGCTGCTGCTCGGCGCCGATTTCGCCTGGGGCCAGTTCTATCCGGACAAGGCCACGATCATCCAGGTCGACCGCGATGGCAGCCATCTCGGCCGCCGCCACCCGGTGAACCTTGGCGTGGTCGGTGATATCGCACCGACGCTGGATGCGTTGCTGCCGATGCTGCCGCTGCGCGAGGACAGCAGCTTCCTGGACGAGTGCATCGGGCGTCGCGACAAGGCACTGAAGAAGCGCGAGCAGGAAGAACAACCGGGAGAAGGCGAATTGATCCATCCGCAGCACCTGACGGCGCTGCTGTCGAAGCATGCCAGCGACGATGCGCTGTTCACTGCAGACGGCGGCTCGCCGATGGTGTGGGTACTGCGGCATATCCGCGTCAACGGCCGCCGCCGCACGTTGACCAGCCTGCTGCACGGCACGATGGCCAACGCGATGCCGCAGGCGCTGGGCCTGCAGAAGGCGTTCCCCGGCCGTCAGGTGATTTCGCTGTCCGGTGACGGTGGCCTGGCGATGCTGCTGGGCGACCTGCTGACGGCAGTGCAGGAGAACCTGCCGATCAAGGTGGTGGTGTTCAACAACGGTTCGCTGAACTTCGTCGAGCTGGAACAGAAGGTGGAAGGCCTGCTGGACAACTACACCGATCTGAAAAATCCGGACTTCGGCCGTCTGGCCGAGGTGATCGGCTTCCACGGCCGCACGGTGACGCGCAGCGAGGACCTGGAGGAAGCGGTGCTGGACTTCCTGTCCCAGCGTGGCCCGGCGCTGCTGGACGTGCATACCAGCCGCGCCGAGCTGGTGATGCCGCCACAGATCGAGGCCAAGCAGGTGGCCGGTACGGCGCTGTATGCGGCCAAGGCGGTATTGAACGGCCGCTTCGACGACGTGAAGCATCTGCTGGTGGACAACTTCCTGAAGAAGTGAGGGGTTGGTCGATGCAGGGCTGCGCCCTGCACCCGCGGAGGCGAAGGTCGAAGCAACAGCAACAGCAACAGCTGGGTATCCGTGGGTTGGCGAGGTGGATCCGGTTGCGGGGGACGCCGTAAACCCGTCCATGGGGGCTCGGTCGCCGCATCCATGCGGCGAACGGTCCTGCAAAGGCCCACCCGTCCCGCCTGTCAGGTTTCCTGCGGGCGCGGACGGGAAGGGCGGAATCAAGGGCAAGAGCAAAAGCAAAAAGGCAGCCGATGGCTGCCTTTTTTGCTTGTTGGGGTCAGATCCCTTTGCGCAGCAAAGGGATCTGATCCCAGCTCTTGATCCTGCCTTTGCTCATCCCTCCGCCGCGCGGAATGTTGGATGGCACGGGTGGGTGAGGCTGCCCGGGACTGTCAGCGGCATGGATGCCGCTGACAAGCCCCCAGGGACGGGTTTACGGCGTGTCCCGGGCAGCCTCACCCACCCGGGCCCCACAGCAAGCCGAAACGTCCGCCGGCAACGCTTTGAACCTACAGCGCCTCGAAAATACCCGCTGCGCCCATGCCGGTGCCGATGCACATGGTCACCATGCCGTACTTCTGCTGGCGACGACGCAGGCCGTGCAGCAGGGTCGCGGTACGGATCGCGCCGGTTGCACCCAGCGGGTGGCCCAGGGCAATGGCGCCGCCCAGCGGGTTGACCTTGCTCGGGTCCAGGCCGCAATCGCGGATCACCGCCAGCGACTGCGCGGCGAATGCTTCGTTCAGTTCAATCCAGTCCAGCTGGTCCTGGGTCAGGCCGGCCTGCTTCAGTGCCTTCGGAATCGCCGCGATCGGGCCGATGCCCATCACTTCCGGACGCACACCGGCTACCGAGAAGCTGACGAAACGCGCCAGCGGGGTCAGGCCGTAGTCCTTGATCGCCTGTTCCGAGGCCAGCAGCACGGCGCCGGCGCCGTCGCTCATCTGCGACGAGTTACCGGCGGTGACGGTGCCGCCGAACTGGCCGTTGCGGAACACCGGGCGCAGCTTGGCCAGGCCTTCAGCGGACGAATCCGGGCGCGGGCCTTCGTCGGTGTCGGCGAGCTTGTTGCGGGTGATGATGCGCTGGCCATCGGCCAGGTCCGGCAGGTGCGAGACGATGTCGTACGGGCTGATCTCGTCCTTGAAGTCGCCGTTCTGGATCGCGGCCATGGCCTTCTGGTGCGAGGCCAGGGCGAAGGCGTCCTGGTCTTCGCGCGAGACCTTCCACTCTTCGGCCACCTTCTCGGCGGTGATGCCCATGCCGTAGGCGATGGCAACATGGTCGTTGTCGAACACGCTCGGCGCCATGGCGATCTTGTTGCCCATCATCGGCACCATCGACATCGACTCGGTGCCACCGGCCAGCATCAGGTCGGCGTTGCCCAGGCGGATCGCGTCGGCGGCCTGCGCCACGGCCTGCAGGCCGGAGGAGCAGAAGCGGTTCACGGTCTGTGCGGCGATGGTGTTCGGCAGGCCGGCCAGCAGCACGCCGATGCGCGCCACGTTCATGCCCTGCTCGGCTTCCGGCATGGCGCAGCCGATGATCGCGTCATCGATGCGGTTGACGTCCACGCCCGGGGCCTGTGCGACGACGCTGCGCAGCACATGCGCAAGCATGTCGTCGGGGCGGGTGTTGCGGAACATGCCCTTGGGCGCCTTGCCAACCGGGGTGCGGGTGGCGGCGACGATGTAGGCGTCCTGGATTTGCTTGGTCATTGCAGTGATCTCTCGAATTTTTTAGCCGGAGTGCTGACCAACGGTCGGCACCCACCAGAGGCAGAGGAGTGCCGACCCGGGGCCGGCACCCGCCATCAATCAGTTACGCAGCGGCTTGCCGGTCTTCAGCATGTGCGCGATGCGGGCCTGGGTCTTTTCCTGCTGGGCCAGTTCGACGAAATGCTTGCGCTCCAGGGTCAGCAGCCACTCTTCGTCGACCAGGGTGCCGCGGTCGACCTTGCCACCGCACAGCACGGTGGCGATGCGCTCGGCGATCTCGTAGTCGTACGGGCTGATGAAGCGGCCTTCCAGCATGTTGACCAGCATCATCTTGAAGGTGGCGATACCCACGTCACCGGCGACCTGGATGCGGCGTGCCGGCAGCGGCGGACGGTAGCCCGCTTCGGCCAGGGCGCGCGCTTCGGCCTTGGCGATGTGCAGGGCCTCGTAGCTGTTGAACACCACCTTGTCGGTGCTGCGCAGCAGGCCCAGTTCCTTGGCGTTGACCGCGGAATTGGAGACCTTGGCCATCGCCACGGTCTCGAAGGTCTTCTTCAGTTCGGCGAACACGTCGCCGCCCGGGCCAGCGGCCTGCGAGGCGCGCACGGCCAGTTCCTTCAGGCCACCACCGGCCGGCAGCAGGCCGACGCCGGCCTCGACCAGGCCGATGTAGCTTTCCAGGAAGGCCACGGTCTTGGCGCTGTGCATCTGGAACTCGCAGCCACCACCCAGCGCCAGGCCGCGCACGGCGGCAACCACAGGCACCAGCGAGTACTTGATGCGCTGGCTGGTGCGCTGGAAGTTGGCCACCATTTCTTCGAACTGGTCGACCTTGCCGGCCTGCAGCAGGCCCAGTGCACCGGCCAGGTCGGCACCGGCGGAGAAGGGTTCCTTCTGCTGCCAGATCACCAGGCCCTGGAAATCCTTCTCGGCGCGGCTGACGCATTCCTGCAGGCCGTCCAGCACCTGGTCGGACACGGTGTTCATCTTGGTCTTGAAGCTGACCACAGCGATGCCATCACCGTCGTGCCACATGCGCAGGCCGTCGTTCTCGAACACGGTCTCGCCCGGCGCGAACTTCTCGCCCAGCAGCGGATCCGGGAAGCGCTGGCGCTGGTACACCGGCAGCGACGAGCGCGGCAGCTTGGCGTTGCGCGACGGGCTGTAGCTGCCCTCGGCGGCGTGCACGCCATCGCGGCCATCGAACACCCAATCCGGCAGCGGCGCGTTGCTCATGCTCTTGCCGGCGACGATGTCATCAGCGATCCACTGTGCAACCTGCTTCCAGCCGGCGGCCTGCCAGGTTTCGAACGGGCCCAGCGACCAGCCGTAGCCCCAGCGGATGGCCAGGTCCACGTCGCGCGCGGTCTCGGCGATGTCGGCCAGGTGGTAGGCGCTGTAGTGGAACAGGTCGCGGAAGGTCGCCCACAGGAACTGCGCCTGCGGGTGCTGGCTCTCGCGCAGCTTGGCGAACTTCTCGGCCGGGTTCCTGATCTTCAGGATCTCGACCACTTCCGGCGCGGCAGCGCGATCAGCCGGACGGTAGTCCTGCTTCTCCAGGTCGAGCACGACGATGTCCTTGCCGACCTTGCGGAAGATGCCGGCGCCGGTCTTCTGGCCCAGCGCGCCCTTGGAAATCAGCGCGTCCAGCCACTTCGGCGACTTGAAGAACTCATGCCACGGGTCGCTCGGCAGGGTGTCGCCCATGGTCTTGATGACGTGGGCCATGGTGTCCAGGCCGACCACGTCGGAGGTGCGGTAGGTAGCCGACTTCGGGCGGCCGACCAGCGGGCCGGTCAGGCCGTCCACTTCATCGAAGCCCAGGCCGAACTGCTGGGTGTGGTGGATGGTGGACAGGATCGAGAACACGCCGATGCGGTTGCCGATGAAGTTCGGGGTGTCCTTGGCGTACACCACGCCCTTGCCCAGGGTGGTGACCAGGAATGCTTCCAGGCCTTCCAGCACGGCGGCATCGGTGGTGGTGGCCGGGATCAGCTCGGCCAGGTGCATGTAGCGCGGCGGGTTGAAGAAGTGCACGCCGCAGAAGCGGTGGCGCAGCTGCTCGGGCAGCACGTCGGCCAGCTTGTTGATGCCCAGGCCCGAGGTGTTGGAGGCCAGCACCGCGTGGTCGGCCACGAACGGCGCGATCTTCTTGTACAGGTCCTGCTTCCAGTCCATGCGCTCGGCGATGGCCTCGATGATCAGGTCGCAGTCCTTCAGCTGCTCCAGGCCGGACTCGTAGTTGGCCGGGGTGATGGCTTCGGCCAGCGACTTGCTGGCCAGCGGCGCCGGGCTCAGCTTGCCCAGGTTGGCGATCGCCTTCAGCACGATGCCGTCGGCCGGACCTTCCTTGGCAGGCAGGTCGAACAGCACGGTGTCGACGCCAGCGTTGGTGAGGTGGGCGGCGATCTGGGCACCCATGACGCCGGCACCCAGCACGGCGGCGCGGCGGACTAGCAGGGAATTGGACATGGTGTAGGGCCTTTGTTGGTCAGCAGTTACTGGGTGGGTCACACCCGGTGGAATCACGGGGAAGCGGGCAGGGCGCTGGCGCGTGCGGCGGCGCGGAACCCAGCTTCGGCGAAATGGATCAGTTCGTGGGCGGCATGGGCACGATGCGCCGCTTCGGTGACACCGGCGGGACGCTTGATCAGCCCGAAGTCGGCCATGGCATAGGTGAGCGAGCCGGCCAGGAAATCCAGGCGCCAGTACAGCTCTTCCTTGCTCAGGTCGGGCGCGCATTCGGCAATCGCCTTGCCGAACGCACGCAGTACGTGGCCGTAGTGGTCGGACAGGAACTTGCGCAGGTTGTCGTTCTTCTCGGCGTAGGCGCGGGCGATCACGCGCACGAAGGCGCCGCCGTTCTGGCGGTCCTGGGCAAGCGCCAGCGCCGGTTCGACGAAGGCGGCCAGTACCGGGCGCAGTTCGCCGGGGTGCTCGCTGCGGGCGCGCTCGAGCTGCGCCAGACGTGCCCCGGTCATTTCGTCCATGCGGCGGCGGAACACCTCGTTGACCAGGTTTTCCTTGGAGCCGAAGTGGTAGTTGACCGCGGCGATGTTGACGTCGGCCTGGCTGGTCACCTGGCGCAGCGAGGTACCGGCGAAGCCATGCTGGGCGAACAGCTCCTCGGCCGCGCCGAGGATCCGGTCCTTGGTCGAAAAGTGGGCGGGTTTGGCCATCGGCGGGCGGACCTTAATCAAACGATTGTTTGATACTAGGACCAGACGGTAGCGTATGGCATTTTGCAGTGCAGCAAAAATGCCCGCTGCGGTCAGAATCCGCTCAGGTGGGTGAATGGGCACAAAGGGTAGTGCCGGCCGCTGGCCGGCAACCTCGGGCAGCCCGTGGGGTACCAGCCTGCCGGCCAGCGGCCGGCACTACCATGCTGCGGCTTTATCTTTTACAATTCGCCTACGTTTATCAGGCTAAGCCCGCGTCCCGACGCGGGTTTTTTTCATGTTACCCTTCGGGCCATCAGCGGCCCGATTCCATTGGAGACATCCCATGGCGCTGGAGCGCACCCTTTCGATCATCAAGCCGGACGCCGTTGCCAAGAACGTCATCGGCGAAATCTATGCCCGCTTCGAAAAGGCCGGCCTGAAGGTCGTGGCCGCCAAGTACAAGCAGCTGTCGCGCCGTGAAGCCGAAGGCTTCTACGCCGTTCACCGCGAGCGTCCGTTCTTCAACGCGCTGGTCGAGTTCATGATCTCCGGCCCGGTGATGATCCAGGCCCTGGAAGGCGAGAACGCCGTCCTGGCCCACCGCGACCTGCTGGGCGCCACCAACCCGAAGGAAGCCGCTGCGGGCACCATCCGCGCCGACTTCGCCGAATCCATCGATGCCAACGCCGCCCACGGCTCGGACTCGGTCGAGAATGCCGCGATTGAAATCGCCTACTTCTTCGCCGCCACCGAAGTCGTTTCGCGCTGAGAGTAATGCCGTGAACGAGGTCGTACAGTCCCCCGCCATCCAGCCGCTGCCGAAGTCGGCACCCACGGCTGGCAAGCAGAACCTGCTCGACCTCGATCGCGCGGGCCTGGAGAAGTTTTTCGTCGAGGTTCTTGGCGAAAAGAAGTTCCGTGCCCATCAGGTGATGAAGTGGATCCACCATCGCTACGTCACCGACTTCGATGAAATGACCGACCTCGGCAAGGTCCTGCGCGCCAAGCTGCAGGCCCATGCCGAGGTGCTGGTTCCCAACATCGTGTTCGACAAGCCCTCCGCCGACGGCACCCACAAGTGGCTGCTGGCGATGGGCGTGGATGGCAAGAACGCCATCGAGACCGTGTACATCCCCGACAAGACCCGCGGCACGCTGTGCGTCTCCTCGCAGGTCGGTTGCGGCCTGAACTGCACGTTCTGCTCCACTGCCACCCAGGGCTTCAACCGCAACCTGACCACCGCCGAGATCATCGGCCAGGTGTGGGTTGCCGCACGCCACCTGGGCAACGTGCCGCACCAGATGCGCCGCCTCACCAACGTGGTGATGATGGGCATGGGCGAGCCGCTGATGAATTTCGACAACGTCGTGCGCGCCATGAGCGTGATGCGCGACGACCTGGGCTACGGCCTGGCCAACAAGCGCGTGACCCTGTCGACCTCCGGCCTGGTGCCGCAGATCGACCGCCTGTCTGCCGAAAGCGACGTGTCGCTGGCGGTGTCGCTGCATGCGCCGAACGACGCGCTGCGCGAGACCCTGGTGCCGCTCAACAAGAAGTATCCGATCGCCGAGCTGATGGCCTCGTGCGCACGCTACCTGCGCGCCAACAAGCGCCGCGAATCGGTCACCTTCGAATACACCCTGATGAAGGGCATCAACGACAAGCCCGAGCATGCCCGCGAACTGGCCCGGCTGATGCGCCAGTTCGACAACGCGGTGCAGGCCAAGGATTCGGGCAAGGTCAACCTGATTCCGTTCAACCCGTTCCCGGGTACCCGCTACGAGCGTTCGGAAGAAGCACATATCCGCGCCTTCCAGAAGATCCTGCTCGACAGCAACGTGCTGACCATGGTCCGCCGCACCCGAGGCGACGACATCGACGCCGCCTGCGGCCAGCTCAAGGGCCAGGTGATGGACCGCACCCGCCGCCAGGCGGAGTTCAACAAGACGCTGCAGGCGGGGAAGGGGAGCGATGCCGCGGCCTGACCGCCTCTGGCTGGTTCTGTTCGCAGGCGTGCTGACCGTTGCGGTCGGCGGCTGCAAATCCCAACCCAAGGCCAAGCTGGGCCCCAGCGAGGCGCCGGTCTACTCGGTCCGTGATCCGGACAACGTGCGACGTCAGGTGCGCCTGCAGGACCTGCTGGCACTGGCCGCCCGCGACATGCAGGTCGGCAACCTCGATGCGGCCGAACGCAAGGTGCGCGAGGCGCTGAAGCTGGCTCCCGAATCGCCCGATGCGCTGGTGCTGCTGGCTGGCATCGACGAGCGCCGTGGCCGTACCCAGCAGGCTGGCGAGAGCTTTCGCAGGGCTGCCGAACAGGCGCCGCAGCGCGGGGACATCCTCAACAACTACGGCGCGTGGCTGTGCCAGCAGGGTCGCCCGGCCGAGTCGCTGGTCTGGTTCGATCGTGCGCTGCAGGCGCCGGGCTACGCTACGCCGGCCGAGTCCCAGGCCAATGCCGGGGGCTGTGCCCTGGACGCTGGCCAGCTTGAACGTGCCGAGCGCGACCTGCGCGCGGCGCTGTCGACGCTGCCGGGAAACCCGGTCGCGCTGGAGGCGATGGCCCAGCTCAGCTTCCGCCAGGGCCGCTTCATGGAGGCCCGGGCCTTCGCCGAACGTAGGATTGCGGCTGCACCCGCAACGCGTTCCGTGTTACAACTTGCGTCTCAAATCGAAGCGCGGCTGGGTGATCGGGCGGCATCTGACCGCTATCTTCAGCGCATTCGACAGGAATTTCCGCAGGAAGCGGGCTCCTAACTCCAGGGTTGATGCATTGTGATTGATGACCAGACTGTGAGCGCTCTCGAGACTGCGGCCGGCTGCGGCAGCCGCCTGCGCCAGGCCCGCGAGGCGGCCGGACTGACCCTCGAAGATGTCGGCTCGCGCCTGCGCATGCCGGTCCAGGTGGTCAGGTCGCTGGAAGAAGAGCAATGGCAGAAGCTCGGCGCGCCGGTGTTCGTGCGCGGCCAGTTGCGCAGCTACGCGCGCCTGCTTGACGTGGATGTGAGCCAGCTGCTGGAGCAGGCCCAGGTCGGCCCGGTGGTTCCGCCCACCCTGGTCAGCCATACCCACACCCCGCGTGCGCGCCGCATTGCCGAGAATCTCGGCCGTCGCGTGCTGTATGTCGGTATCACCGCGGTGCTGGCGGTTCCGGTGTGGTTCGCCACCCGTGACCATTTCGATGGCAGTGCGACGCCGTCGCCGAACACCGCTTCGCTGGACGCGATCCCGGCCGCCGTGCCGGTGACCCCGTCTGCCGCCGGCGTCGAGCCGGCCGCCGTGGCTGAGGTGGCGAGTGCCCCGGCCAGCAAGCCGGCCGCCACCCCGTACGTGGCCTCGCTGGCCCCGGTGCCGCGTTCAGCCCCGGCACCAGCGGCTGCCGCCAACACGCTGGACATGCAGTTCAGTGGCGACAGCTGGGTCGATATCGGCGGCCCGGACGGCGCTACCGTCGAGAAGGCGCTGATCAAGTCCGGCGAGAGCCGCAGCTTCACGCCGGGTCAGGTGACCCGGGTGACCCTGGGCAACGCCTCGGCGGTCCAGGTTCAGCAGAACGGCGCTATCGTCGATCTGACCCCCTACCAGCGAGCCAACGTGGCACGCTTTCAGGTATCCTCTGAAGGCTCCGTAGTCCCGGTTTCGCACTGAGGCGCGGTTTCACCACCTTCGATTAATCCCAATGGTCCCTCCCGATGGGCGGGGCGAGAGTACGCATGGCGATCGACGATCTGCTCGACGAGCACGAACAAAGTGAACGCGTCCGCAGCTGGCTGCGGAAGAATGGCGCCAGCATCCTCGGTGGCGTAGTCATCGCCATCGGTGCCATTGCCGGCTGGCAGTGGTACCAGAAGGATCAGGGCGGCAAGCTGGCCTCGGCCAATGTCGAGTACCAGAAGGCGCTCGTTGGCCTGCAGCAGAACAAGCTCGACGACGCCTCCAAGGCGGTCAAGGCGCTCGAAGCCGGCCCGTCCAGCATCTACGGCGACCTCGCGGCGCTGCAGCTGGCCAAGGCCCAGGTCGACGCCGGCAAGAACGAAGAAGCCCTGGCCACCCTGCGCGGCGTGAAGGTCGAAGGTGACCTGCAGCGCGTGGTCGACCAGCGCGTGGCCCGCCTGCTGGTGGCCACCGGCAAGAGTGACGAGGCGATCAAGCTGCTGGGCAGCGCCACCGACAGCAGCAGCCTGGAAATCCATGGCGACGCGCTGATGGCGCAGGGCAAGCGTGATGACGCCCGGGGCCAGTACGAGAAAGCGCTGAAGTCGCTGGACGTGGCAGCGCCGCAGCGGCGCCTGCTGGAAACCAAGGTTATGGACGCCGGCGGCACCGTTGCCGCCCCTGCGGAGTCGGTTTGATGAGTCAGAAGGTCATGATCACCCGCGTCGCCACCGTGCTCCTGATGGGCATGGCCCTGACCGGCTGCAGCACCGTGAAGGGCTGGTTCGCCGGCAAGGACGCGGCCGCGAAGAAGGCACAGGAACCGGCTGAGCTGGTCAAGTTCGAGCCGACCCTGAAGGTCAACAAGGCCTGGTCGGTCAACCTCGGCAAGGGCGAGCGCCGTATCGGCGTGCGCCAGGGCCCGGCCGTGGCCAACGGCCACGTGTTCGCTGCGGCGCTCACCGGTGGCGTGCACGCCATCGACCTGCAGACCGGCAAGAAGGTCTGGACCTGGGAGCCGAAGAAGGAAAAGAAGAAGGCCAAGCTGCGCCTGTCCGGCGGCCCGGGTGTCGGTGAGAACCTGGTCGTGATCGGCACGCTGGATGGCCAGGTCATCGCCCTGGACATCAACGACGGCAGCGAGAAGTGGCGCGCCCGTGTTCCGGGTGAAGTCATCGCCGCGCCGGCCATCGCCCAGGGCGCGGTCTACGTGCGCAGCAATGACGGTCGCATCACCGCGTTCGATGCCGGCAACGGCACCCAGAAGTGGTTCAACCCGAGTGAGCTGCCGGCACTGACCGTGCGTGGCAACGCGCCGGTGGTGACCGGCCCGGGCGTGCTGTTCATCGGCAAGGACGAGGGTGCGGTTGCCGCCCTGGCCCAGCAGGATGGCCGCACCCTGTGGGAACAGAACGTGGGCAACGGTGAAGGCCGTACCGAGCTGGAGCGCATGGCCGATGTCGACGGCGCGCCGGTGCTGGATGGCAACACCCTGTTCGTGAGCAGCTTCAAGAACCAGACGATGGCCATCGAAGGCCCGACCGGTCGCCCGCTGTGGGCGCGCGACCATGGCGGTGCCGGTGGTGTGGCGGTCTCGTCCGGCAATGTGTTCGTCACCGACAACAAGGGCGGCGTGTTCGGCCTGGACAAGGCCAGCGGTGCGGCGATGTGGTCGCAGACCGCACTGGCCCGTCGCTCGCTGACCGGCCCGGCACTGCACGGCGACTACGTCGTGGTCGGCGACTACAAGGGATACCTGCACTGGTTGCAGACCTCCGATGGTGCGATGGCGGCACGGGCAAAGAGTGGCGGTGACGCCCTGCTGGCCCAGCTAATCGTCGTAGACGGGGTGCTGCTGGTGCAGAACGTTGATGGCAAGCTGACCGCCTTCCGGTTGGCAAATTAAATTGGAGTAATCGCGATGCTGCCTTTGGTCGCCCTGGTTGGACGGCCGAATGTCGGCAAGTCGACTATTTTCAATGCGCTTACGCGCACCCGTGACGCGCTGGTCCATGACCAGCCCGGCGTCACCCGCGACCGTAACTACGGTGTCTGCCGTCTGGACGAGGACAATCATTTCCTCGTCGTCGACACCGGCGGTATCGCGGAAGAGGAAGAGGGTCTGGCCGGGGCTACCACCCGCCAGGCCCGCGCCGCTGCCGCCGAAGCCGACCTGATCCTGTTCGTGGTCGATGCCCGTGAGGGTACCTCGGCGATGGACGACGAGATCCTGGCCTGGCTGCGCAAGCTGTCGCGCCCGACGCTGCTGCTGATCAACAAGATCGACGGTACCGACGAGGACACCGTGCGTTCGGAGTTCGCCCGTTACGGCTTCGGCGAGATGCTGACCGTGTCGGCTGCGCATCGCCAGGGCCTGGACGACCTGCTGGACGAAGTGGTCCAGCGCCTGCCGGAAGAAGGCAGCGGCGAAGAGCTGGACAACGATCCGAATCGCATCCGCATCGCCTTCGTTGGCCGTCCGAACGTGGGCAAGTCGACCCTGGTCAACCGCATCCTCGGCGAGGAGCGCATGATCGCCTCCGATGTGCCGGGCACCACCCGCGACTCGATCGCGGTGGACCTGGAGCGCGACGGTCGCGAATACCGCCTGATCGATACCGCCGGCCTGCGCCGTCGTTCGCGCGTGGACGAGGTCGTCGAGAAGTTCTCGGTGGTCAAGACCATGCAGTCGATCGAGCAGTGCCAGGTGGCCGTGCTGATGCTGGATGCTACGGAAGGCGTGACCGACCAGGACGCCACCGTGCTCGGCGCCGTGCTCGATGCCGGCCGCGCGCTGGTGATCGCCATCAACAAGTGGGATGGCCTGACCGAATACCAGCGCGAGCAGGCCGAGACCATGCTGTCGCTGAAGCTGGGCTTCGTGCCGTGGGCTGAATCGGTCCGCATCTCGGCCAAGCACGGCTCGGGCCTGCGCGAGCTGTTCCGTGCGGTGCACCGTGCGCACGAATCGGCGAACAAGACCTTCACCACCAGCGAAGTGAACAAGGCGCTGGAAGTGGCCTACGAGACCAACCCGCCGCCGACCATCCGCGGCCACGTCTCCAAGCTGCGTTACGTGCACCCGGCCGGCGCAAACCCGCCGACCTTCATCGTGCACGGTACGCGCCTGAAGGAGCTGCAGGAGTCGTACAAGCGCTACCTGGAGAACTTCTTCCGCAAGCGCTTCAAGCTGATCGGTACGCCGGTGAGCTTCATCTTCCGCGAGGGTACCAACCCGTACGAGGGCAAGAAGAACGTCCTCACCGAGCGGCAGGTCAAGGCCAAGCGGCGCTTGATGAAGCACGTCAAGGGCAAGTGATTCACGAGAAGGCGGCCGCAGGGCCGCCTTTCTTGTTTGCGGTAGTGCCGGCCGCTGGCCGGCAGGTCATGAACGCATCAGACGACACGAGGTTGCCGGCCAGCGGCCGGCACTACCCCCGCGTCTATAGATCTTGATCAAGGCGGACTGCTGCGACGAGCGCGGCAATGCGGCAACGCGCATGGCATGCCTCGGCTACGCCGCGATGTAGAAGCCGGCTGCACCTGGCTTGCGGCCGGGATCGATTCCGGCAGCCGCGCCTGCCCCGTGATGCTTGCCCAGACCAGGGTCGTACCCAGTGCACCTGCCAGGTACGCCACCGACACCGCACCGATCACCAGGCCCGCGGCATGCTCCAGCCACGGAAGCAATCGGCAACACCCCTGTGCCCAGCGCGGATGGCTGCCGAGCCACGCCATCAGTAGGCCGAGCGACAGCGCAACGCCGCTCAGGCAGGCCACGTAAGCGGCCTTGGTACCCATCTCGGCAACGAGGCCGCTGACCAGGGCTGCAATCGCGAACTGCAGCATCCAGTTGCTGCTGCTGGCGAGCGCCAGCAGGCATCCTGCTTCGGCGTGCGGCCAACGGGAGCGGGCGCTCAGGCCCCAGGGCATCTGCAGGGAAAGCGGAGAGAAGGTGGTCAAGCCGGCGTCGCGCAGGCACATACCCGCCAGGCGCAGCAGCAGGAGGCAGCCCGCGCACTGCATCGCCAGCGCCCACAGACCGCGGTTTCCCAGCATGCCCGCTGCAACGAATGCTGTGGCGCAGATGACACCCGTACCGATGGCGATACCGAACGACGCTGCCATGGCGGCGTGCCCGCCCGCGCCCATCGCGGTGCGCAGGATCTTGGCGTGATTCGAAGCAGGCAGGAGCATGGCGAAGCCGTACAGCACCGCGATGATGAAGAACTGCTGCACGTAAACCTGCCACCAACCTACAGAAAGTGCCGAGTGTGGGCTGCGGCGGACGCACCGTATTGAACGCCATTGCGGCAGGCGCGAATCACCGGCATCAGCCCACCCATAGCGACACGACGATCCATAGCGCCAGCGCAATCATCAGGAGCCCTGCGGCCCGTTCCAGCCAGGGCAGGGCGCGTGCGAATCGACCCAGCACCCACGGGTGGCCGACCAGCGCGGCGACCAGCAGATCCCATAGCAGGACGATGCCGAACATCCACGCGCCATAGAAGAATTTTGTTGCGGCGTTGGCCTGCGGACCGTTGAGCATTGCCGCCAACGTTGTGTAGAACAGCGCATTCTTCGGGTTCAGCAGCGCAGACAGGGCGCCCAGCCCTGCCGCCTTCCACCATCCGTGGGCATCACCTGCTCGCGATCCGGCGGCAGCTTCAGACGCCTGCAGCGTCGTCGAACCCGCATGGCGCAGGAACAGCGCACCGAGGTACAGCAGGAACCCGCAGCCCGCCAACTGCACCGCAATGAACCCCGCGCTGCCTGCGCGCAGCATGGCCATTCCGGTGAAAGCGGCCACGATGAAGACGCCATTGCCGACGGCGATGCCTGCGCAGGCGCCACTGGCGGTGCGCCAGCCAGAGGTGATCGCGGTGCGTGCAACGAGGAAGAAGTCGGGGCCGGGTGAGAGCAGGGCGAGAAAATGTACGGTGGCGATGACCAGGAACTGTTCCATCGGGTCCGGCGGCGGCTGGCTGGGGCGCCAGTCTGGGGATGCGCCGCGCGATGGTATTGAACGTTATTGCAGGCTCAGCGCCGGTACTGGCCCGGGGTCGCACCGGCGTGGGCCTTGAAGACCCGCTGGAAATGGCTCTGGTCGGCAAAACCCAGCGCATGTGCGACCACGGCCAGTGCCTGCCCTTCGCACAACCGGCGGCGGGCCTCCTGGATGCGCTGGTCGATCTGCCAGGCGTGTGGGGTCAGGCCCGTGGCGCGTCGGAAGGCGCGGATCAGCTGGTAGCGGCTCATGCCTGCCAGCGATGCCAGCTCCTGCAGGGCCGGGGTGTGTTCGAGCCGCTGGCGCAGAACGTCCATCACCGGCTGCATCCTCTGCTGTAATGCGGCATCTTCGGGCGGGCCAGCGACGGCTACACCATCGTGTTCATCCAGATCGCCGACGAACGCGATCAGGGCAGCTTCCTTGACGCTGACCGGATCGTCGGAGAACAGCGTTTCGTTGAGATGGCAGTACTGCTGGTAGCGCGGGCGATGGTTGGCAATCCGGATCGGTTCCTGCTGCCAGTCGGGTTCGGGCAGGTCGTCATACTCGGCACGAACCTCGGCCATCCAGCGCGCGTCCAGATGCAGCATCTGGTAGCTCCAGACCTGGCCGGGCAGGGGGTTGCAGGCGTGCACGCGGCCTGCGGGTACGCCGACCAGGTTGCCGGGCTGCAGCAGGCGCGGTCCTTCCGCAGCACCGGTGAACAGGCTGCTGCCGGCGTCCACGGCGCCGATCGAGAAGGTGTCATGGCTGTGCGGGCGATGGCAGGCGCGGCTGTCGCACGCCCGTCGGCTTTCGACGAAGGGCATGCGCGGGTCACGCCAGAATTCGGTGGCAGGGCGCATGCAGCGGTTCCGGGATGCAGGGGACAACGCCCGCATGGTGCCATGTTCGGGGCAAGGCGCGGCGAGGGTGTCTGCGCGATAATGCGGCCATGAGCATCCAAGAGCTTTCCCCCGCGCAGGCACGTGAGCGCCTGGCCCACGGCGCGGTGCTGATCGATGTACGCGAGGGGCACGAACGGGCCGGCGGAATGGCCGAGGGCGCGCGCGGCGTGGCCAAAGGCGAGCTGCAGGCCGACCCGGCCGCGCATCTGCCGCGGCACGACCAGGAGATCCTGCTGATCTGCCAGAGCGGCAAGCGCTCGGCCGATGCCGCGCAGTTCCTGCTGGAGGCTGGCTACATCCACGTCGCTTCAGTGACGGGCGGTACCGTGGCCTGGCGTGAGCAGTCGCTGCCGCTGGTGCAGCCGCTGGCCAGTGCCGCCGACCGCGATTTCTACGACCGTTATTCGCGCCACCTGCTGTTGCCGCAGGTGGGCGAGGCCGGCCAGCGCACGTTGCAGCAGTCGCGCGTGCTGGTGCTGGGCGCGGGTGGTCTGGGCGCGCCGGCTGGCTTCTACCTGGCTGCGGCTGGGGTAGGGCACCTGCGCTTTGCCGACCATGATCGGGTGGAGCGCAGCAACCTGCACCGGCAGATCGTGCATACCGAGGCCAGCGTGGGCCAGCTCAAGGTCGATTCGGCGCGCGAGCGGCTGCTGGCGCTGAACCCGTCGATCGACGTCGAGGCCGTGCCGGAGCGGGTCACCTCCGAGAACGTGGATGCGCTGCTGGAGGGCGTGGACGTGGTGCTGGATGGCTCGGACAACTTCCCGCTGCGCTACCTGCTCAACGACGCCTGCATCAAGCACGCCACGCCGCTGGTGTACGCCGCCATCGAGCGCTTCGATGGCCAGGTAAGCGTGTTTGACGCCGGCCGCCAGCGCGGCGTGGCACCGTGCTACCGCTGCCTGTTCCCGGAGCCGCCGCCGCCGGAGTTCGCGCCGAACTGTTCCGAGGCCGGTGTGCTGGGCGTGCTGCCCGGCCTGGCCGGCGTGCTGCAGGCCACGGAGGTGCTGAAGCTGCTGCTGGGCATCGGCGAGCCGCTGGTCGGCCGGCTGCTGCGCTTCGATGCGCTGGGTATGCGCTTCCGCGAGACCGGCATCCGGCCGGACCCGCACTGCCCGGTGTGCGCGCCGGGTGTGCCGTTCCCCGGGTATATCGATTACGCCGCGTTTTGTCGGGGTGGGTGAAGCCGGTCGGGGAATGCATGGGTGGATGCCGACCTTGGTCGGCGTTTTCGTGCCAACCAAGGTTGGCACCTACCGAGGCGGGTGCATGGTTTCGGGATCCGGCATCCGGCCGGACCCGCACTGCCCGCTGTGCGCGCCGGGCGTGCCGTTCCCGGGGTATATCGATTACGCCGCGTTTTGCCGGGGTGGGTGAAGCCGGTCGGGGAATGCCTTGGTGGATGCCGACCTTGGTCGGCGTTTTCGTGCCAACCAAGGTTGGCACCTACCGAAGCGGGTGCATGGTTTCGGGATCCGGTATCCGGCCGGACCCGCACTGCCCGGTGTGCGCACCGGGCGTGCCCTTCCCGGGGTATATCGATTACGCCGCGTTTTGTCGGGGTGGGTGAGGCTGGCCGGGGAATGCCTTGGTGGATGCCGACCTTGGTCGGCGTTTTCGTGCCAACCAAGGTTGGCACCTACCGAGGCGGGTGCATGGTTGGCTCCTACCGACGCGCATGCATGGTTTCGGGATGATGCCGGGGGTCACTCCCAGCATCGTTCCATCTCCAAGACAATCCGACGCAACATACGTGCTATTGCCGTCATCGGCATTGCTCTATTGTTGAACCCGATTCTGGATCTTGGGGAAAACACCGCATGGCGGTAGAAGCAGCGACCAGCGAGCTGGTCAAGGTCGTCGCCCTGTTGGGCGCGGCGGTGGTGATGGTGCCTTTGTTCCGCCGGGCCGGCCTGGGCTCGGTACTGGGCTACTTCGCCGCTGGCCTGGCGATCGGACCGTTCGGGCTGGGCTGGTTCTCAGACCCGCAGGCGATCCTGCATACCGCCGAGCTCGGTGTGGTGATGTTCCTGTTCGTGATCGGCCTGGAAATGCGGCCCTCGCACCTGTGGAGCCTGCGCAAGGAAATCTTCGGGCTGGGCACGCTGCAGATCGTCACCTGTGCGCTGGTGCTGACCAGCATCGCCAAGCTGTTCGGCCTGCCGTGGCAGGTGGCCTTCATCGGCGCCACCGGCTTCGTGCTCACCTCCACCGCGGTGGTGATGCAGTTGCTGGCCGAGCGCGGCGACATCGCACTGCCGTCGGGGCAGAAGATCGTCTCCATCCTGCTGTTCGAAGACCTGCTGATCGTGCCGTTGCTGGCGCTGGTGGCCTGGATGGGCCCGAGCGCGGGCAGTGCCGATGGCGAGGGTTCGCGCTGGCTGTCGGTGGCGATCGGCGTGGGTGCCATCGTCGGCCTGGTGCTGGTCGGCCGCTTCCTGCTCAACCCGCTGTTCCGCCTGCTGGCCGAATCGAAGGCACGCGAGGTGATGACCGCCGCCGCGCTGCTGGTGGTGCTGGGTGCGGCGCTGCTGATGCAGCTGTCCGGCCTGTCGATGGCGATGGGCGCGTTCCTGGCCGGCGTGCTGCTGAGCGAGTCGACCTTCCGCCACCAGATCGAAGCGGACATCGAACCGTTCCGCGGCATCCTGCTCGGCCTGTTCTTCCTCAGCGTGGGCATGGCGCTGGACCTGAGCGTGGTGGCCGCGCACTGGCAGCTGATCCTCGGCCTGGTACTGGCGCTGATGGCAGCCAAGGCGCTGTGCATCTACGTGGTAGCGCGCATCATGGGCAGCGACCACGCGCAGGCGCTGGATCGCGGCGTGCTGATGGCGCAGGGCGGCGAGTTCGCCTTCGTGCTGTTCTCCGCCGCCGCATCGGCCGGCGTGATCGACCTGGAGATCAACGCCAACTTCACCGCCGTGGTGGTGCTGTCGATGGCGCTGACCCCGCTGGTGGTGCTGGTCTACAAGCGCATCGCGCCGAAGCCGACGGTGAACATGGACGGCGTGGACGAGGCCGATGGCCTGTCCGGCAGCGTGCTGCTGATCGGCTTCGGCCGCTTCGGCCAGGTCGCCAGCCAGTCGCTGCTGGCGCGCGACGTGGACGTGACCATCATCGACAACGATGTGGAGATGATCCAGAGCGCCGCGCGATTTGGTTTCAAGATCTATTACGGTGATGGCACCCGCCTGGATGTGCTGCATGCTTCGGGTGCCGCGACCGCGCGTGCGATTGCGGTGTGCGTGGACAAGGCCGAGGCCGCCGACCGCATCGTTGAGCTGGTGGCGCACGAGTTCCCGCAGGCCAAGCTGATGGTGCGCTCGTTCGACCGCGAACATTCGCTGCGGCTGATCCATGCCGGCGTCGACTTCCAGATCCGAGAGACCTTCGAATCGGCGGTGTTGTTTGGCCAGGCCGCGCTGGTGGAGCTGGGTGCGGACGAGGACGATGCAATCGAGATTGCCGAGCAGATCCGCCGCCGCGATGCCGAGCGCTTCGAGCTGGAGATTGCCGGCGGTGGTTTGAATGCCGGCGCGCGGATGATCTACGGCAACAGCCCGCAGGGCGTACCGACGCCGACGCCGTTCACCGCACCGAAGCGCGAGAGCAAGACGCTGAACCCGCAGGATGTGCCGGAAGAGGAAGAATAGAGCCCGCGCGCTGATCGCCTGGTAGTGCCGGCCGCTGGCCGGCAGATACGGAAACGTTCCGACGTCATGAGGTTGCCGGCCAGCGGCCGGCACTACCGGTGCGCGGTGTCGGCGCGCGGCGGTGGGCGAGGGGGCCTGAATCAGGGACAATAGCGTCCCCGCCGCCCCACGCCCGCTCCCGATGACCGATTCCGCCTCCCAGCTTCCTGCCCGCATCCTCGATGGCCGCCGTATCGCCGAGGACCTGCTCGACAGCCTGAAGGTGCGCGTCGACGCCCGCGTGGCCGCCGGCGGCAGCCGCCCGGGCCTGGCCGTGGTGCTGGTGGGTGGCGACCCGGCTTCGACCGTGTACGTGCGCAACAAGCGCCGTGCCGCCGAGAAGGTCGGCATCGAAGCACATGATTACGATCTGCCGGCCGGTACCACCGAAGCCGAGCTGCTCGACCTGATCGACCAGCTCAACGCCGATCCGAAGATCAACGGCATCCTGATCCAGCTGCCGCTGCCGGGCATTCCGGACGCACGCCGGCTGATCCAGCGCATCGACCCGCGCAAGGACGTGGACGGCTTCCACCCGGAAAACGTCGGCCACCTGGCCCTGCGCGAGTTCGGCCTGCGCCCGTGCACCCCGCGTGGCATCACCACGCTGCTGGGCCACACCGACCAGCCGGTGCGTGGTCGCAACGCCACCATCGTGGGCGTGAGCAACCACGTCGGCCGCCCGATGGGCCTGGAGCTGCTGATTGCCGGCTGCACCGTGACCAGCTGCCACAAGTTCACCCCCAAGGACGTGCTGGAACAGGCCGTGCGCAACGCCGACATCCTGGTGGTGGCGGTGGGCCGCCCCGGCATCGTGCCGGGCGAATGGGTGAAGCCGGGTGCGGTGGTGATCGACGTGGGTATCAACCGGCTGGATGACGGCCGGCTGGTGGGCGACGTTGGATTTGAAGCGGCTGCCCAGCGGGCGAGCTGGATCACCCCGGTGCCGGGTGGCGTGGGCCCGATGACCGTGGCCACGCTGATGCAGAACACGTTGGAAGCGGCGGAAGCGCTGAGCTGACCTGCGATTGGGGGAAATCTGCTGTTGGTGGGGGCCGACCGTTGGTCGGTCTGCCTGTGGTGGGTGCCAACCTTGGTTGGCACGATCCGTCCGGCACCTGGGCCCCAGATGGGGTGAAGGCCTCTGGCTGTTTGTGCCAACCAAGGTTGGCACCTACCAAAGACGGTTCCAGGGCGGTGCGGCTGGCGGCATTGCCCGCTGTTGGTGGGTGCCAACCTTGGTTGGCACGATCCGTCCGGCACCTGGGCCCCAGATGGGGTGAAGGCCTCTGGCTGTTTGTGCCAACCAAGGTTGGCACCTACCAAAGACGGTTCCAGGGCGGTGCGGCT
>NZ_RXLZ01000054.1 GCF_003970865.1 Stenotrophomonas maltophilia | reverse complement strand
GGGGTTTTCGTATTTCTGGTTGTTTATATTTATTATTGGGCGGTATGTTGATGTGGCAGATATATGCACATACATCGACAGCATATCGTTTTTTTGTTACGTGTACAGGCCAACCCCGAAATCCAACCGCGTAAGGTCGTCGGCAGCGTCAGATGTGTAAAAGGGACAGGGCATGGCCGGCGCCGCACTGGGCGCCGGCCATGCCTCCGCCAGCGATGAAACGGACGCGCGCTGAGCACGTCCGCCCGGTTCAGCGGGTCAGTTCGTAGATCGGCACGAAGCCGCCGTAGATCATCCGCGCGCCGTCGAACGGCATCGGATTCGTCGCCGGATCAAACCTTGGGTCTTCCATCATCTTCTTCATGCCGGCGTCGCGGGTCGGCTTGTCCGGCCACTCGATCCAGGAAAACACCACCGTCTCATCCGGCGTGGCTTTCACCGCGCCGAAAAAGTCGGTGGTCTTGCCGTGCGGTACGTCGTCACCCCAGCACTCGACCACGCGCAGCGCGCCGTACTCGATGAAAACGGGATCCCCTGTGCGTGCATGGGCGAGGAACTTCTCTTTGTTGGCGGTGGGCACCGCCAGGACGAAACCATCGATGTAGCTCATTGCCTGCCTCCGGATGGACCGTGCCGCATGCACGGCCTTCAAGTACCCGACGAACCAGGGCGCCGTGGATCGACAATCCAGTGGCGCACGTTCGTTGTAGCCGATGAAATGCACGCGCGCCGCGCGCGTATGCCAGAGACAGCCTGAATCAAGCCAAAAAATTCAGCAATGCGAAGACCGCCGTTTTCAGGGAGCGTTGTGGCGAATAACGGAGAATTTACATTCCCGATGCGATGGCGCCCTGGCGCTGCTGCACACCATAAGAAAGTAAAGGTGTACCCCCATGAAGAATTCGCTGATTGCTCTGGCTCTGGCCGCTGCCCTGCCGTTCACCGCCTCGGCTGCTGAGAACCTGTCGTACAACTACGCCGAAGCCGACTACGCCAAGACCGACATCGACGCGTTCAAGGCCGACGGCTGGGGCGTGAAGGGTTCGTACGGCTTCCTGCCGAACTTCCACGCTTTCGGTGAGTACAGCCGTCAGGAAATCGACCACACCAACATCAAGCTGGACCAGTGGAAGATCGGCGCCGGCTACAACGTTGAAATCGCTCCGACCACCGACTTCGTTGCCCGCGTTGCTTACCAGAAGCGCGACCAGAAGCACGGCCTGGACTTCAACGGCTACAGCGCTGAAGCCGGTATCCGCACCGCCTTCGGTGCCCACGCCGAAGTCTACGGCATGGTCGGCTACGAAGATTTCTCGAAGAAGCACGGCATCAATCCGGAAGGCCAGTGGTACGGCCGCCTGGGTGGTCAGGTCAAGCTGAACCAGAACTGGGGCCTGAACGGCGAGCTGAAGATGAACCGCGACGGCGACAAGGAATACACCGTCGGCCCGCGCTTCAGCTGGTAACTGCTTCCTCGGCGCGCCTGCGCGCTGAAGATGCCTCGACAGGCCCGGCCCATGCCGGGCCTGTTGCGTTTCCGGCTGGGCAAACGCTACCTGACCGTGTCGCGGCAGAACGGTGGCATTGCAACGAATTGGATTCCGCAGGCGTCGGCTGCGCCCTAGGGTGAGTGGCCTGTTCTGCAGGAATGCAACGATGCCCACGTTTCCGTCGCCCCGCGATTCTCCCTGCCGCTTGTTGCTGCTGGATCCGCATCCGCTGTTGCGGCATGGCGTGCAGGAACTGCTGGCCCGGCAGACGGGCCTGCAGGTCGATGGAAGCTACGGCCGCAGCGGTGATCTGCTGCAGCGCCTGCAGCAGCAGGCCGCCGCGATCGATCTGCTGCTGGTTGACGCCTTGCCGATCGGTGACATCGGGGAAGGCCTGGAACTGCTGCGGCACGTATCACAACATTGGCCGGCAGTGCCGATCCTGGTGCTGTCCGCACACTGCAACGCGGGTGTCGTGTCCTTGACCCTGCAGGCCGGTGCGCGCGGATTCCTGTCCAAGGCCTGCGCGCCGCAGATGCTGCTGCGGGCAGTGAGCGTGGTTGCCCGAGGCGGGCGCTTCGTGCCGCCGGAGCTGCGTGCACAGTTGAACCTGTCCCGCCGGCAGCGCCAGCAGTCCATGCGTTCACCACGGTTGAGCACGCGCGAGCGCACCGTCCTGCAGTGGGTGCTGCGTGGCTGCAGCACCGGCGAGATGGCACGCCGCAGTGGGCGTGCAGCCAGCACCATCAGCACGCAGAAGCGAGCGGCTTACCGCAAGCTGGGCATCCGCAACGATGGCGAGCTGTTCCGCTTCCGCCATCTGATCGACGCTGATTGAGGCGGCGTTACTCGCCCTGGTACTGCTTTTCTTCCACCAGGGCCGAACCGGCCACGCGGTTGATCTCGTTCTTCACCTGCACGCGCTCGCCATTGGTGCCATAGACACCGCGTGCCAGCTGGATGAAGGCATCGTCGAACACCTGGGCCGCTTCCTTGTCGCGCAGCTGGTCCTGGATGTCCCACATGCGCTCGTTGATCGCCTTCAGCTGCTGCTTCAGCACGGCCAGCGCCGGCTGAGCCTGCAGCTGCTGCTGCAGCAACGG
Organism: Stenotrophomonas maltophilia; assembly: GCF_003970865.1. Classification (GTDB taxonomy): domain Bacteria; phylum Pseudomonadota; class Gammaproteobacteria; order Xanthomonadales; family Xanthomonadaceae; genus Stenotrophomonas; species Stenotrophomonas maltophilia_AR. The sequence goes on along the minus strand of NZ_RXLZ01000054.1, from coordinate 31,324 downwards.
CAGCAGGCCGTCCAGCTCGGTGCGCACGTTGCTCAGCTTGGCCGCATCGTCGATGCGCTCGGCCTTGATCTCGAGAATGGTGATCTTGTCGATCAGCTCGCCGATCGATACCGGGGTCAGGATGGCGTCCACGCGGTTGGTTCCTGGAAACAGGGCGCCATGATACCGCGCGGCCGGCATGTGGCCGCAGTCCACGGGATTTACGCCGAATTTGCGCCACGGGCCCGGCAGCACCCTCGATCCGTTACGGCCACCGCCTCGACACTGCGTTCCCGGCGGCGTGACCGCCTTCGACGAGGAACACAGTGCAGTGAACAGCAAGGGAATGATGGCGGCGGTGGTGGCCGCCCTGGCAGGGCTGCTCGGTATCGGCACCGCCCAGGCACAGGTGCAGGTCAGTGGCAGTGCCGCATTGACCAGCGATTACGTGTGGCGCGGCAGCTCGCAGAGCGACGGCGACCCAGCGGTGCAGGCGGGCGCGAAGGTCTCGATCCCATCGGGCTGGTACGCCAGCGTGTGGGGGTCCAACGTTTCGTTCAAGCCGGACAATGGCGCGCGCAGCGAGTTCGACCTGGTGGCAGGCTGGTCCGGCGCACTGGCGCCGGACTGGACCCTGGATGCCAACCTGACCCGCTACGTGTACCCGGGCACCGGCCGCGCGCTGGACTGGACCGAGCTCAATACCACCGTGACCTGGAAGCAGCGCGCCTGGTTGCAGGTCGCGCATTCCAGCGATGCACTGGCCGGCGGCCATCGCGGCACCTATGCCCAGCTGGGCGTGCGTGTGCCGCTGCATGAACGCTTCCGCCTGGAAGCGGCGGTGGGCCAGTACTGGCTGGCCACCGCGCAGGGTCCGGATTACCTGCATGGCCAGCTCAGTGCCATCGCCTCGCTGACCCCGGCATGGGAACTGCGCGCCACCGTGCATGACACCGACAGTGCGGCCAAGCGCCTGTTCCCGGGCAATGCCGGTGGGCGGTGGGAGCTGGCGCTGCAAGGCAGCTTCTAGTCGGCCAGCGACGCCTGGCGCGCGCGCAGCGCGCCGGGCAGCCACAGCAGCAGGGCCAGCACGGCCACCGCAGCACCGGCCACGCAGACGCCGGTCCAGCCGAAGCGCTGGTAGACCTGCGCCGACAGCAGCGAACCCAGCGAACCGCCGATGAAGTAACCGGTCATGTAGCCAGCATTGAGGCGGTTGCGCGCCGCCGGTTGCAGTGCGTAGATCAGGTTCTGGTTACTGACGTGCAGCAGCTGCGCGGCCAGGTCCAGCACCACCACGCCGACCAGCAGCGCCAGCAGCGAGTGTGCCGACAGCCCCAACGGCAGCCACGAGAGCAGCAACAGCATCAGTGCGATGGCGGTAGCACGTCCGGTCTGGCCGCGATCGGACATGCGGCCGGCCAGGCCGGCCGCCAGCGTACCGGCCGCGCCCACCAGTCCGAACAGGCCGATGGTGGCATCGCTGTAGGCGTAGGGCGGTTGTGCCAGCAGGAAAGCCAGTGGCGTCCAGAAGATCGCGAACATGGCGAAGCTGCAGGCGCCCAGCAGGGTGCGCTGGCGCAGCACCGGCTCCTGCACGAACAGCTCGCCGATCGAGCGCAGCAATGCGAAGTAGCCAAGGCCGGCGCTGTGGTGGAATCGCGGCAGGCCGCGCTGCAGCGCCAGCGCGGTCAGCACCAGGGTGCCGGCGGCGATCGCATACACCAGGCGCCAGTCGCCCAGGCTGGAAAGCAGTCCGGCCACGGTGCGCGCCAGCAGGATGCCCAGCAGCAGGCCACTCATCAACGTGCCGACCACGCGACCGCGATGTTCCGGCGCGGCCAGCGTAGCGGCGAACGGCACCAGCACCTGTGCCACCACCGAGAACAGGCCGGTGATCGCCGTGCCGACCAGCAACCAGGTCAGCGACGGTGCACAGGCGCTGATCACCAGCCCGCCCGCCGACAGCAGGCTCATTACCACGATCAGGCGGCGGCGTTCGAACAGGTCACCCAGCGGCACCAGCAGGATCAGTCCGGCGGCATAGCTCAGCTGTGCGGCGGTGACCACCATGCCGACCTGGCCGAATGGCACACCGAAGGCATCGGCAATGGTGTGCAGCAGTGGCTGCGCATAGTAGTTGCTGGCCACGGCCACGCCGGTAGCCACCGACATCAGCAGCACCTGCCAGCGGTGCAGAGGGGGGAGGGACGGACTCACGCGGTATTCCACAAAGCGGGATGCACAGTGTCCGCCTGCTGCGGCCATGATGGAAATGAATCATCATCATCCATGCCATCTGGAAACGAGATAATTGGATGAATCTCAAACAGCTCGAATTTGCCGTCGCCCTGGCCGAAGAGGGCAATTTCACCCGCGCCGCCGAACGCTGCCATGTGGTGCAGTCCGCGTTGAGCCACCAGATTGCCTACCTGGAGCAGGAACTGGGCACGCCCCTGTTCGAGCGCCTGCCGCGTCAGGTGCGGGCGACGGCAGCGGGTGAAGCGCTGCTGGTGCACGCTCGCCAGGTGCTGGTCAGCCTGCGCCACCTGCGCGCCGACGTGGCCGCGGTCAGTGGTGAGGTGCGTGGTCTGCTGGCGATCGGGCAGATCTCCTCGCTGACCGATATCGATGTGGTGGCGATGCTGGCTGCTTTTCAGCAGGCGCATCCGCAGGTGGAGTTCCAGCTGCGGGTGGACAAGAGCGAGGACCTGATCGCGCAGGTGCAGTCGCGTGACCTGGATGTGGCGCTGGTCGGGTTGTCACCCTCGGCCGGCCTGGACGGGGTCTGCCACCAGATGCTGCAGGAAGAAGACCTGGTGGCGGTGCTGGCGCCGTCGCACCGCTTGGCCCGGCGCAAGCGGCTGCCATTGATCGAACTGCAGGACGAGGCGCTGGTCGACTTCCCACGCGGCACCGGTGCGCGGCGGCAGACCGACGATGCCTTCGCCGCCGCTGGCCTGCCGCATACGGTGCGCTTCGAGGTCAATCTGATGGAACTGATCGAGCGCTTCGTCCGCCATGGGCTGGCGGTTGGCATCGTGCCAGCGTTGATCGCCGAAGGCTTCCAGGGGGTGGTGCAGATTCCGCTGCAGCCAACCCCGACCCGCCGCGTGCACCTGGTCTGGCAGCGGCTGCCGACACCTGCGGCGCGGGCGTTCGTCGAGGCCGTGCTCAGCCGCGCAGGCGCAGGCTCAGGCCCTTGAGGAAGTTGCGCAGCATCTGGTCCAGGCAACGCCGGTAGTTGGTGTGGCCGGGCTGGCGGAACAGCGCGCCGACTTCCGACTTGGAGACGTTGAAACCGGCGCTGGCGAAGATCTCCATCAGATCGACGTCGCGCAGCTGGAACGCCACGCGCAGCTTCTTCAGCACCAGGTTGTTGTCGATGTGGGTTTCCACCGCGCGCTGCGGCTGGCTCTCGTCGCGACCGCGCAGGTGCACGATCAGGCCGTCGAGGAAGTGCGCCAGCGCGCTGTCGCTCATCGCTTCGAAACCGGCTTCGTCCTCGCGGCGCAGCCAGGCCTTCACCTGCTCGGGATCCACGGCGAAGGCCGGGTCGGCCATCTGGCACAGGGTGACCACGTGGTGGTCGCCCAGGTCCAGGGAGTAGCGCACGCTGCGCAGGACATCGTTGTTGATCATGGCCCAATTGTACCGGTCACCCCGGCAGGCGGGGCCGGACCTGGCCGATCAGGCAACGCAACCCCCGGCCGACGGTGCCAGAATGGGGGTCTGGTTTTCCCCCTGGAGTTGCCTGATGACCCGCACTGTCCTGATTACCGGCGCCACGTCCGGCTTCGGCGCCGCCGCCGTCCACCGCTTCGCCCAGGCGGGCTGGAAGGTGATCGCCACCGGCCGCCGCGCTGAACGCCTGCAGCCGCTGGTCGCGCGCTACGGCAAGGACGTGGTGCATGCCGCCGCCTTCGACATCCGCGATCCGGTTGCGATGGAAGCGGCGTTGCTGGCACTGCCGCCGGCCTTCGGCGAGATCGATCTGCTGGTCAACAACGCCGGCCTGGCGCAGGGCACCGCGCCGGCACAGAGCGCCAAGTTGTCGGACTGGACCACGATGATCGACACCAACATCACCGCGCTGGTGACCCTGACCCACCGCCTGCTGCCGCAGCTGGTGGAGCGCAAGGGCGCGATCATCAATATTTCGTCGGTGGCCGGCGTCTACCCGTACCCGGGTGGCAACGCCTACGGTGGCACCAAGGCTTTCGTCAGCCAGTTCTCGCTGGGTCTGCGTTCGGACCTGCACGGCACCGGCGTGCGCGTGACCACGATCGAGCCGGGCATGGCCGAAACCGAGTTCACCGTGGTGCGTACCCATGGCGACCAGGCTGCGTCGGACAAGCTCTATACCGGCGCCAACCCGATGACCGCCGAAGACATCGCCGAACAGATCTTCTGGGTGGCCAGCCTGCCGCCGCACCTGAACATCAATCGCCTGGAACTGATGCCGGTCAGCCAGTCGTTCGCTGGTTTCCAGGTCGCCCGCGAGGGCTGATGGCCGTTTGTAGAGTCGAGCTTGCTCGACTGTTGTTCTACCCCCAGTCGAGCAAGCTCGACTTTACAGAAACAAAAAAAAGCCGGGCAATGCCCGGCTTTTTCATTCACAGCGACAGGCTTACTGCGCCTTGATCGCCATCGCCTGCAGGCCGGTGCCATCCAGCTTCTGCTTGGCTTCGGACAACTCGCCGGCACTGCCATACGGCCCCATGCGCACGCGGTACACGGTCTTGCCGTTGATCTGCGCCGATTCCACGCGTGCCGCCAGGCCCATCATCGCCAGCTTGGCCTTGGTCGCTTCGGCATCGCCGGAGGCACCGAACGCACCTGCCTGCAGGATGTAGCGGGCGTTGTCGGCGGCAGCCGGTGCAGCAGCGGCCGGGGTACTGGCCGCGGTCGGCGGGGTTTCCGCACGCGCCGCCGGAGTGGCAGCGGCGGTGCTGGTCGACGCCGTCGGCGTGCTGGCCGGAGGCGTTGCGGCAGCCGGGCGTTCGCTAAGCGGTGCCGGCAGCGGACGGCTGGTGGCGGTTACCGGTGCGGTGCTGGCCACGCTGGCGGTTGCCGTCGGTGCCGGCGCAGCGGCTGCGGCCGGAACCGGCTTGCCTTCCAGTGCCGCCTGCGCGCGCTGCGCTTCGGCCTTGGCCCGGCGCTGGTCTTCGGCACGCGCGCTGGCGGCCAGTTCGGCGTCGGACATTTCAACTTCCTTGCCCGGCAGCAGGGTGTAGAAGTCGTACTGGGTGGCGGCCGGCTTTTCCGGTTCGGCCGGCTTCGGCGTGGCCGGCTGCGCGGCCGGCTGGGTGCCGACATCGCTGTCGGCATCCGCGACCGGGGCCGGCTGCGCGTTCGGGTTCGGCTGCGGACCGGCGCGAAGGAAGCCATCGCCTTCGCCCTTGAACAGGTTCGGCGCCGCCAGGAACACCACGGCCGCAATCGCCACGCCAGCGACCAGCCACACCCATCCGGGTGTGCCCTGGCTGCTGCTGTTGCGTCGTGCCTGGTTTTTGCCGCGTCGTGCTGCCATGTGTACTGCGTCTCCTGATGCTTACATTTTTTCCGGGGCGCTGACGCCCAGGAGTTCGAGGCCGTTGGCCAGCACCTGGCGCGCGGCGCAGGCCAGGGTCAGTTTGGCGTTGCGATCAGCGGCATCTTCCACCAGCACCGGCGTCCCGTGATACCACGTGTGGAACGCGTGCGCCAATTCACGCAGGTACTGCGCCACCAGATGCGGTTCCATCGCCACGCCGGCTGTCTCCACCACTTCCGGGTACCGCGAGATCTCGTTCATCAGCAGCAGCGAAGCGTCGTCGGCCAGGCGGCCGAGGTTGGCCAGGCCATTGCCCTGTTCGTACACCAGGCCCTTCTCCTGCGCCTGGCGCAGCAGGCTGCAGACGCGGGCGTGCGCGTACTGCACGTAGAACACCGGGTTGTCGTTGCTCTGCTGGCGGGCCAGGTCGATGTCGAAGGTCAGCTGCGAATCGGGCTTGCGCGCGATCAGGAACCAGCGGGTGGCATCGCGGCCGGCTTCCTCGATCAGGTCGCGCAGGGTGAAGTAGCTGCCGGCACGCTTGGACAGCTTCACTTCCTCGCCGCCACGCATGACGGTGACCATCTGGTGCAGCACGTATTCCGGCCAGCCCTGCGGGATGCCCACTTCCATCGCCTGCAGGCCGGCGCGCACGCGTGCCAGCGAGCCGTGGTGATCGGCACCCAGCTCGGTGATTGCACGCTCGTAGCCGCGCTGCCACTTGGACAGGTGGTAGGCCACGTCGGGCACGAAGTAGGTGAAGGTGCCGTCGGACTTGCGCATCACGCGGTCCTTGTCGTCACCGAAGTCGGTGCTGCGCAGCCACAGCGCGCCACCTTCTTCATAGGTATGACCCGACGCCTGTAGCTTGGCCACCGCTTCGGCTACCTTGCCGTCGGCGTACAGCGAGCTTTCCAGGAAATAGATGTCGAAGTCGACGCCGAACGCGGCCAGGTCCAGGTTCTGCTCGTTGCGCAGGTAGGCCACGGCGAAGCGGCGGATCGCCTGCATGTCGTCCGGGTCCTTGGCGCCGACCACGGTGCTGCCTTCCAGGTCGACGCTGGCGCCGGCCATGTAGGCGCGGGCGACGTCGGCGATGTACTCACCGCGGTAGCCACCTTCCGGCCAGCCGTCCTGGTCCGGCGCGATGCCCTTGATCCGCGCCTGGGTGGACAGCGCCAGGTTCTCGATCTGCACGCCGGCGTCGTTGTAGTAGAACTCGCGCTTGGCGTTCCAGCCGTTCGCATCGAGCACGCGTGCCACGCAGTCGCCGATCGCCGCCGCGCGGCCATGGCCGACATGCAGCGGGCCGGTCGGGTTGGCCGACACGTACTCCACGCCCACCGTGCGGCCATTGCCGGACAGGTTGCGGCCATAGTCGTGGGCTTCCTTGATGACCGAGGCGGCTTCGCGCTGGTACGCGGCGGGGGCCAGGTGGAAGTTGATGAAGCCGGGGCCGGCGATCTCGACCTTGCTGACGTCCTCGCTGCGCGGCAACGCTTCGACCAGCGCCTGTGCCAGTGCGCGCGGATTGCTGCGCGCGGCCTTGGCCAGCAGCATCGCGGCGTTGGTGGCGAAGTCGCCGTGGTCGCGGGTCTTCGGGCGCTCGACCACGAAGTCCGGCGGCAGGGAGTCGGCGGGCAGGGTGCCATTGGCGCGCAAGGCTTCGATGCCTTGGCTGATCAGGGCGCGGAGGAGATTTTTCACGAGGCCTGCTGTGAGAATGAGCGGCGGAATCGCCCATTTTAGCGCAGATACCCGCGCCCACGCTGACCAGAACATGCCTGTGGGGGCGGCCGATGGCCCCTGAAGGGGCCGCCCTCAGCCGAACAGGCGTGGCTGGGGCGGGGACAGCAGGCCCCGTTCAGCAAATGAAACGGGACGGCCCTCGCCCACCACGAAGTGGTCCAGCAGGCGCACGTCCACCATCGCCAGGGCCTGCTGCAGTTCGTCGGTGATGCGGGTATCGGCGCTGGAGGGTTCCGGGTCGCCGGAAGGGTGGTTGTGGCTGAGGATCACCGCCGCCGCGTTGTGCAGCAGGGCGCGCCGCACCACTTCGCGGGGGTAGACCGGTGCGGCGTTGATGGTGCCGTGGAACAGTTCCTCGCAGGCGATCAGGCGGTGGCGGTTGTCCAGGAACAGGGCCATGAAGATTTCCCGGGCCTGCCCCCGCAGGCGGTGCTGCAGATAGCGGCCGACCGCAGCCGGGTTGTTGCCGACCGCTTCGCCGTGTTCCAGCTCGGCGGCCAGGTAGCGGTGGGCCAGTTCCAGCCCGGCAGCCAGCGTACAGCTGCGCGCCGGGCCCAGACCGGGCAGGCGGGCCAGCTCCCGCGCGGGGCGATCGAGCAGCACCCGCAACGGGCCATGCGCCTGCAGCAGGTCGCGCGCGGTCTGCACGGCATCGCGGCCACCGAACCCGGAGCCGAGAAACAGGGCCAGCAGTTCGGCGTCGGAAAGTGATGTGGGCCCGCGCGCGATCAGCTTCTCGCGGGGGCGTTCCTGTTCGGGCCAGTCGTGGATGGGCATGGCCCCAATCCTGGACGTTTGGCCCCACCACCGAAATCAGGAAACCGGGATGAGAGGGGTCAGTCGATGCCTACCAGGCAGATTTGCAACAAACTTCAATGGATCCACTGATCGCCTTCTCTAGACTTCAACGGTGTGCTTAGGAGACCCGATGAAGCGACTTTCCCTGATCCTGATTCTTTCAACCTCGATGCTGCCTGGTCCGGCGGGGGCTGGGGACGCTGCGGCGACCTACGAGGAACTGCCCTCGTTGGCCAACAGCGGAGTTGCCGTCGTGGCGGCAAGCTTCGATGGCGCTGTACTGGCGGGGACTGGGCGTCGCGGATGCTGCTTCTCGCAGGCATTCCGATGGTCCCGTCAGGATGGCGTCCGTTGGCTGTCACCGCGGAACGAGGCAGAGGACAGTTCGGCTCGGGCAATCAGCAGGGATGGTCAGATCATCCTGGTGGAGACCCGAATCTCGACCGCGATGCAGGTTCTCCGCTGGTTGCGTGGGGGCGAACGGGTTGCGGTTACCCCGGTCAGTGAATCCCACCAAGGCCTGGCGATGAACGCTGATGGGACAGTCGTCGGGGGAGCGCAGTACCTTTACCACTCACCGGATAGCGAGCAGCCCTACCTGTGGAGCGAGGCAGGGGGCTATCGCATTCTTCCGGCGCCTGAAGGAGCCGACGGTACACGTCCTACCCATTTCGACCCGGATCCGGCTGTCATCCATGGCATTTTCTTTGTCGACGGGCCTGAACCAGGCGATCCCGCGATGCCCATGCGGATCCGGTGGCGAAACGATGAAATCGACCCTGCCTCGCTTGTCCCCATGCCGGATGACACGCTCCAGATTGGTCAGATCGCCTCGGAGCAGTCGCTCCAGGCCGCAGGGATCGATCGCTACGAGCCAATGTCGATCGTGTGGATGGATCTGCAGGGCGGAATCCTGCTGGGAAGCGAGCCGTTTTCGAATCAGGCACTGATTTGGACGCGCAGCAATGGCGTGTGTCGTCTGCAAGACTGGCTGCGGGCACTTCCTGTGGAGCTCCCTGAAGATACCCGTTGGGAGGGCTCTCTGGTCAGCCCGGACGGACGCGTGTTGGTTGGCCTTGGGCACCGCAAGGGAGGCGAGGAGCAGGTTCCCTGGCGGGTATTGTCGGAGGTGCCCTTGGCAGACATTGTCCTTTCTGCCCCTGGTTGCGCCGCTCCCGCTGGCTGAGTCCCAATGCCCTAACCGCGCCGGGTCTGCAGGTAGTCGAACAGTTCCTGGTTGTTCTGCAGGCCCAGCTTGCGCTTGGCTTCGGCCTTCTGCCGGCTGATGGTCTTCGGGCTGCGCCCACAGCGTTCGGCGACTTCGTTCACGTTGAGACCAGCCGCCAGCAGCTCCAGCACTTCCTGTTCACGTGCCGACAGCGGCGCCGGTTCGCGCGGAAACAGCAGGTCGCGCGCCTGGAGGTGGTGGCGCAGCTGCTGGGAGACGAATACCTGCCCGGCCAGTGCGGCGTTCAGTGCGTGGGGCAGCTCGGCGAAATCGGCGCACTTGTCGACCAGGCCACTGATGCCCTCCCGCAGCAGACCGTCCAGCAGGCCGGGATGGCGGGCGCCGGTCAGCACCACCACCGGCAGGCCAGGGCGGCGGATGCGCAGCGCGTCGATCAGCTCCGGACCGTCCGGGCCGGCACCCGGCATCGACAGGTCGGTCAGCACCGCATCGCAATCGTGGTGGTCCACCAGCTCCAGCAGCTGGGCGCCGTCACGCGCACTGCCGACGATGTCCATCAGGTAGGTCTGCAGCACGATACGGATGCCATGCAGGACCACGGGATGGTCGTCGGCGATGATGATGCGTGGATGCACGCGGCTCCTCGAAGGTCGAACAGGCCACGGCGGGCGGCAGCCAATGCCTGATTCTGCATAAGCGCAGACCCGTAGAGGTATAGGAAAGGTCCGAAACTGATACCGGGTGAATCCCGGATCAACGTAGGCGGACTCCATCTGCTGATAGCCGCCCGCTATGTGCGCCCTGCACCGGGACATTACCGACCATCGGGTAAGCTAGCGCCCTCGTTTGCACAGGAATTCCAGGTGGCTGACTCCCCCAACGCTTCCCCCGCGCCGGTGCGCGCGCTGGAAGGTCAGAAACTGCTGTTGTGCGTCGGAGGCGGGATCGCGGCCTACAAGAGCCTGGAGCTGGTACGGCGCCTGCGCGACGCCGGTGCCCAGGTGCAGGTGGCGATGACCGCCGGTGCCCAGCAGTTCGTCACTCCGCTCAGCTTCCAGGCCCTGTCCGGGCAGCCGACCCGCACCACGCTGTGGGACAGCGCCGCCGAACAGGCCATGGGCCACATCGAGCTGGCCCGCTGGGCCGACCGCATCGTGGTCGCTCCGGGGACCGCCGATCTGCTGGCACGGCTGGCCCAGGGCCACGCCGATGACCTGGTCAGCACCCTGTGCCTGGCCAGCACCGCGCCGTTGACCCTCTGCCCGGCGATGAACCACCGCATGTGGCTGCATCCGGCCACCCAGGCCAACATCGCCCTGCTGCGCCAGCGCGGCGCGCAGGTGATCGGCCCGGTCGACGGTCCGCTGGCCGAAGGCGAGTCCGGTCCGGGTCGTCTGGCCGAGCCCGGCGACATCGTGGCGGCGCTGGCCGCCAATGGCAGCAGTGCCGCGACCGTTGCCGCGCCGGAAACCCGCGCGCTGCAGGGCCTGCGCCTGCTGATCAGCGCCGGCCCGACCTATGAAGACATCGATCCGGTGCGCTACGTCGGCAACCGCAGTAGCGGCAAGATGGGCTTTGCCCTGGCCGCGGCCGCCGCGACGATGGGTGCCCAGGTGGTGCTGGTCAGCGGCCCGGTACAGCTGCCGACGCCACCCGGCGTGCAGCGTGTGGACGTGCGCTCGGCCGCGCAGATGCGCGATGCCGTGCTGAAGTCGTTGCCGGCCGACATCTATATCGGTGCTGCTGCAGTGTCCGACTACACGCCGCGCCAGGTCGCGCCGCAGAAGCTGAAGAAGACCGCCGAGAGCCAGTCGCTGGTGATCGAGCTGGTGCGCACGCCGGACATCCTTGCCGAAGTTGCCGCGCAGACGCAGTCGCTGAAGCTGGTGGTCGGCTTTGCCGCCGAAACCCACGACGTGGAGAAATACGCACGTGGCAAGCTGGTCGACAAGCGCCTGGACCTGGTGATCGCCAACCAGGTCGGCATCAGCGGCGGTGGTTTCGAGAGTGACAACAATGCCGCCACTGCCTTCTGGCAGGACGGTGAACAGGTATTCCCGGCCACCTCCAAGCGCGAGCTGGCCGAACAACTGCTGGCGCTGATCGCGCGGAGACTTCAGGCATGACCCAGGCTTCCCTTTCCCAACCGCTGCAGGTCAAGCTGCTCGATCCGCGCTTCGGCGACAGCTGGCCGCTGCCGGCCTATGCCACCGAAGCCAGCGCCGGCATGGACCTGCGCGCGGCGCTGGATACCGCGCTGACCCTGCAGCCGGGCGACACCGCGCTGGTGCCCAGCGGCCTGGCCATCCACATCGCCGACCCGAACCTGTGCGCGGTGATCCTGCCGCGTTCCGGGCTGGGCCATCGGCACGGCATCGTGCTCGGCAACGGTACCGGCCTGATCGACGCCGATTACCAGGGACCACTGCTGATCAGCGTCTGGAACCGTGGCCGTGAGGCCTTCACCATCGAGCCGGGCGATCGCATCGCGCAGCTGGTGGTCGTGCCGATTGCCCGCGTCAGCCTGCAGGTGGTGGATACTTTCACCGACAGCGTGCGGGGAACGGGTGGATTCGGCCATACCGGGGTGCGTTGACAGGGGACATCGATGAGCGGCATCGGGGAAGGACAGCGGGGACGGTCGTTGGGACGCAGTGCGCCACTACTGGGGGTGCTGCTGGTCCTGCTGGCCAGCTGGTTCGGATGGAGCGCGGTGCAGCAATGGCGCCAGGAGGCCAACGGCCAGGCGCTGGAAGCTGCGCGTGACCAGGCCGTGCAAGGCCTGCAGGAGGCGGCTGCCGGCCAGCTGAAGCAGCTGCAGCAGCAGCTGAAGAACGAGCGCGTGCAGCAGGCGCTGCAGGCCGGTGATGCCGCTGCGGCGGCACTCGCCGTCCGCGAGAGCTGGACCGGCGTCGAGCACGCCGAAGTACTGACCGCCGATCTGGCCGGCGCCTATGCCGCCCCGGCGACCTTCGGCTATGCCCGGCTGGCACTGCTGGAAGCCGCCTTGGCCGAGTCCGGCCCCAGCCTGCGCGTGGTCCGCGATGGCGGTGGCAATCGTCTTGGCCTGGCGGCACCGGTGCAGCTGGGCAGCCTGGGCCCGGCAGTGCTCTACGTGCGCCAGCCATTGCTGCGACTGACCTCGCCGCTGGACCAGGTGAGTGCGCCATCGGCCGGTTTCCTTGGCCTGCGCCAGGGCACGCATGACCTCGTCGCCCAGGGCGATGCCGGCCTGGCAGAAAGTGCCGAAGCATTGGCGCGGCCGATTCCGGGCACGCCGTTGCGGCTGGTGGCCGCGGTACCCAATGTCGAACCCGGTCCGCTGGGCCTGGGTTCGCTGGCCAGCGCCATTGTCGCGCTGCTGCTGGCGTTCATCGCCGTGCTGCTGGTGGTGGGTCGTGGCCGCCTGCCGAAGTCGCTGCCGCTGCCGCGCCGTGCGGCCGTGGCGGACGCGGATCATGGCCCGACCCTGAGCGAGAGCCTGCAGATGGCGCCGCCGCCGGTGGCCGAGGCCAGCACGACTGAAAGTGCACCGCCGCCCCCGCCGCCGGTTCCGGCCGAGGAGCTGGCGGCCGGCATCTTCCGCGCCTACGACATCCGTGGCGTGGTTGGCAGCGAACTGACGCCGAAGACGGCGGCGCTGATCGGCCAGGCCATCGGTACCGTGGCACTGGAGCAGGGTCTGCGCGAGGTGGTGATCGGCCGCGATGGCCGCCTGTCCGGCCCGGAACTGGCCGCAGGATTGGCCGAGGGCCTGAGGCGCGCCGGTTGCGCGGTGATCGACATCGGCCTGGCACCGACCCCGGTCGTGTACTACGCCGCCTTCCATCTGCGTACCGGCACCTGCGTGGCGGTCACCGGCAGTCATAACCCGCCCGAGTACAACGGCTTCAAGGTGGTCATCGGCGGCGAGACGCTGTCCGGCGATGCCATCACCGATCTCTACCAGCGCATCGTCGAAGGCCGCCTGGTACAGGCCGCCGAGCCGGGCGACTACCAGCAGCGCGATGTCAGTGCCGACTACATCCAGCGTATCGCCGACGACGTGCAGCTGGACCGCCCGTTGAAGGTCGTGGCCGATGCCGGCAATGGCGTTGCCGGTGCGCTCGCACCGCAGCTGCTGGAAGCGATCGGCGCCGAAGTCATTCCGCTGTACTGCGATGTCGACGGTACCTTCCCCAATCATCATCCCGACCCGAGCGAACCGGCCAACCTGGAAGACCTGGTGCAGACGGTCAAGCGCTTCGGCGCCGACCTCGGCGTCGCCTTCGATGGCGATGGCGACCGGTTGGGCGTGGTCACCGGCGAAGGCAGGATCATCTATGCCGACCGCCTGCTGATGCTGTTCGCCGCCGATGTGCTGATGCGCAACCCCGGCGCGATGGTGATCTACGACGTGAAGTGCACCGGCAAGCTGTCCGACCACGTGCTGCGCAATGGTGGCAGCCCGTTGATGTGGAAGACCGGGCATTCGCTGATGAAGGCGAAGATGCGCGAGACCGACGCCGAGTTGGCTGGCGAGATGAGCGGCCACTTCTTCTTCAAGGAGCGCTGGTTCGGTTTCGACGACGGCCTGTATGCGGCGGCGCGCCTGCTGGAGATCCTGGCCCAGCGCGAGGAGACCCCGGACGAGGTGCTGGGCGAACTGCCGGAGATGGTGGCCACGCCGGAACTGAAGGTGCCGGTGGCCGACGGTACGCCGCATGCGCTGGTGGCGATGCTGGTGGCGGCGGCGCAGTCGCCGGACAACCCGTATGTGGGCGGTCGCCTGTCGACCATCGATGGCCTGCGCGTGGACTTCCCCGATGGCTGGGGCCTGGTGCGTGCCTCCAACACTACGCCGGTGCTGGTGCTTCGATTCGAGGGCAACGACGAGGCCGCACTGGAACGCATCCAGGCCCTGTTCCGCAGCCAGCTGCAACCAGTGCTGGGCGACACCCCGCTGGGGTTCTGAGGTGGGGCCGGGCTGCGCCCGGCACCCGCCGAAGCAACGGCAACAGCAACATCAACATCAAAAGCGGGCTATCCGCGGGATGGTGGGGCGGTGCCGGAGTGCGGGGACGCCGCAAGTACGTCCCTGTAGGCTTGGCAGCCGCATCCATGCGGCTGACACCCCGCACTCCGACACCGCCCCACCTCTGACAGTTTTCTGGTGCTGTTGGTAGGTGTCGACCTTGGTCAACACAGTAGATCCACGCCATGCGTGGATGCTCTTCGATGGATGTTCATCCACGCATGGTGGGTGCCGACCGTTGGCCGGCACACCTTCACCCCTTGAACCGCAATCCCACGCCCGGTTCGGTGAACAGGTAGCGCGAATCCAGCGCTGAATCGCCCAGCTTGTGCCGCAGCTTGCCGACCAGGATGCGCAGGTAGTGGGTGTCGTGCTGGTGGGTCGGGCCCCAGATTTCCTGCAGGATCTGCGGCTGGGTCACCACCCGCCCGGCATTGCGCAGCAGCAGCGACAGCAACGCGTATTCCTTGCGGGTCAGCGCCACCGGCTCGCCATCCAGCGCCACTTCGCGGCGTACGAGATCCACATGCAGATGGCCATCGTCGAACACCGGCGGCGTGCCGTCGCTGGGCACGCTGCGCGTGCGCAGCAGGGCGCGCACCCGCGCCATCAGTTCCTGCGTGCCGAACGGCTTGGTCACGTAGTCGTTGGCGCCGGTATCCAGTGCGCGCACCTTCTCGGCTTCGCCCGCACGCACGGTCAGCATGATCACCGGCACCTGGCTCCACTGCCGCAGCTGCTCCAGCACCTCATGGCCTTCCATGTCCGGCAGGCCGATGTCCAGGATCACCAGGTCCATGTCCTCGCTGGCCGCCAGCTGCAGGCCTTCCTGCCCGGTGGCCGCCTGCCGCACCTGGTAGCCCTGCGCGCGCAGGCTGATATCCAGGAACCGGCGGATCTGGGTTTCATCATCGATCACCAGCACGCGCGCGGCCGGCACGCTGGCATCAATCGGGGTCGGGCTCATCGTGGGAGGCTGGCTTGAGCAGGGGCAGGGTGATGCGGATCAGGGTACCGCGACCGTCGCGTCCGGGCAGCGCCTGCACGCTGCCGCCATGCGCGCCGATCATGCCCTGGCAGATGGTCAGGCCCAGGCCGGTGCCGTGGCGGCCGCGGTCGCCGCGTTCAACGCTGTAGAACATGTCGAAGATGCGCGCGCGCTCGTCATCGGGAATGCCGGGGCCGGCATCGATCACGTCAATGCGCAGCTGGCCGTCCAGTTCGCGCGCCTGGACCTGTACGGCGGCGTCGGGCGGCGAGAACTTGGCCGCGTTCTCCATCACGTTGAAAACGGCCTGTTCGACCAGTGCCGGGTGCACCCAGATCGGCGCCAGCGTGGCCGGAATATCCAGCTCCAGCCGCACCTTGGGCTGGTAGCGCTGCAGGCGCCGCGCCGCCGAGCCGATCAGTTCGTCCACGCCGATCCAGTCGCGGTTGATCTTCAATCCTTCGTGGCCGAGGCGGGTCATGTCCAGCAGGTTCTGGATGTAGCGGTCCAGCCGTTCGCCCTCGACCAGGATGGTGTCCAGCAGGGCACGGCGATCGGCCGTATCCATCGCCGCGCCGTAGCTGGCCAGGCTGTCGGCCGAGCCGATCATCGCCGCCAGTGGCGAGCGCAGGTCGTGCGACACCGAAGAGAGCAGCGCCGAGCGCAGTCGCTCGGTCTCGTTGCTGACGTGCGCCTGCTCCAGCTCGGCCACCAGCCGCGTACGCAGCGCGGCCTGCGCGATGTCATCGACCATTGCTTCGGCCAGCTGCCGTTGCTCGGGCAGCAGGCGCGCCTGTGCGCCGGGCAGGTACAGGCCGGCCACGCCGATCGCGCGGTCCTCGCCATCCAATAGCGGCAGGAACCACCACTGCGCACCGGCCAGGGTATCGGTGAAGCGGCCGCTGGGCTGGCCGTGGCGCAGCGCCCAGTCGGCGGCGGCCAGGTCGGTATCGCCCGGCTGGCTGCGGCCACCGGTTGCGGTATCGGCGCCGATCCGCAGCCACGCCGGCACGTCCATGGCCTGTTCCAGTGCATGCCGACCCGCCTGCGCCACCTCGCCGTTGCCGGCGGCACTGGCCAGCTGCCGGCCCAGCTGTTGGCGCGCACGCGCATGTCGATTTGCCGCACGCAGCGCGATCACCTGCATGCGCAGGCGCGAGGCCAGGCGTCCGGCCACCAGGGCGGCGGCCAGGAACAGGAACACGGTGATCACGCCCTGGCGCGCGCCGATGGCGAAGGTGAAGCGCGGCGCGATGAACAGGAAGTTGTAGGCCAGGAAGCACAGGATTGCCGCCATCACCGCCACGCTGGCGCGGGTGCGTGCGGCCACCAGCACCACCGCCACGATGAACACCATCGACAGGTCGGCCATGCCCACCCAGCGTTCGGCCAGCCAGGCCACTGCACAGGCCAGTGCAGTGGCGATCAGTGCCTGTGCCGGCTCGTAGCTGATGCCGCGCATCGGTGGCAGCAGACCTTCGCGGCGCGAGCGCGCTCGGGCCTGCGGGGTGCTGATGATGGTGATCTCGTAGTGCGCGCCGCGCTGGATCAGCTGCTGGGTCAGGGTCCGGTTGAACATCCGCGCCAGCGGACGTTCGCGGGTGCGGCCCAGCACCAGGGTCGACACGCCGTTGTGCGCGGCGTGATCGAGCAGGGCATCGGCGATGCTTGATCCGTGCAGCAGTTCGGCGTCGCCGCCCAGGCGCCGTGCCAATGCGAAGGCCGCATCGATCTCGCGCCGGGTCGCCTCGTCCTGGCGTCGCCCCTGCACGGTCACCACCGTCCATGGCGCGTCGCGACGTTCGGCGATTCGCCGCGCCACCCGCACCAGATATTCGCTCTGACCGCCGCCATCAATGGCCACCAGCACGCCACGACGCAGTGGCAGGTTGCTCTCGCCGCGCGCGGCGCGCGCTTCACGCAGGCTGCTGTCGACGCGGTCGGCCGCCTCCTGCATCGCCAGCTCGCGCAGTGCGGTCAGGTTGGCCGGCGAGAAGAACGCCTGCAGTGCCTGCGCGGCCTGTTCGGGCACATAGACCTTGCCCTGCTGCAGGCGCGCGATCAGTTCGCGCGGCGGCAGATCGACCAGCACGATGTCGTGCAGGCGGTCGAGCACACCGTCCGGCACCGTCTCACTGACGCGCACGCCGGTGATGCGCATCACCACATCGTTGAGGCTTTCCAGATGCTGGATGTTGACCGTGGTCCAGACGTCGATGCCGGCATCCAGCAGCTCCATCACATCCTGCCAGCGCCGCTCATGGCGGCTGCCCGGCGCGTTGCGGTGGGCCAATTCATCCACCAGCACCAGCGCCGGGTGCCGCGCGAGCACGGCATCCAGGTCCATCTCCTGCAGGGTGTGGCCGTGGTAGGGCACTGCCTTCAGCGGCAACTGCGGCAGGCCCTCCAGCAGCGCCTGGGTATCGGCGCGGCCGTGGGTTTCCACCAGCCCGACCACCAGGTCAACGCCGCGGCGCAGCTGTTCCTGCGCGCGGGTCAGCATGGTGTAGGTCTTGCCCACGCCCGGCGCCGCGCCGAGGAACACGGTCAGCTTGCCGCCGGCTTCGCGTTGCAGGCCTTCGACCAGGGCATCGGCCTGGCGGGTACGCGCATCAGTCATGGGTGCCGCTGTCATGGCCGCCATTGTGCGCGCAGCCGGTGCAGGCCGGCATCACGGCGCCTTGGCCGCGTGGTCCAGCGCGAAGTTCAGCGTCACCACGTTCACCCGCGGCTGGCCGAACAGGCCCCACTGGCGTCCTTCGGTATGCGCCTGCACCAGTGCCTGCACGCGTTCCACCGGCAGGCCACGGGCACGCGCCACGCGGGCGATCTGCAACTGCGCTGCAGCCGGCGACAGCTGAGGATCCAGGCCGCCGGCGGACTGGGTGACCAGGTCCGCAGGAACCTGCGCCGGGGCAACACCTTCGCGTGCGGCCACCGCCGCGGTGCTGGCGGCAACGCGCTCGACCAGCGCCGGGTTGCTGCGCGCCATGTTGGAACCGGCTGCTGCCATCGGGTCGTAGTTGGCCGCCGATGGCCGTGCCTGGAAGTAGCCATCACCGGTGAACGGCTGCGACAGCCACGCCGAACCGCGCACCTGGCCATTGCCATCGCGCAGCAGGCTGCCCTCGGCCTGGGTCGGGTAGGCCAGGCCGGCGAAACCGGTGGCGATACCCGCGTAGACCGCACCGGCCAGCAGCAGGATGGCCAGGCCCAGGCCGATCGCCGGGCGCCAGCTGGCGCCATCCTGCAGGCTGGCCACGCGGGCCTCGGCCTTCTGTTCGCGGGACAGGGAGGTGGAGGTGGAAGCAGAACGGTTCATGCGCCGAGTACCAGGACAAGAAGGAGGTCGATCGCTTTGATCGCTGCGAACGGCAGCAGCACGCCGCCGAGGCCGTACACCAGCATGTTCCGGCGCAGCAGTGCCGTTGCGGTGGCCGGGCGGAAGCGCACGCCACGCAGGGCGAGCGGGATCAGGGCGGGAATCACCAGGGCGTTGAAGATCAGCGCCGCCAGCACCGCATTGCGCGGGCTCGACAGCTGCATCACGTTCAGTGCGGCCATGGTCGGAACGGCTGCGGCGAACAGCGCTGGCAGGATCGCGAAGTACTTGGAGACGTCGTTGGCCAGCGAGAAGGTGGTCAGCGCGCCGCGGGTGATCAACTGCTGCTTGCCCACCTCCACCACCGCCAGCAGCTTGGCCGGGTCCGAATCGAGGTCGACCATGTTGCCGGCCTCCTTCGCCGCCTGCGTGCCGGAGTTCATCGCCAGGCCGATGTCGGCCTGGGCCAGCGCCGGCGCGTCGTTGGTACCGTCACCGACCATCGCCACCAGGCGGCCACCGGCCTGCTCCTGGCGGATGCGTGCCAGCTTGTCTTCCGGGCGGGCCTCGGCGATGTAGTCGTCGACACCGGCTTCGGCAGCGATGGCAGCGGCGGTCAGCGGGTTGTCACCGGTGATCATCACCGTGCGGATGCCCATCGCCCGCAGCTGCGCGAACTTCTCGCGCATGCCGTGCTTGACCACGTCCGACAGCTCGATCACGCCCAGCACGTGGCGGCCTTCGGCCACCACCAGCGGGGTGGCGCCATTGCGCGCCACCTGCTCGACGCGCCCGCCGAGTTCGGCCGGCACCGTGCCACCCAGCGCCTGCACGTGGTTGCGGATCGCATCCAGCGCGCCCTTGCGGATCTGCCGGCCATGTTCCAGGTCGACGCCGGACATGCGGGTCTGCGCACTGAAGGCCAGGTACTCGGCACGGTCCGGTTCGGCGGTGGCGCAGCCCTGTTCGCGCGCCAGGCGCACGATCGACTTGCCTTCCGGGGTCGGGTCGGCCAGCGAGGACAGCAGCGCCGCTTCGCGCAGCTGGCTGGCGTCGATGCCGGCCAGCGGGTGGAAGTGGCTGGCCTGGCGGTCGCCATAGGTGATGGTGCCGGTCTTGTCCAGCAGCAGCACGTCGACGTCGCCGGCCACTTCCACCGCCTTGCCCGACTTGGCCAGCACGTTGGCGGCGAGCGCACGGTTCATGCCCGCGATGCCGATGGCCGGCAGCAGGCCGCCGATGGTGGTCGGGATCAGGCACACCAGCAGCGCGATCAGCAGCAGCGGGTCGACCTTGACGCCCACGGACGCACCGATCGCCGGCAGCGTCGCCACCACCACCAGGAAGGTCAGCGTCATCGCTGCCAGCAGCAGGGTCAGTGCGATCTCGTTCGGCGTCTTCTGGCGGTTGGCACCCTCCACCAGGGCGATCATCCGGTCCAGGAAGCTGTGGCCCGGCTCGGCGGTCACCCGCACGATGATCTGGTCGGACAGCACCTTGGTGCCGCCGATCACGCCGGAGCGGTCGGTACCGGCCTCGCGCAGCACCGGTGCCGATTCGCCGGTCACCGCCGCTTCGTTGATGGTGGCCAGGCCCTGCACGATCTCGCCATCGGCAGGCACCAGCTCACCGGCGCTGACGATCACATGGTCGCCCGGACGCAGTTCGGCGGCCGGTACCTGGGCTTCGGCTGCCCCCGGCTGCGGCGCAGCCAGCCGGCGCGCCACCAGATCCTGGCGGGCACGACGCAGCGATGCGGCCTGGCCACGGCCGCGCGCCTCGGCCACCGCTTCGGCGAAGTTGCCGAACAACACGGTCACCAGCAGGATCACGGTCACCGCCAGGCCGAAGCCCAGCGGCGCATTGCCGGTCAGGGTGACGATGGCGGCGACGATCGTGCCGGCCATCACCACCGCCATCACCGGGCTGCGCACCAGGTGCATCGGTGACAGCTTGCGCACTGCGTCGGCCAGCGCACGGCGCAGGCCGGGGCCATCGAGCAGGGCAGGGCGCGGTGCAAGGGAACTGCGGGTGGAACTTGCTTGGGTACTCATCGGGGTGTCCTTAGTGCAGTCCAAGGCTCAGGTGGTCGGCGATCGGGCCGAGTACCAGCGCCGGCATGAACTGCAGCACGGTCAGGATGACGATCACCGAGACCAGGGTCAGGGCGAAGGTCGGGGTTTCGATCTGCAGGCTGCCGGCAGACTCCGGCGCCTGGCGCTTGGCGGCCAGCTGTGCGGCCACCACCAGCGGGATGATCAGCAGCGGGAAACGGCCCAGCAGCAGCACAAGCGAGCAGCTCAGGTTCCACCACAGCGTGGCGTCACCCAGCCCCTCGAAGCCCGAACCGTTGTTGGCGTAGGCCGAGACGTACTCGTAGAACACCTGGCTGATGCCATGGAAGCCGGGGTTGGAGGTGCCCGCCAGGCCGGGTACGGCCAGGGTGATCGCAGTGAACACCAGCAGGGTGATCGGCTGCAGCAGCACCAGCAGGGCCAGCAGGCGTACCTGTGGCGTCTCCAGTTTGCGGCCGAACAGTTCCGGCGTACGCCCGGTCATCAACCCGGCCAGGAACACGCCCAGCAGCAGGTACACGATGAACTGCTGCAGGCCGCAGCCAATGCCGCCCCAGATCGCGCTGACCAGCATGTTGACCATCGCGATGCCGCCACTCAGCGGCGCCAACGAGTCATGCATGCCGTTGACCGAGCCGTTGGAGACCTGGGTGGTCACCGCGGCCCACAGCGCAGTGCCGTCGGCGCCGAAGCGCACCTCCTTGCCTTCCATCAGCAGCGGCGTGGCGGCGCTGGCGCTGTGCCCTTCGCTCCACATCATCGCGCCGGTGGACAGCAGCGACATGCCCAGCATGCAGCTGAACACCAGGGCGCCGAAGCGACGCCGGCCGGTGAACGCGCCGATCATGAAGATCACCGCCATCGGCACCAGCAGGATGCCGACGATCTCCAGCGCGTTCGACAGCGGGGTCGGGTTCTCCAGCGGGAAGCTGCTGTTCGGGCCGTACCAGCCGCCACCATTGGCGCCGAGCTGCTTGGCCGCGACCATCGCCGCCACCGGGCCCAGCGGCAGTTTCTGTTCGGCCATGCCGGCGCTGGCATCGATCGGCGTGGCCTGTGGACCACCGGCCATCGTCGAAGGCACGCCCTGGCTGGTCAGCAGCAGCGTCCACACCAGGCACAGCGGCAGCAGGAAGCGCACGCACAGGCGCACCACGTCCACGTAGTAGTTGCCCACCGCGACCTGGCGATCATCGCCGGTTCCGGTCGCCGCCGCAGCCTGCGGCGCACGCGAGAACAACGCGCGCAGCGTCGCCACCGCCAGCGCCAGGCCCATCATCGGCGTCACCACCTGCAGGCCGGTGATGCCGGTCATCTGCGAGAGGTAGGACAGCTGCGCCTGGCCTGAATAGTGCTGCTGGTTGGTGTTGGTCAGGAACGAGATCATCGTGTGCAGCGCGGTGTCCCAGCGCATGTTCGGGATCTGGTCCGGGTTCAGTGGCAACCAGGCCTGGGTCATGAACACCGCCTGGGTCAGTACCGCGACCACCACGTTGCTCAGGACGAAGGCCAGCACGTAGCCGCGCCAGGACATCGAGCGCGATGGATCGACGCCGAACACCCTGTATAGCGGCTTCTCGATCCAGTGGAACAGCACGTCGACCTTCATCGGCGTGCCACGCATCACGCGGGCCAGGTACAGGCCCAGCGGCCACGCCAGCAGCAGGCTGGCGGCAATAATCACAAGCATCTCAGTCATGGCCGGCTCCGCTCAGAACGACTCGGGCCGCAGCACGACATAAAGAAGATAGGCGGCGGCGACCAGCACCAGCACGCCACACAACAACGACAGCCAGGGGGACATTGCAATAGCGTCCTGGTGGAACCCCTCCACCTCAGGCCGTCATCGTCGTCCTGCCCCCCATAAACGCACTACGCGCCGGACCGGGCCGACGCGTAAAAAGTGCATAAATTCCGTAGGCCAAGCCGTAACCAACCCCGGCGCCTGCGCTCTCAGTAGATCCACGCCATGCGTGGATGGCGCACCGATCGGCCGAGGCCGCGCGACAACCCGCTTCTGTAGAGCCTAGCCATGCTCGGCGGCTGTTCCCCGCGCTCACGCAGAGCCGGGCGTGGGCTCGGCTCTACAGGCGAATCACGGGGCCTGGCTCGCCGCTGCCACGCCCTTCAGCTCGCGATAGCGCTGCAGGGTGCTTTCAATTTCCGCCTTCAACGCCTGCTGCTGCTGCAGGAACCCGGCCTGCAGGCGCTGCTGCGATTGCAGCTGCACGTGCCGCTGGCGGATCGCCTCGGCCTGCTTGTCGGCCACCTTGGCACCGGCCAGTTCGCGGTCACCGGCCGCCGACAACAGCGCCACCAGCGACTCACGCAGGCTGGTGACGTTGTACTCGGCCGTCTTCAGGTTGTTGTCCAGCACTTCCTCACGCTCGCCGAACACCCGGCGCAGGTCGTCCTCGCTGCCATAGGTGGTCAGCATCGCCTGCTCGGTGCGCTGGCGGGTCTGCTCGGCCATCAGGTCCAGCTGCTGCTGCGCGGCCACCGTGCTGGCGGCGGCGCGCTCTTCGTCGGTCAACGCGCGCTGGACCTGCGCATTGCGCAGGCCACTCTTCGCGTTGAATTCCTCGCGGGCATGGTTGACCGCATCGGCCGGCAGCGAATCACTGCAGATCCGCTCCTTGCCCTCGTTCCAGCAGTACAGCTTCTTCTCCACCTTGTCGCCACCCCGCGACTGCGCCGGCAGCGTGAACGGCACGGCCAGCAGCAGGCCGGCAAAGAGAACAGCAGGAACTCGGGACATGACCTTTCCCCTGGGTCGGTCAGCGGATCGAACGGACGCCGTACTGGGCCCGGTAGGCTTCCAGCGGCTGCCGGTAACCCACAAGTTCCGGGTTGCCGGAGGCGAAATCAAGCAGGTCGGCCAGCGATGCCACGGCGATCACCGGAATGCCGGCTTCCTCGGCCACCGACTGCGCCGCCGAACGGCGATCGGTTTCCGAAGCAATCTCCTGGCGGTCCAGCGCCACCACGATGCCGGCCGGGGTGCCACCGGCGGCGCGGATGATGCCCAGCGCTTCGCGGATCGCGGTACCGGCAGTGATCACGTCATCGACGATCAGCACGCGCTTGCCATTCATGTCGGCGCCGATCAGCTGGCCACCCTCGCCATGGTCCTTGGCTTCCTTGCGGTTGAACGACAGCGGCAGGTCGCGGCCACGCTGGGCCAGCTCACAGGCCATTGCGGTGGCCAGCGGAATGCCCTTGTAGGCCGGGCCGAACACCACGTCGTACTTGATCCCGGTGGCGTCGATGGCATCGGCGTAGCAGGCGCCGAGCTGCGACAGCAGCGAACCGGAGTCGAAACGACCGGCGTTGAAGAAATAGGGGCTCAGCCGGCCGGACTTGAGGGTGAACTGGCCGAAGCGCAGGGCGTCGGCAGTCAGGGCCAGCTGCAGGAAACGGTGGCGGTGGTCGCTCATCAAAACTCGATTCATCTTCATTTGGAGCACAAATCCTAATCCAGCTGGGCGTTTCGCGCTCGTCCGGGCCCGTGTGAAGGGCGTCGCGGCCCGGCTTGGCGGACTGCGCAGCCCCGCGGGCAACCGGTATGCTTGCCCGGTTTCCCGCCGTAGGTCCCCCGCATGCGCATCATCAGTTTCAACGCCAATGGCATCCGTTCCGCCGCGACCAAGGGCTTCCTCGACTGGTTCCGTGCCCAGGACGCCGACGTCCTGTGCATCCAGGAAACCAAGGCCCAGGAAGACCAGCTGACCGACCCGATGTTCCGCCCGGATGGCCACCACTGCTTCTACCGCGACGCCATCACCAAGAAGGGCTACAGCGGTGTGGCGATCTACAGCAAGCGCGAGCCGGACCAGGTCATCACCTCGCTGGGCTGGGCCCCGTTCGACGACGAAGGCCGCTACATCGAGGCACGCTACGGCAACCTCAGCGTGGTCTCCTTCTATATCCCGTCCGGCAGCTCGGGCGATCTGCGCCAGGGCTTCAAGTTCGAAGTGATGGAATGGCTGCGGCCGATCCTCGAGGAGTGGGCGCGCAGCGGCCGCGACTACGTGCTGTGCGGCGACTGGAACATCGTGCGTTC
This sequence comes from Stenotrophomonas maltophilia, assembly GCF_003970865.1. Taxonomy (GTDB): domain Bacteria; phylum Pseudomonadota; class Gammaproteobacteria; order Xanthomonadales; family Xanthomonadaceae; genus Stenotrophomonas; species Stenotrophomonas maltophilia_AR. Next base: position 6,611 of record NZ_RXLZ01000054.1, on the reverse strand, counting down.
GGCGCTGGACATCAAGAACTGGAAGTCCAACCAGAAAAACTCCGGCTGCCTGCCGGAAGAGCGCGACTGGCTCAACGCCCTGTGCGCCGACCACGGCCAGGCCACCGACGTCGCCACCGGCCGCGGCTGGGCCGATGCCTACCGCCTGCTCAACCCCACCGGCGAGGACTACACCTGGTGGAGCAACCGTGGCGCCGCCCGTGCCAACAACGTCGGTTGGCGCATCGACTACCAGTTCATTACCCCGGGCCTGCGTGACCGCCTGCGCAGCTGCTCGATCTACCGCGACGAGCGCTTCTCCGACCACGCGCCGTTCATCGTGGACTACGACCTGTGACCGAGGCTGCCAAGCCGCGCCGGCCATGGCAGCAGGTGGTTTCCAACCTGAGCCAGCGCAAGGTGCTGGCGATGCTGCTGCTCGGCTTCAGTTCCGGCCTGCCGATCTATCTGGTGGGCAACACGCTCGGCTTCTGGATGCGCAAGGAAGGCATCGAACTGAGCACGATCGGCTTCCTGTCATGGGTCGGGCTGGCCTATACCATGAAGTTCCTGTGGGCACCGATCGTCGACAAGACCGACGTGCCTCTGTTCGGTCGTTTTGGCCGCCGCCGTGGCTGGATGCTGCTGTCGCAGCTGGTTGTGGTGGTGGGCCTTGTCGGCATGGCGCTGGTCCAGCCCAAGGGGGGCCAGATCCAGTTCCTGGGCATCGCCTGGCAGCACATCGTCGTGTTCGGCGTGATGGCCGTGATCGTGGCGTTTGCTTCAGCCACCCAGGACATCGTCATCGATGCCTGGCGCATTGAAAGTGCTGACAACAGCGAGCAGCTTGGACTGCTGACCTCATCCTCGGCACTGGGCTACCGCACTGCATTGCTGGTCACCGATGCGCTGATCCTGATCATCGCGGCCCGTGTTGGTTGGCAGGTTTCCTACGAGATCATGGCCGTGCTGATGGCGCTTGGCGTCGTGGCCGTGGTCATGGCCCGTGAACCCGCACGGGAAGTGGCTGCCGTGCAGGCACAGGCGACCTCCCTATGGACGCCGCGCGGATTGTTCGACGCCGTGGCGGGGCCGTTCATCGCCTTCGTCCGCGAGCATCGCAGTGGCGCGATCCTGATCCTGGTGGCCATCAGCGTCTATCGCATGGCCGACTTCGTCATGGGGCCGATGGCCAACCCGTTCTACGTCGATCTCGGCCTGGACGAGGACACCGTTGGCGCTGTGCGAGGCTCGGTGGGCCTGGTCGCGACCTTCATCGGCATTGCTGTGGCAGGCCTGGTCTCGGTGCGCTGGGGCGTGCTGGCGGCGCTGATGGTGGGTGCCGTGCTGGGACCGGCCTCCAACCTGGCGTTTGCCTGGCTGGCCTATTCGGGCCCGGACACGACCCATTTCGCCGTGGCCATGGCAATCGACAACTTCGCCAGCGGTTTCGCCGGTACGGCGCTGATTGCCTATATGTCGAGCCTGACCAGCATCGGATACACCGCAACCCAGTACGCACTGCTGAGTTCGTTCTACGCGATGCCCGGCAAGGCGCTCAAGGGGCTCTCGGGGTGGTCGGTACAGACGCTCGCACAGGGCCGGACGCTGCTGGAAGGCTACGCGTTGTTCTTTGTTGGTACCGCGCTGGTGGCGATCCCGGTGGTGATCCTCTGCGCCCTGCTGATCCTGCAGCAGCGCCGTCGTCAGGCCGCCAGCTCGACCTGATTGCCTGCCCGCCCGGTCTGCGGGATCATCGCCCCCGACGCGCCGAGGGGGCGGTGCCTTGCGAACGGGGAAGTGAGCATGGCCGACGTTGTGCTGCGGGACCTGGACCCGCTGCTGCTGGAACGCATCCGACGTGTCGCGGTCGCCCGCGGCTGGACCCACGAACAGACCTGCGCCGCTTTGCTGGAGCAGGGCCTGTTCAGTAGTGAACTGGAGGTTCGCTCCGGCTTCGGTGATCCCGAAGTGGACGCGCTCTCCGACGCCATCGCCGCCCTGCAGGCCTTGCCCGCAGGGCAGGGCTTCGATTAGTGCCCATGTAGCGTCGAGCCACGCTCGACCGCCGTTCCCGGTAGATCCACGCCATGCGTGGATGACCACCTCAGGCCAGGTGGATCGCACCCAGGATCCGCGGCCCCTTCGCCCCGGTCACGCTCGGCAGGTTGCCGGCCAGCCCGTCCATCGTCCGCTGCGCCAGCCAGGCGAAGCCCATCGCCTCCACGTACTCCGGGTCCAGCCCGTGCACCGCGCTGGACTCCACCTGCACCCCCGGCAGCCGCGCCGCCAGGCGCTTCATCAGCTGCCGGTTGCGCACCCCGCCGCCACAGACCAGCAGGCGCCGGGTCTGCGGCTGCTGCGTCAGCAGCGCATCGGCCACCGTCGCCACGGTCAGCTCCAGCAGGGTCGCCTGCACATCGGCGGCAGCGTATTGGCCTTCGCCCATGTGGGCCTCGGCCCAGGCCAGGTGGAACTGCTCACGGCCGGTGCTCTTCGGTGGTGGCAGCGCGAACCACGGGTCCGAGCGCCAGCCGGCCAGCAGGCCCTCGTCCACCGCGCCGCTGGCGGCGTAGGCGCCGTCGGCATCGAAGGTGCGGCCGGTGTGGCGCTGGCACCAGGCATCCATCAACGCGTTGGCCGGGCCGGTATCGAAGCCACGCACCGCACCTTCACGCGGGATCAGGGTCAGGTTGGCGATGCCGCCCAGGTTGAGCACCGCGCGGTCTTCGTCGGCGGTGCCCAGCATGCCCAGGTGGAAGGCCGGCATCAGCGGTGCGCCATGGCCACCGGCTGCCACGTCGCGGCGGCGGAAGTCGGACACCGTGGTGATTCCGGTCAGCTCCGCGATGCGGTTGCCATCGCCCAGCTGCACGGTGAAGGCGGGGTTGGCCAGCGGGCGATGGCGCACGGTCTGGCCGTGCGAGCCGATCGCGCGCACCTGGCTGCGGTCCACGCCGGCCTCGGCCAGCAGCTGGTTGGCGGCTTCGGCGAAGTTGATCGCGATCCGCGCATCCAGCTCGCCCAGCTCCTCCAGCGAGTCCAGCGGTCCGCCTTCGCCCAGCGCCACCAGCCGCGCACGCAGCACCGGCTCCCAGCGGGCGGTCAGCCCGTGCACGAAGCGGCAACCGCCGCCGGCGGGGAACTGCACCAGCGCGGCGTCGATGCCATCGGCGCTGGTGCCCGACATCAGGCCAAGGTACAGGGGTGCGTCAGCGTCGGCAGTCGTGTTCATGGCAGGCATAAAAAAAGGACGCGGCAAGCTTGGGCTGCCGCGTCCTTCTTCGTCAACGCAGGGCGCTCAGCCGCGCTTGCGGCCGGTCGCCTGCTTGTCCTTGGCGCTGGCAACCTCGGGGGCGGCCTCGTCGCGGCTGGTCGGTGCCGGGCTGGCGTCGGCGTAGATCAGCTTCTCCATGCCCTGGATGCGGGCCATCGCCGGTGCGGTCTGCGAGCGGAAGGCGGCCAGCTCGGCGCCCTTCAGCGGTTCCGGCGGCGGCATGGTCACAGTCAGCGGATTGCGATGCTCGCCGTTGACGCGGAATTCGTAGTGCAGGTGCGGGCCGGTGGCCAGGCCGGTCGAGCCGACATAGCCGATCACCGTGCCCTGGGCCACGCGCTGGCCGGTCTTGATGTTCGCAAAGCGCGACATGTGGCCGTACAGAGTGGTGTGGCCACGGCCGTGGTCGAGGATCACCACATTGCCGTAGCCGCGCTGCACGCCGGCGAACTGCACGCGGGCATCGCCGGCGGCCATGATCGGGGTGCCGGTGCGCGCGGCGTAGTCCACGCCCTTGTGCATGCGCATCTTGCCCAGCACCGGGTGCTTGCGCGCGCCGAAGGTCGAGCTCAAGCGTGCGAAGGGGATCGGCATGCGGATGAAGCTCTTCTTCAGCGAACGGCCGTTGATGTCGTAGTACTCGGACTTGCCGTTGCGGTCGAAGCGGAAGCCGGAATAGGTCTTGCCACCGGTGGTGAAGGTCGCCGCCAGGATCTTGCTGGTGTCCACCTTCTCGCCTTCGCGCCAGGTTTCATCCATCACCACGCTGAAGCGGTCGCCCGGCTGCAGGTCCTTCGAGAAGTCGATGTCGTACTTGAAGATGTCGTCGGTCATCGTCGCGATCGCCGACGGCGACAGGCCGGCCCGTCGGGCCGCGGCATACAGCGAACTGGTGATCTCGCCGCTGGTGACCACGGTGCGCGTGGAGGTCTCGCGCTGGGTCACCTTCTCCTTGATGTCATCGCCGGCCAGGCTCAGTTCCACCCGGTTGTCGGCATCGCGGTCGAAGCGGATGCTGCGCAGGTCACCCGACAGCGGCATGTCGAAGGCAATCTCGGCGCCCGGGCGCAGCTTGGTCAGCGCCTCACGCGCGCCCGGGTGGTCCAGTACCCGGTGCAGGGTGGTGGCCGGGATGCCAGCCTTGTCGAACAGATCGCTCAGGGTCTGGCCGCGCTGCACGCGCAGCACCTGCCAGCTGTCACCGGGCACCTGCTGCTGGCGGGCCATGGTCAGCGGCGGCAACGGCAGCGCCAGGCTGGTATGGCTGTCGGCAAAGGGGGCGTCGATGGTGTGCGAGAAGCCGGGGACGATGGTCGCCACCAGGGCGCCGATGGTCGCGAACAGGCTGGCGTGCATCCAATGGCGCCGGGTCCAGCGTTCATTGAAGGCGGCGGGAAGATGTTGCCTGAGCTTCCGATGCAGGGCGTTGTCGTGCAGGACGTGGAGGCGTTCCTGGAAGCGCTGCTTGCGTGCGCGCCCTTGTTCGGAATTGTGCATCGGCGGTTTTTTCCTGGCAGCCCGGGAGCGCGGGCCTGATCGCCGGTTACCATAGACACCTGAGAAAACCGCGTCAAACCCTTGTGCCCATCGGCTTTTGTGAAGCCAATCGGGTTAACTTTGCTTTAACACCCCACACAAGAATCGGCGTTGCCGGGAGTAGTCACGTGTCCTCGATTGAAGAAGCCCTTGCCCTGATCGGCCGCGGTGCCGACGAGATCCTCAAGCTCGAGGATCTGCGTGCGCGCCTGCAGGAAGGCCGTCCGCTGCGGATCAAGGCCGGCTTCGACCCCACCGCGCCCGACCTGCACCTGGGCCATACGGTGCTGCTGAACAAGATGCGCCAGTTCCAGGACCTCGGCCACCAGGTCATTTTCCTGATCGGCGACTTCACCGGCATGATCGGCGACCCGTCCGGCAAGAGCCTGACCCGCAAGCCGCTCAGCCGAGAGGACGTGCTGGCCAACGCCCGTACCTATGAAGAGCAGGTGTTCAAGGTGCTGGACCGCAGCCGTACCGAAGTCCGCTTCAACTCGGAGTGGTTCGGCAAGATGGGCGCCGCCGACATGATCCGCCTGGCCGGCCAGCACACCGTGGCGCGCATGCTCGAGCGCGATGATTTCGCCAAGCGCTACGCCGCCCAGCAGTCCATCGCCATCCACGAGTTCCTGTACCCGCTGGTGCAGGGCTACGACTCGGTGGCCCTGGAGGCCGACGTCGAGCTCGGCGGTACCGACCAGAAGTTCAATCTGCTGATGGGCCGTGGCCTGCAGGAACACCACGGCCAGAAGCCGCAGGTGGTGCTGACCATGCCGTTGCTGGAGGGCCTGGACGGCGTCAACAAGATGTCCAAGTCGCTGGGCAACTACATTGGTATCAGCGAACCGGCCATCGACATCGTCACCAAGACCATGAAGGTGGACGACACCCTGATGTGGCGCTGGATCGAGCTGCTGTCCTTCGACATCAGCCAGGCCGAAGCCGTGCAGCTGCGCGAGCAGGTGGCCAATGGCGGCCTGAACCCGCGCGTGGTCAAGCTGCGCCTGGCGCGTGAACTGGCGACCCGCTTCCACGACGCCGCGGCGGCCGAGCAGGCCATTGCCGGCTGGGAAGCGGCGGTGACCGGGCAGGGCGACATCACCCAGCTGCCGCTGCAGGACGTGGCGATCCCGGCCGAAGGCCTGCGTATCGCCGCACTGCTGACCGCAGCCGGGCTGACCCCGAGCAACTCCGAAGCCAACCGCAAGCTCAAGGAGCGCGCGGTCAAGGTGGACGGTGAAGTGGTCGAAGATGGCCAGCAGGTGCTGCAGCCGGGCTTCGAAGGCCTGCTGCAGGTCGGCAAGCGCACCTTCGCCCGCGTGCGCCTGGTCGCTGCCTGAGACAAAGGAAGGGCCGGCGCAGCCGGCCCTTCCTTATGCTCTTGTAGAGCCGAGCCATGCTCGGCTGCTCTTGGCGGCGTCCTCCCGCAGGGCGCGATGGATGAACGGATGCAACATCCGTTGAAAAAAATCGCCACACCCCCTTCACAAACGATGGAAATGGGGACATACTTCTCTTCCCCCGTCGCAGGGGTCGCCACCAAGGGGCTTCAGCGACATCAGGGCGCCCACCACCGCCGAACGAGATGATCGAACGAAGGTGTTGACGGACTGAAAAAGTCTGGCATAATGGGCGGCTCGCTACGAAGGAAGCTTCGCGGCACACGGGAGCGGCGCTGAGGCCACTTCCCAGGATCTTTGAAAGTATGCGCAGGTATCTTGTGAAGGCGCCTGCAGGAAGGATGATTGTCCATCTTGCAGACGTTTGATCAAGCAACTATTAATTGTTTTAAAGCAAGCGATACGTTGCCAGAATCAAT
>NZ_RXLZ01000053.1 GCF_003970865.1 Stenotrophomonas maltophilia | reverse complement strand
TTTGTGGACTGGTACAACCACCGTCGGCTGCACAGTGCCAACGGCCTTGTGCCACCTGCGCTTTGTGAAGAGCAGGTGGCCTGAACTCCCTTTGGGCGTGTCCAAAAATGCTTGACCACCACAGGTTCACGGCGTCCCCGCACTCCGACACCGCCCCGCCATCCCACGGATAGCCCGCTTTGGCTTTGGCTTTTGCCGTTGCCGTTGCATTGAGCAGGTGCAGGGCTGCAAGCCCTGCCGAACCCTCCACCGGGCGTAGAATGCGGCCATGAGCGAATCCCTTGATAACCACCTGGTCCACGGCCGCCGCCAGCGGCCCGACGGCCCGTCGCCGATCGATGTCATCTCGGTCCAGTCGCAACTTGTCTACGGCCATGCCGGCAACAGCGCCGCCGTACCGCCGATGCGCGCACTCGGCGTGCGCGTAGCCGAAATTCCGACCGTGCTGCTCAGCAACGCGCCGTTCTACGACACCACGCGCGGTCGCGTGCTGCCCGCCGACTGGTTCGCCGACCTGCTGCTGGGCACCCGCGAGCGCGGCCTGCCGCAGCGGGCGAAGATGCTGGTGTCCGGCTACTTCGGCAGCACTGCCAACGGTGCGGCCTTCGCCGACTGGCTGGATGACATCCTGCCGGCCTGCCCGCAGCTGCGTTACTGCCTGGATCCGGTGATTGGTGATACCCACACCGGCCCCTACGTGGAACCGGGACTGGAAGCGATCTTCGCCGAGCGCCTGCTGCCGCATGCCTGGCTGGTGACCCCGAACGCCTTTGAACTGAACCGCCTGACCGGCATGCCGGCACTGGCCGAGGCCGATGCCATCGCCGCCGCGCGTACGCTGCTGGATCGTGGCCCGCACTGGGTGATCGCGCACAGCGTAGGCGGCACCCCGGGTGAACTGGTGACCCTGGCTGTCGGCCGCGAGGAGACCTGGCGCTGGACCTCGCCCCTGCTGCCGGTGGACGTGGCAGGTACGGGTGATGTGCTGATGTCGCTGGTGGTGTCGTTCCTGCTGCGCGGTGAATCGATGCAGCAGGCGATCACGCGTGCGATTGCCGGCACCCATGCGGCGCTGGAGGCAACCCTGGACAACGGCTTCGAAGAATTCGACGTGATCGCTGCAGCGCCTGCCGCGCTGGCCGAGGGGACGCGCTTCCGCGCCGAACGCGTGGCATGAGCGGCCTGCTCGAACGCACGCCGCGCACGGTCGGCATCATCGGCAGTGCCGGCGCCTACGGGCGCTGGCTGAGCCGCTTCTTCCAGCAGCACATGCAGCTGCAGGTGATCGGCCACGATCCGGCCGATCCGGACTCGCATACGCCGGAACAGCTGCTGGCGCAGGCCGACGTACTGGTGTTCTCGGCACCGATCCGGCATACGCCGGCGTTGATTGCCGAGTACGTGCGGCAGTCGGCCGGCCGCGAGCAGGACCGGCTGTGGCTGGACGTGACCTCGGTGAAGGAAGCGCCGGTCCAGGCGATGTTGGCCTCTCAAGCCGAAGTGGTCGGCCTGCACCCGATGACCGCGCCGCCCAAGGCGCCGACCCTGAAGGGCCGGGTGATGGTGGTCTGCGAAGCGCGGTTGCGGCACTGGCAGCCATGGGTCGATTCGCTGTGCACTGCGCTGCAGGCTGAGTGCGTGCGGGCCACGCCGCAGCACCACGACCAGATGATGGCGCTGGTACAGGCGATGGTGCATGCCACCCACCTGGCCCAGGCCGGCGTGCTGCGCCAGTACCAGCCGCAGCTGGGCGATCTGGCCGCGATGATGCCGTACCGGTCGGCATCGTTCGAGCTGGATACGGCGATCATCTCGCGCATCCTGTCGCTCAACCCGGCCATCTACGAAGACATCCAGTTCGGCAACCCGTACGTGGCGCCGATGCTGGAGCGGCTGGTCGGCCAGCTGCAGGCCCTGCAGGCGCAGGTCGGGCAGGGCGACGACGGTGCACGTGGCGCATTCCGGGAGCAGCTGCTGTCGGCCAACCGCCGTGCCTTCGGTGGGCAGGCACTGGCCGAGGGCAACTACACCTTTGAACGCGTGGGGTATCTGCTGGCTGACCTGACCGAGCGCAATGCGTTGTCGGTGCACCTGCCGGAAGACCGGCCGGGCTCACTGCGTGAGCTGCTGAACGTGTTCGAGCAGCACCGCATCAGCCTGGCCTCGATCCATTCCTCGCGCACGCCTGGCGGCGAAGTGCATTTCCGTATCGGGTTCGTGGCCGGCAGCGATCCGGCGGCGATCACCCGGGCGGCCGCCGAGGTGGACGCCAGCGGCATCGGACGGGTGCTGGGCTGAGCACATTCATCCACAGGCGGTGTGGATGGTTTCTGAGCAAAGGTGTGGATAACCTCGCTCAGCCCTTGGTAGAAAAGGCTGTCAAGATGCTTGGCGAAAAATTGACCACGCTTTTTTTGTAGGGTCGAGCCATGCTCGACCGCCTTTGGCAAAAAGCGTGTCGACCAAGGTCGACACCTACCAGAGGCAAAAGGCGTGTCGACCAAGGTCGACACCTACCAGAGCGGGGCGGCACGAAATCCGGGAGCGCCGGGCCATGCCCGGTGAACCTCAGATCGTCAGCCTCAGCTCACCGCCACTGGTGGTGAACTCGCGGCCATCGCGTACCAGCGGCCGTCCATCATCCAGTTCGTAGCGTGGCGTCGCCTCGGAATGGTGCCCGCTGCCATTCGCCTCGGGTTTGAACTCGATGATGATGTGGCTTTCGCCGTTGCTGTCGACGGCGGGGAACTGACGGAACGACATCGTGCACCTCCTTCAGCGGATGCTGCTGTTGCGCGGCCAGCTTGGCCGCGCCGATGTTAGCCGGACGTCATCAATCGATGAACTGCAGGCGTGCCAGTTCAGCGTACAGTCCACCTTCGGCCAGCAGCTGCGCGTGCGTGCCCTCGGCGACGATGCGGCCCTGGTCCATCACCACGATGCGGTCGGCCTTGAGTACGGTGGCCAGGCGGTGGGCGATGACCAGTGTGGTACGGCCCGCCATCAGCCGCTCCAGCGCTTGCTGCACGCTGTGCTCGCTCTGCGCGTCCAACGCGCTGGTGGCTTCATCCAGCAGCAGGATCGGCGCATCCTTCAGCAGCGCACGGGCAATCGCCACGCGCTGCTGCTGGCCACCGGACAGGCGCGCACCGCGCTCACCCAGCTCGCTGTCATAGCCCTGCGGCAACGCGCGAAGGAAACCATCGGCCTCGGCCGCTCGTGCGGCATCCTCGACTTCGGCGTCGCTGGCCTGCAGGCGGCCATAGCGGATGTTGTCGCGGGCACTGGCAGCGAACAGCGTCGGCTGTTGCGGCACCAGCGCCAGCTGCGCACGCAGCTCGGCCGGGTCGACCTGGCGCACGTCGATGCCGTCCACGTCGATGCGGCCGCTGGCCGGATCATGGAAGCGCAGCAGCATCGAAAGCACCGTGCTCTTGCCCGCCCCCGACGGACCTACCAGCGCCACGGTCTCGCCGGGGCGCACGTGCAGGTTGAAGTGGTCCAGTGCGGCCTGGTCCGGTCGCTGCGGGTAGTGGAACACCACGTCGTCGAACCGGATCTCGCCACGCAGTGGTTGCGGCAGCGCGTGCGGCTGTGCCGGCGCGCGGATCTCGATGTCTTCCTGCAGCAGTTCGCCGATGCGGCCCATGCCGCCGGCCGCGCGCTGCAGCTCGTTCCATACCTCGGCCAGCGCGCCCACTGAGCCGCCACCGATCAATGCATACAGCACGAACTGGCCCAGCGTACCGGCGCTGAGGCGGCCGTCGATGACGTCGTGCGCGCCCAGCCACAACACACCGACGATGGCGCCGAACACCAGCAGGATGGCGCTGGCGGTGACCAGCGACTGTGCGCCGATGCGGCGGCGTGCGGCACCGATGGCATCACCGAGTGCCTTGTCGAAGCGCCCGCGCTCGTACGGCTCGCGTGCATGGGCCTGCACCGTGCGCACCGCGCCCAGCGTCTCGCTGGCCAGGCTGTTGGCATCGGCGATGCGGTCCTGGCTGTTGCGTGCGACCGTGCGCAGCTTGCGCGCGCCGATGATGATCGGCAGCACCGCCAGCGGAATGCCGAGCAGCGACCATGCGGCCAGCCGCGGGCTGGTGACGAACAGCATTGCCAGGCTGCCGATGACGGTGACCGTGCTGCGCAATGCTACGGACATGGTTGAGCCGACCACGCTGCGCAGCAGTTCAGTGTCCGCGGTCAGGCGCGAGACCAGTTCTCCGCTGCGGCTGCGGTCGTGGAAGCCGGCACCCAGCTGGATCAGGTGGGCATACAGCTGGCTGCGCAGGTCGGCCACGACTTTTTCGCCGAGCAGCGACACGAAGTAGAAGCGCGCGGCCGTGCCCAACGCCATGACGACCGCCACCAGCATCAGCAGGGCGAAGGCACGGTTGATCTGGCCGCCGCTGCTGAAACCGTGATCGATCATCTGCTTCACCGCCGGAGGCAGGCTCAGCGTGGCGGCCGAAGACACCGCCAGGGCCAGCAGCCAGGCGGTGAACAGCCCGCTATGGCGGCGCACGAACGGCCACAGCGTGCGCAGGCTGCCGAGGCGGCGCAGCGGCGGGGTCGAAGCGGGGGCGTCGTCCTTGTCAGTCATCCTGGTCGTCGTCTTCTATGCGGATACGGTCACGGGTGGCGTCGCGCAGGCGGATTTTCAATGCGTCGACCTGATCGGCAGGCAATTCGATCCGCAGGCACACACCATTGGCATCGAACTGTTCATCGCGCTTTTCGGCACCGAAGGCGGGCAGGGTGGCGTGCAGGGTACCCAGGTCCTCGAAGCCGGCCAGCAGCTGCAGCCGGGCCATCGCCACCAGCGGCAGGCGCGGAGCGGTGCGCAGGCACTCGGCGGCGGCGCCACCGTAGGCGCGCACAAGGCCACCGGCACCGAGCTTGATACCGCCGAACCAGCGCGTCACCACCACCATCACCTGGTCGAAACCCTGGCCGTCGATCGCCGCCAGGATCGGACGTCCAGCCGTGCCGGCCGGCTCGCCATCGTCGCTGGAGCGATAGTCCTGCCCGTGCCGGTAGGCCCAGCAGTTGTGGGTGGCATCGGCCACCGCAACCTGCTGCAGGAATGCCATGGCCGCTGCGGCGCCATCGATTGGCGCGGCATGGGCGATGAAACGGCTGTGTTTGACTTCCAGCGTGTGGTTGACCGGCTGGGCGAGAGTATCGAGCATTCCCGTCATTCTACGGGGTTGCCGGGTATTCCCGTCCGCTTCAGTCGTCCAGCAGCGGGCGCAGGTCGCGCGGCAGGCGTGCTTCCGGGTACTGCTGCATGTAGCGCTCCAGGCTGGCACGGGCCAGATCGCGCTGGCCGTCGTCGCGTCGTGTGCGGATCTTCTGCAGCCACTGCCGGCGCGGCAGTCGTGCGTCAGCGTCCACCTCGGCCTGCACGGCGTCCGCGCTCAGGCCCGCATCGCTGCCGCGGCGCATGATGCCCGGTGCGGAACGGCTGGGAGCCTCACGCTTCATCGAGGTGATTTCTACCCGGTCCAATGCCTGCGCCCGCTCGACTTCGGCGGCATTGGCTGCCGGTGCTGCGGCCGTGCGTGCTTTCAGCGCCCCGGACGCTACCGGCGCGAATGCCGGTGCCGGTGCCGGTGCCGAGTAGGCGGCGGGTGCCGGTGGCGCAGGCGGCGCTGCTGCCGGCGCTGCGGCCGGAGCGGGCGGAACGGCCGCAAAGGAGGTATCGGCGACCGCATCTGCAGCCATCGATCGTGCAGCCTGGGCAGGCGCTTCAGCGGTCTCGGCCGGCGCAGGCTTGCGCGCGCGCGCGATGGCCGGTGCCGGGGCAGCGGCAACAGGGCCTGCCTCGGGCGCTGCGGGCGCAGCGGCCGGTTCCGCAGCCGCCACCGGGCTGTCGGCTGCACTGCTATCAGCGGCCTGATCGGCAGCCGCAACGTCTTCCGCCGCAGCCGGTGCCGCAGCAACAGCGGCCTCACCGGCCGGAACCGGCGGCGGCTCCGGGCGCAGCTGCCAGGCGATGCCGATGGCGAACACCATCGAGGCGGCGATGCCGAACACCGCCGGCCAACGCGGGCGTGGGCGCTGCGTGCGCGGCGCCTCGGGAGAGGCGACCGCATCGGCAGCCGGAGCGTCCACGGCAGCGCGGGCCGCGGCCAGGATGGCGGCGTCCAGTGCGGCGGGCGGTGCCTGCTCGGCGCGACGGCCGAGCAGCCGGGCCAGCTCGCGTTCTTCCGGCGTCAGCGGTTCGTCTCGGTTCATGCGTTCAATCCCGCACGCAGCTTGTCCATCGCATAGCGCAGCCGCGATTTCACGGTTTCCCGGCCTACGCCGGTGATCTGGCCGATCTCCTCCAGGCTCAGTTCCTGATCCAGCCGCAGTTGCAGCACTTCGCGCTGCTCCGGCGGCAGTTGTTCCATCGCCAGCTGGATGCGGCGACGTTGTTCGAATTCGGAAAGCTCGCCTTCCGGGGTCTGCCCATCCTCGATCGCGGCCAGGCGCAGATCGGCATCGGCCGGGGCAGCCGGGCGGTGGCGGGCGGCGCGCCAATGGTCGTTCAGGCGGTTGTGGGCGATGCGGAACAGCCAGGTGCTGAATGCCGCGTCCGGTTGCCACCCGGCACGGGCGCTGATCACCCGTTGCCAGACGTCCTGGAAGATCTCCTCGGCCAGCGCGTTGTCGCGCAGTTGCCGCAGCAGGAAGCCGAACAGGCGCTTGCGATGGCGCGCATACAGGCTTTCGAACGCACGCAGGTCGCCACCGGCCCAGGCCAGCATCAAGGCTTCATCGGTTGGCAGTGCGCTGGCTTCCACGGCGTACAGGGTAAGGCCTGCAGGCGATGGCGCATAGCCGGTGGCGGTGGCGGGCAGGGCGAGGGTCATGGCTCGGAAGGGGCTACGGACAGCAGGAAAAACGTACGGGCGCACGATTCGGGGTTTACGGGCTTCCATTGCCCCCCGGGTGGCGCGCTATGCTCGGCGGCTCAGGGGAGGCGACGCACAGACGGCGCCAAGAGATTGTCATTTGTCCACGCATGCTGAACCGGCGGAAGAGCCACCACACGAGGCCGTGCTGAGCACGGCGCTGGTGCGCGCGTTGCATGCGCTTTTGCCGGAAACAGCCGTGGTCCGCGTCGGCTGGGACGACCCGCAGCTCGGCCGTGGCCAGGGGGGCTGGCCGACGGCGGCTGCCGGAGATAATGCGGCGGCACCCGGCGTGGGCGATGGCCAGCACGGCTGGGAACATGATGGTGCGCGCCTGCTGTTGTCGGTGGAGGGCGCGGTGCCTTCGCCGGCATGGTGGGGGGTTGCCCGGCAGGCGATGGAGCTGGCGCTGCAGCGCGGCCGCCAGGCCGGCCAGATCAAGGCGCTGGAAGAGGCCGAACGGCTGCAGCAGGCCCTGTTCCAGATTGCAGATCTGGCCGGTGCCGACCTGGAAATGCCCGAGATGCTGCGCCACGTGCATGGTGTGCTGGGCACGCTGATGTATGCCGAGAACTGCTACATCGTGGAATACGACGATGTGCGCGACCAGATCCGTTTCCTGTACTTCGCCGATCAGGTCGATGACTTCGTCGCCGATCCCACGCAGAGCCATGACGCCAGCGAGATGCCGCGCAGCCTGACCGTGGCGTTGCTGCGCCATGGCAAGCCGCTCAGTGGCCCCTCGCGCAAACTGCTGGCGCAGGTGATGGAACAGGAGCACGACCCGCAGCGTGGGCCCGAAAGCCTGGACTGGCTGGGCGTGCCGATGCTGCGCGATGGCCGCGTATGCGGTGCCATCGTGGTTCAGAGCTATGAACAGGCGGCCCGCTATGGCGAGGCCGAGCGCGCCTTGCTGGGCTTCGTTGCGCAGCACGTGCAGACCGCGATGGACCGGCGCCAGGCGCAGGTGCGGCTGGAGCAGCAGGTGGAGCGGCGCACCCAGGAACTGCAGCGCGCCAACCACAGCCTGCAGGACGAGGTGGCCGAGCGTCGCCGCGCCGAACAGCTGCAGACCGCCCTGTACAACATCGCCGAGATGGCGATGTCGGCCGACAGCCTGGCGCAGTTCTACGGACAGGTGCATGGGGTGGTCGGGCGCCTGCTCGACGCACGCAATTTCTACATCGCCCTGGTCAATCCGGCCGGCAACGGCCTGGACTTCGTGTATTCGGTGGACGAGCACAATGCCAGCCGCGCGCCACGGCCCTTCAGCCGGGGCTTGACCGAATACGTGGTGCGCAACCGGCGGCCACTGCTGGCGTCACGCGCGCAGATCGATGCGCTGCTGGCCAGTGGCGAAGTGCGGGAATCCGGTGCGCGTTCGCACTGCTGGCTGGGCGTACCGCTGCTGCGCGACGACGAAGTGGTCGGCGCGATCGTGGTGCAGAGCTACAGCGAGAACAGCATTTTCAGCGTGCATGACCAGCGCCTGCTGACCTTCGTTGCGCAGAACATCGGTACCGGCCTGGCCCGTCAGCGCGACCAGCAACGGCTGCGCTCGGCGCATGCCGAGCTGGAGAAGCGCGTGGAGGAACGCACGCGCGAACTGGCCGAGGTCAACGAAAAGCTGCTCGGCCAGATCGGCGAGCGCCTGCGTGCCGAACAGCGGCTGACCCACCAGGCCATGCACGATGCGCTGACCGGCCTGCCCAACCGCCTGCACCTGCTGGACCGCCTGCAGGATGCGCTGGCACTGGCCAAGCGTGAGGGTGGCCCGGTGTTCGCCGTGCTGTTCCTCGATCTGGACCGCTTCAAGCTGGTCAACGACAGCATCGGCCATGCCGCCGGCGACCGCATGCTGGTGGAAGTGGCCAAGCGCATCGTATCGATGGCCGGCACCGAGGACGTGGTGGCCCGGCTGGGCGGCGACGAATTCGCGGTGCTGCTGCAATGCCCGCAGGGCCTGGCCCAGGCCTTGGACTTTGGCCAGCGCCTGCTGCTGGCCCTGCAGGAATCGATGTGGATCGCCGGGCGCGAACTGTTCCCGTCCGGCAGCCTGGGCATCGCGCTGTGGAACCCGCGCTACCGCACCGGCGAAGAGCTGCTGCGCGACGCCGACGCTGCGATGTACCGGGCCAAGGCGCAGGGCCATGACCGCTGTGCGATCTTCGACGAAGACATGCGCGAGCAGGCCATGCGCAGCCTCGATCTGGAGGCCGACCTGCGCCGTGCGATCAACAACCGCGATTTCGTGCCGTTCTACCAGCCGATCGTGCGCCTGTCCGATGGCGAGGTGGTCGGCCACGAGGCGCTGCTGCGCTGGCAGCATGAGCGCCGTGGCCTGCTGCTGCCGGGCGCGTTCCTGGAGCTGGGCGAGGAAAGCGGCCTGATCGAGCAGGTCGACTGGCTGATCTACGAACAGGTGATTGCCGGCCTCGCCGAGGGCGGGCAGAGCTACGTTTCGGTGAACGTGTCACCGCGCCATTTTCGCTCCGCCGGGTTCAGCGGCCGCCTGTTCGGCCTGCTGGATGCATGTGGTGCCGATCCGCGCCGGCTGCGCCTGGAGATCACCGAGGTGGCGCTGCTGGACGATGGCCCGCACACGCTGCGCATCCTGCAGGGCCTGCGCGAGCGCGGCATCCAGGTGCAGCTGGACGATTTCGGTACCGGCTTCTCCGCGCTGTCCTACCTGCACCGTTTCCCGATCAGTACGCTGAAGATCGACCAGAGCTTCATCGCCGGCCTGCATGGGCCGGAAGTGCAGAGCACGCGGGCGCTGGTCGAAGGCGTGCTGTCGCTGGCGCGCACGCTGGGCATCGAGACCATCGGTGAAGGCATCGAGACCGAGGCGCAGCGGCAGACCCTGCGCGAACTGGGCTGCGATTACGGCCAGGGCTATCTGCTGGGGCGGCCCGCCCCGTGGTCGCACGCGGCGGCCTGAGCCACCGCGTGCAGCTGCATCAACGCAGGGCGGCGCGGCGCTTTTCGTCGATCCACTTCGAGGCCTGGGCCGGCTGGTAGTTCTTCATCCACTCCAGCATCTCTTCGATGTCCGAGCCGTACCACAGGTCCTGGCGCTGGTCCGGGTGCAGGAAGCGCTCTTCCACCATGCGGTCGATCATGCCGATCAACGGGGCATAGAAACCTTCCACGTCGAGGAACGCGCACGGCTTGTTGCCGATGCCCAACTGGCGCCAGGTCAGCATCTCGAAGATCTCTTCCATGGTGCCGAAGCCGCCGGGCAGGGTGACGAAGCCATCGGCGAGGTCGAACATGCGCGACTTGCGCTCATGCATCGAACCGACAATTTCCAGTTCGGTCAGGCCGCGGTGGGCCACTTCCCAGTCGGCCAGCTGGCGCGGGATCACGCCGGTCACCTCGCCGCCGGCGGCGAGTACGGCATTGGCCACGGTTCCCATCAGGCCGACATTGCCGCCGCCATAGACCAGGCGCAGGCCGTCGCGGGCGATGCGGTCACCCAGTGCAATGGCGCGTTCGGTATAGGCCGGCTTGCTGCCAGCGTTGGAACCACAGTACACACAGATCGATTTCATGGATCTTCCTGTCTCTTGGCCGGAAACGAAAACGCCCCGTCGCCGACCGCAGGGCGGTCAGGGACGGGGTGTCCAAGGATTATGAGGCCTTGAGAGGCCTTCTGTAGAGCCGAGCCGCGCTCGGCTGCTCTTCGTTCAGTAGAGTCGAGCTTGCTCGACTATCGCGGTGCCTGAACGAAATGCAGTCGAGCAAGCTCGACTCTACAAACACCAAGCCAGACTTACGCTGCGGCGGCCTGCTCGCGGCGCGGGCCTTCACGCAGGGCACGTCCGACCATCCCCACCAGCAGGTCCAGCTCCTCGCTGTCCATGCCGAAGTGCGGGGTGAAGCGCAGCGAGTTCTCGCCACCGTGGATCACGTTGATGCCGTGCTGGCGCAGCCATTCCTCGGTGGAGTTGGCGCCGTAGCACTTGAACTGCGGGGCCAGCTCGCAGGAGAACAGCAGGCCGGTGCCCTGCACCTTGGTGATCAGCCCGCCCAGCTCGTTCTTCAGCTGTTCAAGCTTGCGCACGGCCTCGGCACCACGCTCGGCGATGTTGGCGCGCACCTGCGGGGTTAGCTGGGCCAGGGTGGCGCAGGCCACATCCAGCGCACGCGGGTTGCTGGTCATGGTGTTGCCATAGATGCCCTTGCGGTACAGCTGCGCGGCATGCTCGGTCACCGCCAGCACCGACAGCGGGTACTGCGCGGCGTTGAGCGCCTTGGAGTAGGTCTCCATGTCCGGCGGGTCCAGGCCTTCGAAGCCCGGGTAGTCGACCACCGACAGCACGCCATGCGCACGCAGGCCGGCCTGGATCGAGTCGAGCAGCAGCAGGCTGCCGTGGGCACGGGTCAGTTCGCGGGCCACGGCATAGAACGACGGCGGCACCGAACGGCCCGGATCGCCTTCGCCCATCACCGGCTCCAGGAACACCGCCTCGATGAACCACTGGTTGCGCGCGGCGTCCTCGAACACCTTGCGCAGGCCGGTTTCGTCGTACGGCGCCACGGTGATCACCGAATCCTCGCCACGGTAGCTGGCCAGGTGCTGCATGTAGCTCTTGCGGCTGGAATCCGAATAGAGGGCAGGGCGGTCGGTACGGCCATGGAAGCTGCCCTTGACCACCACGCGCTTGATCGCAGCGCCGGCGTGGCGAGCACCCGGGTCGGTCTGCAGCTTGGCGTTGACGTCGGCAATGCGCGCGGCCAGGCCGACCGCTTCGGAGCCGGAATTCAGGCACATGAAGCGGGCGAACGGGCAGCCGCCACGGCGGTGGCCGATCTCGGCGCGCAGGGCGGTGATGAAGCGCTGCTGCGACAGGCTGGGGGTCATGATGTTGGCCATCACCTGCGGGCGGGCCATTGCCTCCAGCACGGCGTCCGGGGTGTGCCCGAAGCCGAGCATGCCGTAGCCGCCGGCGTCGTACAGCACGGCGCCCTTCAGGGTGACCACCCACGGGCCGCGCGCAGCCAGTGCCACGTACGGGGTCACCGCGTCATCGGCGTAGAAATTGACGAAACCGTCCTGCATCGCGTCGATCTGCGCCTGTTCGTCCTGTGCCAGCAGCGGCCCCAGGTCGGCCTGCACGCGCGCGAATTCCTCGGCGGCGGCGTCCACCGCGGCGATCAGCTGCGGGTGGTTGGCGGACAGGGCGGTCAGGGTGGCATCGTCCAGGCCGGAGGTGAGGCGGGTGCCGGGCTGGTTGCGCAGGGGGGCGAGGCGTTCGATGAAGCTCATTGCAGATCTCCTGAAACAATGGGTCGCACGGGTCTTCAAAAGCAAAACGCGCGTCATCACGCGCGCTTGGGGCAGGCTCGTGCAGCGGACTTCCGGCTCGATGCTAGCACTTGTTTTTTTGCGCGATAACCCCGCAGAAACCTGCTGCATAGCAGCATTTTGCGCGACGTTCGCCGCGAAGCACGCCCGCTCGCAGACGCTGGACGTACAATGCGCGCCATTGTCGACCTGTTGCCGCCCACTGCCTTGAAGAAGTCCGATTTCCACTACGACCTGCCGGCTGAACTGATCGCGCAGGCACCCCTGGCCGAACGTTCCGCAAGCCGCCTGCTGCTGGTGCCGCCGGCGCCCGATGCCTTCACCGATCTGCAGGTGCGCGACCTGCCGTCGCTGCTGCAGCCGGGCGACCTGCTGGTGTTCAACGACACCCGGGTGATCCCGGCGCGCCTGTTCGGGCAGAAGGCCAGCGGTGGCCGCGTCGAGATCCTGATCGAGCGCCTGCTCGGCGGCCAGCAGGCGCGTGCCCAGGTGGGGGCCAGCAAATCGCCGAAGGCGGGCAGCCGCATCGCGCTGGATGCCGGTGGTGAAGCCGAGGTGCTGGGCCGCGACGGCGAGTTCTACGTGCTGCAGTTCCATGTGCCGGAATCGCTGGAACAGTGGCTGCTGCATGCCGGCCGCCTGCCGCTGCCGCCGTACATCCAGCGCGAGCCGGGCGTGGACGACCGCGAGCGCTACCAGACTGTGTTCGCGCGCGAAGTGGGCGCGGTGGCGGCGCCGACCGCCGGCCTGCATTTCGACGAACCGCTGCTGGCCGCGCTGAAGGACAAGGGCGTGGAGTTCGGCCACGTCACCCTGCACGTGGGCGCGGGCACCTTCCAGCCGGTGCGCGCCGATGACCTGAAGGACCACGTGATGCACCGCGAGTGGCTGAACGTCGGCGCCGAACTGGTGCAGCAGGTGCGGCGCACGCGCGCCGGCGGCGGCCGCGTGATCGGTGTCGGCACCACCGTGGTGCGCGCGCTGGAAAGCGCGATGCGCGATGGCGAACTGCTGCCGTTCGCCGGTGAAACGCAGATCTTCATCACCCCGGGCTACCGCATCCGCAGCGTTGACGCGATGGTGACCAACTTCCACCTGCCGGAAAGCACGCTGCTGATGATGATTTCCGCGTTCGCCGGCAAGGAGCGCGTGTTCGAGGCCTACCAGCACGCGATCGAGCAGCGCTACCGCTTCTTCAGCTACGGCGACGCGATGTTGCTGTACCCGCAGGCGGGGTAGGGCCACAGCCTCCGCTTGTGGTGGGTGCGCACCGTTGGTGCGCACTTGCCGATACCTGGATGGGCGGAAAGCCACGCATGGCGTGGCTCTACTGCCGCTGGAATCAGTAGATCCACGCCATGTGTGGATGGCATCCCAACGATCTTCACAGCAGAAGGTGCACTGCGAGTGATGTGGTGACCGCCCGCCAAGGCCAGTGGCGACGAAGTTGAAGCTTCGCCCCGCGAGGTTTGTCGCTTCTTTCAGGATTGCGCGGGCAGCGCGCCGACAGGCGGTCGTCCAAGGCCTGCGACAGCGGGCTAGGATCGCATCGCGCAGACCCCGGGGAGGGGCCGGTGCCCCACCAAGGAGAACGCTCATGCGCCGGATTGCCGGGTTGTGCCTGATCGTGTGTGGCCTTTCGTCCTGTTCCAGCGTGCCCGATGTCGCCTACTGGCCCGAGCATGAGGCCCGTCCCCTCGCGTTGCCCGCGCGCAGCGAGCGAATGGTGATCGAGATCAATGATGCCGGGGGCTTCCATTGGCCGGGCCAGTTCAACCGTCTGCAGCGCTGGCTGGCGGCGGAACCTGTTGATCTCCCGGTGGTGGTCTTCATCAACGGCTGGCACCACAACGCATCGCCCAATGACAGCAACTTCACTGATTTTGAAGAGTTCCTTGGCAAGGTCGAGGCCAAGGCGGGGACCCCGGTGAGGGGGCTCTATGTGGGGTGGCGTGGTGACTCCTACGATACCCCGCTGGCCTGGGAGCCGAGCGACTTTCTGACGGTATGGGATCGAAAGAAGGCCTCGGTGACGGTAGGGGAGAACGGGCTGGCGCAGGTGGTGGCCCTGTTGCGCGAGCAGCATCCGGAGAGGGCGGTCTACATGATCGGCCACAGTTTCGGCGGCTCCGCCTTGTTCCATGCCATCAAGGATGGCCTGGTGCAGGAGCAGTTGGGCGGCTTCGAGTACTTCATGCTCAATCCGGCAGTGGCCGAGCGTGAGTTCGACGAGGTCGAGCAGGCGCTGGTCTCCGCGTGGGCAGCGTCACCGGCATTTGCCGGAACGGTATCGATCACGGCTGCGGACGCTTTGCGCCAGCATCGAAAGGTGACGGTGCTGCAGGCGCAGGGCGACAAGGCCGTCGGTGTGGGCTACCGGATTGCGTTCAGGGGCACGCCCATTGGATTTGACCGTCAGCGCCAGACCCATCGAGCCTGGGTCTGCGCCACGGCCGAGGCCTGTCCGCCGCCGCCGCTGGACGCCTGTACCGCAACGCTTGCCGATGGCCGTTTCGTTCTGCGCGCCCGGACCATACCGGGCCAGGGCTGTGCGCCGATGCAGCAACGTCCGGTCTGGGTGATCGCAGGCGCAGACAGTGTCTCGGCCGACCACAACGACATCCTGAACTCGATCCAGGCGGACGCCCTGGCTGACCTGGTGGCGCAGCGCTGGCGCCTGCGGGCAGGGCGCTGAACGGCGTAGACAGGTCGTGGGGTTCGTCGGCGCCGGGTTTTGGGGGACAATAGACAACTATTTGCCTGAATGACCGCTCCATGTCCCGATTGCAGTTCCAGCTCCAGACCCGCGACGGCCGTGCCCGCCGTGGCCGCCTGACCTTCCCGCGTGGCACGGTGGAAACGCCGGCCTTCATGCCGGTCGGGACCTATGGCTCGGTCAAGGGCATCCTGCCGGACCAGGTGCGTGCGCTGGGCGCCGAGATCATCCTCGGCAACACGTTCCACCTGTACCTGCGCCCGGGCCTGGACATCATCGCCGACCACGGCGGCCTGCACGGCTTCTGCCGCTGGGATGGCCCGATCCTGACCGACTCCGGCGGCTTCCAGGTGTTCTCGCTGGCCCACCGCCGCAAGATCACCGAGCAGGGCGTGACCTTTGCCTCGCCCACCGACGGTGCCCGTGTGTTCCTGGGCCCGGAAGAGAGCATGAAGATCCAGAAGGTGCTCGACTCGGACGTGGTGATGATCTTCGACGAGTGCACGCCGTACCCGGCCACCGAGGACGTTGCCCGTCGCTCGATGGAGCTGAGCCTGCGCTGGGCCCAGCGCAGCCGCAACGCGCATGACGAGCTCGGCAACGACGCGGCCCTGTTCGGCATCGTCCAGGGCGGGGTGCACACCGATCTGCGCAGCCGTTCGGCCGAGGCCCTGCAGGCGATCGGCTTCGACGGCTACGCCATCGGCGGCCTGGCCGTGGGCGAGCCGGAGCACGAGCGCAACGCCATGCTCGACCACCTGGATCCGGAGCTGCCGGGTGACCGCCCGCGCTATCTGATGGGCGTGGGTCGGCCGGAAGACCTGGTCGAGGGTGTCGCACGTGGCGTGGACATGTTCGACTGCGTGATGCCCACCCGTAACGCCCGCAACGGCCACTATTTCACCTCGTTCGGCACCGTTCGCATCCGGAATTCCCAGTACGCGCGGGACATGGACCCGATCGAGCCGGGCTGCGGCTGCGTGGCCTGCACCGGCGGCTACACCCGTTCCTACCTGCGCCACCTGGACCGCTGCAACGAGATGCTGGCGCCGATGCTGGGCACGCTGCACAACCTGTTCTATTACGAAAAGCTCATGGCCGACATCCGTGCGGCCATCGAAGCGGGAACCTTCCTGGCCTTCCGTGAGTCTTTCTACGCGGCACGCGGGGCGGTAGCACCGCCCCTGTAACCCGAACACCCCCTGCCAAACGGCCCAAGGACGAACGCCCGGGGCCGTGGCATACTTCAAGGCTGACCCAGATCCGCGGTCGACACCCCGTGCCCGTGAAAGGGCCGGAGCGCCGCCCAACCAAAGGACCAACGATGAACCTGCTTGCTTTCCTGATTCCCGCCGCCCACGCCCAGGCCGCCGGCGGCCAACCGCAGGGCATGGGCCTGACCACGCTGCTGTTCCCGGTGATCCTGATCGCCATCATGTACTTCCTGATGATCCGCCCGCAGATGAAGCGGCAGAAGGAGCACAAGGCCATGCTGGAGAAGATCAAGC
Organism: Stenotrophomonas maltophilia; assembly: GCF_003970865.1. Taxonomy (GTDB): domain Bacteria; phylum Pseudomonadota; class Gammaproteobacteria; order Xanthomonadales; family Xanthomonadaceae; genus Stenotrophomonas; species Stenotrophomonas maltophilia_AR. Next base: position 17,619 of record NZ_RXLZ01000053.1, on the reverse strand, counting down.
GTGGCGATGAAGTGCTGACCAACGGCGGCATCGCCGGCATCGTCACCGACATCGGCGACAACTTCATCACCATTGAAGTGGCTGACAACGTGCGCATCCGCGTGCAGAAGGGCGCTGTCGGCAACGTGCTGCCGGCCGGTACCCTGAAGTCGGCCCAGTAAGCCACTCCCTTTCCGATGCACAACCGCGGCGCCGGGGATGGCGCCGCGCGGGACCCAAGCAATGCTCGAATTTCCACGCTGGAAGTACGTCGTCATCCTGATCGTACTGGCGCTCAGCGCGCTGTACGCGCTGCCCAACATCTACCAGAAGGACCCGGCCCTCCAGATCACCGCCAACCGTGGCGGCCAGATCGACGATGCGCTGCGCGACCGTGTGCTGGCCGACCTGAAGACGGCCGGTGTCACCACCATCGGTGTCGAGAAGGAAGGGGAAAGCCTGATTGTCCGCCTGCCGGACCTGAAGGCGCAGTCCGCTGCCAGCGACGCCCTGCGTGACACCGTCGGCGAGAAGTACACCGTGGCCCTGAACCTGGCCTCGACCGTGCCGGACTGGCTGGCCAACCTCGGCGGTCGCCCGATGGTGCTGGGCCTGGACCTGCAGGGTGGCGTGCACTTCGTGCTGCAGGTCGACCAGAAGGCGGCTCTGGACAAGCGCCTGGACGCCTACACCGAAGACGTGCGCAGCACCCTGCGCGATGCCCGCATCCCGTACCAGTCGGTGGAACGCCGTGCTGACAACAGCATCGTGGCGAACCTGAGCCCGTCCGCCGGTGACGACGCCACACAGCGTGCCCGCACCGCCCTGGTCAAGGCGCAGCCGACTCTCGGCTACGACGTCAGTGGCAATCGCATCACGGTGACCGTGCCGGAAACCGAGATCACCCAGATTGCCAACGGCGCCATCGAGCAGAACATCAACACCCTGCGCAATCGCGTGAACCAGCTCGGCGTGGCCGAGCCGATCATCCAGCGCCAGGGTGCCGATCGCGTGGTCGTGCAGCTGCCGGGCGTGCAGGACACCGCCGAAGCCAAGCGCATGATCGGTGCCACCGCTACCCTCGAGTACCGCGCGGTGGTTGACGGCAATGCACAGGACGCCATCAACTCCGGCCGCATTCCGCCGGAAGCGAAGGTCTACCAGCGTCGTGATGGCGGTGGTCCGGTCCTGTTGAACAAGCGCGTGATCGTCACCGGTGACCAGATGGTCGGCGCGCAGGCGGTGACTGATTCGAACAGCGGTTCTCCGGCAGTCAGCGTGACGCTGAACAATGTCGGCGGCCAGCGCATGTTCGATTTCACCAGCGCCAACGTGAACAAGCCGATGGCGGTGGTCTACACCGAGCGCGTGCCGACCGTGACCGTCGTCGACGGCCAGGAAGTGCGTGGCTTCAAGGTCAACGAGGAAGTGATCTCGGTGGCCAACATCAACGGCGTGTTCGGCAAGAACTTCCAGACCACCGGCCTGCAGAAGAAGGAAGCCGAAGACCTGGCCAAGCTGCTGAAGTCCGGCTCGCTGGCCGCGCCGATGGACTTCGTCGAAGAGCGCGTGGTCGGCCCGAGCCTGGGCGCCGAGAACGTCAAGAACGGTATGCGTGCAGTGGTGTTCGCATTCCTGTTCACCCTGGTGTTCTTCAGCGTCTACTACCGCATGTTCGGCGTGATCACCTCGATCGCGATGCTGTTCAACCTGCTGATCGTGGTGGCGGTGATGTCGATGTTCACCGCGACGATGACCCTGCCGGGCTTCGCCGGTCTGGCGTTGTCGGTTGGCCTATCGGTGGACGCCAACGTGCTGATCAACGAGCGTATCCGTGAAGAGCTGCGTGCCGGCGTGCCGGGCAAGACCGCGATCGTGACCGGTTATGAGCGTGCTTCCGGCACCATCCTCGACGCCAACCTGACCGGCCTGATCGTCGGTGTGGCGCTGTTCGCATTCGGTACCGGTCCGCTGAAGGGCTTCGCGCTGACCATGATCATCGGTATTTTCGCCTCCATGTTTACCGCGATCACCGTGTCGCGTGCGCTGGCGACGCTGATCTACGGCCGCCGCAAGAAGCTCCAGAACGTGGCCATCTGACGGGACGACACGCACATGAAACTGTTTCCGCTGCACATCCTCCCGAACGACACCAAGATCGACTTCATGCGCTGGCGCCATGTCGCGATGGTCGTCACGGTCATCGTGTTCCTGGCCTCGGTAGCCATCATCGGCTTCAAGGGCTTCAACTACGCCCTGGACTTCACCGGCGGCACCCTGATCGAAGCCCGCTTCGAGAAGGCGGTGGACGTCGAGCAGGTCCGTACCAAGCTTGAGGAAAATGGCTTTGACGGTGCCCAGGTGCAGAGCGTCGGTGGCAACACCGATCTGCTGATCCGCCTGGCCCCGCATGGTGAGCACGCTGCCGGTACCGGCGACGCCGCGCACGAAGACAAGGCCACCGCCGCCGCCGTGGTGAAGGCCCTGTCCACCGCCGACAACCAGGCTACCGTGCTCCGCAACGAGTTCGTGGGCCCGCAGATCGGCAAGGACCTGGCGATGAATGGCCTGTACGCCACCATCTTCATGCTGGCCGGCTTCCTGATCTACATCGCCGTGCGCTTCGAATGGAAGTTCGCGGTCACCGCCAGCGTCGTGGCGATGTTCGACCTGATCGTGACGGTCGCTTACGTGTCCCTGCTGGGCCGTGAGTTCGACCTGACCGTGCTGGCCGGCCTGCTGTCGGTGATGGGTTTTGCGATCAACGATCTGATCGTGGTCTTCGACCGCGTCCGCGAGAACTTCCGCAGCCTGCGCGTGGACTCGATGGAAGTGCTGAACCGTTCGATCAACCAGACGCTGTCGCGTACGGTGATCACCGCGGTGATGTTCTTCCTGTCGGCGCTGGCCCTGTACATGTACGGCGGCAGCTCGATGGAAGGCCTGGCCGAGACGCACATGATCGGTGCGGTGATCGTGGTGCTGTCCTCGATCCTGGTGGCGGTGCCGATGCTGACGATCGGCTTCCTGCGTGTCAGCAAGCAGGACCTGCTGCCGAAGGCGAAGGACGTCGAGGCCCTGGCCCGTCGACCGTAAGCACCTGCTGCACGCAGCACACAGAGAACCCCGCGCAAGCGGGGTTTTTTGTTGGCAGGGCTTGCAGCCCTGCACCTGCTCAATGCAACGGCAACGGCAACGTCAAAAGCCGGAGCTGGCTTTCTGCTGGTTGGGCGGGGCCATGTGGGTTGGCAGGACACGCCGTAAACCCATCCTTGGGGGCTCGATGGCGCCATCCATGGCGCCAACGGTCCTGCCAACCCACATGGCCCCACCTCCGACAGATTCCTGCGGCTGTTGGTAGGTGTCGACCTTGGTCGACACATCTGTGAGAAATCGAATGAGTCATCCACGCATGGCGTGGATCTACTGTGTCGACCAAGGTCGATACCCACCAGAGCAGAATGCCGTCCTGACAGATCGCGGAAATCTGTCGAAGGCGGGGTGGGTCCGGTTGAGGGGGCGTGAGCCGCATGGATGCGGCGACCGAGCTTACATGGACGTACTTGCAGCGTCCCCCTCAACCGGACCCACCCCGCCATCTCACAGGAATCCAGCTTTTGACGTTGCTCCGGCTGTGGCCGTTGCTCCTGCCTCTGCGGGTGCAGGGCGCAGCCCTGCAAAGAGAAACCCCACCCTACGCCAGCGTCGGTTGTGCAATCTTCCCCCGCGCACTACGATCCTGCGGTTCGCGCGCGCAGGCGCGCACCCGTATTCCTGCTGAGCGCCCCGCGCGCCGCATCTGCCAACCCGAGGTATTCATGGTCATCAAACCGCGCGTCCGCGGCTTCATCTGCGTCACCACCCACCCGACTGGCTGCGAAGCCGCGGTCAAGCAGCAGATCGACTACATCCGCGCACGTCCGCCGATCCAGAACGGCCCCAAGCGTGTGCTGGTGATCGGCGCCTCCACCGGCTACGGCCTGGCTGCGCGCATCACCGCTGCCTTCGGCAGTGGCGCCGCCACCCTGGGCATCTTCTTCGAACGCCCGGGCAGCGAAACCAAGCCGGGCACCGCGGGCTGGTACAACTCGGCCGCGTTCCACAGGTACGCCGACGAAGCCGGGCTGTACGCCAAGAGCATCAACGGCGATGCCTTCTCCGATGAAGTGAAGGCGAAGACCATCGAAATGATCAAGGCCGATCTCGGCCAGGTCGACCAGGTTGTCTACAGCCTGGCCGCGCCGCGCCGCAAGCACCCGAAGACCGGCGAGATCATCAGCTCCACGCTGAAGCCGATCGGCGAGCCGATCACGCTGCGTGGCCTGGATACCGACAAGGAAGTGCTGACCGAGACCCATCTGCAGCCGGCTACCCCGGAAGAGATCGCCGGTACCGTCGCGGTGATGGGCGGTGAAGACTGGCAGATGTGGATCGACGCGCTGGCCGACGCCGGCGTGCTGGCCAACGGCTGCACCACCACCGCCTTCACCTATGTGGGCGAAGAGATCACCCAGGCGATCTACTGGAACGGTTCGATCGGCGCGGCCAAGAAGGACCTGGACACCAAGGTGCTGGGCCTGCGCGAGAAGCTGGCCAAGATCGGTGGTGATGCACGCGTATCGGTACTGAAGGCCGTGGTCACCCAGGCCAGCTCGGCGATTCCGACCATGCCGCTGTACCTGTCGCTGCTGTTCAAGGTAATGAAGGAAAAGGGCACCCACGAAGGCTGCATCGAGCAGCTCGACGTGCTGTACGACATTCTCTACGGCGGCAAGGCCGAGGGCGTGGCGATCGATCGCCTGCGCCACGATCTGGTCGATGGCGATGGCCACACCGTTGCGCTGGTCGATGACGAAGGCCGCCTGCGTGCCGACTACAAGGAAATGGCTGCGGACGTGCAGGGCAAGGTGGTCGCGCTGTGGCCGCAGGTGACCAACGAGAACCTGTACGAGATCAGCGACCTGGCCGGCTACAAGGCCGACTTCCTGCGCCTGTTCGGTTTCGGTGTGGAGGGCGTCGACTACGAAGCCGACGTCAATCCGGACGTGAAGATCGAAAATCTGGTCGACATGACCTGATCAACGAAAAGGCCGGCGAAAGCCGGCCTTTTCGTTTGGTAGTGCTGGCCGCTGGCCGGCAACTCCGTGTACCAGAGGCTGCCGGCCAGCGGCCGGCACTACCATCGGTCACCCGAACTCGAACCCCATCTCCGGCAGTGCCGGGCCGACGAAGTCGCCCTGCACGTAATCCACGCCGGCACTGAACAGCAAGGTCATCGAATTGGCGTCGCTGACGAACTCGGCGATGGTGCGGATGCCGGCTTCCTGCGCACGCGCGGTGATCTGGCTGATGCGGTCGATGTTCTCGCGGGTGGCCGCCAGATCGCTGGTGAAACCGCGGTCCAGCTTGAGGAACTGCGGCTGGAAGTGGGCCAGCAGCTGGAACGAATCCAGTCCCGAACCGAATTGTTCCAGGCCGATGCGGCAGCCCAGGGGCGCCACTTCGGCGAGGAACTGCTGCGCACTGCGCAGGTGGGTGAATACCTTCGCTTCCGGCGCGTGCAGCCACAGTCGCTCACCGGGCACGCCCTGCGCCTGCAGTTCGCGGCGCAGCGTGGCGATCATCTGCGGGTCGTCGAACGATTCCGGGGTCACCTTCACCAGCATCTGCGTGGCATGGCCTTCGCGTGCACGTTGGCCGAGCACCGCGATGGCCTGCGAGACCACCCAGCGGTTGATGTCGGCCAGCAGGCCGTGTTCCTCGGCAATGCCCAGGAACGCGGTCGGGCTCAGCAGCTCGCCGTTGTGCTCCAGGCGCAGGTAGGCCTCGTACAACTCCAGCGACTCGCCCTGCAGGTTCAGCACCGGCTGGTAGTGCAGCTGGAAGCCGTCGCCAGCCAGCGCTTCGCGGATACGGGCGACCCAGCGCAGCACGCGTTCTTCCTCCACGCGGTCGGCCGCGGCGGGATCGAAGATGCGGCAGGTGTTGCCCAGTTCGGCGGCAGCCTGCGTGCATTCACTGGCGCGTGCCAGCACCTGGCCGATGCTGGCGATCTTCTCGCCCACCTGCACGCCTCCGATGCTGACCGTTACCGTGGCCGAACGCGCGCCGATGCTGAAGACGTGTGCGGCGTAGGCTTCGCGGATGCGCTCGGCCAGCGCCACGGTCTGCGCGTAGGGCCCGGCCTGCAGCACGGCGAAATTGTGTTCGCCGAAGCGGGCCAGCTGCGCGTCCTCGCCAACGACCTCGGCCAGCAGGCCGGCCAGGGCGCCGATCAGCGTGTCGGCCGAGGCCAGGCCGATGTCCGGCAGCAGGCGCGCGTAGTGGTCCGGCTCGATCAGCAGCAGGCCGAACTGGCCTTCGCTGCGCCCGGCCTGGGCCACCGCGCTTTCCAGCTGCAGCATGAAGGTCGGGCGATTGAGCAGGCCGGTCACTTGGTCGCGCTGGCGCAGGTCCTCGACCTCGCGTGCCAGCTCGGGGTCGAATTCCATGCGGCGGCGAAGCACCACCTGCAGGCAGGATTCGCCTTCGTAGGTGGCGGCGGTGAATTCCATCGTCGCCGGGAACGCGCTGCCATCCTCGTGGCGCGCGTCGAGCTGGTACTGCGGCGGCGGCGCCTCGCCACGGCTGAGGCCCTTCAGCAGCTGCTTGAAGCCTTCCACATGCTGGGCGGCGACCATGTCCAGCAGCGAGATGCCTTCGATGTCATCGAAATGCTCGTAGCCGAACATCTCCAGATAGGCATCGTTGGCGCGGATGTGCATGCCTTCATGCACGTAGGCGATGGGGTCGCGCGAGGAGGCGATCAGCGCATCGCAGCGGCGCTCGGTCTCGCGCATCTGCGCCTCGATGCGGCGCAGGCCACGACGCGCCTGCAGATCCACCCACTGGTCACGGACCACGGCGAGCAGGTGCTCGGAACGCTGGCGCAGGGCGAGGGCACGGATGCCATGGCTGCTGGCCTGCACCAGTTCGTCTTCGTCGATGCGCTCGGCCAGCAGCACCAGCGGAATGTCCTTGCCGCTGGCAGCAATATGCTGGGCCACCAGTGGCAGCGGGATGCCCTGCGAGGGCGAAGCCAGCACCAGGTCGATGGCCTGGCTGGCCAGCACCTGGGCCAGCTCGGCCGCATCCTGCGGGCGCCACGGGCGTACTGCGATGCCGCTGTTGCGCAGGGTGCTGACGATGGCCTCGGCATTTTCGCCGCTGTCATCGACGATCAGCAGGCGGATGGTGATGTCGTTCGCGTTCTGCATGCACTGCTCCCCAATCTGCAAATCTAGATACACGATGCGCGCCGAACCGTCCATGCGCGCACCCCTTGCACGCATCGAACGGCGATGTGGTTCACACCACGCCACCGGCCGCGTGGCCGCTGGCCCAGGCCCACTGGAAGTTGTAGCCGCCCAGCCAGCCGGTCACATCCAGCACCTCGCCAACGAAATGCAGGCCGGGTACGCGCTTGGATTCCATCGTCGAAGACGAGACCTCGGCGGTGTCCACGCCGCCCAGGGTTACCTCGGCAGTACGGTAGCCCTCGGTGCCACTGGCCACCAGCGGGAACGCGCCCAGCAGCTGCGCGGCCTGGCGCAGCACCGGCTCGTCCAGCTGGCGCACCGGGCGGTCAGGCAACCAGTGTTCGCACAGCCGCTGTGCCAGCCGCTTCGGCAGTACCTCGCCCAGCACCGTGCGCAGCTCGGCGGCGGGGCGGTCGCGCTTCATCTGGCGCAGCCACTCGCCAGCATCCTGGCCGGGCAGCAGGTCCAGCTCCAGCGCATCGCCGGGTTGCCAGAACGAGGAGATCTGCAGGATCGCCGGGCCACTCACGCCGCGATGGGTCAGCAGCATGAAGTTCTGGAAGCTCTTTCCGTTGCAGCGCGCCTCGATGGGGAGAGCGACGCCGCTGAGATCGGCCAGCCGTTCCTGGTGCTTGCCGCTGAGGGTCAGCGGCACCAGGCCGGCGCGGGTCGGCAGCACCTGGTGGCCGAACTGTCGGGCCACTTCATAACCGAAGCCGCTCGCGCCCATGCTGGGAATGGACAGACCGCCGGTGGCAACCACCAGCGAGGCGCAATGGAACAGGCCTTGGGTGGTGTGCACGCGGAAGCCATCGCTGCCGTGCTCGATGCGCTGCACGCTGCAGTCGGTGCGGATCTGCACGCCTGCGGCTTGGCACTCGTCCATCAGCATCTTCACGATCTGCTTGGACGAGACATCGCAGAACAGCTGGCCCAGCTCTTTTTCGTGATACGCGATGCCGTGCTTGTGCACCAGCTCAATGAAGTGCCAGGGCGTGTAGCGCGCCAGCGCCGACTTGCAGAAGTGCGGGTTGGCCGACAGGAAGTTGGCCGGGGTAGTGCCGGTGTTGGTGAAGTTGCAGCGGCCACCGCCGGACATCAGGATCTTCTTGCCGACCTTGTTGGCATGGTCGATCACCTGCACCTGGCGGCCGCGCTGGCCAGCCGTGATTGCGGTCATCAGCCCGGCCGCGCCGGCACCGATGACCACCACATCGCAACGGATGGTGCTCATGCCTTGGCGCGCTTGCGCCAGTTCGGGATCACGTCGAGCTGGATCTGCTCGTTGAGCAGCTGCACTTCACCGTCCTGGATCAGCACGCTCCAGCGCATGGCGCGCTGGATCTGCTGGCCCCACAGTTCGACGAAGGCCCCATCGAGGTCGACGACCGAAAGGTTGTCGAAGCGCGCCAGGCCCTTGCTCTGCTTGTTCCACCAGATGTCCGAAGCGTTGCCGCCATAGTTCACCACCTGCACCTGACGGCTGCGGTTGCTGGCCTTGCGGATGCGCGATTCGTCCGGATGGCCCAGGTCGATCCACTGCAGGATGTCACCGGTGTAGTCGTGTTCCCACAGGTCCGGTTCGTCATCGGTGCTCAGGCCGCGGCCGAATTCCAGGCGGTCGCCGGCGTTCAGCGCGAAGGCGAGCAGGCGCACCATCAGGCGATCGTCGGTCTCGGACGGGTGCTGGGCCAGGGTCAGGTTGTGGGTCGCGTAATAGCCGCGATCCATGTCGCTGATCTGCAGTTCGGCCTTGCGGATGGTGGCGGTGAGAGCCATGGGGGTACCGTGGACTAAAGACGACCATGATAGAGGTTTGCTCCAGGGGTGTCCGTGGCTGGGCTGTCTGTGGCGCGTCAACGTGGCACCCTTTCACTCTTTCCTGCCGCAGGCGTGCCACCGATGATCCTGCCCAGTCACCTGCAGCTGCCGTCCGGCCACTGGCCCAGCCTGCTCGATGGCCTGTGCGCGCGTTTCCCGCGCATCGACCGCGCGCAATGGCAGGACCGTTTCGCCCGGGGCCGTGTGCAGGATGCGCAGGGCAGGGCACTGGCGCCGGACATGCCCTGGCAGGCGGGGCTGGAAATCCAGTACTTCCGCGAGGTGGCCGACGAGCCGGTGATTCCCTTCGCCGAGACCATCATCCATCTGGACGCGCATCTGCTGGTGGCCGACAAGCCGCACTTCCTGCCGGTGACGCCGGCTGGCGGCTATGTGCGCGAGACGTTGCTGGCTCGCCTGGTCGCACGCACCGGCAACACCGAACTGGCGCCGTTGCACCGCTTGGACCGGCTGACCGCCGGCCTGGTGCTGTTCTCGACCCAGGCAGCCACGCGTGATGCCTATCAGCGGCTGTTCCGCGAACGGCGCATCGAGAAAACCTATGAGGCGCTGGCACCGGCGCTGCCCGGGCTGGCGTTTCCGTTGCAGCGGGACAGCCGGCTGGTGCCGGGTGAACCGTTCTTCCGCATGGCCGAGGTGCCCGGCGAGCCGAATGCCCGCAGCCGGATCGAGCTGATCGAGGCCGAAGGGCCGGTCTGGCGCTACCGGCTGCTGCCGGAAACCGGCCGCAAGCACCAGCTGCGTGTGCATATGGCGATGCTGGGCGCCCCCATCGAGGGTGATGATCTGTATCCGCAGCTGAGGCCGCGCCCGGATGAAACGGTCGAGTCGCCCCTGCAGCTGCTGGCGCAGGGGCTGGCCTTCGATGACCCATTGAGCGGGGAACCACGGCGGTTCAGCAGCCAGCGCCGCCTGTGCCTGCCCGACCAGGGCGGGTAGGGCCGTTCAGCGAACCGGGCGTCGGGCCAGCCAGCGGTCCAGCTCGGCCGCGAACAACTGCCGGTCGCGCGGGCCCAGCGGCGGCGGGCCCCCGGTCTGCACCCCGGCGCCGCGCAGTTCTTCCATGAAATTGCGCATCGACAGCCGCTCGGCCATGTTGTTCGGGGTGTACAGCTGGCCGCGCGGGTTCAGCGCCACGGCCTTCTTCTCCAGCACCAGCGCGGCCAGCGGGATGTCCTGGGTGACGACCAGGTCTCCGCCGGCGACCCGTTCGACGATGGCGCTGTCGGCCACGTCCAGGCCCTGGGGGACCTGGATCGAGCGCAGCCAGCGTGAGGGCGGGGTCCGGATCCACTGGTTGGCAACCAGGGTCAGCTCGATCCCAACGCGTTCAGCGGCACGGAACAGGATGTCGCGAATGACGGTGGGGCAGGCGTCCGCGTCCACCCAGATACGGGGGAGGGCGGGTTCAGCTTGGGTTTCAGCTTCAGTCATTTACCCAGTGTAGGGTAGGAAAATCCTGAATGGGGACTCGGGGTTAGCCTCGATCGGCTGCCAGCCCTTGTCACGTCTAGCGGGCGGGGCAAGCCCATGAACGTCCGGGCTATCGCTTTTTGCAGAAAACACGCGTATCGTTCGTCCCACTGTGTTTGCTAGGGTCACCGTGAATCGTGGCCTGGTGCAGTTGATCTCACGATCCGCTCATCGATCCGCTTTACCAACGCCTGCAACTCAGTCTCGGCCCCGATACCCGGTGGCTGCGATTTTTTCAACATGTGTTTCAGGAGTTAGTCAAATGTCTGATCGTCAGACCGGCACCGTCAAGTGGTTCAACGACGCCAAGGGCTTCGGCTTCATCACCCCGGAAAGCGGCCCGGACCTGTTTGTGCACTTCCGTGCCATCCAGGGCACCGGCTTCAAGACCCTGCAGGAAGGCCAGAAGGTTACCTTCATCGCCGTCCAGGGTCAGAAGGGTATGCAGGCTGACCAGGTGCAGGCGGTCTAATCCGTCTGCTACCGTTTGGTAGCCAGAACGCCGGAAGCGAAAGCTTCCGGCGTTTTTTTATTGCCTGCCTTTCCGTAGAGTCGAGCTTGCTCGACTGATTTCAACGACAGTCGAGCAAGCTCGACTCTACAAGCGGCATGCACTCTGCGCGGTAGGATGAACTTCCTCCCCAAGGATCATCCTCATGCGTATCGTCCATCACCTGGAAAACTCCCGTTCCCTGCGTGTGCTGTGGATGCTGGAGGAGCTGGGGCTGGACTACGAACTGCGCCGTTATCCGCGTGATCCGAAGACGCTGCTGGCGCCGCCGGAACTGCGCAACGTGCATCCGCTGGGCAAGTCGCCGGTACTGCAGGATGGCGAGCTGGTACTGGCCGAGTCCGGGGCGATCCTCGACTACCTCGCAGACCGCTACGACACCCAGCGCCAGCTGTCGCCGTCGCCGATGCCGGCCGATGGTGCCGAGCGCATCGCCTACCGCTACTGGCTGCACTACGCCGAAGGCTCGGCGATGCCGCCTCTGCTGCTGACCCTGGTGATGGGCCGCATCCGCAACGCGCCGATGCCGTTCTTCGCCCGTCCGATCGCGCGCAGCATTGCCGACAAGGCCGAGCGTGGCTTCATCGGCCCACAGCGGCGCCTGCACCTGGACTGGATGGAGCGCCGCCTGTCCGAAAGCTCGTGGTTTGCCGGCGAGCGCTTCAGTGCTGCCGACATCCAGATGAGCTTCCCGATCCAGGCGGCCGCCGCGCGCGGTGGGGGCCTCGACGACAAGCCGGCACTGCGTGGCTTCCTCAAGCGCATCGGTGAGCGCCCGGCCTACCAGCGTGCCGAGGCCCACGGCGGCCACCTGCAGGCGCTCAGCGGCAATTGAGGAGGGCGGCCGTCGTCCCCATCTTCAGCACCATGGATACCGACAGCCCCCGTTTCGACAACCGCCTGCTGCACACCCTGCCGGGCGACCCCGAATCCGGTCCGCGCCGCCGCGAAGTGCTGGGCGCGGCCTGGTCGCCGGTGATGCCGACACCGGTGACGGCGCCTACGCTGCTGGCCTGGTCGCCGGACGTCGCCGCGATGCTTGGATTCGATACCGCTGAAGTCGAAAGCGAAGGCTTCGCGCAGGTGTTTGGCGGCAATGCACTGTACGCCGGCATGCAGCCATGGGCAGCCAACTACGGCGGCCATCAGTTTGGCCATTGGGCCGGCCAGCTCGGCGATGGCCGTGCGATCTCGCTGGGTGAAATGGTTGCGCCGGATGGCCGCCACTGGGAGTTGCAGCTGAAGGGGGCCGGCCCCACACCTTATTCGCGGGGCGCCGATGGGCGCGCAGTGCTGCGCTCATCCATCCGCGAATTCCTGTGCAGCGAGGCCATGCACCACCTGGGTGTGCCGACCACGCGCGCGCTGTCGCTGGTCGGCACCGGCGACGACGTGGTGCGTGACATGTTCTATGACGGCCACCCGCGTGCCGAGCCTGGCGCCATCGTATGCCGGGTATCGCCGTCGTTCCTGCGCTTCGGTTCGTTTGAACTGCCTGCCTCGCGCGGCGAAACCGCCTTGCTGCAGCAGCTGGTTGATGCCTGCATCGCCCGCGACTTCCCCGAACTGCAAGGGCAGGGCGAGGCACTGTATGGCGACTGGTTCGCGCAGATCGCAGTGCGCACCGCTGAGATGATCGCGCACTGGATGCGCGTCGGCTTCGTGCACGGCGTGATGAACACCGACAACCTGTCCGTGCTTGGTCTCACGCTCGACTACGGTCCCTACGGTTGGGTCGAGGATTTCGATCCGGACTGGACACCGAACACCACCGACGCGCAGGGGCGTCGCTACCGCTTCGGCACGCAGCCGCAAGTCGCGTACTGGAACCTGAGCCGGTTGGCGCAGGCGCTGTCGCCGTTGTTTGCCGATGCGGCACCGCTGCAGGCTGGATTGGCCGCATACCAGTCCACCTTCGTGGCCTGCACGCGCCGCGACGCCGCAGCCAAGCTGGGCCTGGCCGCGGCCGACGATGACGACCTGCAGCTCTACCTGCGCTGGCAGCAGCTGATGCAGGACGGCGGCATGGACATGACCCTGGCCTGGCGTGCGCTGATACGGGTTGATCCAGCGGCGCCCGATGTGGGCGTGCTGGACGCGGTGTACTACGACGGGTCGCGCCAGCAGGCGGTGCAGGCACCGTTGCAGCAGTGGCTGCAGGACTACGCGGCACGGTTGCAGGCCGATCCACTTTCGGCCAGTGAGCGCGCGGCGAAGATGGCCGCAGTCAATCCGCTGTACGTGCTGCGCAACTGGCTGGCGCAGGAGGCCATCGACCGCGCGGAGCAGGGCGACCTCGGCGGTGTTCATGCGTTGCAGGACGTACTGCGCGATCCATACACCGAGCGTGCCGGGCTCGAGCACTTTGCCGGCAAGCGCCCGGCCTGGGCCGACAATCGTGCCGGCTGTTCGATGCTGTCCTGCAGTTCCTGAAGGTGGGTTTCGGCAGGGCTGCGCCCTGCACCTGCAGAGGCCACGGCGCAAGCAACGGCCAAAGCCAAAGCGGCTCTGGATTGCTGATGGTCTGGCGGGGCGGTGTGGGACTGCAGGACACGCCGTAAACCCGTCCCTGGGGGCTCGATGGCGCCATCCATGGCGCCAACGGTCCTGCACTCCCACACCGTCCCACCTCCGACAGATTCCCGCGGCTGTTGGTAGGTGACGACCTTGGTCGACACGGTAGATCCACGCCATGCGTGGATGCTCTTCGTTCAATTCTCGAAATATTCGATTTCGATGGAGATTCATACACGCATGGCGTGGATCTACGACAGATCGCAGGAACCTGTCGAAGGCGGGGTGGGTCCGGTTGCGGGGGCGTGAGCGCCATGGATGGCGCGACCGAGCTTACATGGACGTACTTGCAGCGTCCCCCGCAACCGGACCCACCCCGCCATCCCACAGGAAACCCGCTGTTGCCCTTGCTGTTGCTGTTGCTGTTGAGGTTGCCGGCCAGCGGCCGGCACTACCGCAGGTGCCGGGCGCAGCCCGGCCGACATACCCCTCAACAGGCAGGCGGCGCCCGGAACAGGTACCCTATGCCGCCATCAGATAGCCAATGTGACATGACCGACGCCATCGTCGCTCCGCAGTGGGCCTCCCGCCTGCGCGACATCGCCGACTTCCCCAAGCCCGGCATCCTCTTCAAGGACATCATGCCGCTGCTCGCCCATAGCGAGGACTTCCGCGGTGCCATCACCGCGATGGCCGACCGTTGGCGCCACCAGAAGCTGGACGCGGTGATCGGTATCGAATCGCGTGGCTTCATCCTCGGCGCCGCAATGGCGCTGGAACTGGGCGTCGGCTTCGTGCCGGTGCGCAAGCCGGGCAAGCTGCCGGGCCAGGTGCTGCGCGAGGAATACACGCTGGAATACCGCAGCGACTGCATCGAAGTGCACGCCGATGCGCTGCCGGCCGGCGCTCGCGTGGCGATCATCGACGACGTGCTGGCCACTGGCGGCACGCTGGTCGCTGCGCTGTCGCTGGTGCGCCGCCTGGGCGTTGACGTGGTCGGCGCCGGTGTACTGGTCGAACTGGACGGCCTCGGTGGTCGCGCCCGCTGGGAATCGGATCTGCCGCTGCACACCGAACTGGTGTTCTGATCGAAGGGCAGGTGCCAACCAAGGTTGGCATCTACCAGAGCGAATGGCCGGGAGCCGGTAGTTGCCAACCTTGGTTGGCATCGCTGTTCGCGACTGGCGCCATGGACGGGCCGACCAAGGTTGGCCACTACCAGGTCAGATGGTTGCCAACCGTGGTTGGCAACGCTGCTTCAATCACATCATCCGCACGCGGAACCGACGGCCCTTGATCTTGCCGGCTTCCAGCTTGGCCACGGCCTTGTTGGCCTGCTCACGCGCGATTGCCACGTAGGAGCGGGTCGGGAAGATCGCGATCTTGCCGATGAACTTGGCTGACAGACCGGCATCACCGGTCAGCGCACCGAGGATGTCGCCCGGGCGCAGCTTGTCGGTCTTGCCACCGTCGATCCGCAGCGTGCGCATCGCGGCCTGCGGCAGCTCGGCCGGGCGCGAGGTTGCCAGCGGCGTCTTCTGCCAGTCCAGCGGTTGCCCCATCTGCGCTTCGATGGCTTCGGCACGGGTCTTCTCGCGGCCGGCCACCAGGCTGATCGCCAGGCCACTGGCACCGGCACGGCCGGTACGGCCCACGCGGTGCTGATAGCTTTCCACGTCGGTCGGCAGCTCGTAGTTGATCACCGCCGCAAGCTCTTCAACGTCCAGGCCGCGTGCGGCCACGTCGCTGGCCACCAGCACGTTGCAGCTGCGGTTGGCCAGCAGCAACAGCACTTCCTCGCGGTCGCGCTGTTCCATGTCGCCATGCAGGGCCAGCGCGGAGAAGCCGAACTGCTGCAGCGAGTTGGCTACTTCGTCCACGTCCTTGCGGGTGTTGCAGAACACCACCGCCGATTCCGGCGTGTACTTCAGCAGCAGGCCGGCCAGCGCCTTCTGGCGATGTGCAGGTTCCACCTCGCAGAACAGGTGGCGGATGGCCGGTGCCTGGTCGGCGCCTTCCACGGTCACTTCCACCGCGTCGCGCAGCAGGTCACGCGCCATGGCGCGGATGCTGTCCGGGAAGGTGGCGGAGAACAGCAGGCTCTGGCGGTCCTTGTGGGTGCGGCCGGCGATTTCGCGGATCGGCTCCTCGAAGCCCATGTCGAGCATGCGGTCGGCCTCGTCCAGCACCAGCGTGCGCACCGCGCCCAGATTCAGCGCGCGCTTGCGTGCCAGCTCCTGCACACGGCCGGGCGTACCGACCACCACGTGCGGGTCGTGGCCTTCCAGCGACGCCAGCTGCGGGCCCAGCGGCACGCCACCCACCAGCAGCAACAGCTTCAGGTTGGGGATGCCGGTGGCCAGCTTGCGGATCTGCTTGCCGACCTGGTCTGCAAGTTCGCGGGTCGGGCACAGCACCAGCGCCTGCACGCGGATCAGGCTGGGGTCGATGGCCTGCAGCAGGCCCAGGCCGAAGGCGGCGGTCTTGCCGCTGCCGGTCGGCGCCTGTGCGATCACATCGCGGCCATCGAGGATGGCCGGCAGGCTCTGCGCCTGCACGGGGGTGAGGGTGGTGTAGCCGAGGGCATCCAGGCCGGGCTGCAGGGCCGGGCTCAGCGGCAGGGTCGAGAAGTCAGTCATGGCGCATTGTACCCGTCCGCGCGGCCGCTCCCGCCTAATGGGGTGGGGTCGGATCCCTTTCCGCGGGAAAGGGCTCTGACCCCATCGGAGTCGTCATCCACGCATGGCGTGAATACACCGGGGGGCATCCACGCATGGCGTGGATCTACTGGTGGGTGCCGACCCTGGTCGGCACGCTCCTGCTCAGCCCAGCACCGCCAACACACCCTGGTGGATCGCCAGGCCGCCGAACAGCAGCCAGGCGAACAGGATCAGTGCCAGCAGCAGCGGCTTCAGGCCCGCCTGGCGCAGCGCCGAGACGTGGGTGGTCAGGCCCAGCGCGGCCATCGCCATCGCCAGCAGCACCGTATCCAGCTGCACCAGCCCGGCCTGCAGGCCGGCCGGCAGCAGGTGCAGCGAGTTGAACCCGGCCACGGCCACGAAACCGAACGCGAACCACGGCACCACGATGCGCGCCCTGCTGCCGTCGGCGCTGGCCTTGCCGCCACGGGCCAGCCACAGTGACAGCGCGATCAGGAACGGCGCCAGCAGCATCACCCGCACCATCTTGGTGATCACCGCCGTGTCGGCCGCTGCTTCGTTGACCGCACGGCCGGCCGCCACCACCTGTGCCACTTCATGCACCGTCGCACCGGTGAACAGACCGTACTGCCGCGCGTCCATTGCCAGCCAGCCGTGCGACTGCACCAGTGCATACAGCGCCGGGTACAGGAACATCGCCAGCGTGCCGAACACCACCACCGTCGAGACCGCGACGGTGACATGCGCAGCGCGGCCACGCACCACCGGTTCGGCAGCCATCACCGCTGCCGCACCGCAGATCGCGCTGCCAGCACCGATCAGCATGGCTGCCTCGCGCTCCATCTTGAACACGCGGACGCCCAGCCAGCAGGCCAGGCCGAAGGTGCTGGCAACCACCAGCACGTCCATCAGCACGCCAGTGACGCCGACATGGCCGATGTCCTGGAAGGTCAGGCGCAGCCCGTACAGCACGATGCCGGCGCGCAGCAGCCAGTGCTTGGAAAAGCCGACACCGGCCGCGCTGCTCGGTGCCAGCCGCGGGTAGAACGTGTTGCCGACCACGATGCCGGCGACGATGGCCACGGTCAGCGCGCTCAGGCCATGTGCCTGCAGCCACGGCAGCTCGGCCAGGTACAGCGACGCCGCCGCGATCAGGCCCACCAGCAGAAGGCCGGGCAGGCGTGGCTGCCAGCGTTGGCGCAGGGCGGGCAGGGACCAGGAGCTCGCCCCTTTACACACCTCACCCTGCCTGCGATCGTTCCCTATCGAGCATGCACGGCCGCCCCCCCCTTCACAAAAAAACAACGACCACATAACTCGGCGGGTTTCGAGAGCGAGGAAA
>NZ_RXLZ01000052.1 GCF_003970865.1 Stenotrophomonas maltophilia | reverse complement strand
GTAGTCGGCGGGGAAGGTGGAAACACGTTGCGAGGCATCGGCCAGCTCCAGGCCCACACGCACCAGGTTGCGCCGCGCCTGGTCCATGGTCAGCGCCCTGCCGGCCAGCGAACCCGGGGCCAGGCGCGCCAAGCCCCCGCGACTGTACCCGGCCCCTCCTCCCTGTCCGGACTCCCCACGGCGCGGCCCGTGGTGGCGGTGGCGGCGGCGGCAGCGGCCCGATCAGCGGCGGCTGCCACGGCAACTGCGGTAGCGGCAAGGTCCGGGTGGGTGAACTGGAACAGATGTGATCCATCCAGAGCGCACTCGACCAGGGTGCGTCCATCGCGACATGAGAAAGGCCAGCGCATAGCGCTGGCCTTTTTTCGTTGCCGGGCGCATTGCCTCATCCCAGGCGGCGCTGCTCAAGCACCTGCGGAGTGAGCCGATCGTCGTCAGACGCCGGTCAACCGCAACCGGCATGACATCACGCCGTGCGACTGCACGCCATGCAAAGGGTACTTTTCGTCGGAAAAGAGGAAGGTGGAATGCTCGCCACCCAGGGTCGCGCAGCCATCGAATGGGAACCGGTGTTCACGGATGTGAGCACTTAAACCATTGATTCCAATGGCGCGCCCGACAGGAATCGAACCTGTAACCGCCGGCTTAGAAGGCCGGTGCTCTATCCAGTTGAGCTACGGGCGCCCGAACCGGAACGGTGTCCAATCCGACGTGATGTGGGATTGGTCGGGGTAGAGGGATTCGAACCCCCGACATCCTGCTCCCAAAGCAGGCGCGCTACCAGACTGCGCTATACCCCGGTCTTGCAATCCCCTCGGGCCACGCCCGGGGAGTTGGTCATTGTCGCCAAGCGCATTGGGAACTGTCAACGCAGGATGCGCAGATCCAGTGCCTGCCACAACGCCGAAAGCAGTCATCGGCTATGCTCACGCCCATCGGCCGGATGGCCGTCCTGACCCTCATTCGCACGGAGAACGCGTATGCGCAGCGGCAACCCGGCTCTTTCCGAGTCCACCTTCCTCGACCTCGCCAGTGGCTCGGTGGTGACCAGCCCCGACCAGGCAATGACCCTCAACGGCACCGTCAACAAGACCGGCTTCCTGCTGCTGTTGACCGTACTGACAGCCGCTTTCGCCTGGAACCAGACCATCGACGACTACGGTCAGGTTTTGCCCGGTGCCAGGCTGTATGCCATGGGCGGCGCCATCGGCGGCCTGGTGCTGGCGCTGATCACCGTCTTCAAGAAGGAATGGTCGCCGGTCACCGCGCCGATGTACGCGCTGGTGGAAGGCCTGTTCCTCGGCGCCATCTCGGCCGTTTTCAACGCCAAGTTCCCGGGCATCGTGTTCCAGGCCGTGCTGCTGACCTTCGGCACCCTGTTCGCGCTACTGTTCGCGTACCGCAGCGGCCTGATCAAGGCCACCGAGAACTTCAAGATGGGCGTGGTCGCGGCCACTGGCGGCATCGCCCTGCTCTACCTGGCGTCGTTCGTGCTGGGCTTCTTCAACATCGACGTGCCGGTGATCCATGACTCCAGCTGGCTGGGCATCGCCTTCAGCCTGTTCGTGGTGGTCGTGGCCGCGCTGAATCTGGTGCTGGACTTCGACTTCATCGAGACCGGTGTCGCCCAGCGTGCACCGAAGTACATGGAGTGGTATGGCGCATTCGGCCTGATGGTGACCCTGGTCTGGCTGTACGTTGAATTCCTGCGCCTGCTGTCGAAGATCCAGCAGCGCTGAGCCGAAACATGCCATAGACGACAAAGGGCGCCCTTCGTGGCGCCCTTTTTCGTTCCCCCTCAGCGCGCCAGCAGCACCGGCAGCGACGACGCCAGCAACGCGATGCCTGACGCGGTCAGCAGGCCCAGCACGACCTGCCGGAAGCGCGCCTCGCTGATGCCGATGTAGACCCGCGCACCCAGCAGGGTCGGCACCAGCATGGCCGGTGCCACGATGGCGAAGTACGGCAACATCTGCCGGTTCACCAGGCCGCTGCCGATATAGGTGGCCATGGTCACCGCCAGCATCGCCAGGTTGAAGTTCTGGATGACCGCGCGCTGTTCGTCCTTGCCGAAGCCTCGCAGAGTGCTCCACAACGTCGGCACCGGCCCGGCAAAGCCGCCGATGCCACTGAGCACGCCACCGGCCATGCCAGCAATCGCATCACCGATACGGCCGCCGACGCGGACCGGAGGCAACGAGCGCGCCATCAGCATCACCGGGCACCACAGCGCCAGGAAGCCGCCCAGCAGCGCCTTGAACCAGTCCATGTCCAGCTGTGGCAGCACCATCACGCCCAGCGGAATGCCGACCAGCCCGCCCAGCACGAACGGCAGCAGCAGGCGCAGGTTGAATCCGCGGCGCACGGTGAACACCGCGACCAGCTGCCCGACCAGCGCACCAAACACCGACAGCGTCGCCGCCAATCGTGGCTCCAGCCCCCACGCCCAGAACGACATGGCCACCATGCCGAAGGCGAAGCCGGACAGGCCCTGCACGAATCCGGCGACGATCGCGCCCAGCGCGACCAGCAGATACACCGACTCCATCACCACCTCGGTTGCAGCCGCGCGACTACCCTGCCACGCCCACCTGTGCAGCGTAGTGCGCCGCAAGGTGCTCGACCAGCGCGCGCACCTTCGGCGCCAATGCCCGCGCATGCGGATACAGCGCGAAGTAGCGCCGCTGTCCCGCGTGCCAGGCAGGCAGCACACGGATCAGGCGGCCGGCACGCAGGTCCTCCTGCACGGTCAGCGCAGTAAACAGGCTGATGCCCATGCCAGCCAGCGCGGCGGCATACAGCGCAGGCGTCGCATCCACCCGCAGGCGTTGCCCGGCCTCGACGCTCGCACTGGCACCGCGCGGCCCCTGCAACTGCCAGGGCGGCATTGACGGTGTGGGACTGAAGCCCAGCAGCGTGTGCTGCGCAAGATCCGATGCCTGACGCGGCAGGCCATGACGCGCCAGGTAGGCCGGCGCAGCGACCAGGATGCGCGGGCAGCTGGCCAGCTCGCGCGCGACCAGCTGGCTGTCCGGTAATGTAGCCGCAATGCGCAGCGCCAGGTCGAAGCCGCCACCCACCACATCGACCAGCTGATCATCCGCCGACAGATCCAGCGAGACCTGCGGGTAGCGCTGCAGGAACAACGGCAGCCAATGCGGCAACTCCTGGCTGGCCACGACCTGCGGCACGCTGATGCGTACGATGCCACTGGGCTGCGCCTGCGCGGCACGCACACGACCATCTGCTTCCTGCAGGCGATCCAGCAGCGCTGCCGCCTCGCGGTAGTAGTCGCGACCGGCTTCGGTCAGTGACAGCCGGCGGCTGTTGCGATCGAGCAGTCGCACCTGCAGATGCTCTTCCAGCTGCCGCAGCTGCCGCGACATTGCCGAATGGGTGGTGCCGAGGCGTTCGGCGGCCGCGGTGAAGCTGCCTGCATCGACGATGGCGCGCAGCGCACGCAGGGCGGCGAAGTGATCCATCGGCGGGCAACTCCATCTGGCGGGGCCCGCGGCATGCGGGCCCCGCCAGCTTATCAAGCGCCGTCGCCGGTCTTGCGCACCGGCAGTGCCAGGATCGCGTCAGTCGTCATGACATCGCCGAAGGTATCCTCGATCTGGGCGAGAGAGGCTTCATGCAGTGCGCGATGGCCGATGCGCTGGCCACTGGCCAGATCCAGATCACGGCTGGCACTGGCATCGGACGACACGATCACCCGGTAGCCACGTGGCGCGGCCGCCGCGTCGCGCGCGGCACCGGCCACGCAGGCGTGGGTCTGCAGACCGGTCACGATCAGGGTGTCGATGCCGGCGTCCTTCAGCACCTTGTCCAGCACAGCGGCCGAAGCGCCGGCAAACACGCTCACGTTGTCCTTCTGCACCACGGTCTCGCCCTTGCGCGGCTGCAGGTCGCGATGGAAGGCGGCATTGACGCTGCCCTGTGCGAACAGCGGCGCGCCGGCCGGCAACACGTGCTGCACGTGGATCACGCGGATGCCGTGAGCATCGGCGAACTCGACCACCCGCTTGGCCTGGCGCAGTGCGGCCACGCCATCGGGAATGACCATGCGGCCACCGGCAAAGCCCGGCGCGGCCTTGGCATCGAAGTACTCGTTCTGGAAGTCGATCACCAGCACGGCGGTCTTCGCCGCATCCAGCGAAGTCGCGACCGGCGCGCCCGCCATATGGCGGATGGTGGGATGGGCCGGCTCGGCGGCGACGACCGGAGTGGTGGCGGCCATGCCGATCAGGCTGGCCAGGCCGAAGGCGGTGAGATTCATGGAGCGACTCCTGTGCAGTGGAAAGTGGGCACAGGATGCGGAGCGGATGGCGCACGAACCAGCCGTGCAACAGCACATGACCTGTGCGATATACGCACAGACAATCCCCTGTAGAGCCACCCCATGGGTGGCTGCGGACCAAAGCCCCGCCATCCACGCATGGCGTGGATCTACCGAGCCGGCCCACAACGCAACGGGGCGCCCGAAGGCGCCCCGCTGTGGATCCAACCGAGGTCTGCCGGCCGCTTACAGGCGGCTGGCGATGGCCTGGGCAAAGCTCATGGTGGTGCCGGTGCCGCCCAGGTCGCCGGTCAGCGAATCCTTGGCTTCCATGGTCGCCACGATGGCCTTGCGCAGGCGCTCGGCGTTCTCCGGCTGGCCGACATGGTCCAGCATCTGCGCGGCTGCCAGCAGCAGCGCACACGGATTGGCCTTGCCCTGGCCGGCGATGTCCGGCGCGGTGCCGTGCACGGCTTCGAAGATCGCCGCGTCCTTGCCGATGTTGGCACCCGGGGCCAGGCCCAGGCCGCCGACGAGGCCAGCGCACAGGTCGGAGATGATGTCGCCGAACAGGTTGGTGGTGACGATCACGTCGAACTGTTCCGGACGCATCACCAGCTGCATGCAGCAGTTGTCGACGATCATTTCCTGGAATTCGATTTCCGGGTACTGCGCGGCCACTTCACGAGCGACGTTCAGGAACAGGCCCGAGGTCGACTTGATGATGTTGGCCTTGTGCACGGCGGTGACCTTCTTGCGGCCGACGCTGCGGGCCAGCTCGAAGGCGTAGCGCACGATGCGCTCGGAGCCCTTGCGGGTAATGCGGGTGCCGGAGAAGGCGGTCTCGCCGTCGGCCGACACTTCCTGGCCTTCGGCCAGGTACGCACCTTCGGTGTTCTCACGAACGGTGATCAGGTCGACGTTGTCGAAACGCGACTTGGTGTTCGGGAAGGTGTGGGCCGGACGCACGTTGGCGTACAGGTCGAAGTGGCGGCGCAGGCTGACGTTGATCGAGGTGAAGCCACCACCGACCGGGGTGGTCAGCGGGCTCTTCAGCGCGACCTTGTTGCGCGCGATCGATTCCAGGGTCACCGCCGGCATCAGGTCGCCGTGCTTTTCCAGGGCCACCAGGCCGGCGTCGGCGTCTTCGTACTCCAGGCCAGTCTTGAGCTGGTCGAGCACGAACAGGGTGGCGTCCATGATTTCCGGGCCAATGCCGTCGCCGCGGATGACCGTAATTTTCTGCGTCATTGATCGATGTTCCGAACAGGGGGAAAAACGCCGTCCGGACGTGCCCGGAAACGCCGGCGCAAAGGAAGTTTCACCGGCAATTATGCCTGAGCCGGGGCCGAGGTCCCAAATAGACCATGGTCCCAGTGCCCGGCTCAGGCAGTGTGCCCGCGCGCATTGGCGGCTGGATCGCGGTAGTGCCGGCCGCTGGCCGGCAACCTCGGCCGTGCCGGGTTCAGGGAATGCCGGCCAGCGGCCGGCACTACCGGGAGGTCCGCAATGGGCCGGTTCCCGTCAGGCTCAGTGCTCGTGCGCTGCCGGGGCGGCGGCGCCGCCTTCCAGCTGGTCGAGGAAGTCGACCGCGCGGCGCAGGTGCGGGATCACGATGGAACCGCCGACCACCAGGCCGACCGAGAAGGTCTCGAAGAACTCTTCACGGGTCACCCCGGCGTCCTTGCACTGAGCCACGTGGTAGCTGATGCAGTCGTCGCAGCGCAGCACCATCGAGGCCACCAGGCCCAGCAGTTCCTTGGTCTTCACATCCAAGGCGCCGGCCTGGTAGGTCTGCGTGTCCAGCGCGAAGAAGCGCCGCACCACCTGGTTGGGCTCACCCAGGATGCGTTCGTTCATGCGCTTGCGGAAATCGGTGAACTCGGCGATACGGTCCTTGCTGCCGTCGTCGGCCGCGCTCATGCCTGGCCCTGCCCGGCCAGCAGCGGCTCGAGCTTGCCTTCACGGTGCAGGGCCATCATGTCGTCGTAGCCGCCCACGTGGACGTCGCCGACGAAGATCTGCGGCACGCTGGTGCGACGGGTCAGTGCCATCATCTTCTCGCGCTCGACCGGGTCCAGGTCGATGCGGACCTCGGTCCACTGCTGGCCCTTGCTCTTCAGGAAGTTCTTGGCGGCCACGCAGTACGGGCAGACGGCGGTGGAATAGATGGTGATGGCGGGGGCGCCGCCGGCGGTCTGGGCTGTCACGGGAAACTCCACGATGGATCGACGGTCTACATATGGTACCGGTGCGCTGGAAATTCCACGCCACGGCCGCAACACTGTGGATTAACGAATGGTTGCCCCCTGCCCTGCCACGCTTGGCGCGCCCCGCCCGAGGACCCCCTGCTTGCGAGCCCTGCTGCTGACTACCGCCGTCACCCTGGCCCTGGCCATGCCGCTGGCCCAGGCCCAGGAGAAGCTGCCCGACATCGGCTCGTCGGCCGGCGAGCTGCTGACCCCGGCCCGCCAGGCCGAGTACGGCGCGATGATGCTGCGCGAGCTGCGCAACTACGGCTACCTGCTGGACGATCCGCTGGTCAACGACTGGCTGCAGACCATGGGCACCCGCCTCGGCTCCAACAGCGACCAGCCGCGCCAGCCCTACACGTTCTTCGTGATGAAGGACCGCCAGATCAACGCCTTCGCCACGCTGGGCGGCTATATCGGGGTCAATGCCGGCCTGGTGCTGACCGCCGAGCGCGAGGACGAGGTGGCCGCGGTGCTGTCGCACGAAATCGCCCACGTCACCCAGCAGCACGTGCTGCGCGGGGTCGAGCGCGCCCAGCGCGACCAGATCCCGATCCTGCTCGGCATGCTGGCGGCGGTGGTGGCCGCACAGGCCAGCAACAGCACGTCCTCCGGCAACGCCACGATGGCCGCGATCAGCTCCGGCATGGGCCTGATGCAGCAGCGGCAGATCAACTACACCCGCTCCAACGAGTCCGAGGCCGACCGCCTCGGCATCCGCACCCTGTCGCGCAGTGGCTACGACGTGGATGCCATGGCCGGCTTCTTCGAGCGGATGGCATCGGCGATGCGCGGCAACGAGGGCGGCTACAGCGTGCCCGAGTTCCTGCGCACCCACCCGGTCAACATCACCCGCATCAGCGAGGCCAAGGCCCGCGCCGACCAGATGAAGAAGGACACGGTGCTGCTGACCACCACTACCCCCAGTGGCGAGCGCAGGGAGCGCGTGGACCCGGCCGATCCCAGCCTGGCCGAACCCCTGTTGCGCGGAAACAACCCGCTGCTGCCCAGCAGCGTCCTGCGCATCCCGATGGGCCAGCTCAGCCGCGGCGCCAGTGGTGACTTCGACTGGGCGCGCGAGCGCCTGCGCGTGCTCAGCGCGGACTCCACCCCAGAGCTGGAACGCGAGTATGCCGATCTGGCCAAGCGCCAGAAGGACGGCCTCAACGATGCCCAGCGCTATGGCCAGGCGCTGGCGGTGATGCGCAGCGGTCGCGCCGGCGCCACCCAGGCCCGGCAGACCCTGGCAGGCCTGCTGCAGACCCGCCCGGACAACCTGTGGCTGGCACTGGGGCTGGGCGAGGCCGAATCGCGTGCTGGCCAGAGCGCCCAGGCCAACAGCCGCTTCGAGCAGCTGCTGCGCCAGCACCCCAACAGCCGTCCGGTGGCGTTGACCTATGCCGAGATCCTGAACGAACAGGGCAGCCGCGAGGCCGGCCAGCGCGCGCAGGCCATGCTGCGGCCCCTGCTGTCGCAAAGTGGTAACGATCCGGTCTTCCAGCAGCGGTACGCCCGCGCCAGCGAACTGGCCGGCGACAGCGTGCGTGCCAGCGAGGCCTACGCCGAGGCGGCCTTCCTCAGCGGCCGGCCGGAACAGTCGCTGATGCAGCTGCAGGCCCTCAAGCGCAATCCGGCGCTGGACTATGTAGGCCGGGCACGTGTGGATGCCCGCATCGAGGCGATCACCCCCACCGTGCTGGAGCTGCGCCGCCAGGGCGTGCAGGACCCCGATCTGGACCGCCGCTGAGCGCTGCATGACCGGCCGATGGCAATCCAGGACGGTTCCGGCCAGGTAGTCACAAACATGTCATCAAACCGTAGTCTACTGGCACCACTCCAGTAACCGAGCCCTACGGTGTCCTCGTGCAGAAACGCATCCTGATCGTCGATGACGAGCCCGCGATCCGTGAAATGGTCGCCTTCGCCCTGCGTAAGGGCGATTACGAACCGGTCCATGCCGGCGACGCCCGTGAGGCCCAGACCGCCATCGCCGATCGCGTCCCCGACCTGATCCTGCTGGACTGGATGCTGCCCGGCACCAGCGGCCTGGACCTGGCCCGCCGCTGGCGCAAGGAAACCCTGACCCGCGAAGTGCCGATCATCATGCTGACCGCCCGCGGCGAAGAGAATGACCGCGTCGGTGGCCTTGAAGCCGGTGTCGACGACTATGTGGTCAAGCCGTTCTCGGCGCGCGAACTGCTGGCCCGCATCCGTGCGGTGATGCGCCGCGCCCGCGAAGATGACGAGGACGGCAGCGTGGCCGTCGGCCCGATCCGCATCGACGGCGCCGCCCATCGCGTGTTCGCCAACGACCAGCCGGTGCCGATCGGCCCCACCGAGTACCGCCTGCTGCACTTCTTCATGACCCACCCGGAGCGCGTCTATACCCGCGCCCAGCTGCTGGACCATGTGTGGGGCGGCAGCGTGTACGTGGAGGAGCGCACCATCGACGTGCACATCCGCCGCCTGCGCAAGACGCTGGAACCGTTCAACGCCGAGAACATGGTGCAGACCGTGCGCGGCGCCGGCTACCGCTTCTCCACTGCTACCTGAGTCTCGTCGTGCCGACGCCACGCACCCGCGGGTGCCGGCGCCGGCAACTCTGCTATAACCCTCGGTTCATCCCAGTGAACCGCCGCACCTCAACGACGAGATCGCAATGCCGCGCCACATCCGCTCTGCCTGGTTGAAGACCCTGGCCACCGTTGCCGCGGTACTGCTGTTCGCCGGACTGGTGGGGTGGTTCACGGGCCATCTGTGGTTGTGCATCGCACTGGGCGCACTGGCTACCCTGGCCTGGCATTACTGGCGCCTGCGCAGCGTGCTGCGGCGGCTGACCGCGCGCCAGCGCTGGGACACCGCCGAAGAAGGCACCGGCGTCTGGAACGAGCTGGACCGCCTGCTGTACCGCAACCAGGTGGAAATGCGCGTGCGCAAGCGCCGCCTGCTGGACATGCTGCGCAGCTACCGCGCCGCCGCCGCCGCGCTGCCCGATGCGGTGGTGGTGCTGGACCGCAACAGCCAGCGCGTGCAGTGGTTCAACGAAGCGGCCACCGCCCTGCTCGGCCTGCATCATCCCGGCGACCTGGGTGAGGCCCTGGTCGAACGCCTGCAGCCGATGCCACTGGCCCACTGGCTGGCCGGGGGTCGCAATGCCGAGCCGATCCTGGACGTGCCCTCGCCGGTCGATCCGGCGATCCGCCTGAACCTGCGCCTGATTCCCTATTCGTCGGACTACTGGCTGCTGATCGCCCGCGACGTCAGCAAGCTGTTGCGTCTGGAACAGGTGCGCCGCGACTTCGTCGCCAACGTTTCACACGAACTGCGCACGCCACTCACTGTGGTCCACGGCTACCTGGACATGATGGACCCGGAGGATTTCCCGGGAACCGGACCGATGCTGGAAGAAATGCGCAAGCAGAGCCAGCGCATGGCCCAGCTGGTGGAAGACCTGCTGACGCTGTCGCGCCTCGAATCGCAGGAACACAGCGAGGAAGAGACCGTGGCCATGCAGCCGATGCTGGCCACCCTGCGCCGCGAAGCCGAAGCCCACAGCCAGGGCCGCCACCAGATCAGCATCGATGACCTGGCTGGCGTTGACCTGCAGGGCTCGACCAAGGAACTGCACAGCGCCTTCTCCAACCTGGTCACCAATGCGGTGCGCTATACGCCGGCCGGCGGCCGCATCGCCGTGGAGTTCCGCCGCGAAGGCGACGGCGCGGTGCTGGCGGTGCGCGATTCCGGCTACGGCATCCCGGCCTCCCACCTGCCGCGCCTGACCGAACGCTTCTACCGTGTCTCCAGCAGCCGCTCCCGCGAAAGCGGCGGTACCGGCCTGGGCCTGTCCATCGTCAAGCACATCCTCGGCCTGCACCACGCACGGCTGGAGATTGAAAGCGAGGTCGGCAAGGGCTCGGTATTTTCCTGCCATTTCGATGCCGACCACGTGCGCCCGCGCGAGTCCGCCCCCCTGACTTCCATCGAAGAATGACGCCATGAGCAGCCTCGGATCCCTCCCCCTCCCCGTGAGCCCGGACAACGATCCGTTGCGTGACCCGGCGCTGTACATCAACCGCGAACTGTCGCAGCTGGATTTCAACTTCCGCGTGCTGGCCCAGGCGATGGACCCGCAGGTGCCGCTGCTTGAGCGCCTGCGCTTCATGTGCATCTCCTGCACCAACCTCGACGAGTTCTTCGAAATCCGCGCCGCCGCCGTACGCCACGCGCAGGAGTTCGGCCTGCCGCCGGCACCGGACGGGATGAGCCCGCAGGCCATCCTCACCGCCATCCATGACCGCGCCGCCGAACTGGTGGACCAGCAGTACCGCTGCTGGAACGAAACGCTGCGCCCGGCGCTGATGGAGGCCGGCATCGGCGTGCTCGGCCGCCATTCCTGGACCGACCGCCAGAAGCGCTGGCTGCGCGCGTACTTCCGCAACGAGATCATGCCGGTGCTGTCGCCGCTGGGCCTGGACCCGGTGCATCCGTTCCCGAAGATCCTCAACAAGTCGCTGAACATCGTGGTGGTGCTGAAGGGCACCGACGCCTTTGGCCGCGCCGGCCACCTGGCCATCGTGCGCGCGCCGCGCTCGTTGCCGCGCATCATCCAGCTGCCGGAGAAGCTCGGCGGATCACAGAACTTCGTGTTCCTGTCATCGGTGCTGTCCACCTTCGTCGATGAGCTGTTCCCCGGCATGGAAGTCCAGGGGGCCTACCAGTTCCGCGTTACCCGCAACTCCGAGTTGGTGGTCGACGAGGAAGAAGTGGAGAACCTGGCGCTGGCACTGCGCGACGAACTGGTCGACCGCGGCTACCGGCCGGCGGTGCGCCTGGAAATCGCGCAGGACATGCCGCGCGACATCGTGCGCACCCTGCTGCAGAACTTCGGCCTGACCGAGAACGCGGTGTACCGCATCGACGGCCCGGTCAACCTCAATCGCATCATCCAGCTGTACGACCTGATCGCGCAGCCGGACCTGAAGTACCCGCCGATGACACCGCGCACGCTGCGCGACAGCGACGGCATCTTCGAGACGACTGCGCGCCAGGACCTGCTGCTGCACCACCCGTTCGATGCCTTCACCGCCGTGCTGGAGCTGATCCGGCAGGCAGCGATCGACCCCAACGTGCTGGCGATCAAGCAGACCCTGTACCGCACCGGCAAGGATTCGCTGATTGTCGATGCGCTGATCCAGGCCGCGCGCAACGGCAAGGACGTGACCGTGGTGGTCGAGCTGCGCGCACGCTTCGACGAAGAAGCCAACCTGGGCCTGGCCGATCGCCTGCAGGAAGCCGGCGTGCAGGTGGTGTACGGCGTGGTGGGCTACAAGACCCACGCCAAGATGCTGCTGATCGTGCGCCGCGAGGGCCGCAAGCTGCGCCGCTACGTGCACCTGGGCACCGGCAACTACCACAGCGGTACCGCCCGCGCGTACACCGACATCAGCCTGATCACCGCCGATGCGGACATCGGCAACGACGTGCACCTGCTGTTCCAGCAGCTGTCCGGGCTGGCCTCGAAGATGAAGCTCAAGCGACTGCTGCAATCCCCATTCACCCTGCACACCGGCATCCTCGGCCGCATCGAGCGCGAAACGCGCATCGCCGCCGCCGGCCGCCCGGCGCGGATCATCGCCAAGATGAACGCACTGAACGAACCGCAGGTGGTGCGCGCGCTGTACGCCGCCTCGCAGGCCGGCGTGCAGATCGACCTGATCATCCGTGGCGCCTGCACCCTGCGCCCGGGCGTGCCGGGCATCTCGGACAACATCCGCGTGCGCTCGATCGTCGGCCGCTTCCTGGAGCACAGCCGCGTCTACTGGTTCGGCAACGACGGCGCACCGGAGATGTACTGCGCCAGCGCCGACTGGCTGGAGCGCAACCTGCTGCGCCGGGTCGAGACCTGCTTCCCGATCCTCGATCCGGAACTGGCCAAGCGGGTCTATCGCGAGGTCCTGCAGAACTACCTGGACGACAACCTCAACGCCTGGGAACTGGACGCCGACGGCATCTACCACAAGCGTGCCCCGGCGCACGACGAAGCCCCACATTCTGCGCAGATGGCATTGATGCAGGGGCTGTAACCCGGTGTGTCGACCAAGGTCGACACCTACCAAGAGCAGTAGGCACCGATTTTGGTCGGGATAGGATCAGTGCCGACCAACGGTCGGCACCCACCATCAGATCGGAGAAATCTGTCGAAGGCGGGGTGGGTCCGGTTGCGGGGGCGTGAGCGCCATGGGCCCGAGGCATGCCTCGGGCGGGTTGGGCAGGACGCCCAACCCCGGTCTTGCCGTGTGCGCAGGACAGCGCACACGAGCAAGCGCGACCGAGGCTACAGGGACGTACTTGCGCCGTCCCCCGCAACCGGACCCGCCCCGCCAACCCACGGATAGCCCGCTGTTGCTGTTGCCGTTGCCGTTGATTCGGCAGGTGCAGGGCGCAGCCCTGCCGCACTCCCCTCTTCCAAAATGTGAAGGCCGCGCGGTGACGAGCACACCGCCCCTTCGGCTAACATTCGTCCATGCCGCACACCACCACGACTCCGCCCGCATTGCAGGATGGCGACCTGCTGGCCGCCATCGACCTTGGCTCCAATAGTTTCCATATGGTCATCGCGCGCTACACGCTCGGCCAGCTGCGGGTGATCGACCGCCTGCGCGAGACCGTGCGCATGGCCGACGGCCTGGATGGCAAAGGTGGGCTCTCATCCGCCGCCCGGCAGCGCGCGCTGGAATGTCTGGCCCGCTTCGGCCAGCGCATCCGCAACGTACCGCCGCACCGGGTGCGCGCACTGGCCACCAACACCGTGCGCCAGCTGCGTTCACCGCAGTCGTTCCTGGTTCCCGCCGAAACCGCGCTCGGGCATGCCATCGAAGTGGTCAGCGGCCGCGAAGAAGCGCGCCTGATCTACCTGGGCGTGGCCCACGCGCAACCGCCCAAGCCCGGCCAGCGCCGGCTGGTCATCGACATCGGCGGCGGCTCCACCGAATTCATCATCGGCATGGGCATGCAGACCCTGGAGCGCGAAAGCCTGCAGGCCGGCTGCATTGCCAGCACCCGGCGCTTCTTCCCCGGCGGCAAGCTGAGCAAGAAGCGCTGGAAGGACGCGCTGGCCGAGATCGGTCGCGAATTCCAGCCCTTCGCCAGCAAGTACCGCGCGCTGGGCTGGCAGGAGGCGCTGGGTTCTTCGGGCACGCACAAGGCGATCAGCGAGATCTGCGCGACGATGAAGCTGAGCAAGGGCGCGATCACCGCCGAGGCCCTGCCGCAGCTGCGCGATGAACTGCTGAAGGCCAAGAAGATCGACGACATCCAGCTGCCCGGACTGTCCAGCGACCGCCGCCCGATCATCGCCGGCGGCATCCTGGTGCTGGAGGCCGCCTTCCAGGCGCTGGGCCTGCAGAAGCTGCTGGTCAGCAAGGCCGCGATGCGCGAAGGCATCCTTTACGACATCGTCGGCCGCGCTGGCGAGAACGACCTGCGCGATGAATCGGTGTCCGCGCTCAGCCAGCGCTACGGCATCGATACCGTGCAGGCCGACCGTGTGCAGGACACCGCGCTGTCACTGCTGGAACAGGTGCAGGAACGCTGGCGGCTCGATGCCGACGACGCGCGCATGCTCGGCTGGGCCGCGCGCCTGCACGAGCTGGGCCTGATGATCGCGCACAGCGGCTACCACGTGCATGGCAGCTACGTGCTGGAACACTCGGATATCGCCGGCTTCTCGCGGCAGGAACAGCAGATGCTGGCCGCGCTGGTGCGCAGCCATCGTCGCAGCGTGACCAAGACCGCCTTCGACGCCCTGCCCGAGCGCCTGCTGCTGACCGCTCGCCGGCTGGCCGCCCTGCTGCGCCTGGCGGTGCTGCTCAATCGTGCCCATGAGGACGATCCGCTGCCGGCGTTGGAACTGACCGCCGACGACAACCGCCTGTCGTTGATCGTGCCGCAGGCCTTCATCGATGCCCGGCCACTGCTGCGCGCCGATCTGATCGGCGAGACCGACGGCATCGCCGGGCTGGGCATCCAGTTCCGGCCGTTCGTGGCCTGAGGCTGAACTCGTTATTCTCCTACTACGGTGGCTTCGACATCGGTCGTTTCATCTACATGAAATACCAGCAGCGCTTCTGATCCACCGCGCGCGCCTGCACCACCGCCACGGCCCTTCGGGGCCGTGGCTCCACGGGAACCTGACCACCGTCATCCCGTGGTCGCAAAGCGGTCATATCGGCTACATCGCCAGGCCCGAGCATGCCGGAAACCCGGAGGCCCGCCATGCGCTATGCCATCGTCACCGAGACCTACCCGCCGGAAGTGAACGGCGTTGCCCTCACCGTGCAGGGCCTGGAGCAGGGACTGCGAAATTCCGGCCATGACATCGACCTGATCCGGCCACGCCAGGCCAGCGAAGCGCTGGACTCGGCACCGGGCACGCTGCTGGTTCCGGGTGCCGCACTGCCGCGCTACCCCGGCCTGCGCTTCGGCCTGCCTGCACCAATCCGGCTCAACCGCCACTGGCAGCAGCAGCGTCCCGATGCGGTCTACATCGCCACCGAAGGCCCGCTGGGCTGGTCGGCGCTGCGCACCGCGCGCCGCCTTGGCATTCCGGTCGCCAGTGGTTTCCATACCCGCTTCGACGAGTACCTGCCCGACTACGGAGTGGCCTGGCTGCAGGCCGCCGCGATGCGCTGGATGCGCCGGTTCCACAACCAGGCCGATGCAACCCTGGTGCCCACCCGCGAGCTGCAGCAGTTCCTCGGTGAACAGGGCTTCGAACGCGTGCGCCTGCTGGCACGCGCGGTCGACAGCCAGCAGTTCGATCCGGGCCGGCGCGACCCGGCGCTGCGCGAGGAATGGGGCGTGGACGGCAATGGCCTGGTCGCGATCTATGTCGGCCGCATCGCCGCGGAAAAGAACCTTGGCCTGGCGGTGAGGGCCTTCCGGCGCCTGCAGCAGATCCGGCCCAAAGCCCGCTTCGTCTGGGTGGGTGATGGTCCGGCTCGCGAAAAACTGGCACATGAAAACCCGGATTTCATCTTCTGCGGCATCCAGCGCGGCGAGGCCCTGGCGCGGCATTTCGCCAGCGGTGACCTGTTCCTGTTCCCCAGCCGCAGCGAGACCTTCGGCAACGTGACCCTGGAAAGCATGGCCAGCGGCCTGGCCACTGTCGCTTTCGACTACGGTGCGGCCCGCGAATACCTGCGTGATGGCGAGAACGGCGCGGCCGTGGAAAACGATGAACAGTTCATCGAGGCAGCCGTGCAGCTGGCCGCCGATGATGCACGGCGCCGCGAATTCGGCAGCAGCGCCGCACGTGCGATGAAGCGCCTGCATCCACAGCAGGTGGTTGCCGAGTTCGATGCCCTGCTGTCCGAGCTGGCCCAGTCGCGGAGGAGCGGCCATGCGCACCACGCCGCTTGAGCTGCTGGCCGGCCGCGAGGCGCGGCTCTGCCGCCGGGCCAACCACTACTGCCGGCGTCGCCGCGTGCGTCGCCTGTTCTCGGTCATCAGCCGGCTCGGCGACGGCGTGTTCTGGTACGTGCTGATGGGCGCGCTGGTGGTGCTCGACGGCTTCGACGGACTGCGTGCATCGGTGCACATGGCCGCCACCGGGCTGGCCGCACTACTGCTCTACAAAGGCCTCAAGCGCTGGACCCGGCGGCCGCGCCCGTATGCGGCCGATCTGCGCATCCGCGCCTGGGTAGCGCCGCTGGACGAGTTCAGCTTCCCCTCCGGGCACACCCTGCACGCGGTGTCGTTCACCATCGTCGCGTTGGCCTACTACCCGTGGCTGGCACCGCTGCTGGTGCCGTTCACCTTCGGCGTCGCGCTGTCGCGGGTGGTGCTGGGCCTGCACTACCCGTCCGATGTACTGGCCGCCACCGGCATCGCCATCCTGCTGGCATCGGCCAGCCTGGCCTGGTTGCCGCTGCCGGTGTGATGGCCGCCGCGGCGGCCCACACATGGCCCGGCGCTACCGTCATCGTTGATGGCCTAGAATGCAGGCATGACCACGCTGTTCATTTCCGACCTGCACCTGGACCCCAGCCGTCCGGAGATCACCGACCTGTTCCTGCGCTTCCTGCGCGAACAGGCGCCCGGCGCCGATGCGCTGTACATCCTCGGCGACCTGTTCGAAGCCTGGATCGGCGACGACACGCCCTCGCCCGCCGCCGATGCGGTGGCCGATGCGCTGAAGGTGCTCTCCGACAGCGGCGTGCCGGTGTATTTCATCCGCGGCAACCGCGACTTCCTGCTCGGCGAAGACTATGCGCGCCGTGCCGGCCTGCGCATCCTGCCCGACCCGTGCGTGATCGAGCTGTACGGTCGCCCGGTGCTGCTGCAGCACGGTGACCTGCTGTGCACGGACGACATCCCCTACCAGCAGTTCCGTGCACAGACGCGCGACCCGGTATTCCAGGCGCAGTTCCTGTCGCAGCCGCTGGCCGCACGCATCGCCTTCGCGCAGAAGGCACGCGATGCCAGCCAGGCCCGCCAGTCGGAAATGAAGCAGGGCGATCGTGCGCAGTTCGAGACCGTGACCGATGTGGCTCCGGCCGAAGTCGATGCCACCTTCGTGCGCCATGGCGTGGACACCATGATCCACGGCCACACCCATCGCCCGGCGGTACACACGCTTCAGGCCGGTGGCCGCACCTGCAACCGCATCGTGCTGGGTGACTGGTACGAACAGGGATCGGTGCTGCGCGTGGATGCCAGCGGCTGGTCGCTGGATACGCTCGCGCGCGAATGATGGATCGCAGGGTGCCAACCAGGGTTGGCATCTACCAGGGCAGGTGCACGCACCCCGGTAGACGCCGACCCTGGTCGGCGATTGGCCTCAGCGGAAGGCCGCGATGGTGGCCTTGGTGTTGACCAGCACGCGCTGGTTGTCGGCGGTACTGGCATTGCCCATCGGGATGCCGTTGTAGCTGATGTTCGGGTTGGACCAGTAGTTCAGGCGCGGGCAGCCGGCCGAGCAGTCATAGGCCATGATCGTGCGCCAACGCGAACCGGAGGACGGCTCGTAGCGGTAGCCATGCCCATAGGCGTAGGGCGACGTGCTGGGATCACTGGCGATATCGTGCCGCGCACTCTGCAGATGGCCGATTTCATGCGCGAAGGAGTAGTAGCCGGTCGCGCAATCCCAGTACACCGCAGCGAAGGCCGTCGCCGCCGTCGAGCCGATGCCCGAGGCCAACCCGCAGTAGCTCGTGTTGTTGATCAGCAGGACGCCGACATCGGCCGCGGTGTTGTTGCGGCTGGTGTGGATGCTGTCCATGTAGCCGTCGCTGGTGTTGCGGAAGCGGGTCAGATCGGTGGTGAAGTTGCCGGACTCGGTGTAGTTGGTGGTTTCATAGCCGGCCAGCTGCAGGGTGATGCCAACGTTGCTGTTGACGTAGCCCTGGTTGGATTCAGCCACTGCCAGCTGCACCAGCGACTGCATGTTCCCGCCATAGGCCGTTACCGCAGCATTGGTCGCAACCACCAGTACGCGGATGGTGGCCGGGGTACCGGACGAGGCCTGCGCGATGCCGATGCGGTCGTTGTTGCCCATCGGAATCTTCGGCAGCTGGTTGTAGTCGGCCGGGTGGTCAGCCGGCATCCGCGATTCATCCACTTCCACCAGTACGTGGCGGTTGCCCAGCGGGCGCAGGCGATACAGCTTGCCGTCCTTGCGGATCGAACCGGTGAGGGTGTTGCCCGAACGCACCAGGATCACTGAATTGCCAGGATCATCCTGACCGTTCGAAGTGGCGGCAGTCAGCCGATCGGACGGCGAGCGCAACTGGCCGTACCAGATGCTGCCGCCATCGGGCAGGGCTTCCACCTTGCTGCGCAGCGCCTGCACGCGCTGGCCAAGCAGTTCGAACTCCAGTTGCGGCTGCGCGGTGGCAGCAGCATCGACACGCACTTCCTGTACCGTCGCGGTGGACGGGGTGGCCAGCAGCTTGCCCAGCGCGGGCTCACTGTTTGCCGATGCCCGGCTGATGACCGTCACCGGCTCGAACAACGGTGCCGCATGCGCGGCCGCTGCCACCGACAAACCCAACACCAGGCCACCTGCCGCTTTGCCAATCGATCTGGACAACATTGCGTCGCTCCTTGAATGATGTGAACAGCGTTGATGCAGCACGCCCGGGTCTACCGGGTCTGGCCATCTGGCCTGCGCGGGTCGTGTGAATTCAATAGAAGATGGGAATGAAAATCAGGAACTGTGATCGACCGCATCTGCGTTAAGTAAGGTCAAAAGCGTCACTACACTTCGCCAATACACCGCTTTCGCGCTACCGTGACGTAGCCACGACAGGACATGCACATGGCACCATCGCAGGACACGGACGAAGATGTCGGCTTGCTGCGGATTGGCCTGTTCTTCGATGGCACCCGCAACAACGCACACAACCTGGCACGCGGTCGACCACAGGTTCCGCAGCCACGCCCGGCGCAGCTGCGCGCGGATGATGATTCGACCTACCAGAGCCGGCTGACCAGCAGCTACGACAACGGCCTGACCAACATCGCGCGCCTGCAGCAGCTGTATCCGGACAGCCGCCGCGATGCGATGGGCGCGCCTTCGCTGTCGATCTATGTGGAGGGCGTGGGCACCCGCGATGATGCCGATGATGATCTGATCGGACTGGCCTTCGGCATCGGTGCCAGTGGCGTTCGTGCGAAAGTGCAGCGCGCGCTGCAGGTGCTGCTGCCGGCGGCACTGTCCGAGCTGTCCGCGCGCTGGCAGCGACCGCTGCGTGGCGTGCAGTTGGATCTGTTTGGCTATTCGCGCGGCGCTGCCGCGGCACGTGATATCGCCAACCAGCTGCAGGCCTGGGACAGCGCGCGCTGGCGCCAGCTGCTGCAGGGCGCCGGCCTGTCCTGCACTGCGAACTTCGCCGCCGTTACGCCGGTGCTGCGCTTCATCGGACTGTTCGACACCGTGGTTGCGGTCAATGGCGGCCGCGCCGATGAACACCCGCAGCTCGCCCTGCGCAGTGGCATCGCTGCACACGTCGTGCAACTGGCCGCGCGCAACGAGCATCGCCAGCACTATCCATTGAGCAGCGTCGCGCCAACGTTCACCGAGATCGCCCTGCCCGGCGTGCACGCCAATATCGGCGGTGGCTACAACCAGCTGGAAGAAGGTCCCAAGCTGCTCAGCCGCCCGCGCCGGCAACAGCTGCGCCGCCCAGCGGTTGCCGACTACCAGGTCCCTCCACTGGCGTTGCTGCAGGCCACCACGGCCTACGCCGAAACGCAGGCCGATGCCGAACGCTGGCGCCAGCAGCTGGGCGTGGGTGAAAAGGAGGTCTGGGTGGATGTCTGGCACCAGTGGCAGCAGCAGCGTCGCGCCGGCAGCCGCAGCGTGCTGTTGTCACCGGTGCTGTATGTGACTGCCGCGGTGGTGCTGCGTCGGCGCATCGACTGGCGTTACCAGCTGATCGCACTGCAGGTGATGCAGCAGCAGGCCATCGACGCCGGCGTGCAATGGACCGCCAATGCCGCCGAGGTTCCCGGCTGGGAGCTGCCATCCGCCCTGCAGCCGATCGCGCGGCGCCTGGTGGCCGGGCAGCCGCTGACGCAGACACAGGAGGCGCTGCTGCGGCGGCGCTACCTGATGCAGTCGGCGCACTGGAACTTCGATGCACTGGGCGACACCGCACTGACCTACGCCGCCGATGCCGGCGTCAGCGAACTGCCGTACCGGCCGGGTCCCGGTCTGTTCTACATCAACCGGCCGACGGTGGACGGCAAGCGCGTGGTGTTGCCAAACGCCTGAAAAAAGGGACGGAGGGGATCAAGTCGTTTGTGGCACAAACGACTTGATCCCCTCCGTCCCCTTTTCTTCAACCGGCCTGTTCAACCAGGTTGGCCAGCTCATCCGCATCGAAACCGGCCAGCAGGCGCGCTTCGATGTTGAACGGCCCATGCAGGTAGCCGCCGGCGTACTCCACCAGCAGTTCCTTGAAACGTGCGCGCGGCTCGACGCCGGCGCGGTCGCAGTACCAGCGGTACCAGCGCGAACCGGCAGCCACATGCGCCACTTCCTCGCGCAGGATCACTTCCAGCACATCGGCGGTCTCGCCATCACCGACATTGCGCAGCTTCTCGATCATGCCGGGCGTCACGTCCAGGCCGCGCGCTTCCAGCACGCGCGGCACCAGTGCCATGCGCGCCAGACCGTCATGCGCTGTCTTTTCGCACATTTCCCACAGGCCGTTGTGCGCGGGGAAATCAGCATAGTCGTGGCCGTGTGCCTGCAGGCGCTCGCGCAGCAGCATGAAGTGCCGCGATTCGTCGTCGGCACAGCTGACCCAGTCGGCATGGAACGCTGGCGGCAGGCCACGGAAGCGGTACACCGCATCCCAGGCCAGGTCGATCGCGTTGAGTTCGATATGGGCGATGGCGTGGATGAAGGCGGCGCGCCCTTCCACGCCGCCCAGACCGCGCCGCGGTACTTCGCGCGGATGCACCAGCACCAGCTGCGCCGGCCGGCCAGGCATGCGGATCGGCTCCGGCGGCGGCGCATCCGCAGCCACCTTCAGGCGACCGGCACGGAACGCAGCGGCATGGGCCTGGGTCAGCGCCACCTTGCGCAGCGGGTCGGCTTCAGCCAGGCACTGCTGCGCAGCGCGCAGCAGGTCGCCACCAGCGTCGGGCACATCAGCCACGCCTGGACCTCAGGCGCGGCGCTTGTGCTTGGCGTCGTCCGAACGCAGCTGCTGGATGCGCTCGAAGTAGCCCGGCTCGATACCCGTCGGGTAGTGGCCGTTGAAGCAGGACGAATCGAAGTTGCGCAGCGCCGGGTTGCCCTCGCTCACCGCTGCTTCCATGTCTTCCAGATCCTGGTAGATCAGCCAGTCGCAGCCCAGGTGGGCCTCGATCTCTTCCACGGTGCGGTTGTGCGCGACCAGTTCCTCGGCCGCCGGCATGTCGATGCCGTAGATGTTCGGGTAGCGCACCGGCGGCGCGGCGCTGGCCAGGTAGACCTTGCGCGCGCCCGCGTCACGGGCCATCTGCACGATCTGCTGGCTGGTGGTGCCGCGCACGATCGAGTCGTCCACCAGCAGCACCACGCGGTTGCGGAACTCCAGGTGGATCGGGTTGAGCTTGCGGCGCACCGACTTCACGCGCTCGCCCTGCCCCGGCATGATGAAGGTGCGGCCGATGTAGCGGTTCTTGATGAAGCCTTCGCGGTACTTCACGCCGAGCACGTTGGAGATCTCAAGCGCAGCGTCGCGCGAGGTATCCGGGATCGGGATGATGGTGTCAATGTCGTGGTCCGGGCGCAGGCGCAGGATCTTCTCGCCCAGCTTGATGCCCATGCGCATGCGCGCCTTGTGCACCGAGACGTTGTCGATCATCGAATCCGGGCGTGCGAAATACACGTATTCGAAGATGCACGGGGTGTGCTCGACCTGCTCGGCGCAGATCTCCGAGAACAGCTCGCCACGCGCGGTGATCACCAGCGCTTCGCCCGGCTGCACATCGCGCACGCGCTGGAAGCCCAGCACGTCCAGCGCGGCCGACTCGGACGCCACGATGTACTCGTCGCCCTCGGCATGGCTGCGCTTGCCCAGCACCAGCGGACGGATGCCATGCGGGTCGCGGAAGGCGACCAGGCCCAGGCCCAGCACCACGCTGACCACCGCATAGCCGCCCTTGCAGCGGCGGTGCACGCCGGCCACCGCGCGGATCGCGGCTTCCGGGCTGAGCTGGCGCTGCTGCTCCAGTTCGTAGGCGAACACGTTCAGCAGCACTTCGCTGTCCGAATCGGTGTTGACGTTGCGGCGGTCCTGCTCGAACACCTGCTGGCGCAGCGCCTCGGTGTTGATCAGGTTGCCGTTGTGGGCCAGCGCGATGCCGTACGGCGAATTGACGTAGAACGGCTGTGCCTCGTCCATGCCTTCCGAACCGGCGGTCGGGTAGCGCACATGGGCGATGCCGACGCTGCCTTCCAGGGTGGACATGGTGCGGGCATCGAACACATCGCGGACCAGGCCGGTGGCCTTCTGCACCCGCAGGCGGCTGCCATTGACGGTGGCAATGCCCGCCGCATCCTGGCCGCGATGCTGGAGGACGGTCAAGCCGTCATACAACTGCCCGGCGACGTTCTGGTTGCCGACGATTCCGACGATGCCACACATGGTGCGAGGTCTCCGCTGGGCTGTGCCCAGTTACAAGGAAGGTGGCCGTACCTGGCCGCGGTGGTCGCCGCGCGCGCGGTCGACGTTGGCCGGATCGCCCGGCTCGATACTGTCCGGCAGTGCAGGAGCGTCCGGGCGCACTTCGGCCGGATCGTAGGAATCGCCCTGTTCCGCTTTCGCAGGCCGCAGCCATCCGCTGCCTGCCACTACCTGGTTGAGGATGCCATTATCGCCTGCCGCGCCCGGCTTTCCCAACCCGGCGCCTGCGTTCTTGCCCAACTCCATCAATGCAGATGGGGACAGCGCGTCGGTCGGCAAGCCCTTGGGCAGCAGATCGGCCCCGGGAACCTCCCAGTGCGGCAGCTTGCTGTTCATCCAGGCCACCGTGGGGTTCAGCAGCGGGCGTACCGCCGAGCGCTGCCACGAGGGCTCGGCGGTCAGCGGGGTGAAACTGCCCAGCAGCAGCAGGATCGCGGCGATCAGGCCGCCCCGCACGGCGCCCAGCACCCCGCCCAGCAGGCGGTCCAGGCTGGTCAGCATGCTGCGGTGGACCAGGGCCTTGATGACCATGCCGATCACCGCGACCACGATCATCACGCCGATGCCGACCCCCAGATAGCCGCCGACGAAGTGTTCGCCACCGGGGGCCGCCGGGGCGGCC
Source organism: Stenotrophomonas maltophilia (assembly GCF_003970865.1). Lineage (GTDB taxonomy): Bacteria > Pseudomonadota > Gammaproteobacteria > Xanthomonadales > Xanthomonadaceae > Stenotrophomonas > Stenotrophomonas maltophilia_AR. Next base: position 10,765 of record NZ_RXLZ01000052.1, on the reverse strand, counting down.
CACCAATGGGCGGCATCATTGCCGAAGGCGAAGGCCGCCCACGCGGCCAGCAGCCACGACAGGGTGCCGATGACGATTCCCACGAAGCCGCGCAGCATCCCCAGCAGGGTCGAGGCCGCGATCACGATCAGCAGCACCACGTCGATCATGGCGCCCCGCTCCTTCGGCGGCGCTGGCAACGGGGCTGCGCGTGGGTCATGGGTGCGGTCGGACCATGCCGGCCACGCCGACCTTGGCGGCGACCTGCGCCTTCAGCTGCTCGGCATCGGCGCGGTTGGCCACCGGCCCGACGCGGACGCGATGCAGGGTGCCCTTGTCCGTGCGCACCTGTTCAACGTAGGCGCTGAAACCGGCGGCACGGACCTTGTCGCGCAGGGCGTTGGCATCGTTGGCCTGGCCGAACGCGCCCAGCTGTACGGCAAAGCCGACGCCGCTGGCAGCCGGTGCTGCCGGCGTGGTCGGCGCCGTCGCCGGTTTGCTGGCGGTGGCCTCCGGCTTCGGCTCGGGCTTCGGCGCCGGCTTCGGCGGTTCCGGCTTGGCGGCCGGGGGCGCGGTCGCGACCGGCGTACTCGGCGGCAGGCTCTCGCTGCGGACCGGGTTGCTGCTGGCCGATGGCGCAGTCGCTGCGGACGGGGTGCTGGCACTCGGCGCAGCCGGTGCCGGGGTGGCCGCAACCGGGGCACTGCTGCCGGCCGCCGCGTCCAGGGTGATCACTTCGGCCTTCACATCCGCCCGGATCTTCACCGCCTGCAGGCGGGCTGCCTCGGCCTGGGCGCGGTCGGCATACGGCCCGACCCGGACACGCCATGCCTGACGGCCGCCGATGGTGGCGGTTTCAGTGAAACCCGGCAGCTGCGAACGCTTCAGGTAGGCGATCACGGCATCGGCATCGGCCTTGCTGCCGTAGGCACCAAAGGTGACTGCATAGTTGCCGGCGGCGACCGCCGGCGAGGTGTCCACGGTCGGCGGGGTGGCCGGCGTGGCGGCGTCCTGCAGCGGCCTGGCCTGCCCGGTCTGCAGGCCGGTGGCGCCACCGGCCGGGGCGACCAGGGGCAGCTCACGGGTTTCGAACTGGCCATCGGCCGGCGCATCCGGCGCGGCGATCGGCACATTGGCCACCCCGCTGTCCGGTGCGGGTCCCTTGACCAGCATCGGCAGGAAAATCACGGCCAGTGCGACCAGCACGATGGCACCAATCAGACGCTGTTTCAGAGGCGTATCCACGTGAGGCAGGCAACTGTCCGGAGGTTGCCGTCGATTATACGGGTGCCGGACCGGACGGCGTCGGCGTTGGCTGAACGCGGATCAGGCATCGCCCTGCAGCATCTGCAGGGCCGCTGCGGCGGTATGGAAGGAGCCGAACACCAGCACACGGTCGCCGCGCTCGGCCTGGGCCAGCACCTGCGCCAGTGCCTGTTCGACGCTATCGGCCAGCTGCGCCTTGGCCGCAGCCGTGCCGGCCAGGCGCGCCTGCAGCTGGGCGGCGCTCTGCCCACGCGGGCCATCCAGCCCGGCCAGGGTCCATTCGCCCACCACATCCTGCAGCGCCTGCACCACGCCCACCGCGTCCTTGTCCTGCAGCGCGGCGTACACCGCCAGGGTGCGTCCGGCCGAGACCTCGGCCTTCAGCGTACGCGCCAGCTGGCCCGCCGCCTGTGGGTTGTGGCCGACATCCACCCGGATCTGCACGCCCTCCCGTTCGAATGCCTGCATGCGACCGGAAATGCGTGCTGCCGCGATACCGGCAGCCCACGCCGCGCGCGGCACCGGCTTGTCCAGCGCGCGCAGCGCAGCGATGGCGGCACCCGCATTGGCCAGCTGGATCGGGCCGGCCAGCGCCGGGGTCGGCAGCTCCATGCGCAGGCCGACATCACGCCAGCGCCAGCGCTGGGCATCGATCGGTTCGTAGAAATAATCGCTGCCGCCGCGGATCGCGTTGGCACCCACCAGATAGGCACGCGCCAGCACGCTGGACGGCGGATCGGTCTCGCCCAGGATCACCGGCTTCCAGCCGCGGATGATGCCGGCCTTCTCAGTGCCGATCGCTTCGCGGTCCTCGCCCAGCCACTCGGCATGGTCGATGTCCACGGTGGTGATCACCGCTACGTCGGCGTCGACGATGTTGACTGCATCGAGGCGGCCGCCCAGGCCCACTTCCAGCACCGCCAGGTCCAGCCCGGCGTCGGCGAACAGCTGCAGCGCAGCCAACGTGCCGTACTCGAAATAGGTCAGCGTGATCTCGCCACGCGCGGCCTCGATGGCGTTGAACGCGGCGACCAGCGCCGCATCGTCCACGTCCTGCCCGTCGATGCGCACGCGCTCGTTGTAGCGCAGCAGGTGCGGCGACGTGTAAGCACCGACCTTCCAACCGGCAGCACGGCCGATGGCCTCGATGAAGGCCACGGTGGAGCCCTTGCCGTTGGTGCCACCGACCACGATGGTGCGCCCGGCCGGCGCGCCAAGACCCATCGCCGTGGCCACGGCGTGCACGCGCTCCAGGCCCATGTCGATGGTCGCCGGGTGCTGGCGTTCAATGTAATCCAGCCAATCGGCCAGGGTGGTCGGGGTGTTCGTCACGGCAGTGCTTCCAGCAGGTACAGGTGGTTCGGTGTGGCGGGTCAGAGTGCGCGGTGCTTGGCTTCGCCGAAGAACGGCGTGTGGTGGGCGCAGTCGTTCAGGCGCACCACTTCCAGGCTGTCCAGGTCGGCACCTTCGAGCAGGTTGAGCGTGGTCGGTGCCTGACGGAAGGTCCACAGGCGGGAAATCGGCAGGCCCAGCACCTTGCACAGGATCACGCGGTTGACCGCGTCATGCGCGACCACCAGCAGGGTGTCGTGCTCGCCAAGGCCTTCGGTGGCACGGGCCAGGCCACGCCAGCTGCGTTCCAGTACCAGGCGCAGCGATTCGCCGCCGGGCATCAGCACGGTATCCGGTTCCTCGCGCCAGGCCTGCAGGCGCGACGGATCCTTCTCGTTGATTTCGCTGGCCAGCAGCCCTTCCCACTCACCGTGGGCGATTTCCTGCAGCTCCGGCTCGGTCAGCAGCATGTCGGCACGGGCGGCGCCGAGCGCCAGCTGCGCGGTGCGCTGCGCGCGCGACAGCGGCGAGGCAACGGCACGGGTGATGTCCACCGAGGCCAGGCGGGCACCCAGTGCCTGGGCCTGGGCTTCACCGATCGGCGAAAGCGGAATATCGATCTGGCCCTGGTAGCGGCCTTCGGCGTTCCACGGCGTTTCGCCGTGGCGGGCAAGCAGGATGCGCATGCGTGCAAGGGGTCCTGGGGGGAGGAGGTTTCCGCGTTTCGTTCACATCCTGTGAAGTACGCGGAACAGGGATGATACCTGTTCGGCGCACCGGGCCGGGCCGGGCATGAAAAAACCCCGCGACCTGAGTCGCGGGGTTTCGGAATCGCGGACGGCGCGCCGGGCAGTAGATCCACGCCATGCGTGGATGCACCGCCCGGCAGTGTCTGCAGGCGTTGCCGGCCAGCGGCCGGCACTACCTCACTTAGCCAGGTTCAGTTCCTTCAGCAGCTGCGGCGCCGGCGCCACTTCCTGCATGATCCACTGCATGTAGCGGCTGTCGACGGCGATCATGCGGGTCATCACCGGGTCGAACACCCAGTTGGAGCTGACCGATTCCCAATTGCCATCGAAGGCCAGGCCAACCAGCTTGCCGTTGGCGTCCAGCACCGGCGAACCCGAGTTGCCACCGGTGATGTCCAGGTTGGACAGGAAGTTCACCGGCACCGAACCAATGCGCTTGTCTTCCAGGCCACCGTAACGCTTGGCCTTGACCGCATCGAGCAGCGCCTTCGGCGAATCGAACGGATCCTCACCGGTTTCCTTGGCCGCCACGCCTTCCAGGGTGGTGAACGGGGTGTACTTCACGCCGTCCTTGCCATAGCCCATGACGTTGCCGAAGGTGATGCGCAGCGACAGGTTGGCGTCCGGGTAGACGAACTCACCCTGGCTCTTCTTGTAGTCGGCCACGGCCTGCAGGTACAGCGGACGTGCGGTCAGCGATTCGCCTTCGCGGATCTTCTTCTGCTCTTCCTGCTTCAGCAGTGCCGGCATGACGGCCACGGCGTACTGGATGGCCGGATCGCTGCTGGCTTCAAACGCGGCACGGTCGGCCTTGAACCACTTCAGGCGGGTGTCCAGGCTGCCCAGTTCGGTGCCGCCCAGCTTGGCCACCAGCGACTTCACCGCAGCAGCATCGCTGCCGGCCAGCCACTTGTTCAGCACTTCGTTGTCGCGCTGTGCGGCCGGCAGGGCCACGTACTGGTCCAGCCAGTAGGTCTGCAGCTGCTGGTCCATCTTCGCCACGTAGCGACGGTCCATCTGCTTCAGGCCACCTTCGATGGTGGTCAGGTCGCGTTCCTGGTAACCGGCTTCGCGTTCGGCATCCGGCTTGCTGCGCTCGATCGACAGGCGGTACAGGGTGATCGCCGCGCCAACGGCCGAGGTGTTGTTGAACTGACCGACGAACAGGTCGCGTTCGCGGGTCGACTTGCTGGTATCCAGATGCTTGAGCAGCTGCGCGTGTGCGGTCAGCGCCGGCTTGCCGGCAGCGCCCTGCTTCTTCAGCCACGCCAGCACGGCGGCTTCTTCAGCCTGCTTCTGGCCAGCGGCGTCGATGCGCTTGAAGCCTTCCAGCTGGCCCAGGTAGTTCTTGGCCACGTTGTTCATGCTGGCTGCGGTGGCGGCGTACTTCACCTTGACGTCGGCGTCGGCCTTGCCGGCATCGGCGATCATCTTCAGCACCGCGTTGTAGTGCTTGGCGATGGTCGGGTAGGTGAAGCTGGCGGTTTCGTTGAATTCACCGGCCAGTGCATAGCGGTTGGTGCGGCCCGGGTAGCCGGCCACCATCACGAAGTCGTCGGCACCCAGCGGCTGGTCGGCGAACTTCAGGAAGTGCTTGGGCTGGTACGGCACGTTGTCGGCGGCGAAGGCGGCCGGCTTGCCGTCCTTGCCGACGTAGGCGCGGTAGAACGAGAAATCGCCGGTGTGGCGCGGCCACATCCAGTTGTCGACGTCGCCGCCGAACTTGCCGACGCTGCCCGGGGGCGCGTAGACCAGGCGCACGTCCTTGATTTCCATGTTGCGGAACAGGCGGTAGGTGTTGCCGCCGGAGAAGCTGTACAGGCGGCAGCGGAAGCCGGCATCGGCTTCACAGGCGGCGACCTGGGCCTTGTCGAAGGCATCCAGCGCGCGGCTGCGGGCCAGCGGGTCGTTGCCGGCGCCGGCGATGGCGGCCTTGGCCTGGGCGGTGACGTCGGTGATCTGGTCGAGCACGAACACGCGGGCGTTCGGGCCGGCGCTCAGTTCGTCCTTCAGGGTCGGCGCATTGAAGCCGTCCTTGATCAGGTTCTTCTGCGCAGTCGAATTCAGCTGGATGGCGCCATACGCGCAGTGGTGGTTGGTGACCACCAGGCCCTGCGGCGAGACGAAGCTGGCGGTGCAGCCGCCGAGGGCGACGACCGCGCCCATCGGGTCGCCGGTCAGGTTGGACAGCTGTTCCGGGGACAGCTTCAGGCCGGCCTTCTGCAGCGGGCCGGCGATTTCCGGCAGCTGCTGCGGCACCCACATGCCTTCAGCGGCATGGGCGACCTGGGCCAGCCCAAGGCTGGCGACGATGGAGAATGCAAGCAGGTTCGAGCGCATGGAGCGGCCCCTGGTAGTGGAACCCTCGATTGTAGCCCGCTGCCCTGCCCCGGCCCGAACCCCGGAAGTCATGGGCCTACTTCTTGCTCTGCCACGCGCACGTCGGCCGCGCACACGGAAATCGTCCAGAGGGGGCGTGGTCACCCTGGACGGGACCGTTGGCGCCATGGATGGCGCCATCGAGCACCATGGATGGGCTTTTGCGTGTCCCGGCCAGGGTGACCACGCCCCCTTATCCCGGATCAAGGAGGCGCCGCTGTTCGCAGTGCGTTCGAAACGCCCGCCGGCGCACGCCTTTCGTTCCGCCACTGCACCCGCAGCGCAACATGGGAAATCCGCGCGGCACCCTATAATCCGCGCTTTCCCCCTGATGAGTTCCACCCCGATGGCGCAGCAAACGATGAAGGCCCTGGTCAAGCGCGAAGCGGCCAAGGGCATCTGGCTGGAAGAAGTTCCGGTTCCGACCCCGGGCCCGAACGAGGTCCTGATCAAGCTGGAGAAGACCGCGATCTGCGGTACCGACCTGCACATCTACCTGTGGGACGAGTGGAGCCAGCGCACCATCAAGCCGGGCCTGACCATCGGCCACGAATTCGTCGGTCGCGTCGCCGCACTCGGCTCGGCCGTGACCGGCTATGAAATCGGCCAGCGCGTCTCGGCCGAAGGCCACATCGTCTGCGGCCACTGCCGCAACTGCCGTGGCGGCCGCCCGCACCTGTGCCCGAACACCGTCGGCATCGGCGTCAACGTCAACGGCGCCTTCGCCGAATACATGGTGATGCCGGCCAGCAACCTGTGGCCGATCCCGGACCAGATCCCGTCGGAGCTGGCTGCGTTCTTCGACCCGTACGGCAACGCCGCGCACTGTGCGCTGGAGTTCAACGTGATCGGCGAGGACGTGCTGATCACCGGTGCCGGCCCGATCGGCATCATCGCCGCCGGCATCTGCAAGCACATCGGTGCGCGCAATGTGGTGGTGACCGACGTCAATGATTTCCGCCTGAAGCTGGCCGCCGACATGGGTGCCACCCGCGTGGTCAACGTGGCCAACCAGTCGCTGAAGGACGTGATGAAGGAACTGCACATGGAGGGCTTCGACGTGGGCCTGGAAATGAGCGGCAACCCGCGTGCGTTCAACGACATGCTCGACTGCATGTACCACGGCGGCAAGATCGCCATGCTCGGCATCATGCCCAAGGGCGCAGGCTGCGACTGGGACAAGATCATCTTCAAGGGCCTGACCGTGCAGGGCATCTACGGCCGCAAGATGTACGAGACCTGGTACAAGATGACCCAGCTGGTGCTGTCCGGCTTCCCGCTCGGCAAGGTGATGACCCACCAGCTGCCGATCGACGACTTCCAGAAGGGCTTCGACCTGATGGAAGAAGGCAAGGCCGGCAAGGTTGTTTTGAGCTGGAATTGACCCTTCGCCGCGCGCGATGGGTGGGTGCCGAGCTTGCTCGGCACACCTTGAAATTGAAAAAGGCGCCCATTGGGCGCCTTTTTCTTTGGTGTTGCCGGCCAGCGGCCGGCACTACCCGTAACGCCTGCGGCGTTACTTGCCGACGGCCACGCTCAGCATCACCCGGCTGTGGGCCAGCTTGCCGGAGTTGTCGCGGCCGTTGCCGTCGGTGCCGTAGTAACCCAGGCCGACGTTGAACAGGCCGAACTGGCGCGCGACGCCGACGTTCCAGTCGGTGTAGTCCTTGGCGATGCCGTCCTCGAAGGTGCTGCGACCGACGTTGGCATTCAGGGTGAAGTCCTTCGGCAGGCCCCAGCTGCCGCCCAGGCCGAAGTACCAGCCATCGGTGCTGCTGTTCCAGACATCGTTGGTGTAGGCCACCGTCAGCTTGTAGGTGTCATCCAGCGTGGTGGTGGTGATCAGCTCGTTGTAGTTCTGGTGGCTGGACTTCAGATAGGTGTAGCGGTTCAACAGCACATCGACGTTGACGCGCTCGGTGACATCCACGCCGTAGCCGATCAGGTAGTCGACCTCGGTCTTCGGGTCACCCGTACCAAAATCCACACCCGAGCCCCACACGCCGGCATACAGGCCAACCGGGCTGGTGTAGGTGAAACCGGCCTGCAGGGTCGGATCCTCGTCGGTCTGCGACACACCACGGAACAGGTAATCGGAAACGGCGGTGACGTTCCAGCTGTACGGCGATTCGTTTTCCTGGGCGCTGGCGGCGAACGGGGCGGCCAGGGTCAGGGCAGCGGCAATGGCGAGGCAGGCACGGGCGTGCTTCATGAGCGTCTCCGGTGGGGGCGGTGGCGTGGAAGGCGGGGAGCGGGCGTAGCGGCCGGAACGGGACAGCTCCGGTTCACGAATTTTTAACCAGTTTGCTATTGCGATGCAACATGTGCCGGCCGTGGCGATGCCCCAGCCGGGCCGGTCGGCAAGCCGCGATGCCCGGTAGAATCAGCGGTTTCCCCGTTCAGAGCCGTGCCCACGCCATGACCGACGCCTCCTCCGCCCTGACCCGCCACTACGCCGAGGAACTGGACGCCATCCGCGCCCAGGGCCTGTTCAAGTCCGAGCGGATCATCATCAGCCCGCAGTCGGCCGAGATCACCCTCGAGGACGGCCGCAAGGTGCTGAACTTCTGTGCCAACAACTACCTGGGCCTGGCCGACCACCCGGACCTGATCCAGGCCGCCAAGGATGCGCTGGATACCCACGGCTTCGGCATGGCCTCGGTGCGCTTCATCTGCGGTACCCAGGACCTGCACAAGCAGCTGGAGAAGCAGATCGCCGACTTCTTCGGCAAGCAGGACACCATCCTGTACGCCGCCTGCTTCGATGCCAACGGCGGCCTGTTCGAACCGCTGCTCGGCGAGAACGACGCGATCATTTCCGATGCACTGAACCATGCCTCGATCATCGACGGCGTGCGCCTGTGCAAGGCCAAGCGCTTCCGCTACGCCAACTGCGACATGGCCGACCTGGAAGCCCAGCTGCAGGCCGCCGATGCCGCCGGCTGCAAGACCAAGCTGATCACCACCGACGGCGTGTTCTCGATGGACGGCTTCATTGCGCCGCTGGACGAGATCACCGCGCTGGCGAAGAAGTACAACGCGCTGGTGCACATCGACGAATGCCACGCTACCGGCTTCCTCGGTGCCACCGGCCGCGGTTCGGCCGAAGTGAAGGGCGTGCTGGAAAAGATCGACATCATCACCGGCACCCTGGGCAAGGCCATGGGCGGCGCCCTGGGCGGCTTCACCTGCGCCAGCGCCGAGGTGATCGAGCTGCTGCGCCAGCGTTCGCGGCCGTACCTGTTCTCCAATTCGCTGCCGCCGCATGTGGTGGCCGCCGGCATCAAGGCGTTCGAGATGCTGGCCGCCGCTGACGACCTGCGCGACACCCTGGTGGAGAACACCCGCTACTTCCGCGAAAAGATGGTCGCAGCCGGTTTCGACGTGAAGCCGGGCGTGCACCCGATCAGCCCGGTGATGCTGTACGACGCACCGCTGGCGCAGAAGTTCGCCGAGCGCCTGCTCGAAGAAGGCATCTACGCGATCGGCTTCTTCTTCCCGGTGGTGCCCAAGGGCCAGGCGCGCATCCGCACCCAGATCAGCGCTGCGCACAGCCGCGAGCACCTGGACCGCGCGATCGATGCGTTCACCCGCATCGGTGTCGAGCTGGGCGTGATCAAGGGTTGATCCCCACCGGTCAAAGCGTGCCGACCCAGGTCGGCACCTACCCGGCGTGAGGGCGTGCCGACCAAGGTCGGCACCTACCGAAACTTGATGGCGTGCCGACCGAGGTCGGCACCTTCCGGCATCACTTCTTTTTCTTCTTGCCCTTCGGCTCGTCCTTGCTGGCCACCACCACCGGCTTGGCGGCAGCGTCCTGGCCGTTGCCCTTGGCAACGCGGATGCCGTTGGCCTTCATCCAGGCATCGAACTCATCGGCAGTCATCTTCTTGTCGCCGTTGCTCATCAGGAAGCGGTAGCTGCCGCGACCATCCAGCTCCGGGGTCTTCACTTCCACCACCGGGGTTTCGGCCGGCGTTTCCGCCTTGGCCACCGTCTTGTGGCCACCACAGGCGGTCAGCAGCACCATCGGCAGCAGCAGGCCTGCGCAGCGCAGGGTTTGGTTGAGGGTCGGGTGGTACATGGGCAGGCTCCGTTCGGAAAATTCAGCAACCAGGCGCCCCCTACGCCTGGAACGGTGGCCGGCAACCGCCGGCCGCGGGCGATGATCAGCCCGGTGCAGCGGCCCCCAGCCGCTGCTGGTCACTGACCTCCAGCACCCGCCACTGGCCCTTGCCGAGATCGCCGAGCTGCAGCCCGCCGATCGCAACCCGGACCAGGCGCAGCACCTGCAGGTCGAAGGCCGCCAGCAGGCGGCGGATGTGGCGGTTGCGGCCCTCGTCGAGGACCACCTCCAGCCACGCGGTCTTGTCGCCGCTGCGCAGTACGCGCACGGCCTGGGCCACCAGGAACTCGCCCTCGTCCTCCACGCCGGCCTGCAGGGCCGCCAGCGTGGCGTCATCGGGCAGGCGGTCGACCTGCACGTGGTACGTCTTCTGCGGACCGGTTTCCGGATCGGTCAGGCGCGCGGCCCACTGCGGATCGTTGCTGAACAGCAACAACCCTTCACTGGCCTTGTCCAGGCGCCCGACCGGCGCGATCCACGGCAGCCCTGCACCATCGAAACAGCGGTAGACGGTGTCGCGGCCACGCTCGTCCTGCGCGGTGGTCACCACCCCGCGAGGCTTGTTGAGCATCAGGTACAGGCGCTGCGGCGCGCCCATCGGCTGGCCATCGACCTCGATCGGCGGCGCCGGCTGGCCAATCGGGAACTCGGGATCCCGCACGATGCGGCCGGAGACGCGTACGCGTCCCTCGGCAATCCAGCGCGCGGCCTCGCTGCGCGAGCACACGCCGGCCTTGGACAGCACGCGCGCCAGGCCATGACGAACACCGGCGGCTGTGGCAGCGGGAGTCGCACGCCCACGCGATGCGTGGGAGTGCCTTATTACCAAATCCCCGGCCCCCGGCAGGGATCCCTTCCGGTGTTCCCCCGTCCTGCTGGCAAAAAAAAAAAGAAGGAGAAGTTCCTTCCCTTAACCTATACCCCGGACCAAGAA
>NZ_RXLZ01000051.1 GCF_003970865.1 Stenotrophomonas maltophilia | reverse complement strand
TTAATAATTTCTAAAGTCCTGATTTTGTGGTCTTGTTTTTTTGTTTTCACACACACGAGTGAAAACCGAAAAGGTGTCCCTTCGGGTGGCTCGGAATATTTTTGAAAGAAACGCCGCCCCCCCGGCCGACGGGTGCTGGCAGTGTCCTTGAACAGCATCCACCACACGGCGATGCCGAGCACCAGCAACGCGGCCAGCACCAGCGCGACGGTCACCAGCAACTGGCGACCGCGCATGCCGGGCTCCGGCCGAGGGGGTTGATGGGCCGTCATGCCTCAGCCCTGCGCCTTGCCGGTGACCAGGCCGACCTGGGCCAGCTCCAGCCGCCGCAGCAGGTCCAGCACCTCGACCACGCGGGCGTACTGCACCTGCGCATCACCGCGCACGATCACCGGGAAATCCGGCGTGGTCGCGCGTTCGGTGCGCAGGCGATCTTCCAGCTCGGCCATCGTCACCGGGTAGGCATCCAGGAACACCTGGCCACTGGGGTCGATGGTGATCGCCTTGGTCTTCGGCTTCTCCAGCGCGACGCTGTTGCTCGCTTTCGGCAGGTTGACCTCGATGCCGGGGATGGAGGCGTTGCTGGTCAGGATGAAGATCACCAGCACCACCAGCAGCACGTCGACGAAGGGCGTCACGTTGATGCCCTTCTCGCGCTTCTTGATGCCGAACTTCGCCTTCTGGCCCATGGCGCGCCCCTCAGCCCTGGACCGCGGCCGGGCCGCGCCCGTCCTGCTCTTCGGCCAGGCGCGCGGCGAACTCGTCGATGAACACCGCCATGTCCGCGCCGATCGCTTCGGCACGCGCGCCCAGGTAGTTGTAGCCGAACAGCGCCGGGATCGCGACGCCGAGGCCGGCTGCGGTACACAGCAGCGCCGCGGCCATGCCCGGCGCCACCGAGTTGATGTCCACCGCGCCAGCCATCGCCGCCACCACGAACACCAGCATGATGCCGATCACGGTACCGAACAGGCCCACGTACGGCGCGCCTTCGATGGTGGTCGACAGCCAGTTCATCCGCCGCGCCATCGCTTCCTGCTCGCGCACCATCACCGCATCCATCGAAGCGCGGATCGCCGCAATGGTGGCGCCACTGAGATAACCACTATTGCCGTCGCGCTGGTGGCGCTGCTGCATTTCATCGATGGCCACCTGGTAGATGCGCCACAGCGAACCGTCGTGCATCGCGGTGGGTGCCTTGCCCTGGCGGTCCATGTCGGACAGGGTGCGCAGCGGCACACCGGACAGCTTGCCGAAGCTCTCGGTGAACACTGCATTGGCCTTGCTGGTACGGCCGAAGTGCCGCCCCTTGGCAATCATGATCGCCCACGACAGCAGCATCATCAGGCCGAGGATGGCGACCACCACCCAGGCGTCGAACGGCATCGCCTTGAGGATGAAGGCGAAGTGGCTCTGCCCGGCGGACTGCTCGTCGGCGCCGTAGCTGATCAGGCGCGAGTCGGCGCCCTGGGCGGTGGCATCGGCCAGCAACAGTGCCGCCGGTCGTGCCACGCGCGAGATACGCAGCTCGTCCAGCGCGCCCTCGAAATTGGCGAGCGGCTGCACCGCGCCCGGCGCATCGGCGCCCACCACCGGGGCGGTGGTCAGCGCCGGCAGCTCGCCGCTCAGCTGGGCAACTACGCGCCCATTGAGGTACAGCCGCAACGCGCCCTTCTCTGCAGTCAGTGCAACGTGCGCCCACTGCCCTTCCGGAATCGGCTGTGCCGGCGTGCTGCGCTGGCCATTGAGCTGCACGAACGGCACCCGGTTCTCGATGCCCAGCACCAGTTCGGACGCACCGTCACGACGCGCATAGATGGCCTGTGCGGCGTTGTTGCTGCCCGGCTTGATCCAGGCCGAAACGGTGAGCGGCGCGCCCGCCTCCTGTGCGAGCGATGCGCTGGCCGGCAGCGGCAGCGGGCCTGCGCCCAGCTGAACGCCGCGGCCGATCACCGAGCCTTCCGATGGCGGCACCACGGCACCGGCGTTGTTGCCATAGGCGGTGGTGTCGCGTGCCGGCGCATTGGCCTCGGCGAAGTGGTAGACCAGCGTGTAGTCCGGATCGAACACCTGCTGGCCGTTGCCGCTGGCCGGGGCCTTCTCGTTGCCGTAGTACATCCAGATCGTCTGCGGTGCCGCAGCGCTGACCGCCGGCACGTCCACCCAGACCAGGGCCAGACCCAGCTTGGGGTTGAACTGTTCGATCTGGTGGGCCAGCACGGTGCGGCCATCACCCGAGACGAAGCGCAGGTCGTTGCCCGCGTCCTGGGTGCCGTCGAAACCGAAGTTGCCGGTATGCAGGCGCAGCAGCAGGGGCGTACGGCCCGGGTCGCCGGCCAGGCCCGCGCCCTGCGGGCCGGCGTCGACGGTGATCGGCTTGCGGTACTTCCATTCGGCCTGCCACCAATTGGCATCAGCCGCAGCAGCAGGCAGCGCAACCAGCGCGGCCAGCAGCAACAACACTCGGGAAAGCAAACGGTCCATGCGAAGGGTCTCCGGAGAACGCATGTTCAAGGAAAGGATCAGTAACTGGTGCTGATGTTGAAATGCAGGCGCGGGTCGTCCTTGCGCGTGACCGGGCCATCGGCATAGGGCCAGGCGTAGTCCAGGCGCAGTTGCAGGTGTTCGCCCAGGCGCAGCTGCGCGCCCAGGCCGACCGAGGCCAGGTTGTACTTGTCACGCTGCTCGGGCAGCGGCTGGCGCAGGCGCAGATACGCCGCGTCGGCAAAGCTGTAGACACGCAGGTCGGTGCCACTCCACAGCGACCATGCCGGGGTGCGCCATTCCAGGCTGGCCAGGCCGCCGTAATCACCGATCGCCTCGGCCGAGAGATAGCCACGCACGGTGTACATGCCACCGGCGGCGAACTGCTCGGCCGACACCAGCGGCGCATCGGTCACCTGCAACGAGCCGCGTGCATACCACTGCCAGTCGCTGCCGAACGTGTGCGTGTTGGCGACGTCCGCCTTGAACGCGACGAAACTGGGGTCTGCCCAGTAGCGCTTCTGCCCGAACCCGATGGCATCACTACCATAGCCGAACAGCCGACGGGTACCGGCCACCAGCTGCGTGTTGATGCTCAACTGATCCTGCTCGCCCTGGCGCACACCGACAAACCCCAGGGTGATCGGCGCGTACTTCAGCGGCGTCTTCAGGCTCTCCTTGCCCATCTGCGTGTCTTCCTCGGTGTCCTTGAAGTCCACGCCGAGGCTGAGCTGGCGCCACCATTGGCTGCTGCCGGCCAGGCGGTAGTTGAGCTTGATGCCGATCGAATGACCGTTGCCGATCACATTGGTGCCAGTGCCGGTACCGACCTGCCCGCCCGCGTTCAGCACGCGGCTGTCGGACTTGTAGCCGGAGGCTTCCAGGCTCCACGGCGTGCCTTCAAACGGCATCGTGTACGAGGCCGAGAAAACCTTGGCCTGTTTGGTGTCTTCCGGCGCCAGGTACATGCCGATGTTCGCGCTGTGGCCACGCTTCCAAAGGTTGTCGTAGGCCAGCGATGCACTCAGGCGCAGCTTCTCGGTGTCGGCGCTGTGGTCGTTGTTGAGTGACGCGCTGGCACGCCATGGCGACTTCTCTTCAACCTGCAGGTCCACATCCATCGTGCCCGGCACCTGGCCCTCGCGCACCAGCGGCATCACCTGGCGACGCCCGCCCTCATTCAGCGCAGTCAGTTCCTTCTGCGCCTGGTCGAAGTCCGGCACCTTGCCCTCGGCCAGTGCCGGCACGCGTTCGCGGATGCGCTCCGGCGATTCATGCTTCGTGCCCACCACCCGCAGCTGGCCGATCGGCGTCTGCTGCACCTTCAGCAGCACCACGCCACCACTGACCTGCTGCTCGGGCAACTCCACGTAGACCGACTGGTAGCCGGCCTGCTGGTACAGCGCATTGACCGCATCGCGTGCCTTCTCGACATCAGCCAGGGTCTTGCCCGGGCCGAGGAACGGCTCCACCGCACGTTCGATCTGGCGCGGATCGAGCACGGTGTTGCCGCGCACGATGTATTCATTGATGTTCACGCTGGGCGCAGGCGCTGCCTCCTGCGCGAACAACGGCAGCGGCATCGCGGCCAGAGCCAGCACCAGCGGCTGCAGGCGCAAGGGAAGGTGGACGGCTCGGCACGGAACAGGAGTCATCGAAGGCATCGCGTCGTATCGAAGGAAATGGCCATGGAGCGGCGCGTGGGTCTACCAACAGGACGTGTACGTCGCGTCAAAGCCGCCAACAGTTTTGTGACAGCACTGTCATCTTTTGACAGCGCCGGAACAGTTGCGGGCGGAGACTGTCTTCGCCATACGTCTTCATTGCAGAGCGTCGGATTTCGCAGGAGATTCAAGATGAGTGAGTCGTTGACGGCGGGTCTTCGCCCTGCTCTCGCCCTTGCCATGTTGCTGGCGTTGCCATCGGCCTGGGCCGGAGAGGCGAAGAAGCAGGACGATGCCGCGCCGTGCATCGAAGTACAGGTCAACGGCGAGCGCATCCCCGCCTGGGAGTGCCTGCAACGCAAACTGGCCCCGGCGCCGAAATCGGCGAAGTCACCAGCGCTACCTGAAGCCGAACGCCTGATGCGGCAGCCGGGCAACCAGCTGATGCAGTACAACGTGGAGGGCACGCGGCAGCGCATGGGTGATGCCTTCGGGCGTTCGGTGGTGCCGCAGCGTCCGGCGCGCTGAACCTGCGCGGACGTGAAGCCGAGCGTAGGCTGGGCTCTATGGAGCGGCCGGCACGATGCCATCGCTCGGCACCGGCGGCAGCTCAGGCACCGGCAGGCTGCGCGATTGCCCCGCCTGGTTCAGTTCCACCGCGCTGGCACTGATGCTGGCCAGCACCGTGCAGGGTCCGAGTCGTTGACCGGGCGCATACGCTTCCGCCGGGCGCCCATCCACCGAGAGCAGGGCCAATGGCGCATGGTCACCGGCCATCACGCCCAGCACCACCACCTCGGTCTGCACTGCACCGGGGGACAGCAGCCGCACCAGCGGCAGGCTGGCCACTGCATCGAACAGGGGCCGTGCAGGGGCCTCTGCGTGCGTTTCGCTGGCCGCCGCAGTGGGCGCCACCGCAGACAGGGTCACGCCCCAATAGGCCACCACCGCCAGCAGCAGGGTTGCGGCCAGCAGAGTCAGTATGCGATTGCGATCCCAGCGCCTGCCATCCATGTTCCGCACCACCGCCACGTTCGTGTCTGCCCACGCTAGCAGCTGCCGCTGACGCTTTTGTTTCATCATGCCGGCCTACGCTGGCAGGTATCGACCCGGACAGGAGGCAACGTCGATGCAGCGCGTGCCGCGTGGTTTCACCCTGCTGGAACTGATGGTGGTGCTGGTGATCATCGGCATCTGCACGGCCGGAATCGGGCTGGGCCTGGGCAGCCTGCTCGACCCGGGCCGGCAGCTGCGACAGGAAGCCGAGCGGTTGGCGCAGCGCCTGCAGGTGGCGCGCGATGAGGCGCGCATCGATGGCCGCACCCTGCGTTGGCAGGCCGACGCCAACGGCTATCGTTTCAGCCGCCGCGAAGGCAGCCGCTGGGTGACTGTTGAACGCGATGATCTGCTGCGTCCGCAGAAGTGGCAGGCAACGGGTATCGCGGTGCAGCCCGCCAACCCCATTGAGCTGAGCCCGGAGTGGATCGGTATCGCCTGGGAACTGGGATTGTCGCTGGATGGCCGCAAACTGCGTCTTCGCGATGATGGCAGCGGACAATTGCAGGTCGTGCAGTGAAGCAGAACATGCGTGGGTTCACCCTGATCGAAGTGCTGATCGCATTGGCGATCGTCTCGATTGCGCTTGCGGCGGTGATGCGTTCAGTGGCGGTGGCGACCGATGATCAGTCGCGCCTGCGCGACCGCCGGCTGGCACTGATGTGTGCGCAGGACCGCTGGCAGGAGCTGCGCCTGGCCGGGCAGCCCCCGCAGGATGCGCGGCAACGCTGCGTGCAGGGGCGCAGCAGTTTCCTGGTGCTGCAGCATGTCGGCACCGGGAGTGACGGACAGCCACAACTGGAACTCAGCGTGGTTGCCGAAGATGCGCCACGGCAGTCGCTGGCGCGGATGCGGTTGCCGTGGACGGCGGCGCAATGAAGCGCGCAGTATGTGGTTTCACCCTGATCGAGGTGATGATCGCGATCACCATCATGGGCGTACTGGCGCTGATCTGCTGGCGGGCGCTCGACAGCGTGACCAACAGCGATCAGCGCCTGCGCCAGGCCGATGCCGAGACCACGACGGCACTGCGCGTGCTGCAGCAGTTCCAGCGTGATATCGAAATGCGCGCAGACGATGCGCTGATGAATGGCGCGGTGCGCCCGGCGGACCGTCCGCAGCGATTGCTGCCGCCGTCGCTGGTGAGCGAACGGCACCCGGATGGCAGCTTCGCGCTGGAGATCACCCGCGGCGTGGGCAGCGACGGGCTGCGCTGGCAACGGGTGCGCTGGTGGCGGCAGGGCAACACGCTGTGGCGGGCCAGTGGTGCGGCTACGGACCGGTATCCCCTGCCGGCGCCGGATCTGTCGAAGGGCATTGCCGTGGCGCGCGGGGTACAGCGGTTCGAGGTGCGGGCGTGGCAGCCCGGTGCAGGCTGGGCGGTGTTGCCGAGCGAAGGCGAGGTGCTGCCGGCCACCGGGTTGGAACTGCGGCTGGGCCTGCGCGATGGGCGTGGGCCATTGAGTTACCGGCGGGTGCTGGAGCTGTAGGCTTCGTTCGTGGCACCGCATTCACGCATGGCGTGGATCTACTGCCAAGCCCGCTCTGGTGGGTGCCGACCTTGGTCGGCACTGAAGCTGGCCCAGCCATCCACGCATGGCGTGGATCTACTGCCGAGCGGCGCCTGCTGCCACGCCTTCTCTGGTGGGTGCCGACCGTTGGTCGGCACTGAAGCTGGCCAAGCCATCGACGCATGCCGTGGATCTACTGACCAAGGTCGGTATCTACCGTGACACATTCGCGCGTCGCTCCTGCCGCCGGGCGCTCTCCTGCACCCGGCGGCGCTGTGTCGGTGGTCCTCACCGCTGATAGCCGCTCCCTGCCCTCCGTGCCGTCCTGGCTGGGGCCGCCACCGCTCCCTGGCGGCTGGCCCGATGCTGCAGCCCGATGCGGTGCACCGGGCGATGCTTGCCGACCAAGGTCGGCACCTACCGGGGCATGCAATGCCTATCGGCGCTGCGTGCCCTCGTCGCGACTTGCCTGCGGGAACTGGAAGGCGCTGTTGGCGTCGTAGCCGCTGTTGGCAGTAGTACCGCGTGCCGGCGGCGCAATGCTGCTGGTGCCACTGCCGAAACCGAGGATCTGCACGCTGATCACCGACGGCTGGTTGCGCCGTGCATCATCCTGGCTCTTGCGCATCACATCCTGTGCGGCCTGGCTGGCGCTGTTCGCTGCCGCACTGGCCGAAGCCAGCGCATTCACGTTCACCGTGGCCAGCACCGGCAGGCCCTTGCTCTCACCCTGCACCTGGATGTTGGCCGCGTTGAGCACCTGCAGCGCGGCGAGGTTGATGTTGCCCGAGACACGGATGCCCGCTTCGCCCGCATCGATGGTGCCCAGCGGCGCGATCAGGTCGACGTCGCCCGGCGGCACTTCGGGAATCGGGGCCAGCGTGGCGAAGCCGGCACCGCTGGCCGGCGCCTGCGGCGACAGCAACACATTGCCCCAGTTGTCATAGATCCGGCGCGGCGGCGTATACAGCAGCGTGGTGCGAGAGCCGCGACCGGCATTGATGTCGCCCTGCTCCGTCCAGGCCAGGATGTCACCGCCGAACGCGGTCATGACACGCGACAGGCCGAGCAGCACGCTGTCCTGGCTGAACAGGCGGATATCGCCCTGTCCCTGGGTCACCAGGCCCGCGCTCGCAGGCGGCGCCTCGCCGACCACGCCCACCACGATCTGCCCACCGGGCGCCATCAGCTCGATGTTGCCACCGGCCTCGGTACGCACGCCGGAACCTCCGTACATCACGATATCGCCGCTGCGATCGATCGTCTTGCCGTTTGCGTCCTTGTCCGGCAGCAGGGTTGCAATGGCTTCGCGACCACGCAGGTAGGAACCCAATCGCGGTCCATCCGGATTGTTGTATTCGCGGCCGCCCTCGCGCAGTTCAGCGTAGTAGAGCTGGCGCAGGAAGATGTGTTGCTGTTCCTTCGGCAACCGGTCGAACACAGCCAGGGCCTCGGCGCCGTCGACGGCAAGGCCGAAGCGCTGCTGCAGCCACTGCTTCAGCTCCTTGTCGTAGATCTTCACCGCCTTGCCGGGCTGCGATGCCAGCGACTGCGAAGGATCGGCGAGGTTGGCCGGATCCAGGTAGCGGGCGCGCACAGCGTCGAACGCGATGTACTGATTGCCGGCGGTCACCGCGATGCTCGCACCCGGGCGCGTGTCGCCCTGGATCAGCCCGCCGCGCGAGACAATGCTGCCGCTGTCTTCCTGGCGGAGCTGGCGGCCTGCACTGACATCGACGTTTCCTGGGCCAAACACGGTCAGGTTGGTGTGCACGATGTCACGGCGAGCCTGGACCACAGTCATGTCGGTGCTGCCATTGTTCATCGCCATGACCGAGCTGCCGAGAATGTCCATGCCTGCGCGCAGCTGAACCGGCGCCGACACGTCATACCAGGTGCCGACCGTTCGGATCATGCCCGCGCTGGTGCCCAAGGCCCATTCGCCGCCGGTACGCAGGCCGATGATGTCGCCGCTGCCGGCGTAGAAGCGGTTCGGCTGCCTATCGCCGGCACGCGGCGTGCTCAGCATCGGCCGGTTCGGCCCGAACGCGAACAATGGCGAACCGTCGCTGAGCCCAACATTAAGCGGTGCCACCGTTCCGTCCTGCGACAGATTGCTGCGCAGCAGCTGGTTGCGACTGTGGCCCCCGAACCCATTGAAGAGAGGATCAAACGGTGAGGGAAGTCGAACATCCGCTCCCGAGCTGCTGATCATCGGAGCATCGCTCGCTGCCAGAATGGAGTTGCCCGCCAGCAGCTGCAGCGTGCTGTTGGGACCTGGAGCAGTCATCAGCACGGTTTTGTTCTCGGCCCGTGACAGCTTGATGTCACCGTTGGCCGCAATGGCCTTCAAGCGCGAGGGATAGATGCGGTAGACGGCGCCACCCACGACGCTTTCCAATCCACCATCTGCTTCCACCTGCGTTGTCGCCTGCCCAACAGGCACGATGTCGCCGCCTGCAGAGAACAGGTTGACCGCAGTGGAAGCGGTCCACAGCGAGAATCCGGTAACGCCCAGCAACCGCGACCCATCGTCCGCCCTGGCCTCGAACGCATTGTACTGGCGGACCCGACCGCCATCCGCGGCACTGGAAAGGACGACATCTCCTCGCGCCTGCAGGTCCGCGACCGCATCGCCCAGCACCAGCAGCGGCCCCCCCATCGCAGCGCTGGTACTGGCGCGGAACGGATCACTCGCGCGCAGGTCGGCGCTGATGGACCGGTAGTCATTGGCGCGCACAACGCTGCCACCAATCCGTGCGGCATCAATGCCGAGGTGGCCTCGCAGATTGACCAGCGTGCCGCTGAGCTGTGGGGCCTGGGTGTTGCCGGTCTGGCTCATCGACGTTGCGGCCAGCAGCGGATTCAACGCACCGGCGAACCGCAGGCTCAGATCGCCACCACCGGTCTGTACAAGGCGGCCATCATCAACGCGACCGGTGGCGCCCACTGCCGCATTGATCGCTGTCGAGTAGAGGGTGCCGCCGAGAACGCCGAGTGCTTCACCCTTGGCGGCTGTCACGCCGCCATGACGGCCTGCCTCGACCTCAAGATTGCCACCACCCAAGGTGCCGAGGCCGGTGAAACCAACCATCTTCGGATTGTCCCGGATGTCAGTGGGATTGAACGCGGCGTAGGTGCCGAAGTTGATCCACCAACTGGTGGCTACCGGCTCGACACCCGTGGTTGTTCCGGTGCCCTGCCGCCACAGCCAGCCACCGGTCGCGCTGCTGAAGGTGCCAGCGACACCGTTGTCGGATCCGCCTGTAGCGGAACGACTGCCCCAGGTTGCTCCGGTGACATCACGACCCGCAATCACACTCAGGTTTCCGCCATGGTCCGGATACCACGCCTGGTAAGCCGCAAGCGCGGCATCATAGTCACCGGTCGACTGCAGCAGGCCCAGCAGCGAATCGCGGTCACCGAGCGGACTGCGACCTGACTGGAAGCGGGCATCGTGACCATTGCCAAGCGACGTGGGGGTACCGGCCGTGTACACGCCGAACACCGAACGCATCTGCACGTCCCTGGCAGCCGACAGCTGCAGATCACCGGTGCCGGTGCGCAGGACGCTCCACATCGGCGTTCCATGCCGCGGTGGCCCCATCGTGGTGATCTCGCGCATCTCGCCCGGCATCACGCAATAGCCCGCCTCGGGCGGATTGCAGATCGCCTCCTCGCTCATGCCCACCCAAGGCAGGTCACCAAAGTCCTTGACCGAGGTGCCTTCCAGGTCAGGATCGCCCGCCAACTCCTCGGCTCCCAGCTTGGTGAACAGATAGGGCGCGTTCATGCAGCTTCCGCCCGCGGCGCACAGCGCATCCTCGCTCTTGCCCAGGTGCTCGGCAAGCGCCTTGGCGGTCTTGCCGATCCAACTGGTGTCCACGTTCTCGCGCAGCGCGCCCTCCGCCGTCACCAGCCGTTCGCGCACGAACTTGTTCTGCTTCAGCGCATCGCGGATCACACCGTAATGCGTGTCGGACAGCATCAGATCACCACTGGCACCGAATCTGCGCAGGCGAGGATCGGAGGACTCGGTATCTGCACCGGCCACCAACGAGAGATCCCATGACGTGGTGCCCTCGGGGAGCATCTGTGCCAGCGCCCAGTTGCGCCCTTGCCGTCCATCGCTGTCCGAGGGGCGCAGCTTCACCGGCACGCCACCCGGAAGCTTGACCAGGGTCATCGACGGAATCAGTGCGCCACGCGGCAACGGCGTACTCGCCGCCAGCCGCAGCTCCGTCGGCAACGGCACCCCGGCCGGCCAGGTGTGCGCTGCGACGTCTGCAGCGCTTCGCAGCTGGAAGCCGGCGGCCAGGCGCGCGCCCATTGGTACTGTCAGGGCCTGCGCAAGCACGGTTCCGGCCGCGTGGACCTGGCCATCGTTCAGGGTGATTGCCGCGGACAACACCGTGCCAGCAGGCAGCTGCAGAGCCTGGGTCAGTGTCATTTCCACCGGCAGTGTCGTGCCTGCCGGAAGCTGCGTGCCCTGCACCTTGATGGCGTAGTTCAGCACCGACGAAGCCGGGAATCGTGAGCCGACCTCCAGCACCACGCCATCACCGGGCACCACGATGTCAGCGCCGAACGGCGTGACGCCCACGGTGGCATCGCTGCCCTCGAACAACTGCCAGCCGGCGTCGTCTGGACTGACCGGTGGTGGCGCAAAGCCATCGTTGATGCTGCCATAGACATGCAGATCACCCGCGGCACGCAGGCGCAGCGCTCCGGCCTCTCCGAAGCCACGACGTGCTGGATCGGCGCGATTGGCCTGCGGGCCATAGCGATAGCCGGACAGGTCCAGATCGCCACTGACGGTCAGATCGCCGTCGGGGTTGGCCGCCGAGGGCACGCCGACGATTTCCACGCCCGGCCGCAGTCGTACGCTCCCCAAGGCCGCCAGGCGTGCGGACAGGTCGGCGTTGCCAAGCGCGGCATTCATCCAGGCCGTGCTGTCCGGGTCGACGACGCTGTCCAGCCACGCCTGCGTCACCATCTGCGAATGATGGCCGTTCACATCCGGGGTCGTCGCCAGCGGCGCGTCCTCATAGCGGCGCACGCCCATGGCGAAGATGTCGCGAGCACCCAGCACCTGCAGGCCGGCTTCGCTGCGGATGGATGCATCTCGGCCTCCAGCGCGCGGCATGTTCAGGGCCAGCGTGCCGCGCGCACGGCCATCGTTCTGACCCGCACCGTTGCCAACCACCACATCGGTGCCGCTGCGCAGATCGATCCTGGCGGCGCGACCCAATGCCAGCGTTCCGCTGCGACTCTCCAGTTCGACGATGGCGCGGTTCGGACTGTCGATGATGCTGCCGTAGCTGTCCACGCGCAGCGCGGTGCCGTGCGCATCCAGGGTGCCATCCACCTGCAGGTCGTCCCGCGCAGCAAGGCGGATGATGCCCACCTGCTCACCACTGGCGTCGATGCGGCCGTTTACCCGAAGCGCGCCGCCATCCACGCTGATGTCAACCTTGCGCGCCTTCACTTCATCACCGATCACCAGGTCGCCCTGCTTGATCTGGAAGCTGCGCGCGCCAGTCACGCCATCGCGGGTCAGGCGTTGGTTCAGGCCACTGAAATCCTGCAGCTGCTGCGCGCGCACCAGCAGTTCACCGCCGTCATACGGCACCACGCTGCCACTGACGTCGTGGCGACCGCTGGCCTGGCCGAGGATCTGCCCAGCCAGGTCGACGCGACCGTCGCTGGCACCGAGTGCGGTGACGGTCAGTCGCCCGGCCCGATTGTTGCGCGCCGAAACATCGATCCGCGATGCGGCATCCGCCAGCACGCTGCCATCGGCAGCGGTCAGCTCGAGATCTCCACCCCAGCTGTAGTTGTCGACGTCGAACAGGCTGACCTTGCGTCCGGACAGGTCCAGCTCGGCCTTGCTGCCCAGACGTACGGAATGATCTGCGTTGGCGGTCAACCTGCCGGAAGCCAGAGCGAAACGCGTATCGAGCACGATATCACTGGCACGCAGGTCCAGTTCGGCACCCAGCGCGTCGGCTACCCTGCCCGCCCCCGCACCGTGCGCAGTGAGCGTACCTCCAGCCTTCACCGAAAGCTTCGCGCCGGCCTCAGCAGTGATCAACGGAGCCTGGATGTCGAGATTGCCGCCACTGAACGTCCAGCCCTTGCCGGCGATGTAGTCGCCCTGTCGCTGGTAGACATCCAGCGCACCATTGCCGGCAAACACCAGTTCACGCGCCGCCTGCAGGTTGACGCCGGCGAAACCCAGCACCTGGCGCCCGGCCACCACTTCCGGCAACGGCTGCGAACGCGGCGAAGGCGCCAGACGCAGGGTATCGGTGATGATGTCCAGCTGCCCACTACCCAGTCGAGCGGCAATGCCCGGTGCGGCCGGCGGCGTCTGGGTGCTGCCGAGTGCGGACGCGCTGCCCAGCTGGCCGGCCCAGGTCAGGTCCGCGGCAAAGATGCGTGCCCGGTCACTGCTGTCGCCATAACCGTGGATCGCGGGCGTGCCCAGCACCAGGTTGCGCAGGGCAGGCTTTCCGGTTGCCGCATCGCGGGTATCCAGATCCACACTGCCGAACACATTGATCGCCTCGCTGGCATTCAGGCGCAGCGTATCCAGTGCCGGTGCGCCCGTGGCGGTATTGCCGCGCAGCAGGTCGCCCAGCACCTGCTGGTTCAACGTCATGCCCGGCGGCAGCGCAGCCACCGCTGCTGCCCGCGCAATGGCTTCGGCGGAGCCCAGGTTGATGTTGCCCACACCCAGCGCCAACTCGCGCGTGCCATACGTGGCACCCTCGTGCAGCTGCAGCTGGCCATTGGTGGAGACATTGATGCTGCCCTCGGACACCAGCCGTGCCTGACCGGTGCAGGTCGCTTGCAGGCTGCACCCACCGATATCGATGTTGACGGCCGCACCGTCGGTACCTGCCGGGTGCGCCAGCATCTCGGGCCGATCATTGGACACCGCAAGCAGCCCTCCGCCCACCTGGTAGACGTAGCCGAGGCTGGAAGGCAGCCCGGCGGTGCCAAGGCCGAGTGTGTCGATGGCCGCCCCCGCTTCGACGACGATGCCGCTGCCACCGGACACCGCCCCGACCAGCACCTCCGGTGCACGCAGGACGGCGCTACTGCGGACCACCACGTCCCCGCCGACACCACTGACATTGATGAAGGACGGCGCCGTCGAACGTACCCGCGCGTTGACGACCAGGCGCGAGGGCTGCAAGGCATTGAGTGCGTCGGCTTCAATGGTCGACCCATCACGGCGGGTATCCGTCTTGCCGCCTGCAGCGATGATCTCAAGCGTGCCGACCGAATTGACACGCGTCACCTCCACGCTGCCCCCCGTCCCGGCACTGCCGCTGGCCGCCTGGAAGCGCGCCTCGCCCTCGACGCGCAGCGCGGGCGTGCCCTGGCGACCGGCACCGTCGCCCAATTCGAAGCGCAGCATGCCCGCGTCGACCGTCTGCCAGCCGCGCGGCAGGCCGAGGCGCTGCGCGCTGGCGGCGGAGAATGCGTTATAGCTGGTTTCGTTGTATCCGGAATGACGGCGCACGGTCGCGGCCGGGGTCAGCAGCAGGTCGGTCAGCAGCGGCGAGACCGTCTCGACCAGACCGTCGCTGCGGTGACCTGCCACGCGCCAGGAGCCCGTCCCGGTGGGCAGCGGCGTAGCCGAACCGGTCGTGGAGCTCGTCCCCACCTCGACCCGGAACGCGCCGGGTTGCAGTGCGAAACTGGCGGGCAAGAGCGTGTAGGTGCCGGCGGCCAGGCCCGGCACGCCGCTGGGCACGACAATCTGCTGGCCCACGCCTGGGTCGGCGGCACCGTCGGACAGGCCCTGCGGCGCAATGCTACCGGTGTAGCCCGGCAGTATCGCGTAGACCTCGCTGCCGGCCTGGCTGAAACCGTAGCGCGGATTGGCCTCGGCCAGGACGTGGCGCAGGATGTCTACCGAGCCGCCACGGCCACTGACGAACGCGGCTCCGGTCAGCTCTCCCCCGCCATTCATGTCCAGCACCGCACCGCGTGCCACGTCGGTCTGGCTGCTGACGACGCCGATGCCGACCGGCAACCCGCCACCGCCCACATTGCGTGGCACAACCGCTGTGCCGTCAAGACGCCACTGGATGCCATCCACCGTGCCGCCGTAGGGCAGGCTGAGCCCCGCACCACTGGTCGAGGTCAGGCTGCCTGGCAGGAACGAGACCTTCGAGGCGACCTGCAGGTTGCCGTCGGTTCCGCCCAGGGTAATGCTGCCCATCGGCGCGCGAACCACACCGCCCTGCTCGACAGTCGCAGCGGCCAGCATCAGGTTGCCCATCGCCGACAGCGGGGCGGCCGGCGCGGCCCCAGCAAGGCCGTTGATGCGCAGCACGCCGGCCGGGTTCTTCCAGATCATATCTCTGGAGTACCTGCCCGGATCGAAACCGACCCCGATCCGGGCGGACGCGCCGGCGACGGGATACAGCTGTGCGGCGGTGATTTCCAGGCGTTGCGCAGCCAGCAGGTCGGCATCCAGTGCACCGGCGCTGGTGGCCCCCTTGAGGAAGCGGACGTCGCCGCTGCTGCGCAGGGAAACATCGTCAAACCCGTCCAGCGCCACACGGTCGCGGATATCGATCAATCGCGCGTCAGCCTGCAACCGATGCTGCCGCCCCGTCGCCAACGGCGCTTCACCACTGACCTCGGGCTCGTTGCCACTGATCGCCGACAAGGGCGGATTGGCCAGCTTCAGATAAGGCGCGTGCAATGCGATGGTGCTGCCCGCCGCCGCCCCCGGCAGCAGGCCGATCGAGCCCGACAGGCGCAGGCTCTGCGCCATCCGCAGATCGATATCTCCTTCACTGCGGACCGCAGCGATCAATGACAGGTTATCGAACCCCCCGTCGCGGATCTGCTCCACCGACAACCGTGCCTCGCCGTACTTCGGCTTGATCGACGCGAATGCCACATCGCGCTTCTGGCTGATGTTGAGGAACCGGGGTACCTGGACATCCTTGCTGGCCCCCTTCGCGTAGTTGCCACCTATGAACGCAATGCCAAGGGTACCGCCATGCGCGCCGACACCGCCGGCCGCGGCATGCATTCCGCCGTGCAAGTAAAGTGCATTGGCGGAGCGCAGCACGATTTCGCCACCATCGCTGTCCACCTGCTGCAGGCCTTGGCCATCGATGTGCAATGCCTTGGTACTGCCATCGGCGCGCAGCTGCGCGCCCCCCTCGACCACGATGAAGGCATCCACCGGGCGATCACTGACCTGACCGGCACCTTCCCAATCCAGCGCGCCTCCGATCTCGATGCTGCCGCCCTTGCGAACCAGCCCGCGCAGCCGCCGCGCCGAATCCTCCACGCTGAATGCGTCGCCACTGACATCCAGCTCGGCGCCGTCGGCAATGCGGTAGGTGCGGCTGTTGGGCTGGCTGTCGAACGGATCAATGGGTAGGCGCACGTCATCCAGCCGGATCCGCCCGCCGGCAGCGTGCAGGCGCCCTTCCACGGTAATGTTGCCGCCGCCGCGAAGTTCGATGGACTGCGCCGGATCGACCTGCACATTGGCACCCTTGCCGATGCGCAGGTCACCGCCGCGATTGCCGAACTGCGAGCGCAGGACCAGGCCGGCACCCGCACGCTGGTTGATGCGCCCGCTCACCGGGTCGGCACTGTACAGCGGTGCCAGCCATGTCTGCAGCGCGTCTTCGCGGGTGCCCGCCTTCTGCGCGTCGCTGGCCAGGCGCAAGCCCGGCATGACCACATCGAGCCGTGCGCCGTCAGCCACTTCCAGGCCCTGCTGGGCGTTGATGTCATACTGGCTGAAGCCGCTGCCGAACAGTTCGCCACGCAGTACCAGCACGTCGTCCGCACCGGTTTCGCCGCCGATTCGGATGTGTCCGCCATCGCCCAGCGACAGGCTGCCACTGCCCTGGCCCAGCGCGCTGATGCGTGCGTCGCCGGCCAAGGTCAGGCGCCCAGCACTTCCCTTCCCCGTGTCAACATTGTTGGCCAGCAGACTGACGCTGCCGCCCTTGCCGATGCGTGCCTTGCCCGCGCTGTCGACGCGGCCGCCCGCGTCAACGCTCAGCTCGCTGCCACGGCCTACTTTCACGTCGTGGCTGTTCTCCAACTGCAGGCTGCCGCCATTGCTCCATGCCTGGCCCTGTGCCGCGCTGGGGTCCAGCAGCAGATTGCTCCAGCGGCCGGCAAGGTCGATGCGCGCGCCATCGGCGATCTCCACCCGTCCACGCCCGGCCTGCAGCAGCGGAACCACCGGGCCATCCGTCACGACCAGCAGATTGCCGGCCTGCAGCCGACCACCGGCAATGCCGATATCACCGCCAAGGCGGATGTCACTGGCGGTCAGCACCAGCTGCCCGCCATCCTGCAGGCGCAGCTTGCCGTCGAGGGCGATGCTGCCCGCAGTAGCCAGGTCCAGGCGCCCCCATTGCTGCTCACTCAGACGGCCCGCGTCCAGCCATAGGGTGTTGCGTTGCTGTGCCGATATGGGCGCATGCAGGGTCCAGTCGGCCACCGGCTGCGCTCCCTCCCCGATCCGCACCTGGGTATCGAAGACCGCATTGCGTCCTGCGCTGTCATAGCGGCCCAGCCACAGCTGTGCGTTGCGCGCCACCGCCGTCTGTGCCTGCGCGTAGCCATCGCCGCCCTGGTCAGGCGCCTTGGCCTGCTGTGCGCCCTGGAACACCTGGGTACCGATATCGCCCTGCAGCACCGCAGTCGGCGCAGAAATCACCAGCCGGCCGGCGTCACGCCCAACCGTATAGCCATTGTCAACCCGTTCGCCCGGCGCCACCAACGGATTGCGGAAGGCCTCACTGACGCCCCAGCGCTGGTGATCAACCTCGAATCCCTTGTACAGGCCGGCGTACAGCATCTCCGCAGGCGCGTCATCCAGTCGGTACAGCTGCCCATCGGTGCCGCGCAGCCAGCTCTGCTTGATCACGCCGGACTGGACGTCCAGGCTACCACCGGCCAGGTTGATCCTGGAGCCACCGTGGGTCACCACCTCGGTTCCGGACAGCTGCACGGTGCCGCCCTGTGCAGCCCATTCGCCAATCGAATGGCGCTGGTTGTCCAGATAGCCGCCCACCTCAAGCAGGCCACCACCGGCATACCAGCGCTCGGCGGCATGGCCACCGGTACCGGCGGCCACGCGCTGCAGTTCGCGACGATCGATCCAGACCTCGCTGCTGATCAGCGTGCCGCTGTCGCGGTTGTCGGGCGAATCGCGCAGCTCGTTGCCCTGCACCTTCACTTGTACGTTGTTGCTTTCCATCGCCACACGCACACCGACCGCGCCGGAGACATCGACCTGCGCCGCGTTGCCCACGTAGCTGCGGCGCGCCGCGTCGCCGACCACCTGGCCGCCAGTCGCGAGGGTCAACGAGCCATCCTTGAAGTTGATGTCGCCACCTGAGACGATCTCCACGCGCGACTGGTCGCGGCGGTCCTGCAGCCGCGATAGGTTGTCGAACGTGCCTGTGCTGCTTGCCGCGCGCAGGGCATCCTGCTCCGCCGACGCCTTGATCAATGCATCGCGCTGGGTGTCCAGCACGGCGCTCTTGCCGTCGTCCTCGATCAGCACTGCCGTGGTCGCACCCGATCCCAGGATCACCTGGCCCTGGCGATCACTGATCGCGTTGAGCAGATGGATGGTGCCGCGCTGGGCCAGCGTGGTGGTGGCGACGGCAACGCCGGCCTGCTCGACCGTACGACCGGCCAGGGTGATGTCGCCCTCGCGGGCCTGGATCAGGCCGCTGTTGCGCACGTCACCGGCGGTGCTGCCCTGCACGAAGCGCGGCGCGATCTCGTTGCCGGCCGTAGTCGACGCAGTGTTCTGCGCGGTGCCGACGCCGCGACGGATCACGAAACTGTCGCCCGCGGCCAGCTGCGTCTGGCCCTTGCGGGTCTCGATCTGTCCTGCATTTTCCACGCTGCTGCCTGCCAGCAGCACGTAGCCGCCACCGCGGGTGGCCGTTCCGGGTGCATGCGTAACGATACGCGCCCCCTGCTCGACCATCACCTTGCCGAAGGCCTCGCTGAGCGCGGCGGTATTGCTGTCGGCACTGAACAGGCCGTTGTCGCGGAACTGCCCATCACTGATCCGTGCCGCCGCGGCGACAAGGTTACGGACGTTGACCTGGCTGTTGTTGCCGAACACCACGCCGTTGCGGTTGGCCACGAACACCGTGCCATTGGCCTTCAGCTGGCCAAGGATCTGGCTGGGCCGGGCGTTGGGATCGTTGACCCGGTTGAGCACCGCCCAATCCGGGTTCTGTTGGAAGCTCAGCGTGGTGTTGCCACCGATGTTGAAGGTCTCCCAGTTCAGGATCGCCTTGTCGGCAGTTTGCTCGATGCTGACCTGAATCCGCCCATCGCTGCCCTGGGACTGGATCGCCTCGCGTGCATTCAACCAGCCACGGGTCAGCGGGTTCTCATCGACGTTCAGGCCGTCCTTGCCCAGGCCATCGGCGACCACGAAGCCCGCATCGCGTCGCGCCAGCCGGGCCTGTTCCTGCAACCGTTGCTGCAATGCGATGGCCTGCGCCGCGGTACCAAGATTGTCAATGGACTGCTGCAGCTTCTGGCGTGCGGCGTCCTGCTGCTGCGCCGGCAACTGGAACTGGATCGGCACCCCGTTGGGCATGCGCCCACTCTGCGCCGCTGCGCCCTGGGCCGCGCCGCGATCGGCGAACCAGCCCGGGCTGAAGGCCTGCTGGGCCTGGGCAGGGACCCATGGCGCCGCGCCAAGCGCCAGCGCAATGGCCCAGGCCATTGGATGGTTGCGCAGCAGCGTGGTCGGGGCGGTCTTGAGCGTGTGCGACATCGGGACCTCTTGCGGCCGACGACGGCCTGCGGCAGAAGAAGGATTCGATTGCCCGTCTGCGTTGAGGGGCACTATCAGGTAGACGGCCATCAAGGCGGGAAAACGACACCGCCTTCACCTGGCTCAAGCGCGTGGACAGCAAAGGTCCCGGCCCGAGGGCCAGGACCCAGTTCAGCGAATCCGCGGAATCAGCGACCAATGCCTGCGCAGGTATTCACGTTGCCCAATCCTGTCTGGGATGAGGAAGAAACAAAATGGAAGGCAACGGCCTCCCGCCACGTAGGCGTCAACGGAACAAATCCGAGCGCGCGAATGGCTGCATCGTGAGTGCCCGCATTCCCCAGGTTGTAATGTTTCTCCAGGAATGCGCGGACACCGTTCTTGACCAGGGCCTTGCGATGGCATTGCGGAATCAGCAGGTAAGTGAATCCGACGATCGGATACCCTGATTGTGGATAGGTGAACTGCGGCGCCCATTTGGCCGGATTCCAGATGTCGGCAGACGAGCTTGGCGGAGCGATCTGGTTCATCGTCGCCGGAACGCTGATCTCTCCCGGCGAGAACCCCTTCACCTTCGCCACCTTTGTCGCATCGTTCAGATCCGGTATCTGCGCAGGTCCGCTGTAGCCAATACGACCGCTCTGCGCGAACACTGTGTTGTAGGCATTCCTGTCTCCAGCGCCGGAAGAAGCTATGAAATTCGTGGGCACCCTGCCATCGACGAATGCCCCGGCAAGCTTGGACTGCGCCGAGAATCCAGGGTATCCATTGATCAACCTGAGAGACGTTCCAGCAACATCTGCGGGCTGGCAGACAGAGGTCAGGTGGCGCGTGAGAAGCTCCGTCGCACCACTGCTTTCCAGTCGGTAGACCACTCTGATCGGGCCCCGGCGGCCACTACCAGTAGAGCCCCAGTCGGTAATCTTGCCCGAGAAGATGCCACACAGCACCGACGTCGTCAGATCAAGAATGGACCCATCGGCGGCAGCCTGATTGAACGGAAGTGCGATCGGCGCCAGCATCGAGGGCAGCTGCATCAATGGGCCATGCACCACTGCAGAGGTGCCGGAGTTGAAGCGAGCGTTGTACTGGTCCAGCTCAGTCTGGCTCAAGGCCTGCTCGCTGACAGCAAAGTCGACATTGCCGCCTTCACCAGCGACAAGGAGGCCAAAGTCGTTCTCGAGGAATGCCCGCTTTCCAACTGCGGAATCCACGATGACATAGCTCATGTAGGACGGCAGTATTCCTTCGCTGCCATTCCTGTATACATCTGCCGGCAGGGGCGCAGCGGCACCATTGACCACCGTCTTCTGCGCCGAAGCCACGCCCGCTGCTGCCAGCAATACGATACCGGCAAGAAGTGCAAGCTTTCGCTGAGTCTGCATGTTTGATCTCTGGAAATTCGTGCCAGGGACGTGAGCGACCCGCCTTCAAGGTGCACAATCGCAGTCCTCAAGACGGAACTCGCCCTCCGATAAAATGGAAAGGCGCCGACCTCTCGGCCGGCGCCCATTTCAGTGCAACCGCTGGATCAGCGGCCGACGCCGGTGGTGCAGGTGTTGGCGTTGCTCAGGCCGTTCGGAGCCGAAGCCGCGATCAGGTTGTTGGCAATCGCTTCACGCCACACCTGGGTCAGCGGGATGAAGCCGTGCGCGCGCACGGCGGCATCGTTGGTGCCAGTGGCGCCGAGGTTGTAATGCGCTTCCAGGAAGTTGCGCACGGCAGTGCGCGGCAGAGCGGTGCGGTAGCACTGGCCGAACACCAGGTTGGTGTAGCCGGCGATCGGGTAGCCGGCCGACGGGTTGGTGAACACCGGGACCCACTTCGCCGGGTTTGCGATGTCGGCAGCAGACGACGGCGGAGCAATGGTGTTCAGGGTGGCAGCAACGCTCACTTCATCCGGCGAGTAGCCCTTCAGCTTGGCAACCTTGGTCGCGTCCTTCAGGTTCGGGATCACGTCCGGGCCGACATAGCCGATGGCGCCGTCATTCGCGTTCACGGCGTTGAACAGCAGGGTGCCAGCGTTGGTGTTCGGAGCGGTCGGCGCGGCTTCGAAGTTGGACGGAATGGTGCTGAACAGGTTGGCGAAGGTCGACTGCACCGAGAACGCCGGGACGCCGCCGGTCAGCTTCAGGGTGGTGCCCGAGACGTCGGCCGGCTGGCAGGCGCTGGTCAGGAAGCGGGTCAGCAGCTCGCTGGTGCCGCTGCTCTCGCTGCGGTAGAAGACCTTGATCGGGCCGCTGCGGCCGGTGCCGATGCTCGACCAGTTGGTGATCTTGCCCGAGAAGATACCGCAGGCCTGGGCCACGGTCAGGTCGACGGAGGAGCCGGCCGGGTCAACCTTGTTGAAGGGAATGGTGACCGAGGTGGCGACCGACGGCAGCTGCAGCAGCGGGCCGAACTTGGTGGTCGAGCTCGCGCTGTTGTAGGTGGTGTTGTAGGTGTCGATCTCGGCCTGGCTCAGCACCGAGTCGCTGCCGGCGAAATGCACGTTGCCCGTGCCGGTCGGGATGAAGATCGCGATCTTGTTTTCCAGGAAGGCCTGCTTGCCCTTGCCCGAACCGGTCACGGCATAGCTGAAGTTCGACGGCAGGATGCTGTCGGTCGAGCCCTTGTACAGGTCGGACGGCAGCGAAGCGCCGCCGCCGTTGACGAGGGACTGCTGGGCCGAAGCGGCACCGGCGGTGGCGAGCAGCGCGGTAGCAACCAGCGCGGCCAGGGTCTTGTACTTGTTCATGATCTTCTCCTGAAGGGTTTACTGCGAAGGGAAACACCAAGGGAGGAACGGTCACTACACGCCTGCTGCCGCCGAGGGCCTCCCAGCCCACTCTGCGGCGACGTGTCCATGCTGGTCCGTGCCGATGACAGGCCGCTTAAGAAACCTGTGGAAGATCGAAAAAAGGTGTGGAGGATTGTGTGGAGAAATCCAGGTCTCAGTAGATCCACGCCATGCGTGGATGCGCCGCCCAGGGTGCGCGTCGGTTGATCCATCCACGCATGGCGTGGATCTACTGCACCAGCTGATTCATTTCCATGATCGGCATCAGCACTGCCAGCACGATCGTCAGCACCACGCCGCCCATCACCAGGATCATGGTCGGCTCCAGCAATGCAGTGAGTGCCATCGCGCGACGCTCGAGCTCGCGCGAGATGGTCTGCGCGGCGCGATCCAGCAGCGGCGCCAGCGAACCGGTCTTCTCGCCACTGGCCACCAGATGCACCAGGATCGGCGGATACACCTTCTGCACCTTCAGCGCAGAGCCAAGCGCGGCACCTTCGCGCACGCGCGCGGACACATCATCTGCACAGCGCGCCAGCAACGCATTGCCCAGGGTCTGCCGCGCGGCCTCCAGTGCGCGCAACAGCGGCACGCCCGCATCCAGCAGGATCGCCAGTGTCGAGGCGAAGCGCGCACTGTTCACACCCAGCACGAAACGCCCGACCATCGGTACCCGCAGCAGCATCGCGTCCCAGCGCAGGCGCAGCTCGGGCCTGCGCAGGGCCAACCGCCAGGCCACAACCAGCGCAGCGATGCCGAGACCCATCCACATGCCCCAGCTGCGCACGAACGCGCTGGCGGCCAGCATCACCTGCGTGAGCATCGGCAACGTCTGCCGCGCCTGCACGAACGCGGTCACGACCTGCGGCACCACGTAGCTGAGCAGGAAGATCACGATCGCCACCGATACCAGGCTGATCGCCGCTGGATAGATGAAGGCGGTCAGCACCTTGGCCTGCAGCGCATTGCGTTCTTCGATGTAGTCGGCCAGGCGCTCCATCACCCGTGCCAGATCGCCGGAGTCTTCACCTGCACCCACCAGCGCCCGATAGATCGGTGGAAAATCGCGTGGCCGTGCTGCCAGCGCCACGGTCAGTCGCTGGCCGGCACGCACGTCGGCGCGTACCGCGGTGAGTGCCTGGGCCACGTGCGGGCGCTCGGCCTGCTCGATCACCGCACTCAATGCGCCTTCCAACGGCAGGCTGGCCGCCAGCAGGCTGGCCAGCTGGCGGGTGGCCCAGGCCAACTCGCTGGCAGACAGCCGGCGTGCGCCCCAGCCACTGCCGGCACTGCGCGCCGCACTCACCTGCACAGGGGTCAGCCCGCGCCCGCGCAGCAGCTGGCGCGCACCGCGCGGGCTGTCGGCGTCCAGCTGGCCTTTCTCGATGCGGCCCTGCGCGTTGGCAGCCTGGTAGTCGAACAGTGCCATGCAGGCCTCAATCGTCGCCGGTGACGCGCAGGATCTCTTCCAGCGTGGTCATCCCGCTGTCGATCCAACGCTGGCCATCCTGCCGCAACGTCCGCATGCCGGCGCGCCGTGCGGCCTCGCGCAGCGCGGGCTCACCCTGCCCTTCATGGATCAACGCACGTACCCGGTCGTCGACCACGAACAGCTCATGGATGCCGGTGCGTCCGCGATAGCCGCTGTTGGCGCAGGCCACGCAGCCCACCGCGCGCCATACGGTACGGCCCTCGCCATCCACCTCGGCACGCCGGCACTGCGTGCACAGCCGCCGCACCAGCCGCTGCGCCAGCACGCCGCGCAACGAGGACGCCAGCAGGAAGGGCTCCACACCCATGTCGGCCAGGCGGGTCACCGCCGAGATCGCGTCGTTGGTGTGCAGCGAGGCCAGCACGCCATGCCCGGTCAGTGACGACTGCACGGCGATCTGTGCGGTTTCCAGGTCGCGGATCTCGCCGATCATGATGGTGTCCGGGTCCTGGCGCAGGATCGCGCGCAGCGCGGTACCAAAGCTCATGCCGATGCGCGCGTTGACCTGGATCTGGCCGATGCCGGCGAAGTCGTACTCCACCGGGTCTTCCACGGTGAGGATGTTGCTGGTGCTGCTGTCGAGCTGGCCCAGCGCGGCATACAGCGAGGTGGTCTTGCCGCTGCCGGTCGGCCCGGTGACCAGCACGATGCCGTGCGGCTGCCGGATCAATCCGGTGAACGTGGCCAGTGTGTCATCGGCCATGCCCAGGCGCTGCAGCTGCAGGCGACCGGCATCCTTTTCCAGCAGGCGCAGCACAGCACGCTCGCCATGCCCGGTCGGCACCGTGGAGACTCGGATATCCAGCGGCCTCCCGCCGACGCGGATCGCGATGCGTCCGTCCTGCGGCAGGCGCTTCTCGGCAATGTTCAGGTGCGCCATGATCTTGATGCGCGATACCAGCGCCGCGTGCAGTGCGCGCCGTGGCTGCACCATGTCGCGCAGCGTGCCGTCCACCCGGTAGCGCACCACCGAATGGGTCTCGAACGGTTCGATGTGCAGGTCGCTGGCGCCATCGCGTGCAGCCTGTGCCAGCAGTGCATTGATCATGCGGATCACCGGTGCATCGTCCTGTGCATCCAGCAGATCGGTGACCTCCGGCATGTCCTGCATCAGCCGGTCCAGATCGACTTCGCTTTCGGCGGCACCGACCACGGCAGCGGCATCACCGCCGTCGCGGTACTGCTCACCCAACCGCTGCTGCCAGGTCGCCGCATCCAGCGCCTGGAACGGCAGCGGGCCATGACGGCGGCGCAGCTCGGCCACGGCCCACGCCGCGGTTTCGGCGGTGCCCAGCAACACCGGCTCGCCGCCCGCCTCGGACAGCATCACCCCATGGCTGCGCACCCAGGCGTAAGGCAGCGGCGCGGCAGCGCTCACGGCCCGATCACCAGTTCCGGCGTGTAGCCCAGCCCGCGCAGCTGCTGCAGTGCCGGGTCCAGCGTCGCCGGATCGCGCGGCAATCGCACGCGCAGGCGTTGCCCACTCTCGCCCGGCGTCGCTTCGGCATAGGCCTGCAGGCCCAGTGCACGCACCTGCGCCACGCCCTGGCTGGCACGCGCCGGGTCCAGTCCCTGTGCGAACTGCACCAGCTGGGCATCGCCCTCACCGGCCGGATACAGCGCTGCCAGGCTGGTGTTCTGCAACGGCTGGCCCTGGCCATCGCGCGCATTGCCCTGCCCGAGCACAGACAGGTCCTGCGGCGGCAGCTGCGGTGCGGACAGCGCCGGCAAGGCCCAGCTCTGTACCGGCTGCGCGCTGGCCTGCGCGTTGCGCATGTAGTCGTAGCGGTCGCGGGTCAGACGCTGGCCGGCGGCGGGGTCGCGCACCACGTGCGGGCGCAGGAACACCATCAGGTTGGTCTTGGAACGCTTGCGCGTATCACTGCGGAACAGCGCCCCCAGCACCGGGATCCTGCCCAGGCCCGGCACCGCATCACGGCCATGGCTGACGTTGTCCTCCAGCAGGCCACCGAGCACCATGATCTGGCCATCGTCCAGCAGCACGCTGGTATCCAACGCACGCTTGTTGGTGATGATGCCGGCGGCACTGTTGGCACTCTGCGCGTCGATGCTGCTGACTTCCTGGTAGATGTCCAGCTTCACCGTGCCGCCCTCGGAAATCTGCGGGCGCACTCGCAGCTTCAGGCCCACGTCCTCGCGCACGATGGTCTGGAACGGGTTGTTGCTGCCACCACCGCCGTCGGTGACGTAGCGGCCGCTGACGAACGGCACGGTCTGGCCGACCATGATGCTGGCTGCCTCGTTATCCAGCGTCATCAGGTTCGGCGTGGACAGGATGTTGGCGCCGCCCTTGCTCTGCAGCGCGTTGGCCAGCGCTTTCATGTTGAGGATCTGGCCGACACCGGGCAGGTTGATGGTGCCGTCGATCACGCCGATCTTCAGGCCATCCTTGGGCAGCACGTCCAGCGTGGTACGCGCGCCGGTATTGAGCCCGCTGCCGCCGGTGGCACCACCGAAGTGGGTGCCACCAAAGGTGCGTCCATTGCCCAGCATCCACTGCACACCCAGCTCAGCCGCGTCGGTCTGGTTGACCTCCACGATCAGGCTCTCGACCAGCACCTGTGCACGGCGCTGGTCGAGCTGGTCGATCACCCGCCGCAGGTTGCGGTACACCGGCTCCGGCGCCGAGATCAGCAGCGTATTGGTGGCCACGTCCGCCTGCACCGAGATGCCGTTCTGGCTGAAGCCGGTGCTTCCCGCGTCGATCGGGTCACGGCGACTCGGATCAAGCCGCTGTGATTCCAGCGCATTGCCCCCGGTCTTGGCCTGCTGCGGCTGCGACGGCTGCGCGGGCGTGGAACGGTTGGCGTCACCCGGCAGTGGCGTGATGCCTTCGTTGCTGCCCATTGCCGGTGCATCGCTCTGCCCGGCCACAACGCCTCGCAGCACACCCGCGAGCTGGTTGGCCTGGGCATTGCGCAGGTAAACCACATGCAGGTTGCCGGACTCGTCCTGGGCGCGGTCCAGCTTCTCCACCAGCTGCCGCGCCAGACGGGTGCGTCCGGGACTGCTGGAGCGCAGCAGCACGCTGTTGCTGCGCGGGTCGGCCATCACCACCACCTTCTGGGTGGGCTCGGCGCCCTGCGCATCCAGCAGCGGCGCGACCATCGCCGCGACGTCAACGGCAATGCCCTGCTGCAGCTTCACCACGTCGGTGTCCATGCCGGCCGGTGTATCGACGCTGGCGATCACCCGCGCGATGCGCTCCAGGTTGTCGGCATAGTCGGTGATCACCAGGGTGTTGTTACCCGGATTGGCAGTGATCGGATTGTCCGGGCTGATCATCGGCCGCAGCACCGCCACCAGCGCCGCCGCGTTCTCGTAGCGCAGCGCGAAGGTGCGCGTGGCGACCTCGCCCCCCGCACCGCCGCTGCCAACGCGGCCACCGAGCAGCTTGGCATCGGCCTGCGGCACCACCCGGCTGACGCCGCCGTTCTCGACCACGGCGAAGCCACGCATGCGCAGTGCGCCCAGCAGCAACTGGTAGGCCTGGGTACGGCTGACCGGGCCATCGGAAACCACCGTCATCTTGCCGGTCACCCGTGGATCGACCAGGAACTGGCGCCCGGTGAAGCGCGCCGCCATGCGCAGCACGCCGCCGATATCGGTATCCACCAGGTTCAACTGCACCGGCTCGTCACGGGTGTCCTGCGCCAGCACTGGCGCCGGCGCGTGGGCCATGCACACGATCAGGGCCAACGCAGTACTGCAGGCAAGGCTGCGCATCGCCCTCATGGGTGGGCACCCACGTTGAGCGCCATCACGATGTTTCCGGAAATCCGTGCCGCCGGCATGTTCGCATCCCCTGTGCGTGTCAGTTGCAGCTGCTGCAGTTCGATGGCCGGATCGGCCAGCACGGGCAGCAGCCAGTTCCACAGCGCGTCGGCGGGCACTGCCTGCACCTGCAGGTGCCAATGCCCGTCGCGCGCTTCGATATGCAGGCCGTCGGCAAGGCCGGCGGTCTTGATGCCATCGCGCAGCCCGGCCAGTGTCGGGTGCTGACCCTGCGCCAGCTGCTGGCGCTCACGGGCGCGCAGCAGCGGTGCCAGTGCGCGGGACTGCGCCTGCAGCCGCGGCAGCTCGGCCTGCCAGTGCGTGCGCTGCTTCAGCAGCGGCTCCAGCCACAACATCCACAGACCCGCCGCCAGCAGCGCCACCACCATCACCCACAGCATCAGCCGGTCGCGCGGTGGCAGGCGCTGCCACCGCTGCTGCAGGCCCGCCAGTTCCCCGCCCAGTCGCAGGGTGCGGGTCGTCACTGTCCAGCTCCGCTCACCCGCAGGCGTCCACCGGCTTCGCGCGCCAGCTGCAGGCCCTGCGCCTGCACCGCCTGCTGCCAGTGCTCAAGCCGCTGCGGATCGTCGGCCAATGCCTGGGCATCGGCATCCAGCTCCACGTCCAGCTGGCCCGGTTGGTAATGCAGGCTGCGCACCTGCCCTGCCAGCTCCGGAACCGCCTGCAGCGTGCCGGCCACCTGACGCTGCAGCGGCGGCAACGGCGGCGCCGGCAGTGGCACGGCCAGTGCTCGCCTTGCCTGCAACACCGGGTCCACCACGTCGGTGATCTCCGGGAAGCGTGCGCTGAACTGGCGCGCCATGTCCTGTTGCAGCGCTTCACCCTCGATCCGCCAACGCGAGACCTGGAGCTGCAGGCCGAGTGCAGCCAGCAGCACTGCTGCCAGTGCCAGGCCGATCGCCAGTCGCGGTGCTTGCCGGCCTGCGCCGGGCAGCGGCAATGACCAGCCTGGCAAGGGGCCAGAGGTCTGCTGTTCATGCGTGACGGCGGTGGCCGGCAGGCTGTCCGGCCACGTCGGCGGCACACCATCGATCCACTGCACAGCCTGCACGCCGGCCTGTTGCAGGCGCACGGCCAGCGCCTGCATCACCGCACAGGCATCACGTCCGCCATACCATTGAACGAAACCCCGATCGCGCCCGCTGCGTACCAGCAGGTGCTCGCCGCTGACCTGCAGCGTGGCATGGCCATCCTGCCAGGGCAGCAGCAACGGCGTCGGATACAGCGCCTGCAGCTGCAGCGCACACGAGGCCAGCAGCTGCTGCGCCTGCGCGATGGCCTGCTGGCCGAGCCAGGCCACCGGAACCGTGCCGTCTGCTGCCTGCGCACCGTGGGCCAGCGCCACCTCCTGCAGGTCATCCAGCAGCATCGCCTCCACCTCACCCTGCAGCGCCGACTGCAGGCGGCGCCCGGACAACGGCGGCAGCTGCAGTTCCAGCAGGATCAGGTCGTTCGGATCGAGGCAGGCGTGCACCGCGGCCTGCGGATGCCGCAGGCCCAGCGCCGCCAGCGTGTCGCGACCGTGAGCCAGCATCTGGCCCTTGTGCAGCTGCGCCCAGTCCACCGCGCTGTCGGCGCGCAGGTGCTCCAGCGCCGGCAGGCGCACCCGAAGCTGCACGTTCATGCGCCGATCCTCGTCCACACCCGTTGCACACGCACCCCATCGTCGCGGTATTCGCGCCACAACAGCGCGCGAAATTCGACCGCGCTGCCGTCAGCCTGCACCTGGCCGACGGCCAGGAACCATTCGCTATGGATACCCAGGGGAAGCACGGCCATCTGTTCGTTGCTCAGTTGGAGTCGGTTGGCGATGTCGCCGCGATTGAGCAGCCAATGGCCAGCATCGCGCTCACCGAGCAGCGCCTGCAGCCGTGCCGGCTCGACCGCGGGCGTCACCGCCTGCAGAACGCGCAGGTCGCTGGTGTTGGCGTTGACCAGGGTCTGCGCCGGCAACACCACGGTGCGCCGCGCCAGCGCCTGCAACGCCACCGGATCGGCACCAGGCAACGCCTGTTCGATCAGTGATTCGCGCGGCAGCGGAGCCTGCGCCTGGATGTCGCCATCGCGCAGGCGCGCCTGGATGTGGTCCGCGGCGGATGCGCAGGCGCCCTGGCCCAGCCCCTGCCCGGCACACAACGCGATGAACGCGCGCCGCGCCTCGGGGTCCGGCCTGCCATGCGCAAGAAGGTTGCGTAGGTTGAACATCGACTGCGCATCGACCAGCTGCAGCTGCACCGGCAACGGCGCCTGCAGCTCCAATGGGCGCGTCCAGCGCCCGCTGCGTACCGTGGTCAGCTGTTCCTTTACATCCTCACGCAGCTGCTGCGCCGCACGCTCCAGCGTTGCGTCCACGGCCATGCGTACCTGTGCGCGCAGCTGATCGCCACGCAGCGCACGCAGCTGGGCCGACTGCCGGGTCAGCAGTGCCGTGGCAATCACCGCCACCAGCGCCACCACCAGCAGGGCGACGATCACCGCCATGCCACGTTGACGGACACTCGAAACAGAACGCATCCGGGCTGACATCGGCCTGCCTCACAGCTGCCAGGAGCCGATGTCCGCGTTCCCGGCGTCGCCACCGGGCTTGCTGTCCGCACCCAGCGAGAACACATCGATGTCGCCGTGGGTGCCTGGTATCTGATACTGGTACGGATGGCCCCACGGGTCATTGGGCAGGCGATCCAGATAGGGCGTGACCGGCATCGCGCCACCGCCCTGCGGTGGCTTCACCAGCGCCTGCAGGCCCTGCTCGGCACTGGGATAGCGTCCGTTGTCCAGCTTGAACAGTTTCAACGCCTGCATCAATGCAGCGATGTCCTGGCGCGCCGCCACTACGCGCGCCTGGTCGGGACGGTCCATCAACCGCGGCACGATCAATGCGGCGAGGATGCCGATGATCACCACCACCACCATGATCTCGATCAGGCTGAAACCCTGCTGCCGAGCCCTGCGACCACGAACCTGCCTTGCCATTGTTCCGCCCTCGTCATCCTGGAAGAGACCGCTGCGCCATGGTCAGCGGTGCATGTGTCAGTACGATAAACATCCGCCGGAAATCCGCTGCGCGTGTGCCTGTGCAGGCGCAACACGTGCAGCCGGGGCACATGCAGACTCGAACAGGTGCGGCGGCACGCTGGCCAGCGCATCGTCGATGCAGCCGCGCAGCAACGGGTGCGCGCAGGCCTG
This sequence comes from Stenotrophomonas maltophilia, assembly GCF_003970865.1. GTDB lineage: Bacteria > Pseudomonadota > Gammaproteobacteria > Xanthomonadales > Xanthomonadaceae > Stenotrophomonas > Stenotrophomonas maltophilia_AR. The sequence continues at coordinate 3,953 of NZ_RXLZ01000051.1, read as the reverse complement.
CAGCAGGCGCACGCACTGCATCGGCGACCACGCTGTTCCATGATCGAGGCCGATGAACAACCGATAGGCCTGGTGATAGCGCAGGTCGTCGTACACGCGCTGGGCACTGTTCAGACCGCGCACGACCACCAGCAGGGCCGCGCGCTGCAACAGCCGCGCATCGCCAGCTTCAAGCGGCAGCGAGCTCATGGCCGCCTCGGGCCAGGGCCGCAGCTGCAGGTCGAGGGCTTTTCGCAGCGCCACCAGTGGGTGCGCACTACCATCCAGTGCCGCCCAGCGCGCCGCGTCCGCCCAGGCGTCACTGGACAGCACCCAGACCCAGGAGTGCCCGTAGCGCTGCACATTCAATGGCGTGTGCCGCGCCTGCTCCAGTGACTGGCTCAGGTGACGATCCAGCTCCAGCATGCTGATCCTGCGACTGTCTGCCATCGGCGCCGCCCGTGCTCCGCGACGCGTGGTGCGTCGTACTCTGGAGAAGACGTCAGCAAGGCAGGTGAAGCGACAGCGCGCATGCAGCTCTGTGCACTGCGTGGCGCTTCATCGGCAACGTCATCGCAGCGTCATCTGCCTGCAGGCTTCGCGCTCCAGCCGCGGCGCTTCGCCTCCACAACGGCGTGCCAGTATCGCCACGTCGCTGCGCGCGGCGAATGTTGCCAGCGCATTGGACATGTCCACGTCATCGAACCATGACGCCATCGCAACCCGCAGCGCCGGCAGCTGCCAGCCGTCCATCACACCATGGGTGCCTGCTACGAACCAATGCCAGAGGCGATGGTGAAGCACCTGGTCGTGCAACTGTGCGAGATCCCCAAGGCCATGCATGTCCATCAACAGCAGTGCGCGTGCAAGCGCCGCGGGCGGCAGCGCCCCGGCTTCAGCCAGGGGCAGCGCGTGCTGCTGCAGCCGCAGCAGCATCGCCAGCGGGTGCGACTGCGGATCGAAATCCAGCAGCACCGCCTGTCGCTGCCACTGCGCATCGGACACCACGCACACCCATGGCGAGCCATAGCGATGCACCATCAACGGCCGTCGCTGCGTGGTTTCCAGCAGCGCCGACAGATTGCGACGCAGATCCAGCACACCGATGGTCTCGTTGCGCATCCTTGGCTTCTCCTTGCTTGCAACAGCCCTGCGCGGTGCGCACGGCCAGCGTCTTCATCTATCCAAGGACGGCAATGCCACCCGGAAAGCGACGCAGATCCAGCGACATCGTCAGTCGCAGCTGCTCCAGTGCCGCATCCGGATCATCAATGCGGAAGCGGCCGCTGACCGGCGCGCGCGCCAACGCCGATTCACCCAACAGCACCTTGCCACGCCGGTAGCGGTTGATCTCGTCCACCACCTCGCGCAGCGGTGCGCGGCGGAACACCAGCATGCCCTCGGTCCAGGCGCTCACCTCCGAAGCCACGGCCTCGGCCACCACGCCACTGAGGCGCTCGTCATAGTGGGTCTGCTGGCCGGCCTGCAGCTGCAGCCGGCCCTGCGGATGCTCGATGCGGGCGCTGCCCTGCAGGCAGGTCACCCGTACCTGGCCGTGGGTGTTGCGCACATCCAGGCGCACTGCGCCTTCATCGGCAATCACGCAACCCGGGCCCGCGAACAACGCCAGGCGCAGGCCGGCCTGGGTCTCGATCGCGGCCTGGCCCTGCACCAGCTCGAAGCCTTCGCCCTGCGCGTCCGCGCGGCGGCGAAGGCTGCTCTGCGTATCCAGTTCGATCTTCAGCTGTGGCAAGGGCGCGATCTGCAGACGTTCACCGGTGCCGGTGTGGAAATCGGCCGCCATGGCTGTCACCGAAGGCCACAGCCCCAGCGGCGGGCGGATCGCCGCCACCACTACCAGGCTGGCCGGGGCGGCAATCGCGGCGCCCAGGAAGGCGCGCCGGCTCCAGCGCTGGGCCGGCGTCGGCGCCACCGGTTGACGCGCGGCCGCGGGCAGCTGCTCGCCGGCAAGGCGTACCTGCTCCCATTGCCGGCGCGCACGGCCAAACGCTTCGCGATGGCGCGGGTCAGCCTCACACCAGGTACGGAACCTGCGCCCGTCGGCGGCGGTCGCCTCGCCCGAGGTCAGCCGCACCACCCACGCGTGGGCCTGACGCTCGACGGCATCCAGCGGGCGTTGCGGGCGATCGTCAGGATCCATGGGGGCTCATGCCGGACCCGCACGCTGCGGGGTTCTGCTCGGCGTCAAAGTGTAGACGGATGCCGTCGCTCAGAACCGCACCTGGCGCCCCTGCCCGCTGCGCTCGGCCAGGTAGTCCTGGGCCGCCTTCAGCTCACGCTGCACCAGCCGCAGAGACACGCCAAGGTGATCGGCGACGTCGCGCTGCTGCAGGCCATCGACGCGGATCGCCAGCAGGATGCGGCGACGGCGCTCGGGCATGCGCTGCAGCAGGCCGACCATGTCTTCCAGTGCGAAGTCCAGTTCGGCCGCCTGCGCCGGGCCGGGTGCAGGGTCGGCCATGTCCATCAGCGTATCCACCTCCTCCAGGCTCAGCAGGCGGTGATCTGCTCGTTGGCGGTCGATCACGGTATTCATCGCCATGCGCAGCAGGTAGGCCGCGGGGTTCTGCACGGCATCCAGACGGTCACGGCGCGCACTCAGGCGCATCCAGGTGTCCTGCAGCGCGTCGCCGGCCAGCTCCTCCGACCCCAGCTTGCGCACCAACCGGCGCTTCAGCTCATCGTAGGCACCCAGAAGGTGGTCCATCAGGTCAACTGCCCCAGCCGTACCGTTGCTCATGTTCGAATCCTTGAAGTCATGGAAGGGGCGCGCGCCGGCCACAGTCGTGGTCGGTGCCGGAAGGTCGGATCTGCAGCGTTACCGGCTGCGGCAGCGCGGCGGCCTCGGGCGCCAGCACCAGGCCCTGCAGCGCCTGCAGCAGGCGCGCATCGCGGCGGGCGCTGCCGCTGCCTGACAACAGCTCGGGCGCATGCACCTGGCCTTCACTGTCGACACGGAAACGCAGCGTCGCGGCATAGCGGCCGGGCGCGATCTCCGGGTCGTCACAGAACGCTGCACGCAGGCGCTGCTGCAACCCGCCGTAGCGATGCCGACGTTCCGCATCCGGGAGTTCGGCGCCGACACCGGATTCGGCGGCCGAGGGCGTGCCCCGGCGCAGCACCACGCGCTGCTCGCCGATCACCTCGGCCTCGATACCGGAGTCCTGCAACAGCATGCGCAGTGCGGGCAGCGGCGGCAGGCTGGCGCGCAGCGCATGGCTGCTGCGGCCCGCGGCAAGATCGCCCGGGTACATCACCGACCACCCACTGATGACACTGAAGCGCTCGACCGCCTGTTCCAGCGGCTGCGCGGGGATGTCGTAGGCATGAACACCATCCTGCGCGGCAGCGGCAAAGGACAGCAGCAGCCATGCGGCGATGGCCACCTTCCAAGTTCTGACCGCATGGTGTCCATTCAGCCCCCTGACGTAGAACACATGACCCTCGGCAGCGACAGCAGCTGCAGTGGACGCGCACCACGACCGGAACCCCGGCCCGCGCGCGACCAGCAAGCGGGCTCAAACCGTACCGGGGCCACATGTCATTGCGATGACCGCCGCCCACGGCCTGGCGTCGAGGCAGGCTCCGTGGAACCAGTCAGGCGTCAGGCGTTAGGCGTCAGGAGTCAGGAGTCAATGAATCGAACAGACATGATCATCTGCGCACAGGGGTCAGAGCCCGTGCCGACCCAAACGTGTCGACCAAGGTCGACACCCACCAGGAGCAGCTCATGCCGTTCCGGCAGATCGTGGAAATCTGTCGAAGGCGGGGTGGGTCCGGTTGCAGGGGTGTCCGCGGCATGGATGCCGCGGCCAAGCCCCCATGGTGAAGTGACCCCCGAGACTTGGACGGGGTCAGGCGGCCGATTGGGCCCGCTCCCGGTACTTTACCGGGCTCAGGCCTTTCAATTTCAATTTGATGCGCTCTTCGTTGTAGTACTGGATGTATTCCAC
>NZ_RXLZ01000050.1 GCF_003970865.1 Stenotrophomonas maltophilia | reverse complement strand
CGGGGGGGGGGGGCGGGGGGCGGGGGGGGGGCCGGCCCGGGGGGGGGGGGGGTTGGGGATGGGGGACGTCGGGGGGGGGCCCCCCGGGGGGGGGGGGGGGCGGGGGGGGGGGGGGGCCGGGTGGCAGCATCGCGCTGGTGCGTGCTTCGCGCGCGCAGGCGGTGCTGGCCGGTCGTGATTTCGTCACTCCGGATGATGTGCGCGACATCGCACGCCCGGCGCTGCGCCACCGCATCGCGCTGGCCCCGGAACTGCAGATCGAAGGCCAGGACGCCGACGATGTGCTGGGCGCGCTGCTGGCCAAGGTGGAAGCGCCGCGCCGATGAGGCCGGCCCCGCTGCTGCTGGCGTTGCTGCTGGCCTGGGCCGCGCTGGGCGGCCTGGTGCTGGGCGGGTTGCTGCCGCGCTGGAGCTGGGCGCTGGCGGCACTGGCGATTGCCGTGCCGGCGTTGATGGATCTGTGGCGGCAGTCGCGGCGTCCGTCGCCGCAGGTGCAGCGCGAACTGCCCGAAGCACTGGCACTGGGCGTGCGCCGCGAGGCTGCACTGCGGCTGCAGGCAGACGCGTCGATGACGGTGCAGGTGTTCGACCTGGTGCCCGGCGGCTGGCCGCTGGAATCGCTGCCGCAGCGCGTGCGCCTGCAGGCGGGCACCGCCTCCACTCTGCACTATCACCTGCAGCCGCTGCAGCGTGGGCACTTCCGCTTCGAAGGCGTGCACCTGCGCATGCGCTCGCCGTGGCGCCTGTGGTGGCAGCAACGCACGTTGCCGCCCGCGCTGGACGTGCGGGTCTATCCGAACTTCGTGCCGCTTACCCGGTTTGCGTTGTTCAGTGCCGACCAGGCCTCGCGACTGGTCGGTGCGCACGTAAAGCGCCGCCGTGGCGAAGGCACCGACTTCCACCAGATGCGCGAGTACCGCATCGGCGACAGCCTGCGCCAGCTCGACTGGAAGGCCACCGCGCGTGCGCGCAAGCTGATCTCGCGCGAGTACCAGGACGAGAAGAACCAGCAGCTGCTGCTGATGCTCGACAGTGGCCGGCGCATGCTGGCCAGCGAAGGCGGGCTCTCGCATTTCGACCACGCATTGAACGCCTCGCTGGTGGTGGCTTACCTGGCGCTGCGCCAGGGCGACGCCGCCGGCCTGTTCGCTGCCGGTGGCGAGCGCCGTTGGGTGGCGCCGCAGCGCGGGATGGGCACGGTCGAGCACCTGCTGCGGGCCAGCTACGACCTGCAGCCGCGCGCGGTGGCCACCGATTACCTGGCCGCCGCCACCGAGGTTTCACTGCGCCAGCGCCGGCGTGCGCTGGTGATGCTGGTCAGCAACGTGCGCGATGAAGACATCGAAGACCTGCTGGCGGCGGTGCGCCTGCTGCAGCGGCGTCACCTGGTATGCGTGGCCAGCCTGCGCGAGCGCGAGCTGGATGGCGTGCTGGAGGGCGAAGTGCAGACGCTGGAAGACGCCACCCAGGCTGGTGCCGCGGCGCTGTACCTGCAGCAGCGTGCGAAGGCGCATGAGGCACTGCGCAGCGAGAAGGTGATGGTGCTGGACGTGACCGCCGATGCCCTGCCCGGCGCACTGGTGGAACGCTACCTGGCAGTGAAGCGCGAAGGGCTGCTGTAGCCGGTAGCGCCGGGCCGTACCCGGCGTATCGTTGTGGCGGCCCGCGAACGCTCTGGTAGGTGCCAACCTTGGTTGGCACAAATCCCACAGCGCCAACCAAGGTTGGCATCTACCAACACCGGTTGCCGTCCAGCGGCCGGCACTACCCTGCAACAACCGACGCATCGGTCTGGTAGGTGCCAACCTTGGTTGGCACACATGCCAAAGCGCCGACCAAGGTCGGCCTCTACCAACGGCGATTGCCGGCCAGCGGCCGGCACTACCCCTGCAACAACCGACGCATCGGTCTGGTAGGTGCCAACCTTGGTTGGCACGAAAACCACAGCGCCGACCAAGGTCGGCACCTACCAACGGCGGTTGCCGGCCAGCGGCCGGCACTACCCCTGCAACAACCGCCTCATCGCTCTGGTGGGCGCCAACCTTGGTTGGCACGGAACCCGCAGCGCCGACCATGGTCGGCACCTACCAACGGCGGTTGCCGGCCAGCGGCCGGCACTACCCCTGCAACAACCGCCTCATCGCTCTGGTGGGTGCCAACCTTGGTTGGCACGGAACCCGCAGCGCCGACCATGGTCGGCACCTACCAACGGCGGTTGCCGGCCAGCGGCCGGCACTACCCCTGCAACAACCGACGCTGCAGGCGCTCCACCGCACGCTGCAGCAACACCCGGTTGCGGGCCAGCTTCATCCACTGCGGCAGGCGCGAGAACATGGATCGGTGATGGCCGCGGCTTTCCCGCAGTGTCGCGCTCGCGTACTCGTGCAGTGCCTGCAGATGCTCAGCGTTGTAGGCCCAGAGCAGGCCCGCGCGGGTCGGTTCAACCAGGCGCAGCGGCAATCCGAAGTGCGGATCGGCAGGCTCGGCATCACGCAACGGACGCACCGAGACCGAAACATCGGTACTACGATCACATTGCGCACATCGAGCAGCGAAGGACGCCGGTGCAGGGATGCCAGCGGGAACCCGGCGACGCACATGCAGCCACTGATGCCCACAGAATCCACAAGGTTGGCGGCCCAGCATGTAGACCGCGCCGACCCAGTCACCACTGTCCAACGCAGAACTGCAGCCGGTGCAGCGGAATCGCGCCGTCCACCGATAAGGTTTCCAGCTGGCGATCACCCAGCCGGGGGTGTCGCAGCGATGGCAACGCACAGCGACGCGGTCCGCGAAGGCCTGCAGGCTGCGCCCGTCATCGAAATGCCGGCCCGGCACGGGCGTGGGACGCCCATGCCGGCCAGGCCAACGCCGCACCGTCATCAGACGTAGATCCGCGTCGGCGCCTCATCAACGATCGCGTGCGGCACGAAGCGCGCACTGTCACGGGTAATCGCGCTGTCGTCCTCGCGAATACCGATGCCGCAGGCGTGGTCACCGATCACCCAGCTGCCGATCAGCGGGTAGCCGCCTTCGAAGCGGGTGAGCGGATGGGCGCGCTGGATGATCGCCGGGCCATCGTAGGGACCGTCGCTGCGCTGGGTGCTGCCATCGGCCAGGTGCATCTCGATGTTGGCACCTTCGCGCGAGAACAGCGGCTTGCGTACCCAACCCGAGGCCAGCGTGCTGCCGTCATCGAAGTGCGCTTCCAGCAGATTCGGATGGCCCACGTTGCGCTGCCACAGCAGCGGCAGGATGCCCTTGTTGCTCAACACTGCCTTCCATGCCGGTTCCAGCAACTGCATGCCCGAACCGGGCAGCGCGCGGCCGAACGCTTCGGCCATGAGGTCTTCCAGCGGATACAGCTTGAACAACGTGCCGATCACCGAATCGTCCAGCGCGGTGAAACGGCCATCCTCGGACAGGCCGAGGTCCTCGACGGCGATGGCCTGGCCATGCAGGCCGGCCTGCGAGGCGCAGTCGCGCAGGTAGTCGACAGTGCCGCGATCTTCTTCGGAGCTGCCCACGGCACTGAAATACAGTGGCGGCGGCAACTGCGTGGCCAGTTCGCCGAAGCGCTCGACCAGCGCCTCGTGGATGGCATTGAACTGGTCGGCATGCTGCGGCAGGCGACCGGCGTTGCGCTGGTCTTCCAGCCACTGCCACTGGAAGAAGCTGGCCTCGAACAGCGAGGTCGGCGTGTCGTAGTTCAGTTCGTACAGCTTGGCCGGGCCGGTGCCGTCGTAGGCCAGGTCCAGGCGGCCATAGAGGTGTGGCTGGCGCTGGCGCCAGCTGTCGGCGATCCAGTCGCGGTAGTGCGACGGAATCGCCAGCTGGTCCATCAATCGTTCGCTGGCGATGACATCGCCAACCAGATCCAGCGCCATCTGGTGCAGCTCGGCGCTGGGGTCCTCGATGTCCTGCTCGATCTGGCGCAGGGTGAAGGCGTAATACGCGCTTTCATCCCAGTACGGCTGGCCATCGATGGTGTGGAAGCGGAAACCCGCCTCTTCCGCGCGTGCCCGCCACTGGGCACGCTCGGCAATACGGATACGTTGCATGCGTCGATCAGCCGCCGTAGCTGCCGCTGGTGCTGCGGCGTGCGCTGGTGTTGCCGAAGCCACCACGGCTGGCGGTGACCGCACGGTTCGGCTCGCTGGTGACCGGGGCCAGGCCAGCCTTGCCCGCGCCGATGCCGCTGGCGGTGTTCAGGCCGCCGCTGCCGCCCGGTGCCGGACGCGCCCAGCCGGCGCTCTTGTCCTGGTAGGCCGGCGACGCCGCCGGCGCCTGCGGGGCGAGGCCACCGCGATTGCTCAGCATCTGCGACATGAAGAAGCCCATCATCATCGGGCCGATGAACGAGGTACCGGCCGAGGTGTGCTGCTGCACGCATTGCTCCGGCTTGTAGTCCTTCTCGCAGGCTTCCTTGCTGGCGTACTTCGGTGCCGCATCGGCGGCCTGCTTCTGCGCTTCGGCGAAGGCATTGCGGCACGACGACGGATCGCCGGTGGCCTCGGTGCAGGCCTCGACCGAGGTGTACAGGCCTTCCTGCACCTTCACCTCCGGCTCCTTCTGGCAGGCGGTGAACAGCAGCGGCGCGGCGCTCATCAGCAGCAGCGCGGTGGTGCGGGAACGTTTCATGGCCTCATGCCCTGTCGACGGATCAATGCCCCAATGATGCCAAATCCGGACCAGCAACCGGAATCGGCAAAGTCCGAAAGATGAACGGACTTTCATTTTCGTCGGCATTGGGGTCAGAGCCCATCGCGCTGCGATGGGATCCGATCCCGGGCGGCACACCGCACTGGCAGGTGCCAACCTTGGTTGGCACACCCCCCGCGGCGCCCCGCTATGCCTATGCCCGGCGTGCGCAGCCAAGCCTCCGGCAAGAAGCCCCCTTGTTGTTCAAGGGGGCGCGCCGAAGGCGCAGGGATAAGGGGAAATGCGCGGACCACCAAGCCGCTGCAAGCGGTGAAGGTGGTTGCAGCAGCAACCGAAAAAATTGGCCATGATCGGCTGACCCCCACGTCGTACGGCCCGCCCGTTCCGCCAGCCATGCCCGAATACCGTTCCCGCACCTCCACCGCCGGCCGCAACATGGCCGGTGCCCGCGCCCTGTGGCGTGCCACCGGCATGAAGGACGGCGATTTCCACAAGCCGATCATCGCCATCGCCAACTCCTTCACCCAGTTCGTGCCCGGCCACGTGCACCTGAAGGACCTCGGTCAGCTGGTGGCGCGCGAGATCGAAAAGGTCGGCGGCGTCGCCAAGGAATTCAACACCATCGCCGTGGACGACGGCATCGCCATGGGCCATGACGGCATGCTGTATTCGCTGCCCAGTCGCGAGATCATCGCGGACTCGGTCGAATACATGGTCAACGCGCACTGCGCCGATGCGCTGGTCTGCATCAGCAACTGCGACAAGATCACCCCCGGCATGCTGATGGCCGCCCTGCGGCTCAACATCCCGGTGGTGTTCGTCTCCGGCGGGCCGATGGAAGCGGGCAAGACCAAGCTGTCCGAACACAAGCTGGATCTGGTCGATGCGATGGTGATCGCCGCCGATGAAAGCGCCAGCGACGAAAAGGTCGCCGAGTTCGAGCGCAGCGCCTGCCCGACCTGCGGGTCCTGCTCGGGCATGTTCACCGCCAACTCGATGAACTGCCTGACCGAAGCGCTGGGCCTGTCGCTGCCCGGCAACGGCTCGACCCTGGCCACCCACGCCGACCGCGAGCAGCTGTTCCTGCGCGCCGGCCGCCTGATCGTCGAACTGTGCCACCGCTGGTACGGCGGCGAAGAACCGGCCGCACTGCCGCGCGGCATTGCCACCCAGGCCGCGTTCGCCAACGCCATGACCCTGGACATCGCCATGGGCGGCTCCACCAACACCATCCTGCACCTGCTGGCCGCCGCGCAGGAAGCAGAGGTCGACTTCGACCTGACCCATATCGACGCGCTGTCGCGGCGCGTGCCGCAGCTGTGCAAGGTGGCACCAAACACGCCCAAGTACCACATGGAAGACGTGCACCGCGCGGGCGGCGTGTACGGCATCCTCGGCGAACTGGCGCGTGGCGGCCTGCTGGATACCAGTGTGCCTACCGTGCACAGCCGCAGCCTGGCCGATGCCATCGCGCGCTGGGACGTGGCGGTCAGCAGCGAATCGAGCGTGCAGGATTTCTTCCGTGCAGGTCCGGCCGGCATCCCTACCCAGGTGGCCTTCAGCCAGGCCACACGCTGGCCGACCCTGGACGTGGACCGCGCTGAAGGCTGCATTCGCAGCGTGGAGCATGCCTATTCCGCCGAAGGCGGCCTGGCCGTGCTGCGCGGCAATCTGGCCGTCGATGGCTGCGTGGTGAAGACCGCCGGCGTGGACGAATCGATCCACGTGTTCGAAGGTCCCGCGCGTGTCTATGAAAGCCAGGACGCAGCCGTGGCCGGCATCCTCGCCGACGAAGTGAAGGCCGGCGACGTGGTGGTGATCCGCTACGAAGGCCCGAAGGGCGGCCCCGGCATGCAGGAGATGCTATACCCGACCAGCTACCTGAAGTCGAAGGGACTGGGCAAGCAGTGTGCGCTGCTGACCGACGGCCGCTTCTCCGGCGGCACTTCGGGCCTGTCGATCGGCCACGTCTCACCGGAAGCGGCCAGTGGCGGTGTCATTGGCTTGGTGGAAGATGGCGATCGCATCCGCATCGACATCCCTACCCGCCGCATCGATCTGCTGCTGGACCAGGCCGTGCTGGCCCAGCGCCGCGCCGACGCCGATGCCCGCGGCTGGAAACCGCGTGCGCCGCGCCCGCGCAAGGTCACCAGCGCACTGAAGGCCTACGCCCTGCTGGCCACCAGCGCCGACAAGGGCGCCGTACGCAACACCGCCCTGCTGGGCGATTGACCGCCATACGGTAGTGCCGGCCGCTGGCCGGCATCTGTACTGCGACGCCCCACATCAATGAGGTTGCCGGCCAGCGGCCGGCACTACCTCTGCAACAATCGCCGCATCGCTCTGGTGGGTGCCAACCTTGGTTGGCACGGAACCCACAGCGCCGACCAAGGTCGGCATCTACCAACAACGGTTGCCGGCCAGCGGCCGGCGCTACCGATCCGCTACTCTGCGCGGCATGACCCAACGCCCGCCGCGCCAACCCCTCATCGATGCCCTGCGCGGATTCGCGCTGCTCGGCGTGTTCCTGGTCAACCTGCGCTTCTTTTCGCTCGATGCACTGATGACCGAGGCCGCGCAGCAGACCCTGCCAAGTGCCCCGTTTGATCACGCCATCCGCACCGGCATGGAATGGCTGGTGGACATGAAGGCGATCACCCTTTTCTCGCTGCTGTTCGGCATGGGCGTGGCGATGCAGATGGACGGCAATGCGCAGGGCAGCATGGCCGCGCACCTGCGGCGCATGGGTGTGCTGCTGGTGATCGGCCTGCTGCATTCGGTACTGCTGTGGTGGGGCGATATCCTGCTGGTGTACGCACTGGTCGGCTTGCTGTTGCCGCTGTTCCGGCACCTGGGTGATCGTGCCCTGCTATGCAGCGGCGTGATCATCGCCCTGCTGCTGCCACCGCTGCTGTCGCCGTGGATACGCGAATGGGTGGCCCTGCTGACTCCGCGCGCTCAGATGAATGCCACAGCGCTCGATGCATTGGCGCACGGCAGCCTGGCCCAGGCGTGGTGGCGCAACCTGCAATTGGCGGCGTGGCTGAAGCTGAGCAACTGGGCACTGCTGCTGTTCGTGCTGGGCCGCTTCCTGCTGGGCTACTGGGCGGGCCGCCGCGGCTTGTTGCAGCAACCGCGCGCGCATCTGCCTCTGCTGCGCGTGATCGCTCTCGGCGGTCTGCTGCTGGGCATCGTGTTCCTCTGGATCGATGTCAATGCAGATGCGCTCAAGCAGGCGTGGCCGGCGCTGCGTGGGGGCGTGCCCGGCTACCTGCTGCGCGTGTCGTACCGCGTTGCGCCGCTGGCATTGGGCATCGCTGCGGCGGCGATCTTCGCCCTGCTCTATCTGCGCCCGTGGGCCGAACGCGTGCTGCGCGTATTCGTTCCGGCCGGGCGCATGGCACTGAGCAACTACCTGCTGCAAAGCGCGATCTGCGTACCGCTGTTTGCCGGCTTCGGGCTGGGCATCGGCCCGCGGCATGGATTGTGGCCGGTGCTGCTGGTGGCTGCAGTAGTGTTCCCGCTGCAACTGCTGGCGAGCGCATGGTGGCTGCGCGGCCATCGTTTCGGGCCGGTCGAATGGCTGTGGCGCAGCGCCAGCGAAGGGCAATGGCTGCCGTTGCGGCGGTAGACACTACGGGGGCAGAAAAGGGGACGGAGGGAATTAAGTCGTTTACGGCAAAAACGACTTAATTCCCTCCGTCCCCTTTTTGCCGGCCAGCGGCCGGCACTACCGGTCAGCCGATCACGCGCTTGAACGGTGGCAACGCGTCGATGATGCGTTTGCCATAGCGGCGGGTCAGCAGCCGCGAATCGAGGATGACCACGCGGCCGGTGTCGGTGGAGGTGCGGATCAGGCGGCCGGCGAACTGGGTCAGCGTGCGCAGCGCATGCGGAATCGCGATCAGGTTGAAGGCATTCAGCCCACGCCCCTCGAACCACTCGCTGAGCGTGGCGGTCTGCGGGTCGGTCGGCACCGCGAACGGCACCTGGGTGATCACCACCGTGGTGCAGGCTTCGCCGGGCAGATCGAGGCCTTCGCCGAACGAATTCAGCCCGAACAACACCGAACCCTCGCCCGCCGCCACGCGCCGCAGATGCTCGTCGATCAGGCGGGTCTTGGACATCTCGCCCTGCACCAGCACCTGCTTGCGACGCGCGGCCGACATCAGCCCGGCCACCTTCTCCATCTTCCAGCGCGAGGTGAACAGCACCATCGAGCCCTTGGCCCAGTCCAGTTCGGTGTCGAGATAGCGCGCCACTTCGCGCGGGTGGCCTTCGCGGTCATCCGGGGTGACCGGGAACTTCGGCACGATCAGCTCGGCCTGGTTGGGCAGGTCGAACGGCGAGGACAGCGAGACCATCTCGGCCTCTTCCGGAATGCCGTTGTCGATCGCCAGTGACTGGAAGTCACCGCCGCCGGTCAGCGTCGCCGAGGTCATCACCACCGAGTCCACTTCATCCCACAGCAGCTTGCGCAGCACGTGCGCGGCCGACACCGGCGAGCCGTGCAGCACCAGGTCGCCATCGCGGGTGGCAGTGACCCAGCGCGCCATCGGCGGTGCGCCGTCCTTGTCCTCGCGGCGCCAGGCCTGCCACAGGTTGTACTGCTGCTCGATCATTTCCAGCGCCATGCCCAGGTTGCGCTGCAGGCGCTCGCGCGCGGCATCGTCCGGCTTGCCCTTGGCTACCTGGGCGGTGGCGGCGTGCGCCCAGTTGTAGAGGCTGCGGGTATCGTCAGCCAACGCCTCGATCGGCTCGCGCCAGGCCTCGGGCAGGCGTCCATTGGCCGCGCGCCACATCGGCTCTTCGTCCGCCGGCGCCGGCATCCACACGCGCTCGATATGATCGCGGAACGCGCGCAGCTGCTTGGCCACGTTGCTGGCCACCTCGATCGCTTCGTTCGGCAGCAGGTTGCCGAGGCGATCCTTGTCGACCGCGCGGTAGGCGCCGGCAATCAGGATCTGCAGGCGACCGGTGCGTTTGGCCATCTCGTCCAGCGCCAGGCTGGCCGCGCCCTGGTCGATCGCCACGTTGCCGATGTGATGGCCTTCGTCCAGCACCAGCAGCATGTCCGACGGCGGTGCGATCAACGGCTGGCCGTTGTCGCTGTCGCCGATCGACAGCGCCGACAGCAACAGCGCGTGATTGGTGACCACGATCTGCGCATCACGCACGGTGTTGCGCGAACGCAGCACCGCACACTGCGCCGAATAGGCACAACGGCGCCCGGCGCAGCCCGAGGCCGGCGTGGTGATGCGGCTGCGCAGGCCGGGGCTGATGGTCTCCGGTGCGTTGTCGATGTCGCCATCCCAGCTGCCGCCGGTGAAGGCATCGGTCAGGCGCTTGGCGATGTCCATCTCGATCGGTGCCAGCGGCCGGTCGAACAAGGGCGCGTCGTCCTCGAACATGCCGCCCTGCGAGCCCTCGCCCTGCGCCTCGGCGGCGTTGCGCGTGCACAGGTAGCGGGTGCGGCCCTTGGCCAGCGCCACGGTCGCTTCCAGGCCGGTGGCTTTCAGGAAATTCGGAATGTCGCGCTCGACCAGCTGCGACTGCAGCGCCACGGTGCCGGTACTGATCACCAGCTTCTTCTTGCTGGCCAGCGCGATCGGTACACCCGCGGTGAGGTAGCCCAGGCTCTTGCCGACGCCGGTGGGCGCCTCGACCACGCCGACGCCGCCACTTTTCGACAACGCACGCGACACCACGCCGATCATCTGGCTCTGCGAGCGGCGGGTGGAGAAGCCGGGAGTATTGGTCTGCAGCGTGGTGTACGCCTTGCGGATCGCGTCCTTCAAGGCGTCATCAAGCGTGCGCGGAGCGGCGACGGTTTCGGTCACGCCGGGAATTACCGTGGCTGGATCAGGCCGGTCATTGTCGCATGGCCGGCGACGTTCACCGCCGCTGGCACCCTGAACGGGCCAGCGACGACGCCCGGCGGCGATCACGGTCCGATCGCCGGACCGCCCAGGGGCCAGATACGCCGGGCATGGCCCGGCGCTGCCGGTCAGGCCGCCGGGATCGTACGGCTACGCAGCAGGCGTACCAGTGCCCACACCAGCAGCACCACGCCGATGGCCTCGACCATCGCCAGCGCGAAATGCAGCACGCCGAGGATGGCACTCATGCCCGAGATGGCGTTGAAGTTGCCGCTGCTGATCAACCACATCGGCAGGATGCCGGCGGCCATGCCGCCCAGGCTGGACAGCAGCAACAGCACCAGGCCGACCAGGGCGCCGGTGCGGGTGGCATCGCGCGGCGCGCCGACCACCCAGACCAGGCCCACGCACAGCGCGATCAGCACCGGCAGGCGCACGCCGACCATGCTCAGCACGGTCACCATCAACGTTGTACTGTCCATCGATCAGTCCTCGCCGGCCAGCACGGCCGAGCCCTGCCGCAGGGTCTGGTAGACCTCGTCGGTCTGCGGGCGCACGCCATGCCACTGCAGGAAGCTCTCGGCCGCCTGTTCGACCAGCATGCCCAGGCCATCCACGGTATTGCGGCAGTTCGCCGCACGCGCCCAGGCCAGGAAGGCGATGGCGGCCTCGCCATAGTTCAGGTCGACGGCGGTGGTCATTGAATTGACCAGCGACAACGGCAGCTTGAACTCGACGTCGCGGTCGCGGCCGGCCGAGGTGGCATTGACGATCAGTTCGAAGTCGCCCAGGTCACGCAGATCTTCCCAGTAGCGGGTGATCGCGCGGCCCGGTTCGCCCATCGCGTCGATCAGTTCATCGGCGCGTTCCGGCGTGCGGTTGACCACCACCAGCTCGGTGATGCCGGCATCGAGGAAGGCCGGGGCGACGCTGCGCGCCGAGCCACCGGCACCGATCAGCAGCATGCGGCGGCCACGCAGGTCCAGGCCATGGCGGTCGGTCAGGTCACGCACCAGGCCGATGCCATCGGTGGTGTCGCCATGCCAGCGGTCGCCCTTGCGCAGCAGCGTGTTGACCGAGCCGGCGCGGCGCGCACGTGCGGTCAGGGTGGTGCACACCGAGAACGCTGCCTCCTTGTGCGGCGAGGTGACGTTGGCGCCGACACCGCCGTCGGCTGCGAAGGCCTCCAGGCCGGCCAGGAACGCATCCGGGGCCAGGTCGATCGCGCGGTAGTCCACCGCGATGCCTTCCTGGCGACCGAACGTCGCGTGGATCTGCGGCGACTTCGAGTGGGCAACGGGGTGTCCGAAGACGGCGTAACGGTCGGTCATGGAATCCTCAAGCTGGCTAGACTGATGCTCTTTCGTGCACGGACCCGGATGATGCGCATCACCCCGCCCCTGCTGGTGCTTGCCGCCAGTCTACTCTCTGCCCCCGTGGCGATGGCGTTGAACGAGTACGGCATCGAAGGCATGGGCGTGGTCTCGACCCGTGCCGACGAGGGCCGCGCCACGATCAGCGCCGATGGCCAGCGCATCGTTTTCGCCCGCCGCAGCGAAGCTGGCTGGGGTCTGTGGGAGGCGCGCGTGGTCGACGGCCGCTGGCAGCAGGCGCAGGCCTTGCCGGTAGGCGTGGCCGGTGAGGCCCGTGATCCCTACTTCAGCCGTGACGGCAGCTGGCTGCTGTTCGCAGCCGGCCGCGAGGGCAAGCTGGCGCTGTACCGCGCCGCGCTGGCCGCCGATGGCCAGCTGGGCAACGCGCAGGCCCTGGCCGGCGATGGCGGGCGCCGGGAAGAGCGCGGGCCGGCCCTGAGCGCGGATGGGCGACGACTGTTGTTTGCCCGCCAGCAGGGCCGTGGCGCCGGCTGGGACCTGTTCGTGTCGACGCTGGATGCCCAGGGCCAGCGCGGACCGGCCAGCGCACTGAGCGCGTTGAACAGCGCCGACGACGAGACCGACGGCGACTGGCTGGGCCAGGACGGCGCCGTGGTGTTCAGCCGCGGCAACGGCACGACCGCACAGGTGTGGAGCAGCGGTTGTGCGTGGACCGGCGCGTCGCTGCAGCCATTGGGGCTGTCGTTCAACCAGGCCGGCGGCTGGACCGGCGCGCCGGTGATCGACAACGCCAAGCCGGGCGAGATGATGGTCGCCAGCAGCGCAGCGAAGGCGCCGCGTGCCGGTGGCGTGGATGTGTACCGGTTGGCGGTGCCGAAGGTGGCGGCGGTAGCCGGGTGCGTGCCGGGCGCGCGGTAACGGCAAATGCCAACCAAGGTTGGCGACTACCAGGGCGATGGATGCGCCGGGTGCGTGCGGTAGATCCACGCCGTGCGTGGATAGCCGTTTGGTAGATGCCAACCTTGGTTGGCATGCGGGAAAGTGCCAACCAAGGTTGGCACCCACCCGTCAGCGCGACAACACCTTGGCGCGCAACTGCTCGTACTCCACCTCGCTCAGCTGGCCATTGTCCTTGCGCTGGTTCAGCGCCGCCAGCTCGGCCTGCACGCTGTCCGGCAGGGCCTGCTCACGGGCCACGTGGCGGGCGGCGGAGAGCTGCTCCGGCGGGCGCTTGCCGGCCCGCCAGGCGGCGATGAAGACACCGACGATGATGGCGCCGAACACCAGCGTACCGATGCCCCAGATCAGCCATTGCATCCATCCCAGTTCGGGTCCCATCGCGTAGTCCTCTGTCTATCGTGGCGCTATTGTCAGCGCTCGCGCAGCCATCGCGCCACCTGCGGCGCGAAATAGGTCAGCACGCCATCGGCACCGGCCCGCTTGAAGCCCAGCAGCGACTCCAGCACGCAGGCGCGCTCGTCCAGCCAGCCGTTGGCGAAGGCGGCCTTCATCATCGCGTACTCGCCACTGACCTGGTAGGCGAAGGTCGGCACGCCGAATTTCTCCTTCACCCGGCGCACCAGGTCCAGGTACGGCATGCCCGGCTTGACCATCACCATGTCGGCGCCTTCTTCCAGGTCCAGCGCGATCTCGCGCAGGGCCTCGTCGCCGTTGGCCGGGTCCATCTGGTAGGTCTTCTTGTCGGCCTTGCCGAGGCTGGCCGCGCTGCCCACCGCATCACGGAACGGACCGTAGAACGCCGAGGCGTACTTGGCCGAGTACGCCATGATGCGCACGTTGATGTGGTTGTCGGCATCCAGCGCACGGCGGATCGCGCCGATGCGGCCGTCCATCATGTCCGACGGCGAAACGATGTCGACACCGGCCTCGGCGTGCGACACCGACTGCTTGACCAGTGCGTCGACGGTGATGTCGTTCAGCACATAGCCCTTGTCATCGATGATGCCGTCCTGGCCGTGGGTGGTGTACGGGTCCAGCGCCACGTCTGTCATCACCCCCAGTTCCGGGAAGCGCGACTTCAGCGCGCGGATCGCACGCTGCGCCAGGCCGTCTTCGGCCCACGCCGCCGATGCATCCAGCGACTTCAGCGACGGGTCGATCACCGGGAACAGGTCGATTACCGGAATGCCCAGCTCCAGCGCCTCTTCGGCCACCTTCAGCAGTTCTTCGATCGACAGCCGCTCCACGCCAGGCATCGACGGTACTGCGGTGCGGCCGGCCAGTTCGTGCACGAACACCGGGTAGATCAGGTCGTCGGTGGTCAGCGTGTTCTCACGCATCAGGCGACGTGAGAACTCGTCATGGCGCATGCGGCGCGGGCGGTAGAGCGGGTGGGACATGGCAGGCTCCGAGGAGTGGCTATTGCAACAGGTAACCCTGCGGCAGCAGGGGTTCGGGCAATGGGCGTTCGCCGAGCGCGTCGAGCTGGTCGATCTCGATCGTGCGCACCAGCGCGTCCAGCGGCAGGTCGTTCGGCTCCAGGCCGAACGGGTCTTCCATTTCTTCGCCCAGCTGGTCCAGGCCGAAGAAGGCATAGGCCAGCACCGCCGACAGCACCGGCGTGCCCCAGCCCAGCGAACTGGCCAGGCCGAACGGCAGCAGCACGCAGAACATCCACGCGCAGCGGTGCAGCAGCAGGGTGTAGGCGAACGGCAGCGGGGTGGTGAGGATGCGCTCGCAGCCGGCCTGGATCGACGACATCGCGTGCAGGCGCTCTTCCAGCTGGGTGTAGAGGATCGGGTCGAGCTCACCGGCGCGCAGCGCCTGGGCCAGCTCGGCGGCGATCATCGAGAGCAGCGCGTCGGGTACGTTCTCGCGCTGGCCCAGCTGTTCGCGCTGGCGCTTGTCCAGCCACGGCAGGGCCATCAGCGCCACGATGCGCCCACGCAGGCGACCGGCCAGGGCATGGGCAAACGCGGTGGTGAGGTAGGCGATACGGCGGCGACGGCCGGTGTCATCGGCCAGCAGCAGGTTCACCTGGCGGGCCAGCGAACGCGATTCGTAGACCAGCTGGCCCCACAGCTTGCGGCCTTCCCACCAGCGCTCGTAGCAGGCGCTGTTGCGGAAACTGAGGAAGATCGACAGCACCAGGCCGAGCAGGGTGAACGGCGTGACCGACACGCGTTCGATGCCGGTGGGAGGCGCCAGTTCCACCACCGCAGCCACGGCGATGGACAGGATCAGGATGGCCAGCACCTTGGGCGCGATCGCTTTGACGATCGAACCGCGCAGGATGTACAGCAGTTGCCAGCCGTGGGGACGGGGTCGGATGATCATGGGGCAGCCGCGCCGGGCGCGGATTCACAGGCACGCGGGGGGCTCGCGCAGCCATTCATTGTACGCCCCTGCCAGGCGATGGACCGTGCGCCTGCGACGCCCTGTCGCACCCGGGCGCGGGCTCAGATCACGCCGCCACCCAGGCCGAGGCGGAGGATGCCGACCACCACCACGATGCCGTTCAGGACCAGACCGGCCCAGGCCCGGCCACGCTTGCTCGGGTGGGTGAACAGGATGCCCAGCGCTGCGATGACCGCGCCCACCGCAGCGAACGGGATCAGGAACCAGTTGCCCCAGCCGAGCAGTGGAATCAGCGCCAGGATCATCCACAACAGCGCCAGTACGCCCCACAACAGACTGATCACACCCATGCCGCTCTCCCGCAGTTGGTTCCTGCCCCAACCATAGACGTTCCCGCTGCCGCCGCCTACTGCCATTGGCGGAGCTGTCACCCGCACCGTGCTAGCGTGCTGCCGTGCGTGCCCTGGCCCGGGTGTTGGCGCCGATTCAGAGTGGCCCGCCGATGATCGCAACCAGTCCTACAGGGGTCGTGCCATGAACATCCGTTGGGCCGCGTTGGCGGCCATCCTGCTGATCGCCGCTGGCTGTGCCAGCACCTCCAAGGTGATGCTGGGCCGCGCCCGCGCACCGATCGATCCGGCCCTGGTGCAGATCTATTCGACGCCACCGGCCGGTTCCCAGGAAATCGCCCAGCTGGAATCGGCGTCGGCCGTCGGCTTCGGCACCCAGGGCCAGACCGATGCCGCCGTGGCACGCCTGAAGCGTGAGGCCGCCGCGCTCGGCGCCAATGGCGTGGTGCTGATGGGCGTGGGCAGCAGCGGCTCGCCGGTGGGCATGTCGGTGGGCGCCGGCACGTTCGGTTCGCATGTCGGTGGCGGCGTCGGCATTGGTATTCCGACCACGCAGAAGCGCGCCGCCGGCGTCGCGATCTGGGTGCCGAATCCGGCACCGCCCGCGCGGTTACCGACACAGGTGATTACCCCGCAGCGGTGACGCGGCTGCGTCACCGCGGGTAGTGCCGGCCGCTGGCCGGCAACCTCAGGAATCCTTCCTGCGCCAGGGCAATGCCGGCCAGCGGCCGGCACTACCCCTGCAACACCGACGCATCGCTCTGGTAGGTGCCAACCTTGGTTGGCACCTACCCACAGCGCCGACCAAGGTCGGCATCTACCAACACCGGTTGCCGGCCAGCGGCCGGCACTACCGGTAATGCTCAGCGCTTGTACTTCGGCACGAATACCTTGTTCACCGCGTCGGCCAGCTGGTCCGGCGGCAGCAGGCCCTGGTCGAGCAGGAAGTTGTTGAAGGCCAAGCGGTCGAACTTCGCGCCCAGTGCCAGCTCGGTCTGCATGCGCAGCTCCAGGATGCGGGTATAGCCGTAGAAGTAGCTACCAGCCTGGCCCGGCATCCGCACCATGTAGCGGTCCAGTTCCTGGGTGGCCATCGCCTTGGACAGGCCGACCTGCTCGATCAGTACACGCTCGCCGTTGGCGCGGTCGGTCAGGCCGAGGTTGAGCATCGGGTCCAGCATCGCGCGCGCGGCACGCAGCAGGCGGAACTGCAGGGCGATCATCTGACCGTCCAGCGGCTCGTACGGCACCATCTCGGCCTCGGCATACAGCGCCCAGCCTTCCACGTTCACCGAATTGAACGCGAACATCGTGCGTGCCAGCGACACGCCACGTTCGACCATGGCGGTGAACTGCAGCTCGTGGCCGGGGCGGCCTTCATGCGCGCTCAGCGTCCATGCCGCTGCACCGAAATTGAAGTCGTCGTACTGCGCACCCGGGCCCGCAGCCGGATTGCCCAGCGGCAGCACGAAGGTGCCCTGCTGCCCGGTGTTGTTGACCAGTGGCGCCGGCAGGAAATGCGGGGCCGGGCTGGCCGCGCTCTCGGCGGCCGAACCCAGGCGCATCTGCATGGCGCGCTTGGGTACGTCGACGATGGCGTGCTCGCGGATCAGCGGATCGATCGCGTCGATCACCTTGCGGTAGTGGCCTTCCAGATGGTCGTCGGCAATTTTGTCGGCCTTCAATGCGCGGATCACCGACACCGGGTCGCTCGGGTCGGCCACCTTCAGGCCCTTGTCCTTCGCCACCAGCGGCGCCAGCTGCTGCATCGCCGAGCGGGTTTCCATGAACTCCAGCTGCGCGCGCTGCATCAGCAGCTTCGGGTCGATGTCGATGCCTACCTGCTTGAGCTGATAGGCATACAGCGGCGCCGGCAGGCGTGCGTCAGTACGCGCCTTCGGCAGCACGGTCGTGCGCGTCCAGCTGGCGTAGTCCTTCATCTGTCCGGCCAGCGCCTTCATCGCTTCATCGGCGCCGGTAATCTGGTACTTCTTCAGCAGCGACTCGATACCGGTGATGTAGGTCTCGACGTTGTCCAGCGACTGCTGCACTTCGATCTTCGTCGGCTGCAGCAGGCTGCTGTCCTTCAGCCGTTCCTCGTAGCGCTGGCGGGCCAGCGTGGTGAAGGCGGTGCCGCCCGGCTGCAGGCCGGCATAGGCCTTGAGGCGGTCGACGGCCTTGGCCCGGCGCTCGGCCGGCACCTGGTCGGACAGCAGCAGGTTGAGGCCGCTGAACACGGTCTGCGGCGCATCGCTCCACGGCAGCAGGTACTTCTCGTTGAGCTCGCTGCCTTCGATGTTCTGGCTGGCGGCATGGATCATGATCTCCAGGTCCTGGCGGACATTGGGATCCTTTTCGGCGGCCAGCTTTGCCTTCAGTTCGTCGCGGGCCTTGGCCATCGCGGCGCGGTAGCGCCTGCTGTTGTCCGGGCCAAGATCGGCCACCTTGTCGTCGTAGCCGGGAACGCCGAAGAAGCCGGTTTCTTCCGGCTGGAACGGGCCCTGCGCATCAAGCAGGATCTGCGCCAGTGCATTGCTGCGGGCGACCCAGGCCGGGCTGGCCGGGGTGGCGGCCTTGGCGGTGGGTGCCGCCAGCGCCGGTGGTGCGGACAGCAGCGGTGCAGCAGTCAGGGCCAGGGCAACGGCGAGCGCAATCGGCTTCATGGGACACTCCAGCAAAGGGTTGCCCGCACCCTACGCGCTCACGGCGATGGCGACAATCGGCTGGAGGTCACAGCGCGGCGGTCAGCGGGCAATCGCCGCGATCACGGCAGGCCTGCAGCTCGCACTCCCCCGCAGCCTCGTCGTCATCCAGCGCGGTCAGATCGAAGGTCTGCTTGTCTTCGGCCAGTACATACATCACCGGGTAATCCCAGACTTCGTCACGACGGCTGCCCTGCACGAACAACCGGCCGTGCGCATGCGGCCCTTCCAGCGCAACGGTCAGGCCGACATCGCGCTGGCCGTTGATCGCGGTCTGCATGCTGCCCAGCGGCATCGATTCGATATGCAGCGGCTCGCCGAAGGCTTCCACCAGTTCGATGCTGCAGCCCGCGCGACGCAGCGCTTCGCGCATCGGCGGGCTCTCGCGTGCCGCCTCGCTCCAGCGCAACACGCTCCAGGTCACCACGCCACCGGCACCGCCCAGCACCAGCACCACCGTCAACGGCATCGCCCAGCGCCAATGACGGCACCACCAACCGGCGGACGTCTGTCGATGGGCGGGAATCGGGGGTGGCAGGGTCATCGGCGGGCTCCTTCCCGGCTGCGGATCAGGGCTTCAGGCAACGTCCCAGGAAGGCTTCGGCCACGCGGTAGCGATGCAGGGCATCGGCGCCGGACAGGCCATGCTTGGCACCCGGGTAGGTCATCAGCTCGAACGGCTGTGCACGCTTCTGCAACGCGCTCATCAGGCTGGTCGAATTGGTGAACAGCACGTTGTCGTCGGCCATGCCGTGGATCAGCAGCAGCGGCGAGCGCAGGCCGTCGATATGGGTCAGCACGCGCGCCTCGCGGTAACCCGCTTCATTGCGCGCAGGCAGATCCATGTAGCGTTCGGTGTAGTGGCTGTCGTACAGGCCCCAATCGGTCACCGGTGCGCCGGCCACGCCACAGGCGTACTGGTTCGACGCCTTGGCCAGCAGCATCAGGGTCATGTAACCGCCGTTGGACCAGCCCTGCACGCCGATGCGCGCCGGGTCCACCCACGGTTGCTGCTTCAGCCAGGTCACGCCGCGCAGCTGGTCGGTCACTTCCACCGTGCCCTGCTTGCCATACAGCGCACCACCGAAGTCGCGGCCACGGCGCGGGGTGCCACGGTTGTCCAGCGAGAACACCACGTAGCCCTGCTGGGCCAGGTACTGGTTGAACAGGTGATCGCCACGGCCGGGCCAGCTGTTGGTGACGGTCTGGCTGGCCGGGCCACCGTAGACGTACACCGCCACCGGGTAGCGCTTGGACGGATCGAAGCCGGCCGGCTTGATCAGGCTGTAGTTCAGCGGGGTCTTGCCGTCGGCAGCCATCAACGTGCCGAACTCGACCGGGCGCTGCGCATCGCGGTAGCGCGCATACGGATGCTTGGGATCGGCCAGGTCGTTCTCGAGCAGGGTGGCGATCTTCTCGCCATTGGCGCGGAACAGTTCGATCTGCGGCGGCGTGGTGCTGTTGGACCAGCTGTCCACATAAACGCTGGCATTGCGGGCGAACGTGGCGCTGTGCATGCCCGGCGCCTTGGACAGGCGCTGCGGCTCGCCGCCCTGCAGCGACACCGCGTAGATCTGGCTTTCGCGCGAGCTCTCGATGCCAGCGCGGAAGTAGGCCTTGCCGGCCTTTTCATCGACCGCCAGCAGTTCGTCCACTGGCCAGTTGCCGTGGGTCAGCGCGGTGGCCTTGCCCTTGCTGTCGATGCGGTACAGGTGCTGGAAGCCGGTGCGCTCGGACGACCACAGCACGCTGCCGTCATCGAGGAAGCGCAGGCTGTTGTGCAGCGGCACCCAGGTCGGGCTGGTCTCGTGGGCGAGCACGCGCTGGCGGTTGGAATCGAGCGCCACTTCCACCAGGTCCAGCTGCTTCTGGTCGCGCGACTGGCGCTGGAAGCTCAGGTGCTGCGCATCGCGCCAATCGACGCGGGCCAGGTAGATGTCCTGTTCCTTGCCCAGATCGACCCAGCGCGGCTGCGCCTCGGCAGCCGGTGCGATCACGCCCAGCTGCACGCGCACGTTGGCGTCGCCGGCGGCCGGGTAACGCTGTTCGATCACATCGGTGCGGTCGGCGTAGACCTCGTAGCGCTTCTGCACCGGCACCGGTGCCTCGTCGATGCGGGCGAAGGCGATGGCCGAATCATCCGGTGCCCACCAGTAACCGGTATGACGGTCCATCTCTTCATCGGCGACGAACTCGGCCACGCCGTTGCCGATGGTGGTGCTGCCGTCGCGGGTCAGCTGCAGCGGCTTGCCGCTGGCCAGGTCGATCACCCACAGGTTGCGGCCGCGGATGAAGCTGACGAAACCGCCCTTGGGCGACAGCTTGGCATCGGTGGCGAAGCCTTCACCGTGGGTCAGCTGGCGCACGGCCGCCGTACCCTGCTGCTTGAGGTCGTACAGGTAGAGTTCGCCGCCCAACGGGAACAGCAGGCGCTGCGCGTCCGGCGACCACTGGTAATCGACGATGCCGGTCATCGCGGCGATGCGCTGGCGCTCGCGGCGGGCCTTTTCCTCATCGCTGAGGGTTTCGGTGCCGGGCAGCACCACCTTGGAGTCGACCAGCAGGCGGGTCTGGCCGCTGCCGATGTCGTAGGTCCACAGGTCCAGCTGGTTGCGGTCGCTGTCCTTGCCGCGCAGGAAACTGACCTGCGAACCATCGGGGGCGACCTTCGGCTTCATCAGGGTCGGGCCGGACAACGGCAGCGGGCCGGTGATGGCTTCCAGGGTCAGCTTTTCAGCGTGGGCGGCGGTTGTGGTGGCGAGCATGAGGGCGAGCGAAGCGAACAGGTGGCGCATGGAGGATCCCGGCAAACGGCAGGTCCGCCCTGCGGCGGGCGCCGGGCGGTTGTCCCCCATCCTAACCAAGCCCGTGCGGGAAGGCAGCATGACCTTTTGCCCATAAGGAGTGCCGACGAGTGCCGATCAACGGTCGGCACCCACCACCAGTAGATCCACGCCATGCGTGGATGACGCTGTCCTGGGTCAGCGCTGGCCGAACAGGTGCTTGCGCTCTTCGTCGCTGAGCGGCTTGCCGGCGTTGGGGTTCACCTGCTGGCGCAGGGCATACGCGCGCTGGGTGGCCGGGCGCGCGGCAATCGCTTCATGCCAGCGTTTCAGGTTCGGGAAGGCGGCGAAATCCACCGGCAGCTTGTCGTAGGCGCCGACCCACGGGTAACTGGCCATGTCGGCGATGGTGTACTCGTCGCCGGCCAGGAAGGCGTGCTGGGCCAGGCGCTTGTCCATCACCCCGTGCAAGCGGCGCACCTCGTTGTCGTAGCGCTCGATGGCATACGGGATCTTGTCCGGCGCATACACATTGAAGTGGCCCATCTGGCCGCTCATCGGGCCCAGGCCGGCCATCTGCCAGAACAGCCATTCCAGGGTGGTGACGCGGCCGCGCGGGTCGCTGGGCAGGAACTGGCCGGTCTTTTCGGCCAGGTACAGCAGGATCGCGCCGGACTCGAACACGCTCTGCGGGGCGCCGCCATCGGCCGGAGCATGGTCGACGATGGCCGGCATCTTGTTGTTGGGCGAGATGGCGAGGAATTCCGGCTTGAACTGGTCGCCCGAGCCGATGTTGACCGGGTGGATGCGGTACTCCAGGCCGGCTTCTTCCAGCAGCAGGGTCACTTTGTGGCCGTTCGGGGTGGGCCAGTAATACAGGTCGATCATGGCGGCGGCTCGGGGTGCGGAAAGGAACCTGAAGTCTAGTGCGTGAGTTGGGTTGGCACCGTCACGGCGGGCCGGTAACCTCGCGGCTCCCCCGAAACGCACTGTCCTGCATGAGCCACAGTCCTCGCCCCCTGTCCCCGTTGTCCTCGCTGATCTTCGCCTCGCGCTGGCTGCAGCTGCCCCTGTACCTGGGCCTGATCCTTGCCCAGTGCGTCTACGTGTTCCTGTTCGGCAAGGAACTCTGGCACCTGCTGTCCCACTCGGTCTCGATGGGCGAACAGCAGATCATGCTGATCGTGCTGGGCCTGATCGACGTGGTGATGATCTCCAACCTGCTGGTGATGGTGATCGTCGGCGGCTACGAGACCTTCGTCTCGCGCCTGCGCCTGGAAGGCCATCCGGACCAGCCGGAATGGCTGAGCCACGTCAACGCCAGCGTGCTGAAGGTGAAGCTGGCGATGGCGATCATCGGCATCTCCTCGATCCACCTGCTGAAGACTTTCATCGCCACCAGCGCGCTGAAGGGACTGCCGCTGTGCAAACCGGAACAATGGGCAGCAGCAGTGTCGTCGGCTTCGACCAGCTTCTACAACGCTGGCGTCGATACCTGCACGACCATGACCCAGGAAGGCGTGTTGTGGCAGACCATCATCCACTGCGTGTTCATCCTGTCGGCGATCGGCATCGCCTGGACCGACAAGCTGATGTCCAACAGCCACAGCAAGTCGCACGACCACTGATGCAGCAACCGGCAGCGGCGCTTCGCCGCTGCCCCGTCCCGGCCACCGCCCCTTGTACGCGGCGGTGGCCGGGATGCTAGATTGCACCCTCGCCGTTGCCGGCGGTGGCGTCGGGAAACGTCATCGTTCCGCGCCCGGACCACAGGTCCCGGCCATGCGTATCAATGATTTACGTCACGTCGTCTTCTAGAGGGGAGCAGGATGTCGCACGTCTCAACGATCACCGCCGCGCGCCGGTGGCTGCCGGTTGCTTTGGCACTGGCGCTGGCCGCCTGCTCGGGCAAGGAAGAAACGCCCGCACCGGCCCCCGCCGCCGCACCCACGTCCGCTGCTCCGGCCGCCCCGGTGGTCGCAGCCAAGGTGCAGTCGATGGGCACCGAACAGCTGCGTGAATCAGCCAGCCAGGCACTGCGCGAGAACCGCATGTACGCGCCGGCCGGCGACAACGCCATCGAGTACTACCTCGCCCTGCGCGACAAGACGCCGGACGACGCCTCGGTGAAGAGCGCACTGACCGACCTGCTGCCCTACACCCTGATCGCCGCCGAGCAGCACCTCGGCCGCGAGGACTACACCGAGGCGCAGCGCCTGGTGGCACTGATCGAGAAGGTGGACGCGTCCGCCCCCGCCCTGCCGCGCCTGAAGGAAGGCCTGGCCAAGGGTGTGGAAAACGCGGCCAAGCGCACCGAGACCGAAGCCGAGAAGGCAAAGAAGGACGCCGAGGACCGCAGCAAGCAGCAGATCGAACAGCAGCGCCTGGCCGAACAACGCACCAAGGAAGCCGACGCGGCCAAGCAGATCGCCGCGCAGCAGGATGCCGCACGCCGCGACAACGAGCGCCAGGAGGCCGAGCGCCAGGCCGCGGCCCGTCGCGATGCCGAACAGAAGCAGCAGCAGGCCGCCGCCCAGCAGGCCAGCGCCGCGCGCCAGGCAGCCGCCGCCGCAGCTCCCACCCTGCGCCCGGTCAGTACGCCGGCGCCGCGCTATCCGGCCGAAGCCCTGCGTTCGGGAACGTCGGGCGAAGTGCTGGTGGAGATCACCGTCGGCACCGACGGTTCAGTGGTCAGCGCCCGTGTACTGCGCGCGACGTCCGGACGGACCTTCGACCGCGAAGCCCTGAACGCGGTCAAGCGCTGGCGCTTCGAGCCGGTCAACGCGCCGGTCACCACCCGGCGCACCCTGGTGTTCGCACCGGGCGGCTGACCGCCAAAAAGGGGACGGAGGGGATTAAGTCGTTTCTGCCACCTCCATGACGCCAAGGCCCGGTCCATCCGGGCCTTGTCCGTTTCAGGCAGCGCCATCAATCAGGCGCTGCAGCGCCGGATCGCGCGCGGCCAGCACCTGGAACAGGCCCAGCGCATGCAGGCCGGGCAGCAACGCACGCAGGTCGGCTTCGGCAGCGGCGCACGTGGCGGGATCGCTGGACGGATCCTGCCAGTCACGAACGCTGGCGAGGAAAGCACCCACGCTGCCCTTGCGCACGGTGAGGCCGTTCACCTGCACGTCGTCCTGATGGTCGGGAAGAATGTCCTGTGGCTGCATGGGGAAGCGCTCCGTTGAAGTGGCCTCCAGTGTCGGGGCCTGGACACGACGTTTCTGCCGTATAACTGCCAGTCGATATGGCAGATCAGACAACCACCGCCTTTCTCGACCCCGCGTTGGCCGACGCCGCCGACGGACCGGTGGTGCTGGCGGCCTGGCTGCGCCAGCGCGGTGTGCGTCGCACGGCCCGCCACCGGCATGCCCGTGGGCAGCTGCTGGGTGCGCACCAGGGGCTGCTGCGGATCGCCGCCGACGACCTGCACTGGCTGCTGCCCGCAGGTCACGTCGCCTGGATACCGCCCTTGCTACCCCACGCGCTGCTGGGCGCAGACGGGTTCGATGGCTGGAGCCTGTACTTCAACGCCGAGGCCTGCCTGGGTCTGCCCACCACACCGCGCATTTTCCAGCCCAATGCACTGCTGCAGGCGGCGACAGCACGTGCGCTGCGATGGCCCCATCGGCCACTGGATGCTGCGCAGACACGACTGGCCGGTGTGATCGCCGATGAGATTGCCGCCAGCACGCCCCTGCCGCTTGCCCTGCCACAACCGCGTGACCGGCGGCTGCAGAGGATCGCCGCTGCACTGGCACGCGTACCCGATGACGGCCGCAGCATCGAGGACTGGGCCGCCAGCAGCGGCCTGTCCGGCCGCAGCCTTGCCCGCCATTGGCTGGCCGAGACCGGCCTGTCGCCAAGCCAGTGGCGGCAACGCCTGCGGGTGCTGCTGGCGCTGCCACGCCTGCTGTCCGGCGAGCCGGTGATCAGCGTCGCGCTGTCGATGGGCTACGACACGCCCAGTGCCTTCATCGCCGTGTTCAAGCGCGAGATGGGCGTGACGCCTGCGCGGTATGGAAAAGGGGACGGAGGGGATTAAGTCGCTTCTACCTTCCCCCACACCATCTCGCGGCATCGCCTGATGCCCTTCGCGGTCAGCGTGGCGGCAGGCTGATGATTCCTTGAAGCCCTGAACTGCCATGCCTCGACAAGCGCGCCTGATGTTGGCCGAACAGCCGTACCACGTAACCCAGCGCGGTGTGAACAAGGGGGCGATCTTCGTTGACGATATCGACCGCCAGCTGTTTCTGCACCTTTTGCACAGTGCCTTCCTGAAGCATCAGGTCGCGCTGCATGCCTACGTATTGATGGGCAATCACGTTCATCTGTTGGCCACACCTTCCACGGGCGTCGGCTTGGCGAATGCGATGCGGATACAGGGTAACAACTATGTCCAGGCGTTCAATCAGCGGCATGAGCGCAGCGGACCGCTCTGGCAAGGCCGCTTCCATTCTTCGATGGTGGACAGCGACGCCTATCTGCTCAGCGTCTATCGCTACATCGAACTCAATCCGGTTCGTGCAGGCATGACAGCCGCCCCGGAAGATCACCCATGGTCGAGCGTGCATGGAAACCTGCAGCGACGCCACGATCCGATGCTGACAGAACATCCCGCATTCCAGGCGCTCGCCCCGACCCAGCGACAGCGGGCAATGCTCTATGCGGAGTTTCTGCAGGACATGAACGCGTCCGCTGACCTGCCGGCAATCCGTGCGCACAGTGTCGGGCAGCATCCGTTGGGAAATGCAGCTTACCTGCGGATGGTGGAACAGACCCTGGGCCGCCCCGTGGTGCTGCGCAAGCGCGGGCGCCCCCAGAAGAAGGGGACAGAGGGTTAGAAACGACTTAATCCCCTCCGTCCCCTTTTTCGGTCAGCCGGAGATGGCCAGGCGCTCGTTGTGGTAGCGGCGCACCGCGGCGAACCACAGCACGGCGGCCAGGCCGAGGCTGGCGCCGAGATAGATGGCCCAGACCGCCGGCGTGATGGTCTCGTG
Organism: Stenotrophomonas maltophilia; assembly: GCF_003970865.1. Lineage (GTDB taxonomy): Bacteria > Pseudomonadota > Gammaproteobacteria > Xanthomonadales > Xanthomonadaceae > Stenotrophomonas > Stenotrophomonas maltophilia_AR. Next base: position 10,940 of record NZ_RXLZ01000050.1, on the reverse strand, counting down.
GCGGATCACCTTCAGCAGCATCTGGTTCTGCGACAGGAACGGCACGGCGTACTGCCACAGCTCGCTCTTCAGCGGATAGGCCACCAGCGCGTAGCCGGGCATCATCGGCAACAGCATCAGCCAGGTCATGTGGCTCTGCGCTTCCTTCATGCTCTTGGCCGCGGCCGACAGGAAGGTCAGCAGCGAGGTGCCGATCATCAGCATCGGCAACATCACCAGCAGCATCTGCAGCATCGAACCGACGTTCATGTTGAACTGGCGGCCGATGTTGCCGGGCGCGATCTGTGCGCTCACCTTGAACGCCACCAGGGTCAGCAGCAGCGACACGAACCCGACCACGCAGGCGGCCGCGATCTTGCCGCTGACAATGGCGCTGCGCGAGCCCGGCGTGGCCAGCAACGGCTCCAGTGACTGTCGCTCACGCTCGCCGGCGGTTGCGTCCATCACCAGATAGGCACCGCCGATGAACGAGGTCAGCGTGAGCAGTACCGGCAGCAGCATCGACAGGATCATGCCGCGCTTGGCCTCGGCACTGGCCAGGTCCTGGCGTGCCACGTCCAGCGGCCGTGCGACCTGCGCGTCGATGCCACGCGCCATCAGGCGCAGCGCACCGACCTGGCCGTTATAGGTCGCCAGTGCCGCCTCCAGGCGCGCGCTGGGTACTTCTGCGGCGCGACGGGTACTGTCCTTGATCACCTCCACCAGCGCCGGCTTGCCGTCGGCCCAGTCCTTGCCGAAGTCATCGCTGATGCGCAGCGCCACGTCGATCTCCTGGCTGCGGATGGCCTCGGCCAGGTCCTTCGGTGCCGGAGCGGTGTTCAGCCCCTGCGCGGCGAGGAAACGCACCAGATTGGGGGCGTTGTCCGCACCGATGGTCGGAATCTGCAGCGGTTGTTCGATCTGGGTGCGCACCCGGCTCTCAGCCAGCTTGCCCATGCCCAGCAGCAGCACCGGGTACAGCAGCGGCCCGAACAGCAGGGTCAGCAGCAGCGTGCGGCGATCACGGGAAAGGTCGCGCAGTTCCTTGCGCATCACCGTCATCAGGGTCGACATCATGCTCATGCGTGCAGGCCCTCTTCGCTGCCGATCAGTTTCACGAACGCATCTTCCAGGTTGGATTCGCCGGCCTGCGTACGCAGTTCATCGGCGCTGCCGGCGGCCATCACCGTGCCCTTGGCAATGATCACGATGTGATCGCACAGTGCGGCCACCTCCTGCATGATGTGGCTGGACAGGATCACGCAGCGGCCTTCTTCGCGCAGGCCCAGCAGGAAGCGGCGCAGCGCGCGCGTGGTCATCACGTCCAGACCGTTGGTCGGCTCATCGAGAATGACGTTGCGCGGGTCGTGCACCAGCGCGCGGGCAATCGCGGTCTTGGTGCGCTGGCCCTGCGAGAAGCCATCGGTCTGGCGGTCGAGGATGTCACCCATGTCCAGCGCGTGCGACAGCACCTCGATGCGCTCGCGGATGCGCTCAGCCGACAGGCCATGCAGTTCGCCGAAGTAGGCGATGTTCTCGCGTGCGGTCAGGCGCTTGTAGACGCCACGCGCATCGGGCAGCACGCCAAGATGGCGACGCACTTCCACCGGATTGCGCGCAGCGTCCACCCCATCGACGCTGATGCTGCCCTGGTCGGGCGTCATCAGCGTGTACAGCATGCGCATGGTGGTGGTCTTGCCGGCACCATTGGGCCCCAGCAGGCCGGTGATGCGGCCATCCTCGGCGCGGAAGCCGACGTTGGCGACCGCCTGGATACGGCCTGTGCGGGTGTCGAAAGCCTTGTGCAGGTTGTCGGCGACGATCATGGTTCCCATCCGTTGAACGAGGTGAACGCCGGCACATAGCTCAGCGTGTCCAGGCAGCCGGCATCCAGCGCCTTGGCATCGGTCTTGTCGATGAACTGACCAAGCAGGCGCGGCATGCAACCAGCCGTCAGCGTGCCGTGGCCCTGGCCGCGTGCGACCAGCGTGCGTCCATTGGGCAGGCCCTTGAGGACCTGCTCGGCATAGCGCGGCGGCGTCACCGGGTCCAGTTCACCGGACAGCAGCAGCGCCGGTACGTCACTGCGCAGCGGCACGGCATTGGCTGCCGGTGCCGGCCGGTGCGGCCATACCGGGCAGGCGGCGAAGAAGGCACTGGCCACGTCGTTGCCGAACAGGCGCTCGGGATCCTCGGCCGGCGCGTGGTAGCGCGGCGCATCTTCGCTGCAGATCACCGACCACTGCATGCCACGGTTGATCTGGAAATCCATGCTGCGGTTCGCACCGCGCGCCAGCGACGCCAGCGGTGCGTAGCGGCCGTGCGCGGCTTCATCGAGAACCAGCGGCAGCAGCGAGGAATACTGCGGCACATAGGAGAAGGCGAACGCCAGGCCGATCACGCTGTCCGGACTCAGCACATCCTGCCGGGTCTGGTTGGTGCCGGGGTCGCGATACTCCACCGAGACCGGGGCACGGCGCAGGGTCTCGACCACGCTGCGCAGCTGCGCGCGGGTGTCGGTCGGGAAGCGCTTGCTGCAGGCGGCATCCTTGCGGCACTGCGCCGACTGCTGGGCGATCGCATCCTCGAATGTCGTGGCGAAATCGCCGCCCACCACCAGCTCGTTCGGCACCACGCCATCGATGACGATGCTGCGCGTGTGCTGTGGATAGGCACCGGCATAGCGTTGGGCCACGCGGGTACCGTAGGAACCGCCAACCAGGTTGATGCGCTCGACGCCCAGCGCCTGACGCACCGCATCCAGATCAGCAATCGCCTCGCTGGTGGTGTAGAAGCGCGCATCGGCGCGCCCCTGCAGCGAGGCGGCGCAGCGCTCGGCGTAATCGCGCAGCGACGCTTCCGTGGGTGCGGCATCCTCGTCCATGGCCAGCTCCTTGCCATCCGCGCCAAGGCAGTTGAGGGGGTTGGAGCCGCCGGTACCGCGCTGGTCGACGAGGAAGATATCGCGCTGCTTGCGCACCTGGCGCAGCGCGGTATCGACAATGACCGCCACTTCGCTGGCGGCCTGGCCGGGCCCACCGGCCAGGAAGAACACCGGGTCGGGCTGGCTGGAGCCGCTGCTGCCCGATTCCAGCCAGGCGATGCGCAGGCCGATGCGTCGGCCATCGGGCTGGGCCCGGTCCTCCGGTACCTGCAGGGTGGCGCACTGCGCTTCCACGTTGGCGCTGGCACCTTCGGTGGACAGCGTGCAGGGCTGGAAGTCGATCGTGCCGAAACGGCGGCTGGGTGCATCACTGGCGCCTTCGGCGCCGGGTGACGGTGACTGGCTGCAACCGGCAAGCATCAGGCTGGCCAACGTTGCGGCCAACGCGAGGTGGTGTCTTTGCATCGTGCTCGTTTCCCCTGGAGGACGTTCCTGGCAACCACGACGGGCTGCCGCGGAAGATGTGACTCAACTTACACGGGCACGGCGTCGTCGGCGATGGGCAGACGCGAAATCTCCGCCGGCGTGGCGCAGGCCAGGCGATCACGGCCCGCGGCCTTGGCCTGGTACAGCGCTGCGTCTGCCGCTGCCAGCAGCGTGGACAGGTCGCCGTGGCCGTCGTCCATGGCCAGGCCGATGCTGGCGGTGACCGTCACCGGCCCGGTGCCCAGCCGCGCCGGCTCCTGCTGCAGAGCGGTACGGATCGTCGCGGCCCACGCGATCGCTTCACCCTGTGTGCTGCCGGCCAGCACCAGCACGAACTCCTCGCCACCGTAGCGGCCCAGCAGCGTGCCATGGCCCTGCAAACCCTGTTGCAGCACCGCAGCGAAGTGGCGCAGTACCTGGTCTCCGGCCAGATGACCCCAGCGGTCGTTGATCTGCTTGAAGTGATCGACGTCGACCAGCAACAGGGCCAGTGGCCGGCCCTGCCGGCGCAGCCGCTGCAACTGCGCCTGGCCATCGGCCAGCACCGCGCTGCGGTTGAGCAGCCCGGTCAGGCCATCGGTGCGCGCCGCACGCCGCAGATCGACCAGCATGCGTTCGACCAGCAGCAGCACCATCGCAAAGCAGCGCGCCAGTTCCAGCATCACACCGGCAATGTAGGTGACGAACATGGGTGTACCGGTGCGCATGATGTCCTCACCGGCATCGGGTGCCACCGGCAGGAACAGGCGCACCGCGTACAGGGCCGCTTCGGCCAGGAACACCGCCGCCGCCAGGCGGCAGCTGGTGCGCTGCTGCACGGGGGCATGCCGCAGCAGCAGCCACGCGATCCAGCTATCGACCAGCAGCGTGAACACGCTGAACACCTGCAGGCGCACGCGCAGATCCGGCCAGAGCACCAGGAAGGCGAAGATGCAGGCCATGAACGTGGCCGCTATCAACAATGGCCGCCACAGGGGCAGCGGCTGTTCCAGATGCAGCGCCACGCCGCGCAGCATCAGCAGCGCGCAGCCGGCCATCGCCGCATTCCCGGCCAGTATGGCCGGCGCCAACGGCAGGTAGGGTCGCAACGCCAGCAGGGTCACTCCCAGGGTCAGCAGCCACAGGCTGGCGCTCCACAGGCGCAGCACCGGTTGCCCGCGCAGCACCACCAGCAACAACGAGAACCCCACGGCAATGCCGATGCAGAGCAGGAAGCCAAGCACGGTGATGGTGGGGAAATCCAGGGACATGCGGCGCTCATCGGCCGGGGCGGCGCGCGCATCTTAGCGCCTTGTGCTGCGTTCCCCGCGGCGCTGGCTGGCCCGATGGAGATGCGGGGTCTGAAAACGGCGAGCACGGCGGCCGGTGCCTGCGCAGAATCCGCGGAAAACCAAGGAGACGCCCATGCATGCGTGGTACCTCGGTGGCATCGACCACCGCCCGTTCCTGCACCTGTTCGAGAAGAGCGACACCGCGCTGGCTGCGCTGGGCATCCAGCGTCGCTGGGCCGGTGAAACAGGAGGACACCCCTGCCGGATCAGCCTGAGCGATCCACCCTGTGGCAGCGAGCTGCTGCTGTTGTCCCATGTGCATCTGCCCCTGCACTCGCCCTATCACGCTTCGGGCCCGATCTTCGTGCAGCGTGGCGTGACCCGTTGCGTACTGTCGCCAGGCGAAGTGCCCCCGTATGTGCAGCGCCGGATGATCTCGTTGCGCGCCTATGACCAGGCTGCATTGATGCTGGCCGCGGAGATCAGTGCGGGCACGGATGTCTCCGCTCGGCTGGACGCGCTGTTTGCCGACCCTGCCGTGGCCTTCGTGCAGCTGCACAACGCGGCCCACGGCTGCTTTTCGTGCCAGGCGGATCGCGTGGGTATGGCCCCGACGTAGCAGGATCTCCACGACGTGATCGTTGCCACGCCGAAGACGTGATCGCCAGCGCATCCGTTCAGTCCCGCGTGAAGCCTGCGGGAAGGGCTTCACACCCACAGTCACGGATCGGCATTTCCATGGTTCCGCACCCTGCATTGCGACTCGATACTCGCTGTGGTGCCGCCGAAAGTCCGCCGTGCAGCGCAGCTCCTGCGGTCACCGCTCTCTTTCGACGACCACAAGGAAGCGCCATGTCATTCCGATCCACACCACTGCTGCTGGCCACTTCATTGGCCGCCGCCGGCCTGTTTCTGGCCGCCGATGCATTTGCCCACGGCACCATGACCACGCCGATCAGCCGCGTCTATGCCTGCTTCCAGGGCAATCCCGAGAACCCGACCAACCCGGCCTGTGCCGCCGCCAAGGCTGTCGGCGGATCACAGGCGTTCTACGACTGGAACGGCATCAACCAGGCCAACGCCAACGGCAACCACCAGGCCGTGGTGCCCGACGGCAAGCTGTGCAGCGGCAACAACCCGACCTTCCGCGGCCTGGACGTGAACCGCAGTGACTGGCAGACCACGCCGATCCAGGCCGATGCCAATGGCAAGTTCACCTTCGTGTTCAAGGCAACCGCGCCGCACGCCACGCGTGACTGGCGCTTCTTCGTCACCCGCGACGGCTGGCAGCCGGGCAGCCCGCTGCGCTGGGCCGACCTGCAGGAGTTCTGCACACTGGGCAATACGCCGCTCTCGGCCGATGGCACTTACAAGCTGCAGTGCACGCTGCCGCAGCGCACCGGCCAGCATGTGATCTACAACACCTGGCAGCGTTCGGATTCGACCGAGGCGTTCTATACCTGCATGGACGTGCGCTTTGAAGGCGGCGGTACGACACCGGCACCGCAATGGCAGGATGCCGGCCCGGTCACCGCACGCGGTGAATTGCCGGTGGGTACGACGCTGGCGCTGCGCGTGTTCAATGCCAACGGCAATGACGTGGAGCGCGTGGAGGCCACGCTGGCCAGTGGCCAGACGGCAGCCGCGCAGTGGCCCTTGGCGCTGGCCCGCAAGGTCAATGCCAGTGCCCAGCATGCGCGCGTGGGCGTGCTTGCCAATGGCGTGATCACGCCGTCGGCGTCGGCCACCGACAATCGCGTGTACCTGAAGGACGGCAACCGCTTCCAGCTCGACACCCAGGTGCCGGACCCGGGTACGCCATCGCCGGGCGGTGATTTCGACCACGTGTACCCAGCGGGCATCGGCAGCTATGTGCCGGGCCAGACCGTGGTGAAGAGCAGCGACGGCAAGCTGTATGCCTGCCGCCCGTTCCCGGAAGGTGCGTGGTGCAACGTCAATGCCGAGGCGTACCGGCCGGGTGTGGGTGCGGCCTGGCGCGATGCGTGGATCGCCTACTGACGCAGTGATATGGGAGGCGGTGCACATCACACCGCCTCCTGGCTCCGCTGCCGCTCAGTGGGGCGTGCGTTGCAGAAACCGAAGAACGCAGCAGCCTTTCAAACTTGTCTGATGGGCATACGGCGGCTACATGCGAAAACTCCGCGAGGTTTCCCACACTTCGCAACGGAGTTCCTGCATGCATCTGTCCCACCGGACCGTCCTCGCACTGTCCGCCATCGCTGGCCTGGCTCTGTCCGGCAGCGCGTTCGCCCACGGCACCCTGTCCAAGCCGCTCAGTCGCGTGAAGCAGTGCCACGAGGGCAATCCCGAGAACCCGACCAACCCCGCCTGCGCCGCGGCCAAGGCGATCGGCGGCGCCCAGCCGTTCTACGACTGGGCCGGCGTCAACCAGGCCAACGCCAACGGCAACCATCAAGCGGTGGTTCCAGATGGCGAGTTGTGCAGCGGCGGCAACAGCAAATATCGCGGCCTCGATCTGAACCGCAGTGACTGGCCGACATCGCCGATCCGCGCCGATTCGCGCGGGCGCTACACCTTCGAGTTCAAGGCACCGGCCCCGCATGCCACCCGCGAGTGGAAGTTCTACGTCACCCGCGACGGCTGGCAGCCGGGCAGCCCGCTGCGCTGGGCCGACCTGCAGGAATTCTGCACGCTGGGCAACGTGCCGGTCTCCGGCGACGTCTACAAGCTGGATTGCCCGCTGCCCAAGCGCAGCGGCCAGCACATCATCTACAACACCTGGCAGCGCTCGGATTCCGGTGAAGCGTTCTATACCTGCGCAGACGTGCGCTTCGAAGGCGGTGGTGGCTTCGAACCGCCGCCGCAGTGGCAGGATGCCGGCCCGGTCACCGCCCGCGGCGCGTTGGAAGAAGGCACCACCCTGACTTTGCGCGTATTCAACGCCCAGGGCAACGATCTGGAGCGCCCGGAGATCACCCTGGCTGCAGGTCAGACCGCTGCGAATCAGTGGCCGCTGGCGCTGGCCCGCAAGGTCAATGGCAGTGCACAGCAGGCGCGCGTGGGCGTGATGAAGAACGGCGTGATCACGCCGGTCGCCTCGGCCACCGAGAACCGCGTCTACCTGAAGCCGGGCAACCTGTTCCAGATCGATACCCGCGTGCCGGGCCCGGTCGATCCGGTCGATCCGCCGCCGGGTGACGACTACGACTTCGTGTATCCCGCCGGCCTCGGCAGCTACAAGCCGGGCGAAACCGTGGTCAAGGGCACCGACGGCAAACTGTACGCGTGCCGTCCGTTCCCGGAAGGTGCGTGGTGCAACGTCAATGCCGATGCCTATCGTCCGGGCACCGGTTTTGCCTGGCGTGATGCCTGGATCGCCTACTGAGGCAGGCGACCGGGGGCGGCGTGATGCCGCCTCCGGTTCATGGGCTGCCGGCCAGCGGCCGGCACTACCAGGGTCCATGCGGTTGCCGGCCAGTGGCCGGCTCCACCCGGGCCTATTTGCTGCTGACGTACTTCTCGCGGCGGATCTGCGGGTTGCCCAGGCCGGCGGCCTTCAGCAGCTCGGCGCAGGCATCGACCATATCCGGGTTGCCGCACAGGTAGGCGATGTCGGTGGCCGGGTCCGGCGTGAAGCCGGCCAGCGCCTGCTGCACGTAGCCGTGCTGTACGTCCGGGTGCGGATCAGCCGGAAGTTCACGCGACAGGCACGGAACATAACGGAAGTTCGCGTGCTTTTCGGCGAAGCTGTAGAAGCCCTCGCTGTACAGCAGCTCGGCCGGGCTGCGCGCGCCCTGCAACAGCACGATCTGCACACCGCGTTCGGCCATGGCCTTTTCCAGCAGCGGCAGCATCGAGCGGTACGGGGTAACACCGGTACCGGTGGCAATCAGCAGGTAACGGGCATTGTGGTCACCGGGGTTCAGGCAGAACCGGCCATAGGGGCCGGACGCACTGATCTGGCCGCCCTGCTCCAGCGCCTCGAACAGGGCCGTGGCGGCGCCACCGGGCACGAAACTGACCGCGATATCCACCGCCTCGCCCGGGCCCAGCGCGTGGTCGTGGATGGTCGCCAGCGAGTAGCTGCGCTTGGTTTCGGTGCCGTCGGCGTAGCTGAAATGGACCTGGATGAACTGGCCGGGCTGGAAATCCAGCGGCTGTCCATCGTCACGCACGAACTGGTAGTGGCCGACGGTCGGGGCCAGCATGCGGCAGCCGACCAGCTTGAGGGGGAATTGAACAGGCACGACTTTTCGGGACAGTGTGTAGCCGGGGCAAGCCCTCGGGGTCTTCTATAATAGCCCCTCCCCGCCCCTCTCCAGCGCCAGCCCATGGGCGCGAAGGCTTCGAGCTTGGCATCCCAGAACGATACGGCGCCCGCCCTGCGCGTGCGCGACCTGCGCAAGACCTACGACAACGGCACCCAGGCCCTGAAGGGAGTTTCCCTGGAAGTGGCCCCGGGCGACTTCTTCGCCCTGCTCGGCCCCAACGGTGCCGGCAAGTCGACCCTGATCGGCATCATCAGCTCCCTGGTCAACCTCAGCGAGGGCCAGGTGGAAGTGTTCGGCAGCGACCTGGTGCGCAACCGCAGCGCCACCATGCGCCTGATCGGGCTGGTGCCTCAGGAAATCAACTTCAACCTGTTCGAGAAGCCCTTCGACATCCTGGTGAACTACGCCGGCTTCTATGGCGTACCGCGCGAGGAAGCCGAGCAGCGCGCCGAAGAAGAATTGAAGCGCGCGCACCTGTGGGAAAAGGCACAGGTGATGAGCCGCACGCTGTCCGGTGGCATGAAGCGCCGGCTGATGATCGCCCGCGCGATGATGACCCGCCCGCGGCTGCTGATCCTGGACGAACCGACCGCCGGCGTGGACATCGAGATCCGCCGCGACATGTGGCGCGTGCTGAAGGAGATCAACGCCGCCGGCACCACGATCATCCTCACCACGCACTACCTGGAAGAGGCCGAGTACCTGTGCCGCCACCTGGCGATCATCAACCATGGCCAGATCGTCGAGCAGGGGCCGATGCGCACCCTGCTGGCCAAGCTGGACGTGGAAGGCTTCCTGCTGGACATCGACGGTGACCTGCCGGCGCAGCTGCCGGTGATCGAAGGCGCGACGCTGACCGCGCCGGACCCGCACACGCTGGATATCGACATGCCTCGCGCAATGGACCTCAACCGCGTGTTCGCCACGCTCAACGAGTCCGGTATCCGCGTGCGTTCGATGCGTACCAAGAGCAACCGCCTGGAGGAGCTGTTCGTGCGCCTCACCGGCAACCTGGAGAAGCCTGCATGAGCACCACCGAGCTGACCGACGGCCAGCGCAACCGCGTCGCACTGATGACCATCGTGCGCCGTGAAGTCGCCCGCATCATGCGCATCTGGGGCCAGACCCTGGTGCCGCCGGCGATCACCATGACCCTGTACTTCCTGATCTTCGGCAACCTGATCGGGTCGCGCGTGGGTGACATGGGCGGCTACACCTACATGCAGTTCATCGTGCCGGGCCTGGTGATGATGAGCGTGATCCAGAACAGCTACGGCAACATCAGTTCCTCGTTCTTCGGTGCCAAGTTCGGCCGCCACGTGGAAGAGCTGCTGGTCAGCCCGATGCCGAACTGGGTGATCCTGTGGGGCTACGTGGCCGGCGCGGTGCTGCGCGGCCTGATGGTGGGCGTGATCGTGCTGATCATCGCAATGTTCTTCACCCCGGTGCGCATCCCGCACCCGCTGGTGATGCTGACCACGGTGATCCTGGGCGCGACGATCTTCTCGCTGGCCGGTTTCATCAACGCGGTGTATGCGAAGAAATTCGACGACGTGGCGATCGTGCCGACCTTCATCCTGACCCCGCTGACCTACCTGGGTGGCGTGTTCTATTCGGTGAGGCTGCTGCCGGGCTGGGCCGAAGCGGCCACGCATGCGAATCCGATCTTCTACATGGTCAATGCGTTCCGCTATGGCCTGCTGGGCAGCAGCGATGTTCCGCTGCCGGTGGCCTATGGGTTGATGCTCGGCTTCGTGGTGGCGCTGACGGCGCTGGCGCTGTGGCTGCTCCGCCGCGGCGTGGGCATGCGCAGCTAAGGGTGGCCTGCAGGGCCTGCGGCCCTGCACCCGCCGAATCAACGTTAACGTCAACGGCAAAAGCTGACTATCCGTGGGATGGCGGGGTGGGTCCGGTTGCGGGGGACGCTGCAAGTACGTCCATGTAAGCTCGGTCGCCGCTTGCTCGTGTGCGCTGTCCTGCGCACACGGCAAGACCGGGGTTGGGCGTCCTGCCCAACCCGCCCGAGGCATGCCTCGGGCCCATGCGGCTCACGCCCCTGCGCGGCCT
>NZ_RXLZ01000004.1 GCF_003970865.1 Stenotrophomonas maltophilia | reverse complement strand
TGTTTTTTTTGTTTTTTTTTTGAGCCTTTTGTGATAGTTGTTGTGTCGTTATACATGGCAGAGGCCACCCGCACATACCACCGCGTAAGTTGGTCGGCACCGTCAGAGTTGTAAAGGGGCCGTTTCCAACCCCTCGCCTGCATCCTCGCCACCACCCTGCTGGCGTTGTCCTCGGGCCCCCTGGCTGCTGCACCGACCGCACCGGGCGATCTGCTGTCTGCTGCCCCCTATCGCGCGTCATGGGTGCCGTCCAAGGCCGCGCAGGCCTACAAGCTGCACTACCGCACCCCGGATCATCGCGGCCAACTGGCCGAGGGCACCGGCCTGCTGTACCTGCCCGCCGGCGCGGCTCCTGCAAGCGGCTGGCCGGTGGTGTCCTGGGCACATGGCACCCAGGGCATTGCCGACCGCTGCGCGCCCTCGATATCCGGCCCCTACCAGCCCGAACGCGACGGGCGCTTCCTCGATCAGTTCCTGGCACAGGGCTATGCGGTGATTGCTGCGGACTACCAGGGCCTCGGCAGTCCAGGTGACCATGCCTACCTGCACGTGCGCACCGCCGCACGCAATGCCATCGACATGGTCAAGGCCAGCCGCCACTACCTGGGTGCCACGACGCTATCACCCCGCTGGGTCTCAATCGGCTATTCACAGGGAGGCGCAGCTGCATTGACCGCAGGCCATCTGGCCGCCTCCCATGGTGGCCCATCCCTGCAGTACCGCGGCAGCTTTACCGCAGGAACGCCCACCGCCGTCGAGCTGACCGCGCTGGTGATGAAGCCCGACAACCGTACCGCCAACCCTGGCGCGCTCAATGCGTATCACGCGTATCTGCTCGACGGCCTGCTGCAGGTTGCGCCACAGATCAATCGCGTTCTCAGCGACACGGGCCGCGCCCGCGTTGCAATAGCACGCGAGCAGTGCCTGGGCGAACTGGCTGCCACGCTGGACGGCGCGGACACCGGCAGCATGTTCACTGCACCGCTGACCCGCGTGCCTGGCATCTGGGCGGTGCTGTACGACTATCTCGGTGTTCCGCGGCGCGGCTTCAGCCAACCGCTGATGCTGGGCCACGGCAGCGAGGACCGCGATGTGCCCTATCTGACCACCCTGCTGTACGCTGCTGGCCTGGCCCTGCGAGGCGAGCCGGTCGCGTTCCGGCGCTACCCCGTCGACCACCGGGGCACACTGGACGCAGCGGCGGCGGATGGCCTGGCGTTTGTGCGTGCACGGCTTGAGGACGGCCACTTCAACGACGCTGCGGAAACCGCAGGCTTCGAACAGTTGCTCGACGAGGCCCGGTAGACCCACGCCATGCGTGGATGCACGGTATACGGGTTGCCGGCCAGCGGCCGGCACTACCGGACGCAGTAGATCCACGCCATGCGTGGATGCGCGGTATACGGGTTGCCGGCCAGCGGCCGGCACTACCGGACGCAGTAGATCCACGCCATGCGTGGATGCACGGTATACGGGTTGCCGGCCAGCGACCGGCACTACCCGCCAACCGCTGCCTCAGCCCTTGTAGCCGTTGCTGATCGGGTAACGACGCTCACGACCGAAAGCACGACGCGACACCTTCGGCCCCGGCGCGGCCTGGTGCCGCTTCCACTCGCTGATGCGCACCAGGCGCAGCACGCGGTCGACCACGGCCGCGTCGTAACCGGCGGCCACGATCTCCGTGCGCGACTGCTCCTGGTCGATGTAGCGGTACAGGATGCCGTCCAGCACGTCGTAGGCCGGCAGCGAATCCTGGTCCAGCTGGTTCTCGCGCAGCTCGGCCGACGGCGGGCGGCTGATCACCGCCGGCGGGATCACCGGCGCACCGCCCACGGTGTTGCGCCACTTGGACAGCCCGAACACCTCGGTCTTGTACAGGTCCTTCAACGGCGCGTAGCCACCACACATGTCGCCGTAGATGGTGGCGTAACCCACCGCGTACTCGCTCTTGTTGCCGGTGGTCAGCAGCAGACCACCGAACTTGTTGGCCAGCGCCATCAGGATCACGCCACGGCTGCGCGACTGCAGGTTTTCCTCGGTCACGTCCGGCGCAGTGCCTTCGAACATCGGCGCCAGCGATTCCATCAGCCCCTTGAACGCCGGCTCGATCGAGACCGCCTCCAGCTTCACGCCCAGGGCCTGGCACTGCTCGGCGGCTAGGTCGTTGGACAGGCCCGCGGTATAGCGCGACGGCAACCGCACCGCGGTGACGTTCTCGGCGCCCATCGCGTCCACGGCCATGGCCAGCACGATCGCCGAGTCGATGCCGCCGGACAGGCCCAGCCACACCTTCTTGAAGCCGTTCTTGCGGCAGTAATCCTGGATGCCACGGGTCACCGCGCGCCAGGCCAGCGCGTCCATGCTCTCGTCGCCGTCGTCCATCCACACGTGCGGCATGAAGCGGCGGGTTTCACCGTCGTACTCCACCACCAGCCACTGGTCGACGAAGGCGGCGGCGGCCGGGTGCACGGTACCGTCGCCATCGGCTACCACCGAGGCGCCGTCGAACACCAGCGCATCCTGGCCGCCAACCACGTTGAGGTAGGCGATCGCCGCCCCGCTCTCGCGGGTACGAGCGGCCAGTACGGCGTCGCGCTGGGCGTGCTTGCCACGCTCGTACGGCGACGCATTCGGCACCACCACCAGCTGCGCACCGGCGCGCACGGTGTCGGCCAGCGGCTCGGCGAACCACAGGTCCTCGCAGATCAGCAGGCCAACCGGCACGCCATTGACCTCGAACACGCAGCTGCCGCCATCCGGATCGACATCGAAGTAGCGGCGCTCGTCGAACACCGCGTAGTTGGGCAGCTCGCGCTTGCGGTAGGTCTGCTCCACCAGGCCATCGCGCAGCACGCTGGCGGCGTTGTAGACCACCGCGCCGGCCGCCTGCGGCCAGCCAACCACGGCGGTGATACCGCGACAGGCGGTGGCGATGCGGGCCATTGCCTGCTCGCACTCGTACAGGAAGCCCGGGCGCAGCAGCAGGTCTTCCGGCGGATAACCACTCACCGCCAGCTCGGGGAACATCACCAGCTCGGCACCGTACTCGTCGCGCGCCTGGCCGATCATCTCGATGATGCGCTCGGTGTTGCCGGCGACGTCGCCGACCGGGAAGTCGAACTGCGCCATCGCGATGCGGATCGAAGCCATGGGAATCCAGCCTGTGGTTGCAATGCCGCCATTGTAGCGCTGCGCCATGCGCGCGCCGGGCGCGCTCGCTGCGTGGACAGCCCCGGCTCAGTAGTTCCACGCCATGCGTGGATGGGCTTGCCGGGATGGCCAGGACACCAGACGCAGAAAAGCCGCCCGGAGGCGGCCTTTCTGTTTCAAGCAGCCGGCCAGCGGCCGGCTCTACAGCATCGTCTGCCGGAGGCAGTCGATCTTATTTCACCAGCTTGGCGATGGCAGCGCCCAGGTCGCCCGGCGAGCGGACGGTGACAACACCGGCAGCTTCCATTGCAGCGAACTTGCCTTCGGCAGTGCCCTTGCCGCCCGAGGCGATCGCACCGGCGTGGCCCATGCGCTTGCCGGCCGGAGCCGACGCACCGGCGATGAAACCGACGACCGGCTTCTTCACGTGGTTCTTGATGTACTCGGCGCCAGCTTCCTCGGCGTCGCCGCCGATTTCGCCAACCATGATGATGCCTTCGGTCTGCGGGTCTTCGTTGAACAGCTTCAGGCAGTCGACGAAGTTCAGGCCGTTGATCGGGTCACCACCGATGCCGATGCAGGTGGACTGGCCCAGGCCGACTTCGGTGGTCTGCTTGACCGCTTCATAGGTCAGGGTGCCCGAACGCGACACGATGCCGATCTTGCCCGGCTGGTGGATGTGGCCCGGCATGATGCCGATCTTGCACTCACCCGGGGTGATGACGCCCGGGCAGTTCGGCCCGATCAGCACGGTGTCCGGATGCGAACGGGTCAGCACGTTCTTGACGCGCAGCATGTCCAGCACCGGGATGCCTTCGGTGATGCAGACGATGACCTTGATGCCGGCAGCAGCGGCTTCCAGGATCGCGTCGGCCGCGTACGGCGGCGGCACGTAGATGACCGAAGCGTTGGCGCCGGTGCTCTGCACGGCGTCGGCAACGGTGTTGAAGACCGGCAGGTCGATGTGGGTGGTGCCACCCTTGCCCGGGGTCACGCCGCCAACAACCTGGGTGCCGTACTCGATCATCTGAGTGGCGTGGAAGGTGCCCTGCTGGCCGGTGAAGCCCTGCACGATCACCTTGGTGTTCTTGTTAATCAAAACAGACATGGGAATTCCTTGGTGTCGAATCAGGCAGCGTTCTTGACAGCTTCAACGATCTTCTTGGCGCCATCGTTGATGTTGTCAGCCGGGATGATGGCCATGCCGCTGTCACGCAGCAGCTGCTTGCCTTCTTCCACGTTGGTGCCTTCCAGGCGCACCACGACCGGAACCTTGACGCCCACTTCCTTCACGGCGGCGATGATGCCTTCGGCAATCATGTCGCAGCGGACGATGCCGCCGAAGATGTTGACGAAGATGCCTTCAACCTTGTCCGAGGACAGGATCAGCTTGAACGCTTCGATGACGCGCTGCTTGTTGGCACCGCCGCCCACGTCCAGGAAGTTCGCCGGCTCGCCGCCGTTGAGCTTGATGACGTCCATGGTGGCCATGGCCAGGCCTGCGCCGTTGACCATGCAGCCGATGTTGCCGTCCATGGTGACGTAGTTGATGTCCAGCTCCGAAGCGATCACTTCGGTCGGATCTTCCTGGGTCTTGTCGCGCATGGCGACCAGGGCCTTCTGGCGGAACGCGGCGTTGTCGTCGCTGTCGAACTTGCCGTCCAGCGCGTACAGGTTGCCGTCGTCCAGGATGGCCAGCGGGTTGATTTCAACCAGCGCCAGGTCCTTTTCGTTGAACAGGCGGTACAGGTTCACCATGATGCTGGCGAACTGGCCGGCCTGCTTGGCGGTCAGGCCCAGCTTGAAGCCGAAATCACGGCCGTGGTAACCCTGCACGCCTTCGACGAAGTCGACGTTCAGCGAGTGGATCAGCTCCGGGGTTTCAGCGGCGACCTGCTCGATCTCCACGCCGCCTTCCGAAGAGGCGATGTAGGTGATGGTCTTGGTGCCACGGTCGACCAGCACCGACAGGTACAGTTCCTTGACGATCTCGCCGGCGGTGGTCACCAGCACCAGGTTGACCGGCAGTTCAACGCCAGCGGTCTGGTAGGTGGCCATCTTGGTGCCGAGCATCTTGGCCGCAGCGGCCTTCACGTCGTCGGTGGTCTTGCAGAACTTGACGCCGCCAGCCTTGCCGCGGCCGCCAGCGTGGATCTGCGCCTTGACCATCCAGGGGCCCTGGCCCAGGGAGTTGGCAGCGGCAACCGCTTCGTCCGGGGTCGCAGCGACCTTGCCGGCCGGGACCGGGATGCCGTACTCGGCAAGCAGTTGTTTTGACTGGTATTCGTGGAAATTCATGCGTCACCGTGGGAATAGGAACGACCGCACGCAATTCCTCAGGGCCCCGGCGGGGCGCCGGCATGGACCGCGGCGGGCCCACTATTGTGGCCGAGCCAGCGCCGGGGCGCAAAGAAGTCTGTACAAAACGCCACAGCCGGCCAGATTTCCACCGTCATTCAGGCAGTTGCGCCCGGGCCGCGGTTGGCCACCGGTATCCACAGCGGGCCAAATGCGCGATCCAGAGCGCTCCGGCGGCACCTGTCCGTGGGCCCTATACTGGTCAGCCAGGGTGTGTAGAGTCGAGGTTGCTCGACCGCTTCCACCGCAGGCCACATCGAAGCGACGAACCCGCCCGGCTTCAGGGGATGCCAGGCAGGCCCGCCGCAGATTCCAGACCCAGGCAGCCAGAAGGGGAGTTCCGGCGTGTCACCCAGTGCTTCATTGATCGACCGCATCGAATCGATCCCGCGGCGTGAGCTGTACTTCTTTGCGCTGTACCGGGTGCTGATCGCCGCGGTCATCGCCGGCCTGCTCTACAGCCCCTTGTCGGGCATGGTCGGCGAGGCCCATCACCCGCGCCTGGCCGATACCGTCGCGGCCATCTATCTGCTGCTTTCGCTGTTGGCCCTGGTGATTGGCCGCAACGAACGCTGGCTGCGCCCGATCGTGGTCAGCAGCGTGCTGGTGGACATCATCGCCGCCACCCTGCTGGCACACGCCCTGCCCGGCGCCAGCGCCGGCATCTCGATGTCGCTGCTGTTCAACATCGCCGCTGCCGCCACCCTGCTGCCATTGACCTGGGGCCTGGGCCTGGCGGTCGCTGCCAGCCTGGCCACCGGTACCGAATACCTCTGGAAGGTGCTCGAAGGGGGAGACCCTACCCGCACCCTGGCCGAGCTGGCCATGTTCGCCACCAGCTACCTGGCGCTGGCCTTCATCAGCTACCAGGTGGGTAACCGCGCACGCCGCAACCAGCAGCTGGCCAACCAGCGCGGCGACGAAGTGGCCAACCTGTTCCAGATCAACGAACTGATCATCCGCCGCATGCGCACCGGCGTGCTGGTGGTGGACGCCGACAACCGCATCACCCTGGCCAATGAAGCGGCCTCGATGCTGCTCGGCGACAACGACGGCATCGGTGAGACCGGACGCCTGGACCTGGCCAGCGCCGCGCCGGAACTGGCGCGCCGCCTGCAGCGCTGGCGCAACGGCTGGGCGCAGGACGAACTGCCGCTGCAGCTCAACCCCGACCAGCCGGAAGTGCAACCGCGCTTCGCGCGCCTGCTGGCCGGCAGCGAGCTGGCCCTGGTGTTCCTGGACGACTCCAGCGTGGTCTCGCGCCGTGCCGAATCGCTCACCCTGTCGGCGATGGGCCGCTTCTCTGCCAGCCTGGCCCATGAAATCCGCAACCCGCTGGCGGCAATCAACTACGCCGTGCAGCTGCTGGAAGAAGGCACCGGTTTCAACGAAAGCGACCGCCGCCTGCTGCAGATCATCCGCCAGCAATGCCAGCGCACCAACGGCATCGTCGAGAGCGTCCTTGGCCTCGCCCGCCGTGAGCGCGCCACGCCCGAGAACGTCGACCTGGTCGCCTTCGTGCGCCGCTTCGTGCTGGAGTACAAGCAGGGCCAGACGCTGGAAACCGACAGCATCGAACCGATCATCAGCGACACGGCGGTGATGGCCCAGGTCGATTCCAAACACCTGTACCAGGTACTCACCGTGCTGGTGCACAACGCATTGAAGTACGGCCGCATCGGCCAGCAGCCGGCACGGGTGCGCCTGCGCGTGGCCCAGCACGAGCGCAGCGCGGTGATCGACGTGATGGACCGTGGCCCCGGTATTCCCGAGAGCGTGGCGGCACAGCTGTTCCGTCCGTTCTTCACCACCTCCGAGCACGGCACCGGGCTGGGCCTGTATATCGCGCGTGAGCTGTGCCGCGCCAACCAGGCACGGCTCGACTACATTCCAGTGCCCGCCGGCGGCTCCTGTTTCCGCCTGGTGCTGCCCGGCCCGCACACGCTGTTGCCCACCTGATTCCCGATCTGTGCGTCAAACATTTGTCGCTTCCAGCCCCCTCGTTTATCTTTCACGCCCATGAACGAAACCCGCAGCGCCCTCGTCGTCGACGATGAACGCGACATCCGCGAACTGCTGGTACTGACCCTCGGCCGCATGGGGCTGCGCATCAGTACCGCCGCCAACCTGGCCGAAGCACGCGAGCTGCTGGCCAGCAATCCGTACGACCTGTGCATCACCGACATGCGCCTTCCGGATGGCAACGGCATCGAGCTGGTCAGCGAAATCGCCCAGCACTACCCGCGCACGCCGGTGGCGATGATCACCGCCTTCGGCAGCATGGACCTGGCGGTGGAAGCGCTGAAAGCCGGCGCCTTCGACTTCGTCAGCAAACCGGTGGACATCTCGGTGCTGCGTGGCCTGGTCAAGCACGCGCTGGAACTCAACAACACCGAACGCCCTACGCCTGGCCCCGCCACCGAACAGGCTGCACGCCTGCTGGGCGCTTCGCCGGCCATGGACGTGTTGCGCACCACCATCGGCAAGGTCGCGCGCAGCCAGGCGCCGGTCTACATCCTCGGTGAATCCGGGGTTGGCAAGGAACTGGTCGCCCGCACCATCCACGCCCAGGGCGCGCGTGCGGCCGGCCCGTTCGTTCCTGTCAACTGCGGCGCCATTCCCGGCGAGCTGATGGAGAGCGAATTCTTTGGCCACCGCAAAGGCAGCTTCAGCGGCGCGCATGCCGACAAGCCCGGCCTGTTCCAGGCGGCGCACGGCGGCACCCTGTTCCTGGACGAAGTGGCCGAGCTGCCGCTGCAGATGCAGGTGAAGCTGCTACGCGCGATCCAGGAAAAGTCGGTGCGCGCGGTGGGTGCGGCCAACGAGGAACCGGTGGACGTGCGCATTCTCTCGGCCACGCACCGTGACCTGGCCGAGCTGGTCGAGGACGGGCGCTTCCGCCACGACCTGTATTACCGCATCAACGTGATCGAACTGAAGGTGCCGCCGCTGCGCGAGCGCCGCCAGGACCTGCCGGAGCTGGCAGCCGCCGTGCTGGCACGGCTGGCCCGCAGCCATGGCCGTGCCACCCCGCTGCTGGCGCCGTCGGCGCTGGAGGCGCTGGCCCACTATGCGTTTCCGGGCAATGTGCGCGAGCTGGAAAACATTCTGGAACGTGCGCTGGCACTGGCCGAAGAAGACCGCATCGGCGCCGACGACCTGCGCCTGCCGCAGCACGCCCCGCGTGCGCCCGGCGGCGCAGCACCCGCCGAAGCCGTGGCCGACCTGCAGCCGGGCGGTGCCGCCCTGCCCTCGTATATCGAGCAGCTGGAGCGCAGCGCCATCCAGCGCGCGCTGGAAGAGAACCGCTGGAACAAGACCCGGACTGCCGCGCAACTGGGGATCACCTTCCGCGCGCTGCGCTACAAGCTGAAGAAGCTGGGGATGGAGTAAACCCGAGGCCGGGACCGCGCCATCCACGCATGGCGTGGATCTACTGCCGGGCGGATCATCCACGCATGGCGTGGGTCTACCCACCAACCTGGTAGTGCCGGCCGCTGGCCGGCAACCCCATGCATCGCGTCATCCACGCATGGCGTGGATCTACCTCAATCCTTGGTAACGCGATTGATCTCGGCCAGGCTGGTCACACCCGCAGCGGCCTTCTTCAACGCCGACTGCCGCAGGTCATTCACCCCGATCTGCTGCGCCGCCTCGGCAATCTGCAGCGCATTGCCGCCGGCCAGCACGATCGTGGCGATCTCATCGGTCATCGGCATCACCTGGTAGATACCGGTTCGGCCCTTGTAGCCTTCGGTGCACTCATCGCAACCAACGGCTTCATACAGTTCGATGCCCGCGTCCAGCTGCGCCTGGGTGAAGCCCTCGGCCAGCAGCGCATGCTCGGGCAGGCTCGACCGCCGCTTGCAGTTGCCGCACAACCGGCGTGCCAGGCGCTGCGCGATCACCAGCGTCACCGAGCTGGTGATGTTGTACGGTGCAATGCCCATGTTCATCAGGCGCGCGATGGTCTGCGGCGCATCGTTGGTATGCAGCGTGGACAGCACCATGTGACCGGTCTGCGCCGCCTTGATCGCAATCTCGGCCGTCTCCAGGTCGCGGATTTCGCCGACCATGATGATGTCCGGATCCTGTCGCAGGAACGAGCGCAGTGCCGCAGCGAAGGTCATGCCGCGCTTGTTGTTCTGCTGCACCTGGTTGACACCGGGCAGGCGGATTTCCACCGGGTCTTCGGCGGTGGAAATGTTGCGCGTCTCATCGTTGAGGATGCCCAGCGCGGTATACAGCGACACGGTCTTGCCCGAACCGGTCGGGCCGGTCACCAGCACCATGCCGTACGGCTTGTGGATGGCGTCGTGGAACAGCTTCTGCTGGTCCGGTTCGTAGCCCAGCTTGTCGATACCCAGCTTGGCCGCGCTGCCATCGAGGATACGCAGCACCACCTTTTCACCGAACAGGGTCGGCAGCGTGCTCACGCGGAAGTCGATCTGCTTGGTCTTGGACAGGTTCAGCTTGATGCGTCCGTCCTGCGGCACGCGCTTCTCGGCGATATCCAGCTGCGCCATCACCTTCAGGCGCGCAGCGATGCGCTGGTTCAACTTCACCGGCGCACGCGCCACCATCTTCAGCAGGCCGTCGATGCGCAGGCGCACGCGGTAATCATCTTCGTAGGGCTCGAAGTGGATGTCCGACGCGCCCTTGCGGATCGCATCGACCAGCACCTTGTTCACGAACTTCACCACCGGAGTGTCGTCGCTCTTGGCGTCGATGCCGGAGTCGCCGCCGCTGGTGCCGAGATCCTCGTCACCGGCAGCCACATCCAGGTTGCCCATGCCGTCGTCGTCACCGCCCAGGGCATCGCCGATGGTGTCATGGCTGGCATGCCACTGCTCCAGGGTGCGGCGGATCTGGTCCTCGTCGACCAGGATCGGCTCGACCACCAGATTGGTGTGGAACTTGATTTCGTCCAGCGAGTGGGTCGGATTGCTGGTACCGACAAACAGCTTGCCACCACGCTTGAACAGCGGCAGCACGTTGTGCTTGCGCAGCAGCTCCTCGCTGACCAGGCTCATCGCGTTCTGGCTGGCATCGAAGGTGGACACGTCGAACAGCGGCATGCCGAACTCGACCGCGTTGGCGGCGGCCAGCTGCGAGGCATTGACCAGCTTGTTCTGCGCGAACCACGTGGGCAGCGGCTGGCGCGCAGCGGCGGCCTTGGCCATGGCGTCGCGGGCGCTGGCCTCATCCAAGGCCCCGTCCTGGACCAGACGGCGGGCCAGGCCGGTGATGCCGACGAGGTTGGCGGTGGTTACGGCGTTCATGCGCTACCTCTAATCAGTTCGCACCCTGTTGTAGCCCAGGTTTTGAATGAACCAACCTGTGCCCCAGAGTTGCCATGCAAGTACCCAAGCGCAGTGTTCCTTTGCTCCAAGAGTCTTCGAGAAGATGCTTCCAGTACCGCTCCCGCAGCCCGGCCTACCGAACATCACCCAGCGGCCACTCAACTTGCTGCATGGTCAAGATATACATAATAGCCCGACCTGCGGTCAGCAAGCAGCGCTGCTGGATCTCGCACTTCAGTAACATCTCCCCCTCGCACACAACGTTCACGAGCCTGCTCGCTAGTGCGTCCGAGCTCAGTAGCAAGATCAGCTCCAAAAGCACTAAAAGATGATGTGGGGACTCACAGGGAGGGGGAGGAATAAAAATGCCCCGCCGAAAGCGGGGCACTCACGCTGCAACCTACAGATTGCCGTTAACGGCAATCGGTCGGCACCGCAGCCTTGTTGGCGATAGTGGTGGTACAGGCCCAAGTCAGCTGACCAGCGCCGCCGGTAACTTCCGTCGGGGTCAAGACGATATCGCCGGTAGCGCCCGGAACCGTCGAAACTGCTGTCACGATGCCAGTAGTTGCTGCAACAGTAATGCCCGACACGTACTTGGTGGCACCCGGGAAGGTGTAGCCATTGTTGGTCGCGGTCACGTTAGCCAAGCCGCCGGTCGCCGAAGCCGTTTCGGCCACAGCCAATTTAGCCGGCGCAGCCATCACGATCACTTCCGAGACCTTGGCGCGGGCGGTGTAATCTTGATAGGCCGGCAGAGCAATGGCGGCCAGGATGGCGATGATCGCGACAACGATCATCAGTTCGATAAGGGTGAAGCCCTTTTGGTTCTTCATTAGTGATACATCCCCAAGATAGTGGTGGTTGATTCAGTGCACAGGATCGATCCGGCCACCGGCCGGCTGAGCGGATCCTGCACCTGCGGGTGGATCGATGCAGGTTGCGTGCCAACCCCGGCACGCCTCCCCCTAGATTTCCCCGGAGCCAATGATGGCAGCAAATTTTTGATTGGGAAGCCCCCCCAACAGGATTTGCGACGAACCCAGCAATGTGACGCAGTACGTCACCTTTGGCCTGCACCCGGCACGAATTCGCAGTTCCGGCAATCTACCACCTGCCAAGACAGCCATGAACCCGCTACCATCGCTAGATGCCCGCCTGGGGATGGCGGGCCTTGGGGAGCCAAAATGTCTGTCAGTCGCAGTGCGATCAAGAAGGAGCCCGTGGCCCGCATCACCACGGAGTTGCAACCGTTTGTCTGGGAGGGGACCGACAAGCGGGGCGTGAAGATGAAAGGAGAGCAGGTCGCCAAGAACGCGAACCTGCTGCGTGCGGAACTACGGCGTCAGGGTATCAACCCCGGCGCGGTAAAACCCAAGCCCAAGCCATTGTTCGGAGCTGCTGGCAGCAAGGTTTCACCAAAGGACATTGCGTTCTTCAGCCGTCAGATGGCGACCATGATGAAATCCGGCGTGCCGATCGTCTCGGCGCTGGACATCATTGCCAGTGGGCACAAGAACCCACGCATGAAGAAGATGGTGGACGGGATCCGCGCCGACATCGAGGGAGGCTCATCCCTGCATGAGGCGGTCAGCAAGCATCCCGTGCAGTTCGACGAGCTCTATCGGAATCTGGTCCGGGCCGGTGAGGGCGCAGGCGTACTGGAAACGGTACTGGACACCGTCGCCACCTACAAAGAGAACATCGAAACGCTGAAGGGCAAGATCAAGAAGGCGCTGTTCTATCCGGCCATGGTGGTGGTGGTTGCACTGCTGGTCAGCTCCATCATGCTGATATTCGTCGTACCGCAGTTTGAAGAAGTATTCCGCGGATTCGGCGCAGACCTGCCTGCGTTTACCCAGATGATCGTGAACCTTTCGCGCTTCATGGTTTCGTGGTGGTGGCTGATGGCGATCGTGGCGATTGGCGGCGTCGTGGCGTTCACCATGGCCTACAAACGATCACCCAAGATGCAGCACACCATGGACCGGCTGATCCTGAGGGTGCCCGTGATCGGCCAGATCATGCATAACAGCTCGATCGCCCGCTTCGCCCGCACCACGGCGGTGACCTTCAAAGCCGGCGTGCCTCTGGTGGAGGCCCTGGGCATCGTGGCTGGCGCTACCGGCAACAAGGTCTATGAGGAAGGCGTACTGCGGATGCGCGACGACGTTTCGGTCGGCTACCCGGTCAACATGGCCATGAAGCAGCTGAACCTGTTCCCGCACATGGTCATCCAGATGACCGGCATCGGTGAAGAGGCGGGCGCACTGGACTCGATGCTGTTCAAGGTGGCGGAGTATTATGAACAGGAAGTCAACAATGCCGTGGATGCCTTGAGCAGCCTGCTGGAACCGATGATCATGATCTTCATTGGCATCGTGGTGGGCGGTATGGTCATCGGCATGTACCTCCCCATCTTCAAACTCGGCGCCGTCGTCGGCTAAAGGTATCAATGGCATTTCTCGACCAGCACCCCGGCCTCGGCTACCCCGCCGCGGCCGCCCTGGGACTGCTGCTGGGCAGTTTCCTGAACGTCGTCATCCTGCGCCTGCCCAAGCGGCTGGAGTGGCAGTGGAAGCGCGATGCGCGCGAAGTCCTGGAGGAACCGGACTTCTATGAACCACCCCCACCGGGGATCGTGGTCGAGCCATCGCACTGCCCGCACTGCAAGCACAAGCTGAGCTGGTACGAGAACATCCCGCTGTTCAGCTGGATCATCCAGGGCGGCAAGTGCCGCCACTGCAAGGCGCCGATCTCGCTGCAGTACCCGCTGGTGGAGGCACTGACCTCGGTACTGGTGCTGGCCTGCGTCTGGCAGTTCGGCTTCGGCTGGCAGGGCTTCGGCGCCATCGTGCTGACCTGCTTCCTGATCGCCCTGTCCGGCATCGACCTGCGCACGCAGCTGCTACCCGACCAGCTCACCCTGCCGCTGATGTGGCTGGGGTTGATCGGCAGCATCGACAACCTGTACATGCCGGCCAAGCCCGCCCTGGTGGGCGCGGCGGTGGGCTATCTGTCACTGTGGACGGTCTGGTGGCTGTTCAAGCAGCTGACCGGCAAGGAAGGCATGGGCCACGGCGACTTCAAGCTGCTGGCGGCGCTGGGCGCCTGGTGCGGGCTGAAGGGCATCCTGCCGATCATCCTGCTGTCGTCGGTGCTGGGCGCCATCATCGGTTCGATCTGGCTGTACAGCCGGGGCCGTGACCGCGCCACGCCGATTCCGTTCGGACCGTATCTGGCCATCGCCGGCTGGTTGTACTTCATGTGGGGTGCGCCGCTGGTGGAGCAGTACATGGTGATGAGCGGGCTGCGCTGAGGGGAGTCCCCATGAGCCGCTATGTGGTTGGCCTGACCGGCGGCATCGCCTCCGGCAAGAGCGAAGTGACCCGGCGCTTCGAGGCGCTGGGGATCGTGGTGGCCGACGCCGATCTGGCCGCACGGGCCGTGGTGGCTGCCGGCAGCCCGGCGCTGGCCCGCATCGCCGAGCGCTTCGGCGCCGACATGTTGCTGGCCGATGGCAGCCTGGACCGGGCCCGGCTGCGCGCCCACGTCTTTGCCGACCCGGCTGAGCGGGCGGCGCTGGAAGCCATCACCCACCCAGCCATCCGCCTGCTGATGCATCAGCAGTGCGAGCAGGCTGAGAGCCCCTATGCGATTGCCGCGATTCCGCTGCTGACCGAAGTGGGTGGGCGGAAGGCCTACCCGTGGCTGGACCGGGTGCTGCTGGTGGATGCGCCCGAAGCCGTGCAGCACGCGCGGCTGATGCAGCGCGATGGTATCGACGCGGCGCTGGCCGACCGGATGATTGCTGCGCAGGCCAGCCGCGCACAGCGGTTGGCGCTGGCCGATGATGTGGTGGTCAATGACGGGCAGCCGGAGGACCTGCAGGTGCAGGTGGAACAGCTGCATGCGCGGTATCTGGGGTTGGCCGGGGGGTGAGGTCTGGTTGCCGGCTCGCGGCCGGCGCCACCGAAACGCATCCACGCATGGCGTGGATCTACACGCGCAGAGCGCGGCAGCGATCACGGTGGTGTCGCGTTGGGCCTGTGATGCGATGTTCGCGTGCAGGGCATTCAGTGGCACAAGCGACACAGGGCGCGATGCAAGGTCGGCAAGGTTCGTGCCGACCAAGGTCGGCACCCACCAAAGCACGGGCCCTTACAACGGCTTCGGCGAGAACGTCAGGGTGGCGATCACGCCGCGCTGGCCACCCGGGCGCACGCTCACCTGCCAGCCGTACAGATCGCACAGGCGGCTGACGATCGACAGGCCGATGCCGCCGCCCTGCGAGTGGCCGGCATGGGTGCCGCGGTAGCCACGCTGGAACAGCTTGGCCGCGTCTTCCTCGCTCAGGCCCGGGCCACTGTCGGTTACCGACACCGAATTGGTGCCGACGAACACGCGTACCTCGCCGTCCTGCGAGTACTTCACCGCGTTGCCGATCAGGTTGCCCAGTGCCACCGACAGCGCCGCCTCGGGCGCATCGATCACCAGGTTGCGCTCGCCTTCCAGCAGCAGCTCCAGCGGCTTGCCACCCAGCTGCGCTCGATGCGCGTCCAGCAGCTGCTCGGCCACGCGGGCGACGTTGCTGGTGCCCTGCCCGCGCTCGTTGCGCGACAGCAGCAGCAGCGCGCCGATCAGGTCGCTGCACTGTTGCTCGGCGCGCTGGATGCGCTGCAGGCGCTGCAGCACCTTCTCGTCCAGGCCGGGCCGGGTCAGCAGCAGCTCGGTGGCGCCACGGATCACCGCCAGCGGCGTGCGCAGCTCATGGCTGACGTCTGCATTGAACTCACGGTCGCGCTGTACCACTTCGGTCAGCCGCGAGGAATAGTCGTCCAGCGCCTGTGCCAGCTGCCCCACTTCGTCATCGGGGAAGCGTGGCGCCAACGGCTCGGGATCACTGGTGCCGCCGCGGTAGGCGCGCAGCCGCGCGGCCAGGTCCGACACCGGCTTCATCACTTTCGAGGCCGACCACCAGCCCAGCACCAGCGACAGCACGCTGAACACCAGCACCGACAGCACCAGCGCGCGGTTGAGCTGCTTGCCGCCGCGCACGCTGTCGGTCATGTCATAGGCGAGGAAGAACCAGGCGTCGGGCGTCTTGCGCACGGCCAGCTTGTAGGAGTACGGCTCGCCGTGCTCATCGCCGCTGACGCTGTGGATGCCATCGGAAAAGCCCGCCCACTGCGCGCGCTCTTCGCGCACCCGGTCGAACTTGTCCTTCGAATAGGCATAGGCCCTGATCTGCAGCACCGGTGCGTCCGGGTTATGCCCGGGGTGCTCGTAATAGCGGCGCGCATACTCGTCGATGTTGCGGTTCATCAGCTCTTCCACCAGCTGGTTTTCCACGCGCAGGCGGGCCCAGTTGGTGGCGAACGCGAACAGTGTCGTCAGGCAGAAGCCCAACAACACAAACGAAACGATGATGCGGCTGCGCAGGCGCCGCCGATATGGCGTGCGCCGGCGCTCCCCCTTGGTTGCCACCGAATCAGGCTTCCGGCGTGGCGATGCGGTATCCGATGCCATGGCGGGTCTGGATCAGCGGCACTTCAAACGGTTTGTCGACCACCGCACGCAGGCCATGGATATGCACACGCAGGGAATCCGAATCGGGCAGTTCTTCGCCCCACACGCGGGTTTCCAGCTCCTGGCGGGTCACCACGGCCGGGGCCGCTTCCATGAGCGCCTGCAGGATCTTCAGTGCGGTCGGGTTGAGCTGCAGCAGCTTACCCTGGCGGCGCACTTCCAGCGTATCCAGGTTGTATTCCAGATCGCCGGTTTCCAGCACGCGGGTCTGCACGCCCTTGCCGCGTCGCGACAGGGCGTTCAGACGCACTTCCACTTCCTGCAGCGCGAACGGCTTGATCAGGTAGTCGTCCGCGCCGGAATCGAAGCCTGCCAGCTTGTTGTCCAGCGAATCGCGGGCGGTGAGCATCAGTACCGGGGTCTGCTTGCGCGCTTCATTGCGCAACTTGCGGCAGACCTCGATGCCGTCCATGCCTGGCAGGTTGAGATCCAGCACGATCGCGTCGAACTCGTGCACCACGGCCAGGTGCAGACCGGTAACCCCGTCAGCCGCGAAGTCCACGGTGTGGCCCCGGTCCTCCAGGTAGTCGCCCAGGTTGGCCGCAATGTCGCTGTTGTCTTCGATTACCAGGATTCTCACTGTCACCTCTTAATTAAAAATCGCTTGTATTCATGCGTGTGCCGAGACGTTGGGCCTGCTGCAACTGGTTACCGCTCTCTTCTTTCTTGCGATTCCGTTCGGCCACCGTCATGCAACTCGTCTGTGGCCGGTTGGAACCCACAATCCGTTCGCGCCTGCATATTAGACGACTATCTTCACGCGCCTGTGTCAAAACTGTGTTCACGATCTGCTGGTCATTGAACACTTGGGTTCGTGTCGATTCAGGCATGGTCGCCGCATCCGGGAAGCGTTCCGAAGCCGATCGCAGGCGTCCCAACACCTCGCGCACGCGGCTGCGCTCATCGGGTTTGAGCTCCGAATAGGTCTTGCCATCATTGATATCAGTCTCGATCCGCTCGACTTCTGCCAGCAAGGGCTTGCCCGGCCGGATCACCTCGGCCTTGTCGTTCCCCGCCCATGCAACGGAAGACAGAGCCGCGCAGGAAAGCAGGCACGTCAAGAGCAATCCATGTTTCATGGCAAACGTATCCTTGTTCTAAGGTGAATGCCGACTGTATTGACGTCCCTTCACATGAGCAAGTGCCGCTCGGGAGGAGGGAACCGGGAGCTGGCCCCCACGGGCGCTGGATCGCCATAAAAAAGACCCAGGCGGTGCCCCACCTGGGTCTGAAGTCGTATCCCGATACCGATCCTGCTGAGAGGCAGAGCTGCGGTTCGCTGAAGGCTACGCCGGCGCCGATTAAAGGCGTGTTAAAGCCGGCCTCATTTGCCCATGAGAATTTCAAGTCATTGATTAATCATGGCTTTTTGATCTTCTCGACGTGCTCGATGATGCGTGTGGCCACATCCACCCCGCAGGCGGCTTCAATGCCCTCCAGCCCTGGCGTGGAGTTGACCTCCAGCACCAGCGGGCCACGCGCCGAGCGGATCAGGTCCACGCCACAGACCGACAGGCCCAGCGCCTTGGCCGAACGCACCGCCACCTGCTGTTCGGCGCGGCTGGCCTTGGCCGCCACCGCGGTGCCGCCGGCATGCAGGTTGGAGCGGAAGTCCCCTTCCGGCGCCTGACGCTGCATCGACGCCACCACCTGGTCACCGACCACGAAGCAGCGCAGGTCGGCGCCCTTGGCTTCGCCGATGAACTCCTGCATCAGGAAGTTGGCGTACAGGCCCCGCAGGGCCTCGACGATGCCACGCGAAGCACTGGCCTTCTCGGTGAGGATCACCCCCCGTCCCTGGGTGCCTTCGTTGAGCTTCACCACGTGTGGCGGCGGACCGAGCATGGACAGCAGGTCGACAGTGTCATCGGGGTTGTCGCCGAACACGGTGACCGGCATGTCGATGCCCTTGGCTGCCAGCAGCTGGTGCGCGCGCAGCTTGTCGCGCGAACGCAGGATCGCGTCGGAAGGATTGGGCGTGCGCGCGCCCATCAGCTCGAACTGGCGCAGCACGGCGGTGCCATAGCGGGTAATCGAGGCGCCGATGCGCGGGATGACCATGTCCACGCCGGTCATCGGCCGGCCCTTGTAGTGCATCGAAAAACCATCTGCGGCGATGCGCATGTAGCAGCGCAGCGGGTCGAGGATGCGTACGGTGTGGCCGCGCGCGCGGGCCGCCTCGACCAGCCGGCGGGTGGAGTACAGGGAGCTGTTGCGGGACAGGATGGCGAGCTTCATCGCGGCAGGATCAGACGGCAGGCGCGCAGCATAGCGCGGGCGTGTGGCGGGTGGATGATGCCCTGCGGCGTGGCTTGACCGGCAGCGGGCGGCACACTGCGCGAACCTGTTCAGCGCGCATGGAGCGGCCGATGGCGATCACCGTGTTCCCACGATTTTCCGAGGTGGACGTGCTTGGCCACGTCACCAACACTGCCCTGCCCGTCTGGTTCGAGGAAGGCCGCCAGGAGATCTTCCGGCATTTCAGTCGCGAGGCCAGCATGCGCGACCTGACGCTGATCCTGCGCCGCTACGAGATCGACTTCCTGCAGCAGATACAGCCGGGACACGAAGTACGCATCGAGACCCGCATCGAGAACATCGGCCGCTCCTCGCTGTCGATCGTGCAGCAGGCGTTCCAGTTCGAGGCCCTGGTGGCCAGCGGGCGCTGCGTGATGGTGCATTTCGACTACACAGCCAACGCCTCACGCGCGATCGATCCGGAGCAGCGCCGGGCGTTGTCGGGGCTGTTTACCGAGGAGTATGCGCAGCAGGTGCAGGCGGCAGACGCATGAGTCATCCGCACTCGGTACTGCCCGCAGCCCACTTCTTGAGCTTTTCCAGCTCTTTGCCGGCATGCATCCTGGTATACAACGTGACCGTCGTGATGCCTTCCACTTCCTTGAGCACGATCACCTTGTAGATCTGGGTACCCACTCCTGATGCCCCCTGGACGATCCTGGCTTCCTTCAGATCGTTGTAGTTCTGGACGTCGTTGATTGCCTGGCCAACAGGCAGGAGTTGCACAGGGCGGCACTCCTCCATTGCCGCAACAATCTGCTTCAGCGTCAGCTGGTACCCCTGATCGAGCGTGAATGCTGAGGCGTACTCCGGTCGCTCCAGCCCTTTGGGGCTGGTCGCGCACCCGGCCAGGGTTGCCGCGATCACCAACGAAAGACGACGCATGCTGGAACCTCCTTGTTCGATTCGACACAGTCTAACCTGTGACCGACGGCCGCCGAACCGCGCGGGGCAGGCGCAACGAGAAGTGCCCATCGCGGACACGCACGGCCAATGCGGTTTCCCGCCATTCCACAGGCAAGGCGAGTGCCGTGTGTGGCGTGGGGATGCGTGTGATCGCGTCGAACGTCCAGTGTTCCTCATAGGCGTCGCAGCGAAGCGTACCGTCATCGCCGGCCTCGATCACATCGATCCAGGCCCCACTGCGGGCCTTGCCGCTGCCGCCCGTCGCACGGCGGCCGATGGCCTGCCAACGCCCCTGCCAGTGGACGAGCCATACGCCCTCGATGGGACGCAGATCCCCATCAAGCACACTACCCGCCACCACCACGCACCGTCCGGACGGGCTGGTGATCACCGTCTCCAGATCGCAGGCGTGGCGGTCACTGGGCTCGTCATCAAGACAGAGGGCGTACGGGCAGATGCGCGCGAACAAGGTCGGATGCGCGGTCAGGCGCAGGTCGTCGGGAAGCAGCGGGATCGCCTGCAGCACCCGGGCATCAGGCAGGACATGCCGCACTACCTGCGGCAACCCGGCGGCCAGCGCCGGATGCCCCTGTTCCAGCCATAGCCCCCGGCAGGGGCGCAGCGTGGTCGATCGACAGGGAAGATCCCGCAACCACATCGCGGCTTCGGCATCCCCGCCAAGCTGCCGGCGCTCATGCAGTTCCTGCCAGAACAGGCTGGGAACAATCGTCAGCAGGTGCATCACCCTCTTGTCCGCTTCGTCGTAGACGATCACGGCCTCGCTGCGGTCACTGTAGCCACTGGCCACACGCAGTGCGCTGCCCGCCAGCGCCTGCCACTCGCCGCTGGCATCGTAGCTTCCCCCGGTGGATACACCCTCGACAATGGCGCCATCGCGCAGCATTTGGGTACCGTAGGCCGGCCCGCCCATGCCCAGCTCGCCCCAATCCAACAGGACATCATGCGTGGGTGGCCGGGTGGCGAAGGGCAGCGTCGCCCGCGAGCGCAACAGTGCGCCACCTACGGCATCGCCGACCAGATCGAAGCGCTGCAGCACGCCGCCCAGGGCAAGGCACGCGGCGAGGGCGACAACCACGCCCAGCGGCGACCACCAGGCCACGCAGATGGCGACCAGGACCAGGAACGGTAGCCACTGGGTGAAACGGCGGAGGGCAATTCGATCAACGGTCATGCGGGCATGGAGGCGGCGACTGCGCACCATTCAAACCTTCAACGCTGTGCCAGGCAATGGGGTTCGAACCGGCAATGCCACTAGACTCTTGCTGATGATGGAATCGATGACTGCGGCGAATCGCCGGAATCTGCTGCAGGACATGCTGCCGCGATGGAGAGCACTGGCCAAGGCCCCGGGCCTGCCGCGCCGCACGCTTCGCCTGCCGGATTGGCAGGCGGACTGGAACGCAGGCATGGCCTTGCTTGCACGCCATGCGCGCAATGGCGGTGAATCCGCGGAGGAAACGCTGCAGGGACATGCGGCCCTGGAGCATGCCTACGGCTGGGAGACGGTCGCACAGACCGGCAGCAACCTGCTGCTGAAAGGCATTGACCGCGGCTTCGCCCCCGCGGCGTTGCAGCAGATGCATGCCGACGTAGCTGATCTCTGGCTCGAGCATGCGCGCTTGCTGGCCATTGCCCGGGAAAGCCTGCAGCAACAAGGCCACGACATCGCGCTGGCTGCGTCGTTGCAATCGCGTACAACGCAGCACTACGAATACGCACTACAGCTGTTGTCACTGGGCGTGCTGCTGGATGCGCAGGAACGCCTGCCGGCGCTGGTGGAGAAGGTGCTCTGTTTCGACACCGACCGCGTGCTGGACTACCTCAGCGCGCCGGCGCTGGGCCTGGTGGAAGCCAGTGACGAGGTCTTTCATCCGCGACCGTTCGCCGAGCTGTTCGCGCCGCTGCGCGACGGTGAAGCGTTCGACCCTTCACTGCTGGCCGGCTACCTGCAGGTGCAGTACCGCGACTTCTTCCTGCTGCCGCCAAAGGCTCAGAAGCGGACCCGACGCCTGATCGGGCCGAATGCCTGGGGATACTGGGCGCTTGAGGTAGCAGCGCTGGTGGTGCTGTATGGCGGTGACGACGCCACGCTGCGCACCTGCCCGCACTACCCTTCCGACCTGGTGGACTTCGCCCGGCGTTGAGTCAGGCGCCCGGCAGGCCGGAAACACCGCCGAATCGATTCTCTTCCTCGTTGCCCGGCAGCAGCATGACCGGAAAGAGGACGAATACACCCAACGGGATGAAGGCGATCACGACGTACCAGCCGGACTCGTCGATGTCGTGCAGTCGTCGAACGGTCAGGGCCAGCATCGGCGGAAGGAGGACGATGACCGCGCAATCCGCCATGACCCCGCCCAGCGTCCGGAACGGCCGGAAGGCCTCCCCATCGAGCAGCACGGTGCCCGTCAGCCAGTATCCGCCGTCCATCAAGGTGTAGCCCACTGCCACCACAAGCGCAGCAGACAGGGAGTACGACCAGAACTCCTTCCGGTTGGATCGCCCTGAAAAGTCAAAGCAACGCCTGATGGGCAAAAGTGCGGGGATCATTCGCGCTCCGGGCAGCGGACGATGGGTCAACGGTTAACGATCTTTTAGCATCCCCAAGCCCAGCACCAACTGAACCCTGCGGCCCGACGGGCCTGCCAGACAGCGGAGGTTGCCTGAGCCAGCGTCGACGATTCAAACGCGATTGCAATGCGTCGTGTAAACAAGCCACTCGGGCTGTGGTTCGGAGAAGCCACAATCCAACGCATTGAAGAGAGAAGTTGGGGCGCTGCCGCCACACGCTGGACTTGGGTGTGGTTCAACGATTGCGCCGCGCCTGCTTGGGGTGAATACCCTGGCGACATGGAGCGGGCGATGGGAATCGAACCCACGTCAGTAGCTTGGGAAGCTACAGCTCTACCATTGAGCTACGCCCGCATTGCGGGTGAAAGTCTATGCGGAGCGGCCGGTGTTGCGCAATGGTGCGCGCCACATCGGCACGGGGCCGGATCGCTTCCTCGCGGAAAGGGATCCGGCCCCGCCGGGTTCCTGCTTAGAAGCTACCGCCCACGGTGGCGAAGATCGTCGCGTCACGGGCACGCTTCTGCGCGGCCGTGGTGCTCAGGCCAACGTTGCCCTGCAGGCCGAACAGGTCCATGCGCGCACCCAGAACAGCGGTGGCGTAATTCTTGTCGAAGTCCAGGCCCGGCACGCGGTAGCTGCCCAGTTCCGGCAGGGTCTGCAGCCAGGCGCTGGCCTGCTTGGTGTCCTCGAACTCGTGGTCGTAGGTCACCTGCACGTACGGCTTGACGGTGCCGCCATCGAAGCGGGCCTGCCAGCCGACGCGGCCGACGGTCGAGTCGACGTTCTGGCGGTCGTAACCCAGCGCGGTGGCCATGGTGCCGGCGGTGGCGCTTTCAGCGTAGCCGTCGATCTTCACCTTCTGCCAGATCACCGAAGCGATCGGGCCGTGGCGGAAGCCGCCTTCGGTACCGAACTCGTAACCGGCATTCAGTGCAGCGGTCAGGTTGCTGCCGTCCGGCGAGCCACCATGCTCACGGGTGGCCGGGCCCAGCTGGACCTTGCGGTTCACGTCATACGACAACCAGGTGTAGCTGACCTGGCCGTTGACCCAGACGCGGTCGCCATACCAGGCAGCGAACAGGCCGGCGGTGGTGTCCTTCTGGGTGAAGTCGCCACGGCTGTTGCCGAAGTCGGCACTCATGCGGCCGAAGCCGGCGAAGCCGCCGACCACCACGCCGTTGCGTGCCCAGTCGACACCGAACAGGCCGGCCGGCGCCACGCCGTCGTACAGGTCGGCGTGGTCATAACGCTGCAGGTCCCCACGCACGCCACCCCACCACGACAGGCCATCGGCCGGACGTGCGCCCAGGTGGTTGCTGACCTGGTCGGCACGCGAACGGCCGACCGTCTGTGCCGAGTGGCTCAGCACCTGCTGCAGACGCGGAGCCTCCAGAACCGAGACGGCGTACTGGCCCAGCAGCTGGTGACCGGTAACGGTCGGATGCACGCCATCGGCGAACAGATAGGTCTGGTACGCATCCGGGCTGACGTAGGTGGTCGGGTTGCAGCCGATGATGCTGCCCGTGGGGTTGGCCGGGTTGATCTTGCAGGCGGTGCCAGTGACGTTGGTGAAGCCGTACATGCCCGGATTGGCGGTCACTTCGCGCAGGATGCTGAAGGTGTCGAGCGGAATGAACTCGATGCCCGCCTGCTTCAGGCCGCCATACAGGGCCTTGTTGTAGCCGACCGACATGGCGGTGGCGGCTGCCGCGTTGGGGCCGCGGAACTGCGGGGTGATGCCCACGTCCGGCAGGTTCGGCACCAGCACGTACTGGGCACCGGCCTGCTTCAGGGCGCCGACCAGCGCGATCTGGTCGGTGACCGCCGCGCCGATGATGCCCTGCACCTGGGCCGGCGGCGCACCCGCACCGGCAGCGCCGGCGGCGGCAAACAGGTCGTTGGCGCCACCCCATACGGTATACAGGGCGTTGCGGTCAGCCTTGCCACCGTTTGCAGCCAAATAGCGGGCCGCCTGCGACTTCAACGACGGGATCGCGCCAAGGGCACCGCCGCCTTCAACCGACACGCGGGCACCACCGACGGCATAGTTGTCGCCGTTCTGGCCGTTGCCGTTGGGGTCCTTGTTGAGGCCGTAGTAGTTGGCGACCTGCTGCGACCACACCCAGCCTGGGTTGGTGGTGAACTGGCCGGAGAGCCCCTGCGTGGCCTCGGGCAGCAGCGGGCGGAAGTAGCCGGCGTCGGTGAGGCTGTCGCCGAAGAACACCGCCTTGGAATACGGATTTTCGCCTGCCATGGCCGGCAGCGCGGCCAGTGCGATCGCAGCCGCCATCAGCGAGCGGATCGGGTGTTTGCTGAGCTGCATCTAGGAACTCCTGTGGGGTAAATAGGTTGGAATCCGGCGCACGTACGCCGGCGCACGGTCAATGGTTTCACCGCGCCGCCGTTTGCTCACGCTGCGCCGCCGCATGGATTGTCGCCTGATCACGTCGAAACCCGCTGTGCTGGAGCTGGCGCCCGGTTCAAATTGCAAACGTTCCGATCCCGACGGGCTATCAGCGACAATGCAGGGATGAACATCCAGCTCAACGGCGAACCCCGCACCCTGCCCGCCTCGGCGACCCTCCACGACCTGCTTCAGGCCGAGCAGTTGCTGCAGCGCCGGGTGGCGGTGGAGGTCAACGGCGAGATCGTCAGCCGCAGCCGCCATGGCGAGCACGTCCTGGCCGAAGGCGACGTGGTGGAGATCGTGCACGCGCTGGGCGGGGGCTGAGGCCTGTCCTGGTTTGCCGGCCAGCGGCCGGCACTACCCCTACCAATCCACGGCCGGCACGCCATTGCGTGATCCCATCCTTCAGGCGGATAAGCGATAATCGCGCCATGAACGTTCATGTCTCCCCCGATTCGCTGGTGATCGCCGGCAAGACCTATGGCTCGCGGCTGCTCACCGGCACCGGCAAGTTCAAGGATCTGGAAGAAACCCGCCTGGCCACCGAGGCTGCAGGTGCCCAGATCGTCACCGTGGCCATCCGCCGCACCAACATCGGGCAGAACCCGGGCGAGCCGAACCTGCTCGACGTGCTGCCGCCGGAGCGCTACACCATCCTGCCCAACACCGCCGGCTGCTACACCGCCGAAGACGCGGTGCGTACCTGCCGGCTGGCGCGTGAGCTGCTGGACGGCCACAACCTGACCAAGCTGGAAGTGCTGGGCGACCAGAAGTCGCTGTACCCGGACGTGGTGCAGACCCTCAAGGCCGCCGAACAGCTGGTCAAGGACGGCTTCGAGGTGATGGTCTACACCTCCGACGATCCGATCCTGGCCAAGCGCCTGGAAGAGATCGGCTGCGCTGCGGTGATGCCGCTGGCAGCGCCGATCGGTTCGGGCCTGGGCATCCAGAACAAGTACAACCTGCTGCAGATCATCGAAGACGCCAAGGTGCCGATCATCGTCGACGCCGGCGTGGGCACCGCGTCGGATGCGGCGATCGCGATGGAGCTGGGCTGCGACGGCGTGCTGATGAACACCGCCATTGCCGGTGCACGCAGCCCGGTGCTGATGGCCAGCGCGATGCGCAAGGCGGTCGAGGCCGGCCGCGAGGCCTTCCTGGCCGGGCGCATCCCGCGCAAGCGCTACGCCAGCGCCTCCTCCCCGGTGGATGGGCTGATCGGCTGATGACCAATCCTTTCGACAGCGCCGGTTCCAAGGCTCCGCCCAAGCCGTTCACCGTGAGCGAGGGCCGCCGCGAGGTGCGCAGCTTCGTGTTGCGCCAGGGCCGCTTCACCCCTGCCCAGCAGCGCGCGTTCGACGAACGCTGGCCGCGCTTCGGCATCGACTACAACGGCCAGCCGCGTGACCTGGACGCCACCTTTGGGCGCCCGGCGCACAAGGTGCTGGAAATCGGCTTCGGCAACGGTGCCGCGCTGCGCTTCGCCGCCCAGCACGACCCGTCGCGCGACTACATCGGTATCGAGGTTCACGCCCCGGGCGTGGGCCGGCTGCTGAACGCGCTGGCCGACGACAACGCCGACCACGTGCGCCTGTACCACCACGATGCGGTGGAAGTGCTGCAGAACGAGATCGCCGATGGCGCGCTCGATGAAGTGCGCATCTACTTCCCAGACCCGTGGCACAAGAAGCGCCACAACAAGCGCCGCCTGCTGCAGCCGGCGTTCGCCGAACTGCTGGTGCGCAAGCTGCGCCCGGGTGGCCGCCTGCACTGCGCCACCGACTGGGAAGACTACGCCGAGCAGATGTGGGACGTGCTTGACGCGACTGCCGGCCTGGTCAACCGCGCCGGCCCGCGTGGCAGCGTGCCGCGCCCGGACTGGCGCCCGCAGACGCACTTCGAGACCCGCGGCCAGAAGCTCGGCCACGGCGTCTGGGACCTGCTGTACGACCGCACCTGACGATCGCCTGAGGACGCCGCGCCCCACATGGATACCGCGCTGACGCTGACCAATGACATGAAGCTCGTGCTCGGGCTGGTCGGCTTCACGATGGCGATGTTCCTGTTCGAGCGCATCCGCGCCGACGTGGTCGCGCTGGTGGTGCTGGTGGTGCTCGGTGTCACCGGGCTGATCGCGCCGGAGGAAATCTTCGGCGGCTTCTCCGGTAACGCGGTGATGAGCATCATCGCCACCACCATCCTCGGTGCCGGCCTGGACCGCACCGGGGCACTGAACCGGCTGGCCGCGTGGCTGCTGCGGCGCGGCCATGGCGTCGAGCAGCGGCTGCTGATGATGACCACGGCCATCGCCGGCCTGAACTCGTCCTTCATGCAGAACCCGTCGGTGATGGCGCTGTACCTGCCGGTCGCCTCGCGACTGGCGGCGCGCACCGGCCTGACGATGCAGCGCCTGCTGCTGCCGATCTCGGCGGCGATCGTGATGGGTGGCGCACTGACCATGGTCGGCAATTCGCCGCTGATCCTGCTGAACGATCTGCTGGCCTCGGCCAACAACAACCTGCCCTCCGGCCTGGCCACCATCGAGCCGCTGCGCATGTTCGCGCCGCTGCCGATCGGCGTGGCGCTGCTGATCGCTTCGCTGCTGTATTTCCGCTATTACGGCGACCGCAAGCTGGTCGAGGAAGAAAGCCTGGTCAACGACGGGGTCACCCCGGCGCGCACCGAAAGCTACTTTGCCAAGACCTACGGCATCGAAGGCGATGTGTTCGAGCTGGTGGTCAGTGCCGAAAGCCCG
The DNA here is from genome assembly GCF_003970865.1 of Stenotrophomonas maltophilia. GTDB lineage: Bacteria > Pseudomonadota > Gammaproteobacteria > Xanthomonadales > Xanthomonadaceae > Stenotrophomonas > Stenotrophomonas maltophilia_AR. The sequence goes on along the minus strand of NZ_RXLZ01000004.1, from coordinate 91,715 downwards.
CTGGTGGGCATGACGCTGGGCGAAGCGGAGAACCTGCACGATGCCCCGCTGCTGCTGGCGCTGAAGACCGGCAATGACACCCGCCTGGCGCCGCCTGCGGAGATGCGCATCTGGGTCGGCAGCGTGCTCGGTGCAATGGGCCCGCGCGAGCAGATCAACGACTTCGCGCAGAACCAGTTCCTGCGCATGTCTTCGCGCCTGAAGCACCTGGGTGACCTGTTCAACCCGAGCCGTGCCGGTATTTCCGAGGCGGTGGTGCCGCCGACCTCGAACGTGATCGGCAAGAGCGCGGCCGACCTGCGCCTGCGCAAGGAGCGCGGCATCAGCCTGCTGGCGATCAACCGCGACAAGCAGGTGATCCGCGAGGACGTGCGCGACGTGCAGCTGCGTGCCGGCGACATGCTGGTCTTCCACAGCATCTGGACCGACCTGGCACAGGCGGCCAAGAGCCGCGACTTCGTGGTGGTCACCGACTACCCGACCGGCGAACAGCGCCCGCACAAGTTCAAGATCGCGATGGCGATCTTCGCGTTGACCATCCTGATCGCGCTGACCAGCAAGCTGCCGGTGGCGCTGACGCTGATGACCGGCGTGGCCGGCATGCTGCTGACCGGCGTGCTGCGCATGGACGAGGCGTATGCCTCGATCAACTGGAAAACGGTGTTCATGATGGCCGGGCTGATTCCGCTCGGCTGGGCGATGGATTCCAGTGGTGCGGCGGCGTGGGTGGCCGGCCATACCATCGACAAGCTGCCCACCGGCATCCCGGTGTGGGTGCTGGAGGTGGCGCTGGCGCTGCTGACCACGGCGTTCTCGCTGGTGATCAGCCACGTGGGCGCGACCATCGTGATGGTGCCCATTGCGGTGAACCTGGCACTGGCAGCCGGCGGCAACCCGACCGCGTTCGCGCTGATCGTGGCGCTGTCTGCGTCCAACAATCTGATGACGGCCTCCAACCCGGTGATCTCGATGATCACCGGCCCGGCCAACTACACCCCGCGCGAGATGTGGCGGGTCGGCGGACCGCTGTCGCTGATCTACACCTGCGTGGTGGTGCTGATGATCAACCTGATGTTCTGAGGGTTGGGTTTGTCGGCAGGGCTGCGCCCTGCACCCGCCGAATCAACGTCAACGTCAAAGGCTGGCATTCCGTGGGATGGCGGGGTGGGTCCGGTTACGGGGGACGCTGCAAGTACGTCCATGTAAGCTCGGTCGCCGCATCCATGCGGCTCACGCCCCCGCAACCGGACCCACCCCGCCTTCGACAGATTGCCGCGATCTGCCAGAACGGCGTCGTGCATCGCTTTGGTAGGTGTCGACCTTGGTCGACACAGTAGATCCACGCCATGCGTGGATGAATCTTTGGATACCTGCTGATCCGGTGGGTGCGGACCCTGGTTCGCACACCGGTTGCCTCAAGCCAGATGGACCTGCCCGTCGCGCACATCCATCTGCCAGAACGGCGTCGTGCATCGCTTTGGTGGGTGTCGACCTTGGTCGACACAGTAGATCCACGCCATGCGTGGATGAATCTCTGAATACCTGCTGATCCGGTGAGTGCGAACCTTGATTCGCACGCCGGTTGCCTCAAGCCAGATAGACCTGCCCGTCGCGCACGTCCACCGGCACCGCACGCAGGCGGTCGCCCTTGCAGGGACCGGCGATGCAGTCGCCGCTGTCCAGCGTGAACGAGGCGCCATGCGCGGCGCAGACCAGGTGGCCTTCACGGCTCTTCAGGAACTGGCCCGGGGCCCAGTCCAGGCGGCGGCCGGCGTGCGGGCAGATGTTCAGGAACGCACGCACCTGCGCGCCGTCGCGGTACAGCACCAGCGATTCGGCATCGCCATCAACCACCGCTTCGACCTCGGCAAACGCGCCATCGGCAATGGCATCAAGGGCGATCAGGGCAGCAGCGGCAGTCATGGCGAAGGCTCGGACAGTAAACCCGCATTGTCGCATGCCCACTCAGGTGACTGGCTGCGACATGAACACAAGTCATTGATCCGTAATAAGCACAGGCTATATTTAACGAGTTTTTCACTCAATGACAGTGGCGCGTCCCGATACTCTGGTTTCGCTGATCCCAGCCTATCGAGCCGCCATGTTCAATCGCGCATCCGCCTTCAACCAGTTCCGCACCCTGTTCGCGCCGCGCAAGCCGCGTCACCCGCTGGTGCGCGTTGCCGTGGGCCTGCTCGGCCTGGCGATCCTGGCCGCGATGGTGTTCATCGGCGTGTTCGTCGGTGCGGCGATGATCCTGGTTGGCCTGGCGTGGAAGCTGCTGGCCTCGCGCAAGCCGGGCGCCGCGCGTCCGGTCGACCCGACCGTGGTCGAGGGTGAGTACCGCGTGGTGCGCAAGCCGGTGCTGCCGGCCTCGCGCTGATCCACGTGCTCCGCGCCCGCTGACGGCGGGCGCCATGCGTTCTAGACTGCGGGCATGCCCTTCCTGGATGCCCGCATGTCCGATGTCTCCGATGTGATCCCTGCTGTAGCCCTGCCGCGTGTCCCGGTAGTGGGCGGAGGCAGCTTCCCCGTGCACCGCATCTACTGCGTCGGCCGCAACTTCGCCGACCATGCCCGCGAAATGGGCGCGGCGGTGCCGGCAGCCGACGACCGCGGCCGACCGATGTTCTTCAGCAAGCCGGCCGATGCGATCGTGGTCGGCCATGACGATGCCATCCCCTACCCGCCAGCGACCGCCAACCTGCACCACGAAGTGGAGCTGGTGGTAGCGATCGGCCGCGATGCACCCGCGGGCGAGCTGGCCGTGGCCGACGCCGATGCGCTGGTCTATGGCTATGCCGTGGGCCTGGACCTGACCCGCCGCGACCTGCAGGCCGCGGCCAAGGACAAGGGCCACCCGTGGGATGCAGCCAAGGGCTTCGATGCCTCCGCGCCGATCAGCGAGATCGTGCATGCCGCTGAAGTGGGCGACCTGGCCGCACTGAACCTGTCGCTGGAGGTCAACGGCGAGGTGCGCCAGCAGGCGCTGCTGGACCAGATGATCTGGAACGTGCCGGAGATCCTGCATGAGCTGTCCAAGCTGTGGCAGCTGCGTGCCGGCGACCTGGTGTTCATGGGCACCCCCTCCGGGGTGGCCGCACTGAAGCCCGGCGACCGCTTCAGTGCCCGCCTGGAAAACGTGGCCGAGCGCCACGGCGTGATCGCCGGCTGACATCACCTGCGCTACCCTGCGCGCTGTCCACTTCCCCCACCGGAGAAAAACAACAATGGGAATGCTCACCGAGTTCAAGGAATTCGCGATGCGCGGCAACGTCATCGACCTCGCCGTCGGCGTGGTGATCGGCGCGGCCTTCGGCAAGATCGTGACCGCGCTGGTCGAGAAAATCATCATGCCGCCGCTGGGCATGCTGATCGGCAAGGTGGATTTCTCGCAGCTAGCGTGGACGTTGTCACCGGCCAGCATCGGTGCCGACGGCAAGGAAATCCCGGCCGTGGTGATCGGCTACGGCGACTTCATCAACACGTTGATCCAGTTCGTGATCGTGGCCTTCGCCATCTTCCTGGTGGTCAAGACGATCAACCGCCTGTCGCGCAAGCAGGAAGCCGCACCGGCCGCACCGGCCGAGGAAGTGGTGCTGCTGCGCGAGATCCGCGACAGCCTGAAGAAATAAGGCCGCAGAACGGTAGTGCCGGCCGCTGGCCGGCAACATCGGAACATGCGGGAGCCGGCCAGCGGCCGGCACTACCGCGACTGCACGAAAGCCCCGCCCCGGCGGGGCTTTCGCTTTGCCGGTCATGGCGGAAAACAGCGTTCGCGCCAGCCATGACCTCCCGCCCATGCGCCGGGCTGAACGACTGTTAAGCTCCAAGGCTTGGTCCCTTCCCGGAGCTGTCCATGCGTCGCCGCGTCCTTGCCATCGCATCCTCCCTCGCCCTGCTGGCCGCCCCGGCCTTTGCGGCGCCGCACACCACCACCCTGCCCCCGGCGTCGCTGGCCACTGCCGCACAGCTGCGCGACCAGGCGCTGGCCGATGACACCGGCTGGAAGGTGGTCGAATCGCTCACCACCGAAATCGGCCCGCGCATCGCCGGCAGCGAGGCTGATGCCCGCGCCGTGGCCTGGGCCGAGGCCAAGTTCAAGGCCCTCGGCTTCGACAAGGTATGGAAGGAACCGGTGACCTTCCCGAAGTGGGAGCGCCGCAGCGAACACGCCGCCGTGACCGGCAGGAACCCGCAGCCGCTGCAGATCACGGCACTGGGCGGCAGCCCGGGCGGCACCGTGGAAGCCGAAGTGGTGCGCTTTGCCGACCTGGCCGCACTGCAGGCCGCACCGGTCGGTTCGCTGAAGGGCAAGATCGCCTTCGTCGACTACCAGATGCTGCCGTTCCGCGATGGCCGCGACTATGGCCGTGGTGGCGCGATCCGCAGCAAGGGCCCGTCCGAAGCGATCCGCAAGGGCGCGGTCGGCTTCCTGATGCGCTCGGCCGGTACCGACTCGCACCGCGTGCCGCACACCGGCATCACCCGTTTCGATGACGGCCTGACCCCGGTGCCGTCGGCGGCGCTGTCGGTGCCCGATGCCGACCAACTGGCCCGCCTGCTGACCCGTGGCAGTACCACGGTGAAGGTGGCGCTGGATTGCGGCTGGGATGGCACCGCCACCTCGTACAACGTGATCGGCGAGATCACCGGCCGCAGCCTGCCGAAGGAAGTGGTGGTGATCGGCGGCCACCTGGATTCGTGGGACCTGGGCACCGGCGCGGTGGATGACGGCGCGGGCGTGGGCATCACCATGGCTGCGGGTCACCTGATCGGCCTGCTCAAGCAGGCGCCGAAGCGCACCATCCGCGTGATCGCCTTCGCCAACGAGGAGCAGGGCCTGTACGGCGGCAAGGCGTATGCCGAAGCGCACGCCAAGGATGTGGCCCTGCACCAGCTGGCTGCCGAGAGTGACTTCGGTGCCGGCCGCATCTATGCCTTCAATACCGGTTCGCCGAACCCGGAAGGCTCGCGCGAAGCGACCAAGCAGATTGCCGAAGTGATGAAGCCGCTGGGCATCGAGTACCAGGCCGACAAGGGTGGCCCGGGCCCGGACGTTGGCCCGCTGGCCGCCAAGGGCGGTGCATGGGCGTGGCTGGCGCAGGACGGCTCGGACTACTTCCACCTGCACCACACCGCCGACGACACGCTGGACAAGATCGACCCGAAGGCGCTGGCGCAGAACGTAGCCGCGTACACCGTGTTCGCGTACCTGGCGGCAGAAGCCGATGGCAGTTTCGGCAGCGAGGCCAAGGCGACCACGCCGCCGAACGAATGATGCGGTAAACGCCGGGCCATGCCCGGCGAACGCAACGGCAGGAGTGGTGCGAACCAAGGTTCGCACCCACCACGGCGGGTCCTGCATCGGTAGTGCCGGGCCATGCCCGGCGAGCGCAGCGGCAGGAGCGGTGCGAACCAAGGTTCGCACCCACCGGGCGTCACTCAGCCGCGGCGACTTGCCCACTGCGCCAGCAGCACGGCCGTGGCGGAAGCAACATTCAGGCTTTCCACCGCGCCGCTGCCGGGAATCGAGACGTGCAGGTCGCATTCGCTGGCCAAGCTGCGGTCCATGCCCTCGCCTTCAGCGCCCATCACGTACACAAGACGCGACGGCAGCGACGCACGGAACACGTCGTCGCCACCATCAACGAGGGTCGCCGCCAGCCCGAAGCCGGCCGCACGCAGCTGTGCCATGGCATCCGCGGTCTCCGGCAGCTGCACCAGCGGCACCGACTCCGCACCACCCTCGGCCACGCGCGCGGCGGCACCGGACAGCGCCAGTGTGCTGCCAGCCGGCAGCAGCAGCGCCTTGACGCCGAAGTGCGCGGCCGAGCGCAGGATCGCACCGAAGTTGTGCGGATTGCCCACACCGTCCAGCCACAGCGCCAACGCCGGGCCTTCGCCAAGATCCTCCAGCCACTGCGCCAGCGGCACGACCGGCGCGCGCAGCACGTCGGCCACCAGGCCTTCGTGGTGCGTGGTAGCGGCCAGCTTGTTGAGGTCGCCCTCCTCCACCACGCGGTAGCCCACGCGGTTGGCCACGCACCACTTCAACACCGGCTGCATGCGCGGAATCAGCGCGTCCACCAGGTACAGCTTGCGCAGCGCCTGCGGGCGCTTGGCGAACAGGGCCTGCACGGCGTTCCAGCCATACAGGCGCAGTTCGTCGTTGCCACGCCCCGGTGGTGGCGGGGTGCCGCCCTCACGCGGTGGCAGCGGGGTGGCCCGCGGCGGTCGCGACGACGGGCGGCGGGCGTTCTTCCAGGGATCATTCACTACGGGACAACTCCAGCTTGCGTTGACGCCAGAAATCGGCGTTCTTGATGCCCAGGGCATCGGGGTCGAAGGTCGGATCGAGGCCGAGCTTCTTCTGTCGTTCGTAATCACGCAGGGCCAGCATGGCCGGCTTCTGGATGATGAGGATGGCAATGATGTTCAGCCAGGCCATCAGGCCCACGCCGATGTCACCCAGCGCCCAGGCCAGGGTGGCATTGTGGAACGCGCCGAACACCACCATGCCGATGATGCCCAGGCGCAGCACCAGCACGGTCAGCGGGCGCTTCTTGTTGTGGTTCACATAGCTGAGATTGGTCTCGGCCATGTAGTAGTACGCCATGATGGTGGTGAAGGCGAAGAAGAAGATGGCGATGGACACGAACGCCGAGCCCCAGCCCGGCAGCACGGCTTCCACACCGGCCTGGGCGTAGCCCGCGCCTTCCGGAATGCCGGCCAGGCCCTGGAAGATCGGCGGGGCGCCGGCACCTGCCGGCGAGTACACATTGTAGGTGCCGCTGGCCAGGATCAGGAACGCGGTGGCGGTGCACACCATCATGGTGTCGAAGTAGATGGCGAAGGCCTGCACGTAGCCCTGCTTGGCCGGGTGCGAGACTTCCGAAGCGGCTGCAGCATGCGGGCCCGAGCCCTGGCCGGCTTCGTTGGCGTAGATGCCGCGCTTGATGCCCCACTCCACTGCCAGACCCATCATCGCGCCGAACGCGGCGTGGGTGCCGAAGGCGCTCTTGAAGATGATGCCGAACATTTCCGGCACGCGGTCGTAGTTGATGATCATGATGACGATGGCCATCAGGATGAAGCCGGCGGCCATGAACGGCACCACCACTTCGGCGAAGTTGGCGATGCGCTTGACGCCGCCGAAGATCACCACGCCCAGCAGCAGCGCGACCACGATGCCGATGCCCAGCTTCAGCGCCTGCACCGACTCCATGCCGAAAACCTGGCCGTCGAGCGGGCCGCACAGTGCGGTGCCACGGCAGGCGTTGATGATGCTGTCGGCGATGGCGTTGGCCTGCACGCCCGGCATCAGGAAGCCGGCGGCGATGATCGTGGCGATGGCGAAGGCCAGCGCGTACCACTTCAGGCCCATGGCCTTTTCGATGTAGTACGCCGGGCCACCGCGGTAGCGGCCTTCGGCGTCCTTGGTCTTGTAGATCTGCGCCAGGGTGCATTCCACGTACGAGGTGGACGCGCCGAGGAAGCCCATCACCCACATCCAGAAGATCGCACCGGGGCCGCCGAAGGCGATGGCGGTGGCCACGCCGGCAATGTTGCCGATGCCCATGCGGCCGGCCATCGACATGGCCAGGGCCTGGAACGAGGACACGCCAGCGTCGGATTTCTCACCCTTGACGGTGAGGCGGCACATCTCGAAGAAGCCGCGGATCTGCATGAAGCGCGTGCGCAGGCTGAAGAACAGGCCGGCGCCCAGGCACACGAAGATCAGTGCCTTGCTCCAGATGATGCTGTTGATGAAATGTACGGTAGCTTCCACGCGCGCTCTCTCCAGTCGGCGGGTTGTAAGGACGTCCCGTCGGCTGGAGGGGACCGGTCGATTCTCCCTGATCGAAGGCCGCTGCGGTAGCGCTGTTTTGCTGGGTCGAGCCCCTGCCCAGCCCTGGCTGACGGCGGAAGCCGGGCATGGGCTCGGCTCTACGGCGGCCAGCCTGCGTGTTCAGGACAGCTGCGTGCGTACCCGGGCAAAGCGGCGCAGGTCGTGCAGCACCCCGCGCTTGTAGACCGCACAGCGCTCCACGCCCTCTTCCTGGAAACCGTTCTTCTCCAGCACCCGGGCCGAGCCGAGGTTGAAGTCGACCACCGTGGCCTGCAGCCTGAACAGGCGCAGTTCGTCCATCACCCACGGCGCGAACAGGCCGACCGCGCGGGTCATCAGGCCCTGGCCCCAGTAGGCCTGACCGAGCCAGTAACCCAGTTCGGCGGTATGCCCACGCTCGGCCACGCCCTGCTGGGCCCCGACGCTGCCGCAGGCGTGGCCGTCGATCTCGATGGCCAGGTTCAGGGTGCCGGGGGCCAGCACGCGGCCGGCGAGGAAGGCCTCGCCATCCTCGCGCGTGTACGGGTACGGGAAGCGATCACGCAGGCCCCTCGACACCTCGGCGTCGTTGGCATGGCGCAGCAGCGATTCCAGATCATCCGGGCGCCAGGGGCGCAGCTGGAAGCCGTCGCCCCGCAGCAGAGTGGTTGGATCAGGCATGGCCACCCACCGAGGGCGACTCCGCTTCCTGCTTCTCCAGCTCGCGCTTTACCGCTTCCGGCGAGCGGGTGTACGGGGCCAGCCGCGCGTAGAACGCCGGCACCACGAACAGCGACAGGAAGGTGGAGAGGGTCACGCCGAAGATGATCACGATGCCGATCGTGCCACGACTGGCCGAACCGGGGCCACCGGCCACTACCAGCGGGATCGCGCCGACCACGGTGGCGATGGAGGTCATCAGGATCGGGCGCAGGCGCACCATCGCCGATTCGATGATCGCCTCGCGCACGGTTCTTCCGTCGTCGCGCAGCTGGTTGGCGAATTCGACGATGAGGATGCCGTTCTTCGCTGCCAGGCCGACCAGCATGACGATGCCGATCTGGCTGAACAGGTTCACCGTGCCGCCGCTCACCCACAACCCGACCAGCGCACCGAGCACGCCCAGCGGCACGGTCAGCATGATGGTTAGCGGGTGGATGAAGCTTTCGAACTGTGCGGCCAGCACCAGGTAGACCACCAGCAGGGCCATCGCGAAGGTCAGCAGCACCGCGCCACCAGCGCTCTGGTACTCGCGTGATTCGCCCTTCCAGTTCACCTGCGCGTACTGCGGCAGCTCTTCGCGCGTGACCTGCTGCGCCCAGGAGATGGCCTCACCCAGCGGATACCCCGGCGCCAGGCCAGCATTGATGGTGATCGAGCGCAGGCGGTTGAAGCGGTTCAGGGTACCGGCCTCGGCCACTTCGCTCAGCGTGACCAGGTTGGACAGTGGCACCAGTTCGCCGGAGGTAGCGCGCACGCGGATCGCGGCCAGGTCGGCCGGGCTGGCACGGCCATCGCGACCGGCCTGCACCAGCACGTCGTACTCCTCGCCGTTGTCGACGAAGGTGGTGACGCGGCGCGAGCCCATCATGGTTTCCAGTGCCGAACCGATCGCGGTGACCGGCACGCCGAGGTCGGCCGCACGCTGGCGGTCGATGTTGACCCGCATCTGCGGTCGCGTTTCCTTGTAGTCCGAGTCCGGGCCGACCAGGCCGGGATTGTCGGCCATGCGCAGCAGGATGCGGTCGCGCCACTGCGCGATCTCGGCATATTCCGGCCCGCCCAGCACGATCTGGAATGGCTGCCCGCCGCTGCGCACCAGGCCACCGCCGACCTGCGTGCGTACGCGCACGCCGCGGATGGTGTCCAGTTCCTTCTGCAGCTCATTGGCCACTTCCGGCGTGCCCTCGCTGCGCTGGCGCCACGGCTGCAGGAAGATGCTGACGCGGCCGGTGTGCATTTCCTCGCTGGCGCCCCAGCCGCCCGGCACGCGCGGGTTGGCGCGCACGATGGGTTTGTCCGGGCCGACATGCGGTGCCAGCATCGCTTCCACCTGCTGCACCTGCTGCACGGTGTAGTCGTAGCCGGCACCTTCCGGGCCGTCGATCATGATCTGGAACGAGCCACGGTCTTCGGCCGGCGCCAGTTCCGACGGCAGCAGCTTGAGCAGGCCCCAGCTGGCGGCCAGTGCAGCCACCATCACCAGCAGGTAGATCCAGGTGCGGTCGACGTGGTGGTCGAGCACCCGCCCATAGGCACCTGCCAGGCGCTCCAGATTACGGTTGATGAAGCCATGCAGCCCGCGCGGTGCCTGCCCGGTGTGCGGCTTGAGCAGCTTGGAGGCCATCATCGGCGTCAACGTCAGCGCCACGAAGGCGGACAACGCCACCGCCGCCGCCAGCGCCACCGCCAGTTCACGGAACAGGCGCCCGGTGTTGCCTTCCAGGAAACCGACCGGCAGGAACACCGCCACCAGCACCGCGGTGGTGGCAATCACCGCGAAAGCGACCTGCGTGGTACCGCGCTTGGAGGCCACCAGCGGTGGCTCGCCCAGGTCGATGCGGCGCTGCACGTTCTCCACCACCACGATCGCATCGTCCACCACCAGGCCAATGCACAGCACCAGGGCAAGCAGGGTCAGCAGGTTGATCGAGAAGTCGAACGCATACAGCGCGATGAACGCCGCGACCAGGCAGACCGGCACCGTCACTGCGGGAATCAATGCGGCGCGGAAACTGCCAAGGAACAGCCAGATCACCGCCAGCACCAGGATCATCGCTTCCACCAGCGTGGCATAGACGCGGTCCACCGCGGCTTCGATGAAGGTGGTGTTGTCGAAGGCGACGAAGATCTGCGTGCCCTTGGGCAGGGTCAGTGCTACCCGCTCGGCTTCAGCGCGCGCGGTACGCGCCACGTCCAGCGAGTTGGCGGTGGAGGTCTTGACGATGCCCAGGCCGATGCCCGGCTCGCCGTTGCTGCGGTAGTAGGCGCGGCGCTCGGCCGAGGCCAGCTCGATCTTCGCCACATCGCCCATGCGCACCACGTAGCCGTCGCGGCCCTTGCCCAGCGGGATGGTCGCGAAGTCTTCCGGCTTGATGTAGTTGCGCTCCACGCGCAGGGTGAAATCACGGTCGGTCGACTCGATGCGGCCGGCCGGCAGTTCCACGTTCTCGTTGCGCAGCGCGGTTTCCACGTCGCCGGTGGTCAGCCCGCGTGCGGCCAGCTGGTCGCGGTCCAGCCAGATGCGCATCGCATAGCGCTGGCGGCCACCGATGCGGACCTGGGCCACGCCGTCGAGGCTGGAGAATCGGTCGACCACGTAGCGGTCGGCGTAGTCGCTCAGCTCCAGCGTGTCCATGGTCGAGGAGACCATGTTGAACCAGATGATCGGGTCGGCATCGCTTTCGACCTTGGCGATTTCCGGCGGACGCGCCTCTTCCGGCATGCGGTCGGCGACGCGGCTGACCGCATCGCGCACGTCGTTGGCCGCCGCTTCGATATCGCGGTTGGAGGTGAACTCGATGCTGACCTGCGAACGGCCGTTGGTGCTGCGCGCGTTGATCGTATCGATGCCTTCGATGCCGGCCAGCGCATCTTCCAGCACCTGGGTGATGCGGCTTTCGATGACCGCCGCCGAGGCGCCGGTGTAATCCACCGACACCGAGACGATCGGCGGATCGATGGCAGGCAGTTCGCGCAGGGTCAGGCGGGTGAAGGACATCACGCCCAGCACCAGCAGCAACAGGCTCATCACCACGGCGAATACCGGCCGCTGGATGGAGATGTCGGACAGCTTCATCCGCCGTGGCCCTCGGCCGCGACCGGCGCCGGTGCATCAGCCGGCTTGGCACCCGTGGCCGGGGCCGCGTCCTTTGCCGCGACCTTCAGGCCCGGGCGCAGCTTGCCGGTGCCATCGACCACGATGCGCTGGCCTGCTTCCAGGCCCTGCTTGATCTCGACCACGCCGGCACGGCGCGCACCGGTAATCACGTCCACACGCTCGACGCTGTCGTCGGCGGTGATGCGGTACACGAAGGTATCGCGACCGACCTGCACCACCGCGATTTCCGGAATCACCAGCGCCGGGCGCTCGGGATGGAACAGGCGCACGTCCAGCAGCATGCCCGGGCGCAGGGCATGGTCGCCGTTGGCGAAGTCGGCGCGCACGGTCACCGCACGGGTGGCCGGATCAATGCGTGCATCGATGGTGCTGACCACGCCCTCGAAGGTACGGCCCGGCCACGCCACGCTGGTGGCACTGACCTTGTCACCGACACCCAGCGCGGCCAGTTCCACTTCCGGCACCTGGAAATCGATGTGCATGTGCTCGATGTCATCGAGCGTGGCGATCACCGTGGTCGGCGTCAGCAACGTGCCCGGGCTGACCTGGCGGATGCCGAGCACACCGGCGAACGGCGCACGCACGCGGCGGTCACCGATGTCCGACTGCATCTGTGCCACGCGCGCCTCGGCGGCATCGCGGATCGACTTCTGCGTATCCAGCGTGGCGCTGGACACCAGCCGCTGCGTGGCCAGCTCGCGCTGGCGCTTGTACAGCTGGTCGGCCTCATGGAAGGTGGCCTGCGCCTGCACCAGCGCGGCCTCCTGGGCCTGCCCGCGCAGGGTCACGATCGGCGCACCGGCGGCGACATGCTGGCCGCTTTCGAAGTGCACCTTCTCGACGATCTCGCTGACCTTGGCGGTCACGCTGATGGATTCGCGCGCCTTGGCCGTACCCAATGCCTGCAGCGTGTCGTTCCACTGCGTGGACTGCACGACCTGCGCGGTGACCGGCACCGCTTCTCCCTGCCGACGGGCGGCGGCCTCCTGTTTGCCCGCGCACCCGGCCAGCACGGCCAGGCTGAGGCCAAGGGCCAGGGTCGAAGCGATGCGAGCCAACATGAACGGTCCTGAGTGATCCACGGCCGCCGAGTGTAGGCAAGCGCCCACAGAAGCGATATGTGCCAAGCGTTTACCGGCGTGGAACCGGCGTCGCGATAGCGCCGTGAACCCGTTCCGTGCAAGGCTGGCAGCAGCGGTGTCGGCATGTGTCGAGGTGTATCCAGCCGTGCACCGCAGGCGTTGCCATCGTAGAGTCGAAGCTGCCCGACGGAGGGCGTCGGGCGGGGACGGATCCTGGCGGGGATCCGGCCCCGGTTTTTTATCCCCGGCGGATCAGTACCGGTAGTTCACCTTCATCCACAGGCTGCGGCCTGGCTCGTTGATGCGCACCGGGTCAGCCGGGAAACCAAAGTCGGCGCTGCCGGCCAAGTTCAGGTGCTCGCTGTAGGCACGGTCGAACAGGTTGTCGACACCCGCGCTGAGCTGCAGCTGCGAACTGAAGCGATAGGCGGCGTTGAGCGCGAAGGTGGCGAAGCCGGCACTCGGCCCCAGGTCCTGCGCAACCACATTGCCCTCGCCATTTGCGACACGATGCTGATGGGTCACCGCGCGCAGCAGCGCACCGGCACTCCAGCGCTCGCCTTCCCAGTTCGCACTCAGGCGTGCTTCCAGCGGCGGCATCTGCGGCAGCGGACGCTGCTGGTCGCGGTTCTCGCCCCAGGCATAGGCCAGCGTGCCGCCCAGCTTCCACTGCTCGGCCACGCTCACTTCCAGGCCCGCCTCGGCACCGGCGATGCGCGCGTCGACATTACGGGCCTGGCTCATGCCCATCATGCCGCTGCCGTGGTAGGTGAACAGGATGTAGTCCTGGATCTGCCCGGCGTACGCCGAAACCCACGCCTGCACGCGCGGTCCCTTGTACTGCAGGCCGACGTCGAGCTGGGTGGTGCGTTCGGGCTGCACGCCGGTGAACGCGTTCACTGCGCCGGCCGGGCCATGGTTGGGCGAGAACAGCTCCCAGTAGTCAGGCATGCGTTCACTGTGGCCGAGCCCGGCGTACCAGGTCAGGCCATCGGCCAGGTCCTGCTCGTAACGCAGGAAAGCGCTGCCGAGCCATTCCTTGCGCGTCTGCCCGGCGGTGGGGTTGGGCCGGTTACCCATCATTCCACGGATCGATTGCCGCTCATCGCGGACGCTGGCGCGGTCGATGCGCAGGCCACTGATCCAGCGCTGGTCGGTGCCGGCGCCGAGGGTCAACTCGGTGAACACGCCGTAGCGGCGGAAGTTGGCATCGGTCTCCCAGGCGGCCTGGCGGTAGGTGTCGCGGCCCATGCCCATGCGGCCACGATGGCGGCTGTCCTCGCCATCCACGCCCGCCACCAGCTGCACGTCCTGCCAGCGCCACTCGGAACTGACCCGGCCGCCCTGGGTACGGCGATCCACGTTCGACGCCATCGGCATCGGCATCATGCTGTGCGGGTTCGGCGTGCGCAGCGTGTAGTTGTCCATCACGTGGTCGGCTTCGTTGTAGTACACGTTGGCCTGCAACGTGTCCCACGCACCCGGCAGATTGCGCCTCTCGAAGCGCGCCGCGTAGCTGGTGCGTTCGAACGCGGCGCCGTCCATGCCGCGCCCGGCGTAACGCGCGATGGCATCGCCGGCACCGGCGGAGATTTCCAGCAGCGTGTCGGCATCCGGCGTCCAGCCGATGGCCACGTCGCCATTCCACTTGCGCCACTTCGACGGCACCACATCACCGTGGCCATCCTTGTAGTCGTCAGCTTCGGAACGGTTGCCGCTGGCGCGCACATAGCCGGTCGGATTGCCCAGGGTCAGGTCCAGCACCTGGTCGTTGCGGTTGCGCGAGCCGACCAACGCGCTGGCGTCCGCACGCAGGCCCGGTTCCTCGAAGCGCGGCGTATCGCGCTCGAAACGCACGGTTCCGGCCGAAGCTCCTGCGCCCCAGCGCACGCTCTGCGGGCCCTTGATGATGGTCAACCGGTCGAAGCTCTCCGGCGCGATGTAGGACAGCGGATTGTCCATGCGCGACGGGCAGGCACCGATCAGGTTGCCGTCATTGCTGAGGATGTTCAGCCGCGAACCGAACATGCCGCGCAGCACCGGGTCACCATTGGTGCCGCCATTGCGGATGGCGGAGAAGCCGGGGACGGTCTTCAGGTAATCGGCACCGTCGCTGGCCGGCACCGGCTGCCGCGGCAGGCGCGGATCGGTCACCCAGTGCAGCGGCGAGGACGGTGCGGCGGCGGTGACCACCATCGTGTCGAGGGTGCGCGCCTGCTCGGCGGGCGCAGCGTGGGCCAGTGATGCGGCCACGGCCAGGCCAAGGGCAACCGGCAGGCGCGCACAGGCGCCCGCGGGGCGGGAAGTCATTTTCATCGGAACAGCTCCAAAGTACGCACGCGCGCACGGCGCCCGGTCAGGCGTCGTGCGGCAGATTCGATAGGGAAATCAGCGAACGATGGAGGGGCGCGGTGGCCCGCGTGCGGCATGCGCCGGCCAGCGCAGTGCTGGTAGTACCTGCTGTGACCAAGGAAAGGCCAGTCGCGGCCGCCACAACACGGGCAACAGCAGTACCAGCACCGCCAGCCACGGCAGCAGGCGCATGGCCAGCACGCAGTATTCGCAAGCTTCGCCGTGCATGGCGTGGGGGTCGGCCGGGCGGCTGGGCGCAGCCGGCGCGGCGCCGTGCTGATCGTGCCCGGCCATGGCCATGGCGTGCATGTCATGGCCGATCGCGGCATGGTCCATGCCCGCCATCGCGGCGTGCTCCATCGGCTGTGCCTGCAGCGCGCGGCTGACCAGTGGCGCAAGCACCATCAACAGCGTCGCCAGGACGGCGAGCTGGAGCAGAAGGCGCTGCGGGCGGGACAGGCGGGTCACCCCGCTAGTGTAGAGCCGGGTCCTGGGTTGCCTGTGCGACGAACGGTCGCAGGAAGGGGGGGTTATCGGCAGGGCTGCGCCCTGCACCCGCTGCGAGCTGGAGCAACAGCAACAGCCGAAGCAGAAGCGGGCTTCCTGTGGGTAGGCGGGGTGGGTCCGGTTGCGGGGGCGCTGCAAGTACGTCCATGTAAGCTCGGTCGCCGCATCCATGCGGCTCACGCCCCCGCAACCGGACCCACCCCGCCTTCGACAGATTCCGGCGATCTGCAGTAGATCCACGCCATGCGTGGATGAATCTCCATCGGAATCGAATATTTCGAATTGGAATCGAAAAGCATCCACGCATGGCGTGGATCTACCGTGTCGACCAAGGTCGACACCTACCAACAGCCGTCGGAATCTGTCAGAGGTGGGGCGGTGTGGGCAGGCAGGACCGTTGGCGCCATGGATGGCGCCATCGAGCCCCCAGGGATGGGTTTACGGCGTGTCCTGCCTGCCCACACCGCCCCGCCACCCTAAGGAACGCCCGCTGTTGCTGTTGCTGTTGCTGTTGC
This sequence comes from Stenotrophomonas maltophilia, assembly GCF_003970865.1. Taxonomy (GTDB): domain Bacteria; phylum Pseudomonadota; class Gammaproteobacteria; order Xanthomonadales; family Xanthomonadaceae; genus Stenotrophomonas; species Stenotrophomonas maltophilia_AR. Next base: position 75,587 of record NZ_RXLZ01000004.1, on the reverse strand, counting down.
TGCTGAGGTTGCCGGCCAGCGGCCGGCACTACCACGGGTGCAGGGCGCAGCCCTGCCGACACCCCTCAACGGCGGCGACGCTTGCGGTCCACGTACAGGGTCTTGGCAATGCTCAGCACGATGCCGACACCGATACCCACCACGCAGCCCAGCAGCAGGTTGTCGGCCCCCAGGCCCACACCCACGCCGACCACGGTGGCGATGACCATTTCGACGGTGTGGGAAATCGGTTCGGGCTTCGGGGCGGACATGCAGGCTCCAGCGTCAGATCGGTTATTCGGGATGGGCCAGTGGCCCGGAAACGACGAAGCCGGGTTGCCCCGGCCTCGTCTGGTGTCACGTGCAGCAGGCCGTCAGTGCGATTCGGCCGGGCCCGCGATCGGCGGCAGCGGACGGGCATCGCCGCCCTTGTCGTTGCCACCATCCTTGTTCGACTTGTTCCAGCCGGCCGGCGGCGGCGGATCGCGGCCTTCCATGATGGCGTCGATCTGCGGCGCGTCGATGGTCTCGTACTGCAGCAGCAGCTGGGACATCGCGTGCAGCTTGTCCAGGTTGGCCGTCATCAGCTCGGTGGTGCGTGCGTAAGCCTCGTCGAGGATGTTGCGCACTTCCTCGTCGATGCGGCGCGCGGTGTCGTTGGACACGCTCTTGTGCTGGGTGACCGAACGGCCCAGGAACACCTCGTCGTCCTCTTCGCCATAGGCGATCGGGCCGAGCTGGTCGGACAGGCCCCACTTGGTGACCATGTTGCGGGCCATCTTGGTGGCGCGTTCGATGTCGTTGGAGGCACCGGTGGTGACCTTGTCGGCACCGAAGATCAGCTCCTCGGCCACGCGGCCACCGTACAGCGAGCACAGCTGCGACTTGATCGCCACGCGGTTCATCGAGTACTTGTCGCCTTCCGGCAGGTACATGGTCACACCCAGCGCACGGCCGCGCGGAATGATGGTGACCTTGTAGACCGGGTCATGCTCAGGCACCAGGCGGCCGACGATGGCGTGACCGGCTTCGTGGTAGGCGGTGAGGGTCTTCTCTTCTTCGCTCATGGCCATCGAGCGGCGCTCGGCACCCATCAGGATCTTGTCGCGGGCACGGTCGAAGTGGTCCATGCGGACTTCCTTCTCGTTGCCACGCGCGGCGAACAGGGCGGCCTCGTTGCAGAGGTTGGCCAGATCCGCACCGGAGAAGCCCGGGGTACCGCGCGCGATCACCATCGGCTCGACGTCGTCGGCCAGCGGCAGCTTGCGCATGTGGACCTTCAGGATGTGCTCGCGGCCCTTCACGTCCGGCAGGCCGACCACCACCTGACGGTCGAAACGGCCCGGACGCAGCAGCGCCGGGTCCAGCACGTCAGGACGGTTGGTCGCGGCGATCACGATCACACCTTCGCCGCCTTCAAAACCGTCCATCTCGACCAGCAGCTGGTTCAGGGTCTGCTCGCGCTCGTCGTGACCGCCGCCCAGGCCGGCGCCACGGTGGCGGCCGACGGCGTCGATTTCGTCGATGAAGATGATGCACGGCGCGTGCTTCTTGGCCTGCTCGAACATGTCACGCACGCGGCTGGCGCCGACGCCGACGAACATTTCAACGAAGTCCGAACCGGAGATCGAGAAGAACGGCACCTTGGCTTCGCCGGCGATGGCCTTGGCCAGCAGCGTCTTGCCGGTACCCGGCGGGCCCACCATCAGCACGCCGCGCGGAATCTTGCCGCCCAGCTTGGTGAACTTGGACGGGTCGCGCAGGAAGTCGACCAGTTCGCCCACTTCTTCCTTGGCCTCGTCGCAGCCGGCGACGTCGGCGAAGGTGACCTTGATCTGGTCTTCGCCCTGCAGCTTGGCGCGCGACTTGCCGAAGGACATCGCGCCCTTGGCACCACCGCCACCGCCCTGCATCTGACGCATGATGAACAACCAGAAGCCGATGATCAGGATGACCGGCAGGAAATTCATCAGGATCGCGCCGAGGGAAATGCCGCTGGACGGCTCCTCCTGCACGATCTCCACGTTCTTGGTACGCAGCACGTTGATCAGGTCACGATCGAACGGCGCGGTGATGGTGGACGACTGCCCACCGCGGGTGGTGTAGGTCAGCTGGCTGGTGCCGCCGCGCATGTCGCCGCCAAAGGCGACCTTCTGCACGTTGCCGCTGTCCACCTGGTCCAGGAACTGCGAGTACGACGCGCCCTGCGCGCCGGCCCCGGAGGACTTCGGCGAGAAGCTCTGGAAGACCACCATCAGCACGACGGCGACGACCACCCATAGCAGGAGGTTCTTGGTCAAGTCGTTCATCCTCATTGGCTCCGGTGTTCCTCTCAGTGCTGGCGTTGCGTTGGGGTCGAACTTGCGTACGTTGCGAGCTTACTTCATGTGGGCGCGTTTTCCCTGACCCAAGGCATACACCTCGGGAGAGCGCTTGCGCGACGCTTCCGGCTTGCGGATGGAGACCTTGTCGTACCGGCGGCGCATGTCGCGCACGTAGTCGTCAAAGCCTTCCCCCTGGAACAGCTTGATCAGGAACGCCCCACCGGTCTTCAGGTGGTTGTCGGCAAAATCCAGGGCCAGCTCCGCCAGGTGCATCATCCGCGGCTGGTCGACCGCGCCTACACCACTCTTATTGGGGGCCATGTCCGACAGCACAAGGTCTACCGGCTGATCCCCGAGCATGGCTTCAAACTGCGATAGAACGGCTTCTTCCCTGAAGTCACCATGAAGGAACTCCACGCCGGCCAGCGGCGGCATGTCCAGGATGTCCAGGGCCAGCACGCGGCCGGTGTCACCGATCTGTCTCCGCACCTGCTGAGACCAGCCGCCCGGGGCCGCGCCAAGGTCGACCACCACCATGTGCGGCTTCAGCAACCGGTCACGTTCCAGCAGCTCTTCGAGCTTGTAGGCGGCGCGCGAGCGCATGCCTTCGGCCTGGGCCTTCTTCACGAAGGGGTCGGAGAAGTGTTCCTTGAGCCAGCGCTGGCTGCTTTTGCTGCGGGTAGCCATTGAAAATAGGGGCTGATGGGGTCCTCATGATACCCTGATCGCCCCATTCAACCGTGTTTTCCTGCATGTCCATCGCCCTGACCGCCTCCCAGACCCGTTTCCTGCGCGGCCAAGCCCACGACCTGAAGGCCCTGCTGCAGACCGGCGGCAAGGGTGTGACCCCGGCCTTCATCGCTGAGCTGAACGAAGTGCTGGAGCGCCACGAGCTGGTCAAGGTGAAGGTCGCCGCCGAAGACCGCGACGCCCGTGACGTGATGATCGGCGAGATCGTCGAAGCCACCGAAAGCGCGCTGGTGCAGCGCATCGGCCACGTCGCGGTGCTGTACCGCCCGAGCAAGGAACAGCGCCAGATCGTGCTGCCGCGCGGCTGATCGCCCTCCTGCCATGCAGCTGAACCACGAACCGCCGGATTACGCCTACAGCCTGCGTGCCGCCGATGGCCGCTCGGCCAAGGTGAATGACCAGGTGCTGGGCAGCAGCTTCTTCCTGACCCCGGACCAGCTGGTCAAGCAATGGCCGGTGGTGAGCGCCACTGCGCTGCAGCTGACTGACCTGGAGCCGATCCTGGCGCTGAACCCGGCGCTGATCGTGCTCGGCACCGGCGACCGCCAGGTATTCCCGCCGGCGGTGGTGATGGCCGCCTGCCTGTCGCGCGGCATCGGCCTGGAAGTGATGAACAATCCAGCCGCCGCGCGCACCTTCAACATCCTGGCGGGCGAAGGCCGCAAGGTCGCGGCTGCTTTCATTCTGGAAGGCTGAGGTCGAGTCGCCGGGTGCCTCCCGGCGCTAGCTGCCCGAAGATGTGCAGCGGAAGGCCGAGAACGCCTTGAGCCGGCCAATCAGGTTGCCGCCCTGCCCCCAGCGGATATCCATGACCTTCCAGTCCCGGTCCTGCCGCTGCAGCAGGACCCGGTCGGTCCAGCGATAGTCGCCTATCGCCATCTCGACGGGCACCCAGCTGGCTTCACCGCTCGTCACAGGCAGCCCCGCCTTTACCGTTTCCGGCCGATCCGGCGCCATGAGATAGGGGCTCTGGTCCAGCATGTGCGGCTTTTCGTCAGGCGCAGCCAGCGTGGTGCAGGCCTGTTCGTACGCGCGCTGTGCATCAATGGCTGCGCGCAGGGCATCGCCCAGCAGCGGAGGAATGGCCGTTTCGTTCGACGTCGGCGCCTGGATGGCGTCGTAGAGACGGGTGACCACGTCGCGTGGATCGCTGGCGGCGGTCGCCAATGGCGCGACGATGAGCAGCACGAAAAGGACTGTTGGGCGAGACATGCGGCACCGGATTGGGGGCTGGTTCCGTTGAAGCATGCCGCTTCCCTGGCTTGCCGGGAAGCTTGAAATGCGCCACTCAAGGTCGCAAATGACCGCCCACGGCGGCCAATGGCGTGCAGCGAGTCGAGCATGGTTCGACGCTACAGGTCGGGAACGCCGGGCGTGGCCCGGCGCTCCCCGATCCAACGGCGATCAGCGCGCCGGCAGGTACTGCTGCGGGTCGACCGGCTTGCCGTTGTAGCGAATCTCGAAGTGGACCATGTCGCGGTTCGCACCGGTACGGCCCATTTCGGCGATCTGCTCGCCGGCCTTCACGCTCTGCCCTTCATTCACCAGGCGCTTGCGGTTGTGGCCGTAGGCCGACAGCCACTGGTCGCTGTGCTTGATGATGATCAGCTCGCCGTAGCCGACCAGACCGGCACCGGAGTACACCACCACGCCATTGGCGGTGGCCTTGACCGCCTGGCCGCTGGTGCCGGCGATGTCCACGCCCTGCTTGGTCGCATCACCGGCCACGTAGCGGCCAACGATGGCGCCGTCAGCCGGCCAGCGCCAGGCGATGTTGCTCTTTACCGGACCGACCGGCGCCGGGGCCGGTGTGGTGCTGCCGCCACTGCTGCCACCCGAGCGCGGCGGGGTGACCACCGTGGTGGGCGCGCGGCCGCCGCTGGCACCGGCCGGATACAGCCGGATCACCTGCCCCGGATGGATGGTCGAGGGGTTGTCCAGGCTGTTCCAGGCAATCAGGTCGGCCGGGGTGATGTCATGGATGCGGGCCAGCGCATAGATGGTGTCGCCCTTGCGCACCACCACGGTCTGCCCGGGCTTGGGCACCGAGGTCTTCGGCGTGGTCACGCCACCGGCGCTGCCACCACCCGGGCGGACCACGGTGGCGGTGCCGCAGGCGGCCAGGGTGGAAACCAGCAACGCCAGCGCGCCGATGCGCACTCCCTTGCTCAGACGATCAGGACTCATGCGAACTTCGACCTCCATACAAGCCAGGCGATCAGCACCACCACCAACGCGGTGGCGATCCAGCCCAGCGGTTCAATCCAGCGACGCAGTGCCGCTTCAGCACGCGCACCACCGATACGGATGACCGCAGCCAGCACGAACACGCGCTTGCCGCGACCGATCAGCATGCTCAACAGGTACTGCGGCATCGGTACGCCGACGATACCCGATGCCCACGTGAAGACCTTCATCGGGATGGGCATGAAGCCGCCCAGCACCAGGAAGGTGAACACCGCCCACGGCGACTCGGCCATCTTCGCCTGCACGGTGGTGATGCCCTGCTCGATGGCCGGCAGCATGCCCAGCGCTTCGAACAGCGGCTTGATCGCCTCGAAGGCAAAATGGCCCAGCGCATAGCCAATCAGCGCGCCGACCATCGAGCCGGCCAGGCTGAGAGTGGCGAACCACCAGCCGCGCTTGGGCTGGGCCACGCACATCGGCGCGAGCATCACCTCCGGCATCACCGGGAAGATGATCGCCTCGAAGAAGCTCAACACCGTCAGGTAGGTCGGCGCGCGTTCGTGCGCCGCCCACTTCATCGCCCGCTCGTACAGCGGCCCGAAAATCTTCATGCAACCCTGCTCCGTGGATTAGTCGAGCATGCCAGACAGCAGCGGCACGAACGTGACCGGCGCCAGCACGTGTTGTTCGATGCTGCCGTCGGCCTTGCGGTCCAGCTGTACCAGCGACTGCGCCCCGGGGCCACCAACCGGCGCCACCAGGCGGCCGCCCTCGGCCAGCTGCTCGATCAGGGCGTCGACCAGTGCCGGCGCCGCCGCAGTGACCACGATGGCATCAAACGGACCGTGCTCGGCCCAGCCGACACGGCCGTCGTCATGCTTGGTGCGGATGTTCATGCCCAGCGCACGGAAGCGCTTGCGGGCCTGGCGCAGCAGATCACCGATGCGCTCCACGGTGTAGACCTCCAGGCCCAGCGCACCGAGGATGGCGGCCTGGTAACCGGAACCGGTGCCGACTTCCAGCACCCGCTTCGGCGCGACCTGGAGCACTGCCTCGGTCATCCGCGCGACCACCCAGGGTTGCGAGATGGTCTGGCCGTGGCCGATCGGCAGCGCGGTGTCTTCGTACGCGCGCGAGGCCAGTGCCTCGTCGATGAACAGATGGCGCGGCACCACCCGGATCGCGTTCAAGGTCGGCTCGTCGACGATGCCGGCTTCGCGCAGGCGGTCGACCAGGCGGTCACGCACGCGCTGCGAGGTCATGCCGATACCGACGGCTTCCGGTTGCAGGCGCAGGCGTGGGCTCATGCCGGCTGGTCCAGCGCGGCACTGAGGCCGCCGACCCAGCTGGCCACTTTCTCCAGTGCCTGGTAGCGGGTCAGGTCCACCTGGATCGGGGTGATCGAGATATGCCCGGTGCGCACCGCGTGGAAGTCGGTGCCGGGGCCGGAGTCCTGCTCACGACCGGCCGGGCCGATCCAGTACACCTCGTTGCCGCGCGGGTCCTTCTGCGCGATGCAGCCTTCGGCGCGATGGCGGTTGCCGAGGCGGGTGACCTCGAAGCCCTTGACCTCGCTCCACGGCAGATCAGGCACGTTGACGTTGAGGATGGTGTCAGCCGGCAACGGATCGGCCTTGAGCCGGGCGACGATCTCCACCGCAGCGCGCGCGGCGGTCTCGAAGTGTTTCGGATCGTGGTTGCGGGTGACCAGCGAGACCGCCACCGCCGGCAGGCCGAGGAAGCGACCTTCCATCGCCGCCGAAACGGTGCCGGAATAGATCACGTCATCGCCGAGGTTGGCAGCGTTGTTGATGCCGGACACGACAATGTCGGGTTCGAACTCGAGCAGCCCGGTCAGCGCCAGGTGCACGCAGTCGGTCGGGGTGCCGGCCACCGAGACGGTGTAGTGGTCGATGCGCTTGAGGCGGATCGGCAGGTCCAGGGTCAGCGAATTGCTGGCGCCGGAGCGATCGCGGTCGGGCGCGACCACCGTGACTTCGTGACCGGCCTCACGCAGCACCGAAGCAAGCATCCGGATGCCTGCGGCGTCGACGCCATCGTCGTTACTGACCAGGATTCGCATCTTCGATTTAACCGCTTGATTTTCCAAGAATTCGATTCCATCACCGTGCAGTGTGGGCGGGACCGTCGTACTCCCCTGCGGAAGCCGTCGACCCTGCAAGGGCATCGTCTATTGTGCCGCATGCGAGCCGCCGGTCCTACCCTGCCGGCGGTCACGACCGACATCGAACCGTCATAGGCAGACCTGCGCCGGCGGTTTACCCTGTGCGCATGTCGCACCCTGAAGACGAAGATCCGGCCGCATTGTTCCGTGCGGCCATCGGCGAAGTGACGCCGCTGCGCAAGGATGCCGAGCCGGCACCGGCTGCGCCCCGGCCGAAGCCGCGCGCGCGCATGGCCGAACGTGACGAGGCCGAAGCCGCCGGCGAGTTCGCCCGGCTGCTGCGCGACAGCACGCCACTGGAAGCCGGCGACGTGGCCAGCTATCGCCGCGACAACCTGCCACCACGCCTGTTCCAGCGCCTCAAGCGTGGCCAGTACTCGGTGCAGGACGAGCTGGACCTGCACGGCGCCACTGCGTCGCAGGCGGAGACGCTGCTGCGCCAGTTCCTGCTGGAAGCGCATGCACACGACTATGGCTGCGTGCGCATCATCCATGGCAAGGGCCTGCAGTCCGATGGCGGTGCGCCGGTACTGAAGAACCTGGTCGATCGCCTGCTGCGGCTGCGCAACGACGTGCTGGCGTTTCATTCGGCGCCGACCGGGCAAGGCGGTACCGGCGCGATGCTGGTGCTGCTTGCACGGCGGTGAGGTAACGCATCCACGCATGGCGTGGATCTACTGTGGCGAGCGGAGGAAAGTAGATCCACGCCATGCGTGGATGCTCTTCGCCTCCGTTCCCTTTTTCTGTCAGGACTGCGAGGCGTCTTCGACCGGGCCGAGCTCGTGCAGCACGGCGGTGGCGTAGCAGCCCGGCGGCAGCGCGAAGGACAGCTCCAGCACGTCATCGGCCAACCATTGGTGCTGCAGCAGCGCCGGGCGCAGGCGCAGCGCGCGGCGCTCCTGCTTCAGGCGTGCGTCTTCCAGGCCGGTCCGCAGTGCCTTCGACTCTTCGTCGTCCAGCGCGGCCAGCTCCAGCTCGCGTGCCGCATCGGCGCTGCGCAGCTCGCCTTCGCCCCACAGCGGCGCGCTGGGATGGATGTCGAAACGCGCCAGGCGCTCGGCCAGCACGTCGGTGTACGGCTCGGGTCCGAACACGCTGCGGCTGCCATCGAGCATCCACACTTCACCCTCCAGCGGCTGATCCCAGTTGCCCTGCTCCACACGCGCAGCCAGCACGCGGTTGAACAGCGCCGAACGAGCAGCTGACAGCAGCAGCGAACGCTGATCCTTGCGCATGCGGCGGCCACCGAACATCGCCAGTGCCGCCGGCACATTGCCGCCGTCGCGCCCAAAGCGCTGCTCGCCGAACCAGTTCGGCAAGCCGCGCTCGGCAATCTGCTGCAGGCGTTCGCTGATCGCTGCGGCATCGCCCTGCACTTCGCGCAGCACCAGCTTGAAACGGTTGCCGGCCAGTGCGCCACGCTGCAGCTTGCGGTTGTGCCAGGTCGCTTCGAGTACTTCGATCTCGTCACTGGCCAGCTCGGCCAGGTCCGGTGCAATGCGCTTGGGCAGGTGCACGCTGAAACGCTGGGTGGTGACCGCGTGGCGGTCTTTCATCCCGGCGTAGCTCACCGCCATTTCCGGCAGGCCCGCCCACTTGGCCAGTACCTTGGCCACATGCACGGTATTGGCACCGCGCTTGCGGATGTGCAGCAGCAGGTGCTCGCCTTCGCCGGTGGCCTCGAAGGCCGGCAGCTCGTCGACCTGGAAATCGTCCGGCGTAGTGCGGATGCGCGCCGTCAACAGCGGCGCGCCAAACGCCAACGGCAGCGGAATCATGCCGCCACCAGCAACACGACCGCCTGTGCGGCGATGCCTTCACCGCGGCCGGTGAAACCCAGTTTTTCCGAGGTGGTGGCCTTGACGCTGACCGCATCCAGCGGCAGCTGCAGCAGGCCACCGATGCGCTCACGCATTGCCAGCGCATGCGGGCCAACCTTCGGCCGCTCGCAGATCACGGTGATGTCGGTGTTGCCGACGCGCCAGCCGCGCTCACGCAGCAGGCTGTCGCAGTGGCGCACGAAATCGCTGCTGTCGGCGCCCTTCCAGCGGTCGTCACTCGGCGGGAAATGCTGGCCGATGTCACCCAGCGCCAGCGCGCCAAGCATCGCATCGCACAGGGCGTGCAGGATCACGTCGCCATCGCTGTGCGCGAGCACGCCGCAGCTGTGCGGCACGTTCACGCCGCCGAGCATGATGTGATCGCCTTCACCGAAGGCATGGACGTCGTAGCCCTGGCCGATGCGGACGGGCGGGAACAGTGCGGTGCTCATGGATGCAACCCTTGCTACAGGGCCGCGCGGACGGTCAGCCGGCGCGGCGGGAAAGTACGAATTCGAACCGGTCCAGATCGGCCGGGGTGGTGACCTTGAAGTTGTCCTCGCTGCCTTCCACCAGCAGCGGGCGCTGGCCCTGGCGCTCCATGGCCATGGCCTCGTCGGTGACTTCAACACCGGCGGCAGCGGCGTCGGACAGTGCGCGGCTGAGCTGGTGGCGGCGGAACAGCTGTGGTGTCAGTGCACGCCACAGGCGCTCACGCGGCTCGGTGCCATCAATGCCACCGTCGTCGCCCGCACGCTTGAGGGTGTCGCGCACCGGTGCAGCCAGGATCGCCCCGACCGGATCGGCACGACCGACTTCAAGCAGGCGGCCAAGATCGGCCAGGGACAGGTTGGGTCGCGCCGCATCGTGGACCAGCACGAACTCATCGGCGCGCACCGACTCCGGCAGCGCCTGCAACCCAGCCAGCACCGAGGCGGCACGGGTGGCACCCCCGATGCAGGTCAGCACCGGCTTGCCGGACCATTCACTCCAGCCCGGCCAGTCGACGTCGTCCTGGCCGATCACCACCATCGCACCAGCCACGGCCGGGTGCGCCAGCAGTGCATCCAGGGTATGGGCGAGCAGGATCTGCCCACCTGCCTGCAGGTACTGCTTGGGCAGCGGCGCACCGAAGCGGGCACCGCGGCCGGCGGCCGGAACCACCACCCAGATCGCCGCGCTCATGGCACGTCCGCCGGGTGTTCGCCGGCCTGGGCAGTGACGCCAGCAGCAGGCTGCGCCGGGTGGACCGGTGCATCCTCGACCACGCGATAGAACTTCTCGCCGGGCTTGATCATGCCCAGTTCGCTGCGTGCGCGTTCCTCGATGGCGGACTGGCCTTCCTTGAGGTCCTTCACTTCGGCAGCGAGCGCGTCGTTGCGCTGCTGCAGACCCTCATTGTCCCGCTCCTGGTTGGCGACCTGGGCTTCGAGCATCATCACTTCACCCGAATTGCCCGGACCGAACCAGAAGCGGTACTGCAGCCAGCCCAGCAGCAGGGCCAGCACCAGCAGCATCCAGCGCCAGTCGCGCATCGGCTCAGCGCTTCAGCGAAACGAACGCGTCACGACCGGCGTAACGCGCGCCGGCGCCGAGGGCTTCCTCGATGCGCAGCAGCTGGTTGTACTTGGCCACGCGATCGCTGCGGCACAGCGAGCCGGTCTTGATCTGGGTGGCGGTGGTGGCCACTGCGATGTCGGCGATGGTAGTGTCTTCGGTTTCGCCCGAACGGTGCGAGACCACTGCGGCATAACCGGCGCGGTCGGCCATGGCGATCGCTTCCAGGGTTTCGCTCAGGGTGCCGATCTGGTTGACCTTGATCAGGATCGCGTTGGCGGTGCCCGAGTCGATGCCTTCCTGGAAGATCTTCGGGTTGGTCACGAACAGGTCGTCACCGACCAGCTGGACCTTCTTGCCGATGCGGTCGGTCAGCAGCTTCCAGCCAGCCCAGTCGTTCTCGGCCAGGCCGTCTTCGATCGTGATGATCGGGTACTGCGCGGCCCAGTCGGCGAGGAAGTCGACGAACTGCTCGGAGGTCAGGCGCTTGTTCTCGCCGATCAGGTTGTACTTGCCGTTCTCGAAGAACTCGCTGGAGGCCACGTCCAGGCCCAGCAGCACGTCTTCGCCTGCGGTGTAGCCGGCCTTGCCGATCGCTTCAAGGATGGTGTCCAGCGCTTCGACGTTGCTGCGGAAGTCCGGTGCGAAGCCGCCTTCGTCGCCGACCGCCGTGCTCAGGCCGTGGCCCTTCAGCACCGACTTCAGCGAATGGAAGATTTCGGTACCGGCACGCAGCGCTTCGGAGAACGAGGTGAAGCCGACCGGCAGCACCATGAACTCCTGGAAGTCGACGTTGTTGTCGGCGTGCGCGCCGCCGTTGATGATGTTCATCATCGGCACCGGCAGCGACGGGGTCACGCCGGTCTTGGCGGCCAGGTACTGCCACAGCGCCTGCTTGTTCGATGCGGCAGCGGCGTGCGCGGCGGCCATCGAAACACCCAGCAGTGCGTTGGCACCCAGGCGGCCCTTGTTCTCGGTGCCGTCGAGGTCGATCAGGCGACGGTCGAGGCCGGCCTGGTCGGTGGCTTCAAAACCCTTCAGCGCGGCGGCAATCGTGGTGTTGACGTTGTCGACGGCCTTGCGCACGCCCTTGCCCAGGTAACGGGTCTTGTCGCCATCACGCAGCTCGACCGCTTCCTTGGTGCCGGTCGAGGCGCCGGAGGGAACCGCGGCGCGACCGAACGAACCGTCCTCCAGGATGACTTCGGCTTCCAGCGTGGGGTTGCCACGACTGTCGAGGATTTCACGGGCGTGGATGCTGCGGATCGTACTCATGGTCGGACCGGTTACCTGTCTGGAGAGGGGGCGACAAAACGAATGCCGCGTGATTATCCCCGGCTGCCCGCCACTTGCCAAATGGCGTGGGCGGCTTCAGCCCCAGCTGGACCCGATCACGATCAGGACCATCGACACCAGCATCACCAGCAATGCACCAGCAATCGCTGCCAGGATGGGGCCACGCCGCCGTCGCCAGGCCAGCACCATCGCCACCGGGCTGCCCAGGAAGGACAGCACCATCGTGACCAGCGCGCCCAGCAACCACCACTGTGTGGCCTGCACGCCGTTGTTCCCGTCCCCCGGCGGCCGGAAACCGGACGTGAAGGCCAGCACGCCCACCACCAGGGCGATCCAGGTCAACACGGACAGCCCCAGGGCGATCAGGCCCCAGGGCCAGCCACGCGCCGATGTGGTCGTATTCATCAAAGCAATCCGTAGAACAGGGCGCCCAGCCACAGCGAGAGCAGGATGATCGCCAGCCCAGCCGTGACCTTGCCGCGATTCAGCCGCCAGGCCAGCACAGCGGCAGCGACGCATCCCACGGCACCGAGCAGCTCTGCCACCAGCAGCGCAATGAAGTACGCCCGCAGATCGAGTGCGCTGCTGCCATCACCGGGTGGCCGCACGGACGCGGCGCCGATCAGCGCCAGGCCGAACATGCCCACGGTGAACAGCACGGCCAGGCCCAGTGCGATCAGGCCCCACGGCCACTGTTTCCAATGCCGGCGGTGACGCTGGGTTTCCAGCGCCAGCCACGGGTCACGACTCACGCGAAGCGCGAGAAGCCATGCTTCTTGGTCACCGCATCGAGTTCCATCAGGGTCTCGAGCAGCGCTTCCATCTGGTCCAGCGGCCATGCATTGGGGCCATCGGACAGGGCCTTGGACGGGTCCGGATGGGTCTCGGCGAACAGGCCGGAGATGCCCACCGCCACGGCGGCACGGGCCAGCACCGGCACGTGCTCACGCTGGCCACCGGAACTGGTGCCCTGCCCGCCCGGCAACTGCACCGAATGGGTGGCGTCGAACACCACCGGGCAACCGGTATCGCGCATCACCGCCAGCGAACGCATGTCGCTGACCAGGTTGTTGTAGCCGAAGCTGGCACCGCGTTCGCAGACCATGATCTGCTCGTTGCCGGTGGCCTTGGCCTTCTCCACGACCGGCTTCATGTCCCACGGCGCCAGGAACTGGCCCTTCTTGATGTTGACCGGCTTGCCGGCCGAGCACACCTTGCGGATGAAGTCGGTCTGGCGGACCAGGAACGCCGGGGTCTGCAGCACGTCCACCACCGAGGCCACTTCGTCCATCGGGGTGTATTCGTGGACGTCGGTCAGCACCGGCACGCCGATCTGCTTCTTGACCTCGGCCAGGACCTTCAGGCCCTCTTCCATGCCCGGGCCACGGAATGCGGTGCCCGAAGTGCGGTTGGCCTTGTCGAAGCTGGACTTGAAGATGAAGTTGACGCCGAGCTTGTCGGTGACTTCCTTCAACTTGCCCGCGGTATCGAGCTGCAGCTGCATCGACTCGATCACGCAGGGGCCGGCGATCAGGAACAGGGGCTGGTCCAGCCCGACCTCGAATCCACACAGTTTCATGGCGTTTCCTTGTTGTCCGCGGCACCGGCCGGGCCGGTGCGCTGGGGGTTGAAGCGTGCAAGATGGGGGCCGGCGGCCCCCATCACAAGTCAGGCGCGGGCTTCCTGCAGCAGCTTGCCACCGGCCTTGCGCTCGCGCGCGGCACGGATGAAACCGATGAACAGCGGATGGCCGTCACGCGGCGTGGACAGGAATTCCGGATGCGCCTGGCAGGCCAGGAACCACGGGTGGGCATCGCGCGGCAGCTCGATCACTTCCACCAGGGTGTCGTCCATCGACTTGCCGGCGATCACCAGGCCGGCATCTTCCAGCTGGGTGCGGTAGCGGTTGTTGAACTCGTAGCGGTGGCGATGACGCTCGGCGACCACGTCCTTGCCGTACAGCTCGCGGGCCAGCGTGCCCGGCTTCAGGCGCTGCTCCTGCAGGCCCAGGCGCATCGTGCCGCCCAGGTCGCTCTTGTCGTCACGCTTCTCGACATCACCGGCCGCGGTCCGCCACTCGGTGATCAGGCCGATCACCGGGTTCGGCGACTGGCGATCATTCTCGGTGCTGTTGGCACCCTCCAGGCCGACCACGTTGCGCGCGTAATCGACGACGGCCGCCTGCATGCCGTAGCAGATGCCGAAGTACGGCACGTGCTGCTCGCGGGCGAACTTCGAGGTCTGCACCTTGCCTTCGAAACCACGGTCACCGAAGCCACCCGGCACCAGGATGCCGTCGACATCGGCCAGTGCGGCCATGTCGGTGCCTTCCAGGTCCTGTGCTTCCAGCCACTTCAGGTTGACCTTGGTGCGCTGGCGCAGGCCACCGTGCTTGAGCGCTTCGCCGACCGACTTGTAGGCATCCTGGTGATCGACGTACTTGCCGACCACGGCGATGGTCACTTCGTCCAGCGGGTGCAGGGTCGCATCGACCGCGTCTTCCCACATCGACAGATCGACCGGACCGACCTTGTCGGCCAGCTTCAGCTGGTTGACCACGATCTCGTCCAGGCCCTGCGCGTGCAGGCCCGACGGAATGCGGTACAGCACGTCCACGTCCGGCACGCTGATCACGGCGCGCTCGGAGACGTTGGTGAACTGGGCGATCTTGCGGCGCTCCGAATCCGGCACCGCCTGTTCCGAACGGCACAGCAGCACGTCCGGCTGGATGCCGATCGAGCGCAGTTCCTTCACCGAGTGCTGGGTCGGCTTGGTCTTCAGCTCACCGGCGGCGCCGATGTACGGCACCAGGGTGAGGTGCATGAACAGCGCCTTCTCCGGGCCACGCTCGGTGCGCACCTGGCGGATCGCTTCCAGGAACGGCAGCGACTCGATGTCGCCGACGGTACCGCCGATCTCGACCAGGGCCACGTCGTAGCCTTCGGTGGCTTCGTCGATGCAGCGGCGGATCTCGTCGGTGATGTGCGGAATGACCTGCACGGTTGCGCCCAGGTAGTCGCCGCGGCGCTCCTTGCGGATCACGTTCTCGTAGATGCGGCCGGTGGTGACCGAGTTCTTGCGGCTCAGGCGGGTGCGCACGAAGCGCTCGTAGTGGCCCAGGTCGAGGTCGGTCTCGGCGCCGTCGTCGGTGACGTAGACCTCACCGTGCTGGAACGGGCTCATGGTGCCCGGGTCGACGTTGATGTACGGGTCGAGCTTCATCATCGTGACCTTCAGGCCACGGGCTTCAAGAATGGCGGCCAGCGACGCGGCGGCAATGCCTTTGCCGAGCGAGGACACCACGCCGCCGGTTACGAAAATCAAGGGAGTCATGGCTGCAAGCATCCTGTCTGGAAATGGAAAACGGCAGCACCACGCGCACCCGGAGGGCGGGCATGGTGCTCAGAGGGGGTTTTCCGGTTCGCTGTGGCAGCGAGGGAGGTGCGGATCCGTGCGGCGGCAGGCGCCAGACGGGGACCACCGTGCGAGGTCGGGGCGGCCGTGCCGGTCAAATCGACCGTCACCTGCGACCCGCCATGCTGGAAGCCACGCTTGGCCGCTCCAGCCCATTCGCAAATGGTGGACACGCACTTACTCCCGGAAAGCCATAGTTTACAGATTGATGGCCGCCAACCCAAGAGGCAGATGGCACGCCACTAAAAAGAAACGCCCCGCAAAGCGGGGCGTTCCGGAGCGCAACCCTTGTCGCAAGGGCGCCTGGCAGGTTGCGGGATCAGCGCTTCTTACGCGCTTCTTCCTCTTCTTCCTGCTGCGGGGCCGGCTGGCCCTGCGCCTTCATTTCGGCATTGGCCTGGGCCCGACGCTTGGCCTTGGCATCGGCCTCGGCCTGCGCCTTGTCGGCCTGGTCACCCTGCTGCGGGGCCGGCTGGCCGGCGTTCTGCGCCACCACCAGCGGCACTGCAACGGCGGCAGCGGCCAGGATCGCAATGGTCAGCAACTTCTTCATGAGGTCCTCCTCGCGGTATGGCTTGGATGTTTCGACCCAACGGGGGTCGCCGGCATTCAGATTCCAGCGGCTGCCATTTTACCCCCTCTGCGTCGCCGAGACTGAACCGCAGGCGTGCAAAATCCCGTGCCAGACCCCACACTTGCCCGTCGCTCCAAGCTTTCGAAGACAGATGAACGCCCGCTATAACGCCGCCGATATTGAAGTCCTGTCCGGCCTTGACCCGGTCAAGCGCCGTCCCGGCATGTATACCGACACCGCGCGCCCGAACCACCTGGCGCAGGAAGTGATCGACAACTCGGTGGACGAGGCCCTCGCCGGCCACGCCCGCTCGATCGAGATCACCCTGTACAAGGACGGCAGCGTGGAGGTCAGCGATGACGGCCGTGGCATGCCGGTGGACATCCATCCGGAAGAGAAGATCCCGGGCGTCGAGCTGATCCTGACCCGCCTGCATGCCGGCGGCAAGTTCAGCAACAACAACTACACCTTCTCCGGCGGCCTGCACGGCGTCGGCGTCAGCGTGGTCAACGCGCTGTCGACCCTGGTGGAAGTGCACATCAAGCGCGAGGGTGCCGAACACCGCATCACCTTCCGCAACGGCGACCGCGCCACCCCGCTGGAAGTGGTCGGCAGCGTCGGCAAGAAGAATACCGGCACCCGCGTGCGCTTCTGGCCCGACCCGAAGTACTTCGACACGCCCAAGTTCGCGGTGCGCGCACTCAAGCACCTGCTGCGCGCCAAGGCCGTGCTGTGCCCGGGCCTGACCGTGAAGCTGACCGACGAAGCCACCGGTGAAGTCGATACCTGGTACTACGAAGACGGCCTGCGCGATTACCTGAAGCTGGAGCTGGGCGATCGCGAGATGCTGCCGGCCGAGCTGTTCGTCGGCAACCTGAAGAAGGACACCGAAATTGTTGACTGGGCAGTGGCCTGGCTGCCGGAAGGCGAGCTGGTGCAGGAAAGCTACGTCAACCTGATCCCCACTGCCCAGCACGGCACCCACGTCAACGGCCTGCGTACCGGCCTGACCGAGGCGCTGCGCGAATTCTGCGACTTCCGCAACCTGCTGCCGCGTGGCGTCAAGCTGGCCCCGGAAGACGTGTGGGACCGCGTGTCGTTCGTGCTGTCGCTGAAGATGACCGACCCGCAGTTCAGCGGCCAGACCAAGGAACGCCTGTCCTCGCGCCAGGCGGCCGGTTTCATCGAGGGCGCCGCCCACGATGCCTTCAGCCTGCTGCTGAACCAGAACGTGGAGCTGGGCGAGAAGATCGCGCAGATCGCCATCGAACGCGCCAGTGCGCGCCTGAAGACCGAAAAGCTGGTCGTCCGCAAGAAGGTCACCCAGGGCCCGGCCCTGCCCGGCAAGCTGGCCGACTGCATCAGCCAGGACCTGTCGCGCACCGAGCTGTTCCTGGTGGAGGGTGACTCGGCAGGCGGCAGCGCCAAGCAGGCGCGTGACAAGGACTTCCAGGCGATCCTGCCGCTGCGCGGCAAGATCCTCAACACGTGGGAAGTGTCCTCCAACAGCGTGCTGGCGTCCGAAGAAGTGCACAACCTGGCCGTGGCCATCGGCTGCGACCCGGGCAAGGACGATATTGCCGGCCTGCGCTACGGCAAGGTGGTGATCCTGGCCGACGCGGACTCGGACGGCCTGCACATCGCCACCCTGCTTACCGCGCTGTTCCTCAAGCACTTCCCGGCGCTGGTCGATGCCGGCCACGTGTTCGTGGCGATGCCGCCGCTGTTCCGCATCGACGTGGGCAAGCAGGTGTTCTACGCCCTGGACGAGGAAGAAAAGCGCTCGATGCTGGACAAGATCGAACGCGAGAAGATCAAGGGCGCGATCAACGTCACCCGCTTCAAGGGCCTGGGCGAGATGAATCCGCCACAGCTGCGCGAGTCGACCATTCACCCCGATACGCGCCGCCTGGTGCAGCTGACCGTGGACGATGGCGAGCAGACCCGCTCGCTGATGGACATGCTGCTGGCCAAGAAGCGCGCCTCCGACCGCAAGGGCTGGCTGGAGTCGAAGGGCGATCTGGCTTCGCTGGAAGCCTGATCCGGCGCGGGGCCGGATCCGTTTCCTGCTGGAAAACGGCTCTGACCCCGTCACCCGGTAGTGCCGGCCGCTGGCCGGCACCCTCGGCATCTGCGTGATTCAGGCAGATCTGCCTGCCAGCGGCCGGCACTACCGGTTCATGCGCCCTTGGCATTACGCCCCCATCGGCAAACCCGGCGGCGCCATAATGCGCGTCCATCCGCGTGGACCATCGTATTGGCCAGCCACTCGCTGCTGTTCCCGGGCCTGCCGCTGCACAGCGCGCGCCTGGTCCTGAGCCCGATCCGCCGCGACGATGCGGCCGCCCTGTTCGCGATCCAGTCCGATCCGAACGTGATGCGGTTCTGGAACCACCCGGCGTGGACACGACCGGCCGAGGCGCGCGCGCAGATCGATGATGATCTGGCTGCACAGGCCACCGGCACCCAGCTCAAGCTGGCCGTGCGCGAAACGCTGGACGGCCCGTTGCTGGGCATCTGCGTGGTGTTCGCCCTGGACCGCGATGCCGCTCGTGCCGAGATCGGCTACCTGCTGGCCCCCGACAGGCAGGGCCAGGGCTACATGCACGAAGCGCTGCAGCACCTGCTGGACTACCTGTTCCAGACCCTGCGCCTGCATCGCGTGGAAGCCGAAGTCGACCCGCGCAACCGGCCCTCGGCCCATGTGCTTGAACGGCTGGGCTTCCACCTGGAGGGGGTGCTGCGGCAGCGCTGGCGCATCCAGGGCGAACTGTCCGATTCGGCGGTATACGGCCTGCTGGCTGACGACGACGTGCGCACCCCCCTGCCCGCTTGACCCAATCTGGCCAGTGGCGGCCTCGACGCGCGGCCATGCCTTTGGACACATACGGCATGCCCGCCACCGGCCTAGCATCGGAACCCCCTTCCGCTGCCAATCCGGTGCCATGAAGTCCCTGCTGCATACTGCCGCGCTCTGCGTCGGCCTGCTCATCGCCCCTGCCAGCGTGCTGGCCGCGCCTGACGCCGAGGCCAAGCCCGACCCGAAAGACGACAAGACCGAGGCGCCTGCGCTGCCCGCCGATGCGTCGGCCCGCCAGAGCATGCGCTTGGCCGGCCGCACCCTGGACTACACCGCCACCGTCGGCACCCTGCCGGTGCGCGATGCCAAAGGCAAGGTGATCGCCGATGTGGTGTTCACCGCCTATACGATGCCGGGCAAGGACCGGCCGGTGACCTTCGCGCTCAACGGCGGCCCGGGTGCATCGTCGGTCTATCTCAACATGGGCGCGATCGGGCCCAAGGTGGTCACCTTTGGCTCGGAGGGTGACAGCGCCTCGGCACCCGCCACCCTGCACGACAACCCCGGCACCTGGCTGGACTTCACCGACCTGGTGTTCATCGATCCGGTCGGCACCGGCTTCAGCCGTGCGCGCATCGGCGACGACGAAGCGAAGAAGCAGCTGTACAACCCCAGCGCCGACATCGAGTACCTGTCGCGCTCGATCTACGACTGGCTGCTGCGCAACCAGCGCATGGGCGCACGCAAGTACCTGACCGGCGAGAGCTATGGCGGCTACCGCGGCCCGCGCATCACCCACTTCCTGCAGACCCGGCTGGGCGTGGCGATGAACGGCCTGGTGCTGGTCTCGCCGTACCTGAGCCCGACCCTGGAAGACAACGCCGATGTGTCGCCGATGGCGTGGATGCAGACGCTGCCGTCAATCGCCGCCGCGCACCTGGAGCGCCAGGGCAAGTTGACCGATGCGGCGATGCGTGAGGTGGTGGAGTACACCCGCGGTGACTACGCCACCGCGTTGATGAAGGGCCGCAGCGATCCGCAGGCGACCGAGGCGATGCTGCGCCGGGTCACCGAGCTGACCGGGCTGGAC
Source organism: Stenotrophomonas maltophilia (assembly GCF_003970865.1). GTDB lineage: Bacteria > Pseudomonadota > Gammaproteobacteria > Xanthomonadales > Xanthomonadaceae > Stenotrophomonas > Stenotrophomonas maltophilia_AR. The sequence continues at coordinate 55,611 of NZ_RXLZ01000004.1, read as the reverse complement.
CCGCAGTTCGTGCGCCGCGCCGGTGGCCGCCTGGAGACCCAGGCCTATCTGCGTGAGGTGTTCCGCGACAAGGGCACGCTGGGCAGCCGCTACGACTCGAACGTGACCGCGTTCGATCCGTTCCCGAATGATCCGGAGCAGCGCGCCAATGATCCGCTGCTGGACAGCATCATTGCGCCGACCACCACGGCGATGGTCGACTTCGTGACGCGCGTGGTGGGCTGGAAGGTGGATGCGCGCTACCAGGCGCTGAACTACGACGTGAACCGTCTGTGGGACCGCGGTGGCGAGCTGCGCCAGGGGGCGGTGACCCAGCTGCGGCAGGCGGTGGCGATCGATCCGCATCTGCAGGTGCTGATCGTGCATGGCTGGAATGACCTGTCGTGCCCGTTCATGGGGTCGATCCTGACGGTGGACCAGATGCCGGCGATGGGCAGCAATCCGGACCGGGTGCAGGTGCGCAGTTATCCGGGCGGGCACATGTTCTACAGCCGGGCGGACAGCCAGGCGGCGTTCCGCAAGGATGTGCAGGCGCTGTTCCAGCGTAATTGAGGGGTTCGGCCGGGCCTGCGGCCCGGCACCCGCCGGATCAACGGCAACTGCAACTGCAACGGCAACGTCAAAAGCAGGGTTTCCGTGGGTTGGCGGGGTGGGATAGGCAGGCGGGGGACGGCAAAAACTGCTCCTGCGTGCCTCGTAGAGCGCCATCCATGGCGCTCTGCGCCCCCGCCTGCCCATCCCACCCCGCCTTCGACAGTTTCCGTGCGCTGTTGGCGGGTGCCGACCGTTGGTCGGCACGGGATCGGATCCTGTTTCTGCTCTGGTAGGTGTCGACCTTGGTCGACACGATGTGTGCGGAAAAATTCTTTGCCCATGAAAAAAGCCCGCCGGTATCCGGCGGGCTTTTTCGTTTGCAACCTTGGCGTGGCGATCAGGTCCAGCCGAACAGCTCGAACAGCTTCAGGATCAGGTACGCACAGCCACCGGCTGCCGGGATGGTCAGGATCCAGGCCCAGACGATGCGTTCGATCACGCCGAACTTCAGCGAGCGCGGGTTCTTGGCGAAGCCGACGCCCATGATCGCGGTGGAGATGCTGTGCGTGGTCGAGACCGGCATGCCGAAGTGGGCGGCCAGGGTCAGGATGGTGGCCGAGCTGGTCTCCGCGGCGAAGCCGTGGATCGGGTGCAGCTTGACCATCTTGTGGCCCAGGGTCTTGATGATCTTCCAGCCGCCCGAAGCGGTACCGGCAGCCATCACCACCGCACAGGTCAGCACGATCCACATCGCGATGCCGTCACCAGCATGCGCATCCGGGTGCATGAAGGCCAACCAGGACGGCAGGTCGTTCAGTGCGCCGGTCGCCTCGGCACCGATCAGGGTCATCGCGATGATGCCCATGGTCTTCTGCGCATCGTTGTGGCCGTGGGCGAAGCCCATGTAGGCCGCCGAGGCGATCTGGGCCTTGCCGAAGAACGCGTTGACGATGCGCGGGCGGGCCAGGCGGCCGATGGCACCACCGATCTTGGCCAGGCCGGCGATCAGCGCCCACAGCAGCACCATCACCACGATGCCGAGCACGAAGCCGGCGATCGGCGAGGTGATCATCGGCACGAACACCTTCCACAGCAGGCCCTTGTTCTGCGCCCAGCTGCCCAGGCGCTCGGACCAGATCAGCGCGTCCCAGTTGTTGTGGGCCGCGGCCAGGCCGGCGCCGCACAGGCCGCCGATCAGCGCGTGCGAGGACGAGGACGGCAGGCCCTTCCACCAGGTAATCAGGTTCCAGATGATGCCGCCCAGCAACGCGCACAGGATCACCTGCGGGGTGACATCCACGACGTTGGTATTGAGCAGGCCGGAGGCGATGGTCAGCGCCACCGCGGTGCCGGTCAGTGCACCGAGCAGATTCATGACCGCGGCCAGCATCACCGCCCAGCCGGGCGAGAGCACCTTGGTCGCCACCACGGTGGCAATGGAATTGGCGGTGTCGTGGAAGCCGTTGATGAACTCGAAGACGAGCGCGGCCAGGATCACCACCAGGACAAGGGTCAACATGCGGCGGCGTCCGTCAGCTGTTCTTCAACACGATCTGGTACGCCACCACGCCGGCCTCGCGGCAGCGGTCGATGGCCTTTTCCAGGATCTCGAAGAATTCCTTCAGCAGGAACATCTGCAGGTTGTCCAGGCGGCCCGAATAGATGTCGCGGTACAGCTCGAGCATCAGGCGGTCGGCCTCGTTCTCCAGCGAGCGCAGCTTCTCGTTGAGCGCGGTCATCCGGTCCAGGTTCATGTGGCGCAGGTCGGCCACCATCTCCACCACCACGCTGGCGGCCTGTTCCAGCATCGCCGCGCGCGGCGCGAAGTCGATGTGTTCCAGGTGGGTCGTGGCCAGCGAATAGCGATCGGCGAACTTCTCGATCTGCTTGGGAATCTTGTACAGCGCCGAACCCAGCGCTTCGATGTCCTCGCGCTCGATCGGGGTCATGAAGCTGTCCACCAGCGCCTGGCTGATCTTGTCCGAGGCCGCGCGTTCGCGCAGGCGGGCCAGCTTGAAGGCGTCCAGCGCGGGCTGGCGGTCGGCCTCGCGCAGCATGGAGTGCAGCGCCTTGGCGGCGTCGGAAGCCGCGACGGCGGCCTCATCAAGCAGGGTGTAGAACTGTTTGCCGGAACCGAAAATGGTCTGCAGAGAGAACATTGAGAAACCTGTCAGCCGTCGCGGGAAGGACGGCACCAGGACGAATTATGACGGCTAGATGACCATCTCGGGTATCCCCGCCCCCTTTCGGGGCTCTGGAACCCCCAACCTGAACAGGCGGTTGCCACCCTGCCACGCCCCTTTGCTAAGATGCCAGCGCGCCTTCGGGCGCACCTTATGGACGACGACCCTTATCCCCCTGCGCCGCGCCGGACCCCGTTCCTGAGCGCCAGCCGCCATCGCAAGCACCCGCCCTCCCTGCCACCAACCGGGGACGACGCCCGTGTTTGAAATGATCCTGATTGTCTTCGCGCTTGTTCTGCTGAACGGCTTCTTCGCCATGTCCGAGATGTCGGTCATGACCTCGCGCAAGAGCCGCCTGAAGCAGATGGCCGCCACCTCCAAGCGCGCGGCCAAGGCGCTGGAGCTGTCGGAGAAGCCGGAAAGCTTCCTGTCCACCGTGCAGATCGGCATCACCGTGATCGGCGTGCTGACCGGCTATCTCGGCGGTGAGGCGCTGGGTGAGGCCTTCGGCGGCTGGATCCAGGGCCTGATGCCGGGCTTTGCCTATGCCGGCAACATCGGCACCGCGCTGGCGGTCAGCCTGATCACCTTCATCACGTTGATTTTCGGCGAACTGGTGCCCAAGCGCCTGGCGCTGACCCGCTCCGAGGCCATCGCCGGCCTGGTCGCGATGCCGATGAGCTGGCTGGCCAAGCTGGCCCTGCCCTTCGTCTGGCTGCTGTCCAAGACCACCCAGCTGGTATTGCGCCTGTTCGGCCTGGGCAAGGATGAAGTCGCCTCGGTGACTGAAGAAGAAATCCGCATGCTGGTGGCCGAGAGCCACGAGGCCGGCGTGATCGACGCCCACGAGCGCGACATGATGAACCGCGTCATGCGCCTGGGCGACCGCACCGCCGACAGCCTGATGACGCCGCGCAACCGCATCGCCTGGCTGGATACCCAGGCCGGGCTGGAACGCAACCTGGAAATCATGGCCGAGCACGAGTTCTCGCGCTACCCGGTGCTGCGCGACAACGACATGGACGTGGTCGGCGTGCTTGAACTGAAATCGCTGGCCACGCGCATGGCGCGCGGCGACAACGCGCTGTTCCAGACCCTGCGCGAACCGCTCTATGTCTCCGAATCGACCCACGCGATGAAGCTGCTGGAGATCTTCCGCGAGGAACAGCAGTCAATGGCGCTGGTGGTGGACGAGTACGGCGAGATCCAGGGCCTGGTGACCATCAGCGACCTGATGGGCGCCGTGGTCGGCCGCCTGCAGGCAGTGGAAAATGCCGACGAAGATGCGCTGGTGGTGACCCGCGAGGACGGCTCGCTGCTGGTGGACGGCTCGCTGCCGATCGAGGACCTGCGCGAGCTGATCGGCAGCAACGACCTGCCCGATGCCGAGGATGGCGACTACTACACGCTGGCCGGCATGTGCATCCACTACTTCGGCCGCATCCCGCACGCAGGTGAATACTTCGACTGGGCCGGCTGGCGCTTCGAGGTGGTCGACCTGGACGGTGCACGGGTGGACAAGCTGCTGCTGCGCACGCTGTCCGACGAGCAGGCCGATGAGCTCACCGCCTGAGGCCGGCCAGGGTCCGGGCGAGCAGCGCCCGGCCTACCGTAACGAGGGCATCCGCACCCTGCTGGAGATGTTCGCCTCCGGCGACCCGGCCGAGCACATGCCGCTCGGCCAGATCCTGTGCAACCTGCAGCAAAGCGCGTTCGGCGTGTTCCTGTTCGTGGCGATCCTGCCGTCGTTCATCCCGATCCCGGGCATGGGCGGCGCGGTCAGCGGCCCGCTGGTGATCCTGATCGGCCTGCAGATGCTGTGCTGCCTGCGCAGGCCCTGGCTGCCCGGCTTCATCGCCCGCCGCGGGCCAAAGCGCAGCACCATGCACCGTTTCCTGGACCGCATCGACCGCCCGCTGCGGCGCCTGGACAAGATGCTGAAACCGCGCCTGCCGCAGCTGCTGACACCGCTGCCCGCCCACGCCTTCACTGGCCTGCTGCTGGTGTTGCTGGGCCTGCTGCTGTCGCTGCCGATTCCCTTCACCAACTTCCTGTTCGGCTTCCAGCTGCTGCTGTTCTCGCTGGCACTGCTGGAACGCGATGGCGCGCTGATGCTGTTCAACTGGATCGCGGCGCTGGCCGCGATCGCGTTCTTCGGTTTCAGTTCGGGGCAGCTGGTGGGCTATACGGTGGAGTTGTTCCAGCGCTGGTTCTGAGCACCGGAATTCACCGGGGTCGCCCCCATCCACGCATGGCGTGGATCTACTGGGAAACACGCGTGCCTGGAATCAGTAGATCCACGCCATGCGTGGATGAAGCTCTCAGCGCAGGTCGATGAACCCGTTGTCGGCCAACGCCGCCGGCTCATCCTGCACCGCCGACAGCACGAAACTCAGCGCCGTGCCCAGCAGCGTGCCCGGCCCATCCCAGTACTCGGCCGAGTCGGCACGCACCTGGATCAGGCGCAGGTTCGGGTCGTCCTTGCCGCCCGGGAAGAACAGCTTCATCGCCGGTGACCACAGCGCCTCGATCTTCGCGCGATCATCGACAACCCGCGCGCGCCCCGCCACAGACACGTAGGTGTTCTTCGATGGCGAGGCATAGGCCACGTTGACGCGCGGATCGAGCGCGATCTCGGCCACCTTCGGGCTGTCGGCAGTGATGACGAACCACAGGTCACCGTCGAAAGTGACCTGCTGGGTGGCCAGCGGCCGGCTGTAGAGCCGTCCGTCGACGCCGGTGGTGGTGAACATCGCCACCTCCACGTCCTTGATCAGATCTGCCAGCTGGGCGATGTGTTCGGCGCGGGTGTCGGCCATGAGGGGGCTCCTTCGATATGAGCCCCCATCAGACGCGGTTCGGCCGCAATGGGCCGTGACGCAATTGTTCAGCCCGCGTGGCGGGCGTGCCAGGCCTGCATGGTCAGTTCGAACGAGCGCAGGCGCGCGCGGTGGTCGTACAGGTTGGCGGTGAGCATCAGCTCGTCGGGCTTGTGCCGTTCAACGAACGCGGCGATGCCATCGGCCACCTGTTGCGGATCGCCGAGGACGGTGCAGGCCAGTGCCCGCTCCACGCCCAGTTTTTCGTGCGGCTCCCAGAAGGACTCGATGTCGTCGATGGGTGCCGGAATCTTGCCCGGGCGGCCGCGACGCAGGTTCACAAAACTCTGCTGCTGGCTGGTGAACAGGCGCCGCGATTCGGCTTCGCTGTCGCTGGCAACGACGTTCAGGGCCAGCATCGCGTGCGGCTGCTTCAGCGTGGCCGAGGCGCGGAACTCACGGCGGTACACCGCCAGCGCTTCGTCCATCACGTCGGGCGCGAAATGCGAGGCGAATGCATACGGCAGGCCCATCGAGGCGGCCATGCGCGCACCGAACAGGCTCGAACCGAGGATCCAGGTCGGCACCCGCAGGCCGCCACCGGGAACGGCCTGCACCGCCTGCCCGGGCTGTACCGGCTCGAAGTAGTGCAGCAGCTCGCGCACGTCCTGGGGAAACTGGTCGGCGCTGTCGAAATAGCGGCGCAGTGCACGCGCGGTCGGCTGATCGGTGCCCGGCGCACGGCCCAGGCCAAGGTCGATGCGGTCCGGATACAGCGAGGCCAGCGTGCCGAACTGCTCGGCCACCTGCAGAGGCGCATGGTTGGGCAGCATGATGCCGCCGGCACCGACGCGGATGCGCTTTGTGCCACCCGCCACGTGACCGATCAGCACGGCGGTGGCCGCACTGGCGATGCCGGGCATGTTGTGGTGTTCGGCCAGCCAGTAGCGGCGGTAGCCCAGCGCATCGGCGTGCTGGGCCAGTTCCAGCATGTTGGCGAAGGCAGCGGTGGTGTCACTGCCCTCGCAGACCGGGGCCAGGTCAAGGATCGACAACGGGATCATCAGGCGTTTTTCCGTCACAGGATCCCCCATGCATGGGGACGGCCGGGCGCGGCGGCCAGTGACGGTGGCGGGATGCTGATTCCCGTGGGGCGGGTTCAGGGCTGGCTGCGCCGATCCGGGGTGCCCTGATCCGCGCCAAGCGCGATTGGTAGTGCCGGCCGCTGGCCGGCATACAGGTAGATGGCTTCGCAGCCAGCCAGCGGCCGGCTCTACCGGGGAAGCATCAGAACGCGCTGGGGCGCGGCTCGGCCAGCGGCTGGTCAACCATCGGCTTCAGCTCGGCATCCAGCGCCACGCGCTCATCGAACACGAAGCAGCGGCCTTCGTAGCCTTCGCCGCCCACCTCCTCGAAGTAGCCGAGGATGCCACCATCGAGCTGCAGCACGTTGTCCATGCCGTCGTTGACCATCCACAGCGCGGCCTTCTCGCAGCGGATGCCGCCGGTGCAAAAACTGACCACGGTGCTGTCCTTCAGCGCTTCGCGGTGCGGCGCCAGCGCCTCGGGCAGGTCGGTGAACTTGTGGATGGGCAGCACCAGCGCATCCTTGAAGGTGCCGTACTCCACTTCCTGCAGATTGCGCGTATCGAGCATCACCACCGGCTTGCCGGCGTCGTCATGCCCCTGCCGCAACCAGCGTTGCACCGTGGCCGGATCGATTGCCGGCGCGCGCGGATAGTCCAGCGGCTGACCGTCGTCACGGCGGAAGCTGATGATCTCGTCCTTCACCTTCGCCTTCAGCCGCGCGAACGGCTGATGCTCACTGAGGCTGGTCTTGACCCGCATGTCGGCAAAGCGCGCGTCAGAACGCAGTGCCGCGTAGAAGTTCTCGATCGCCTCCGGCGCACCCGCCAGGAACAGGTTCAGCCCCTCGCCCGCCACCAGGATCGTGCCCCGCAGCTGCGCCGCCTCGGCACGCGCCAGCAACTGGTCGCACAGGGCCTGGGGAGCGTCGATGACGGCGAAATGGTAGGCGGCGGTATTGGCGATCATCCTGGCATTTTAGCGCCAGACCGCCCCAGGGTCAGATTTTCACGTTCATCCACCCGTGGCGTGGATCTGCGACAGATCACGGGAACTGTCAGAGGCAGGGCGGTGTGAGCAGGCGGGACCGTTGGCGCCATGGATGGCGCCATCGAGCCCCCAAGGGTGAGGGCGCTTTGCTTGCGAAGCACTGCTTCGCAAGCGCCCGAACGCACAGTCGCCAGCGGCTGGGCCGGACCGCGGAGCGGGGTTTACGGCGTGTCCCGCCTGCCCACACCGCCCTGCCCACCACAGATTGCCTGCGGTTGCTGTTGCTGTTGCCGGCCAGCGGCCGGCACTACCGCGGGTGCCGGGTGCAACCCGGCCGAAACCCCTTACCCCCGCAACAGCACGAACGGCAGCAATACCAGCGCAGCCGCACCGGCCATCGCCAGCAGCACCAGCACCACATACCCCGGTCGGCGCCGGAACAGGCTGCCGAAGGTCTCCGCCGTGCCCTCGCGCAACGCCTGCTCGCGCTCGGCCCGGATGCGCGGCCCGCGTTCGGCCTGGTACTCCGCCATCAGCGCCTTCGCACGCAGATGATCGGCGTCCTCACGTAGCCACAGGCCGCCGTTGGAAATGCCCCAGGGGCTGGGTTCGGTGCGATACCAGGCGATGCCATGCTGGTCGAGCAGCGTGCAGACATCGGCATATTCGTCGTCGCCGACATTACGCAGATTGAGCAGGAGTTTTGCCATGCCCCCATGATACCCGGCGCCGATGCGCTACCCTTGCCGCCCTCGCCCTGCGCCCTTCTGGAGACGCCCGATGCGCCGCCTGCTGCTTCCCCTGCTGCTGTCCCTCGCCGCCGCCGGCTGTTCGACCGAACCGTCCGGCCCGCCGCCCGGCGGCACCCTGACCACCTTCGAGCGCATCGATACCGTGCCCGGCACCGGCACCGAGGCCGTCTCCGGCAGCAAGGTGACCGTGCACTACACCGGCTGGATCTACGACAACCGCACCGAGAGCAAGCACGGCAAGACCTTCGACAGCTCGGTCAGCCGTGGCGAACCGTTCACCTTCGCGCTCGGCGCCGGCCAGGTCATCCGCGGCTGGGATGAGGGCGTGGCCGGCATGAAGGTCGGCGGCAAGCGCACGCTGATGATCCCGCCGGACTACGGCTACGGCGACCGCCGGGTCGGCCCGATCCCGGCTGGCTCGTCGCTGGTGTTCGACGTCGAGCTGCTCGATGTCAAACCGTAATACCGCAACGCCCCATCGGGTCGCCGTCATCGGCGGTGGCCCGGCCGGCCTGTTCGCCGCCGAGCGCCTGCGCGCCGCTGGGCTGGACGTGGACCTGTACGAGGCCAAGGGTTCACCCGGCCGCAAGTTCCTGATCGCCGGCAAGGGCGGCCTCAACCTCACCCACTCCGATCCGCGGCCGCTGTTCGACAGCCGCTACCGCGAGCAGGCCGAAGTGGTCGGTCGCTGGCTGGATGGCTTCGACGCGCAGGCGCTGCGTGACTGGGCCGCCGGCTTCGGCGTGGAGACCTATGTGGGCAGCTCCGGCCGCGTATTCCCGGTCGACCGCAAGGCAGCGCCATTGCTGCGCGGCTGGGTGCGCCGCCTGAAAGAGCAGGGTGTGCGTCTGCACGCCAACCACCGCTGGATCGGCTGGGGCAACGACGGCACGCTGCGCTTCGCCACAGAGGCGGACGAGATCGACGTCCACGCCGATGCCACTGTGCTGGCCACGGGCGGCGGCAGCTGGCCGCAGCTGGGCAGCGACGGTGCCTGGGTCGCGCCACTGCAGGCGCGTGGCGTGGACATCGCACCGCTGCAGTCGGCCAACTGCGGTTTCGACGTGGACTGGACCCCGTTCTTCGCCCAGCGCAATGCCGGTGCGCCGTTGAAGCCGGTGGTCGCGCACTGGGTCGACCTGGCCGGACAGCCACAGTCGCTGCAGGGCGAATGCGTGGCCAGCGAGTACGGCATCGAAGGCAGCCTGATCTATGCGTTGGCGGCGGACCTGCGCGAGACCATCAACCGCGATGGCCACGCGATGCTGTGGCTGGACCTGGTGCCGGGCCGCGACGAGGCGCGCCTGCTGGCCGATCTGTCGCGCCCGCGCAAGGGCCGCAGCTTCGGCGAGCACCTGCGCCGCCAGGCCGGCCTGGATGCAGTGAAAGCCGCACTGGTGTTCGAGATTCTGGGTAAAGAAGCGGGCAACGACCTGCCTGCCGTGGCGGCTACGCTCAAGCGCCTGCCGCTGCGCCTACAGCGTCCCCGGCCGATGGCCGAGGTGATCAGCACCGCCGGTGGCGTGCGCCTGGATGCGCTGGATGATGGCCTGATGCTGCGGACAGTGCCCGGCGTGTTCTGCGCCGGCGAGATGCTGGACTGGGAGGCACCGACGGGTGGCTACCTGTTGACCGCGTGCTACGCCAGTGGCCTGCGTGCTGCGGAAGGCGTGATCGGGTGGATGGCGGAGCGGTGACGCCTGCCTTGTAGAGTCGAGCAAGCTCGACGCTACATCACCACGGCCGGCGCATGCTCACCGAGGCCAGCGCCACGCCGCTGGGATGCGGGTAAGTCTCTTCGCGCACGCTGATGAACCCCTGCCGTTGATAGAACGGCACGGCATTGAGCGAGGCTGACAGCACCACCTCATGCTCAGGATCGGCCATCGCCAGCAGGCGCTGCATCAGCGCCTGGCCAATGCCCTTGCCGCCACGATCCGGATCGACGAACAACGCATCGACTTCATTGGCATCGGTATCAATCACACCGAAGCCGAGCAGGACACCCTGCCCGTCCTCGGCCACCACGCAGCCGCCCTGCCCCAGCAGCCGTGCGTACTGCGACGGCGGCGGCGAAGCCGACCACGGTGCGATGATCTCCGCCGGATAGTGGCTGCTGCAGGTCTCGCGAACGCAACGCGTGCGCAGTGCCCACAGCGTGGCGACATCGTCCATGGTGCCGGTCCTGAACTGCATGATGCCTCCTTGTAGCGTCGAGCCATGCTCGACAGTTCTTCGTTCCAGAAAGGCAGTCGAGCATGGCTCGACGCTACAGGGGCGTTATCGCGACTTGCTGGCGCGCAGTGCCTGGATCTTCGGAGGCGGCTGGAACGAGTCACTGCGTGCATCTGCCCAGAACGCATGGAACACCGCATGGTCGGGCACCTTGTGCAGCAGCTCGCCCGGTTCCAGGTAGCGGTACAGCGAGGCCAGCGAACGGATCTCCACCGGCGAAACACGGCGCAGGATGTGTTCCGGCCCCAGTTCAGCCGGATCATTCAGGCCTGCGGCACACAACAGTTCCTTCAAGGCATGCAGCGTGTGCTCGTGGTAGCTGTACACACGGGTGGCCTTGTCCGGTGCATCCAGATGCTTCCAGCGCGCAGGATCCTGGGTTGCGATGCCGGTCGGGCACTTGTCGGTGTGGCAGCTCAGCGATTGGATGCAGCCCAGCGCGAACATGAAGCCTCGGCCGGCATTGCACCAGTCGGCTCCCAGCGCGATGGTCCGCGCGATGTCGAACGCACTGGTGATCTTGCCGGCCGCACCGATGCGGATGCGATCGCGCAGGTCGAGGCCGACCAGGGTGTTGTGCACCAGCAGCAGCGCCTCGTGCATCGGCACGCCGACATGGTCGACGAACTCGGCCGGTGCCGCACCGGTGCCGCCCTCGGCGCCGTCGACTACGATGAAATCCGGCAGCAACCCGGTTTCCTGCATCGCCTTGGCAATACCGAACCACTCCCACGGGTGGCCGATCGCCAGCTTGAAACCGACCGGTTTGCCACCGGACAGCTCGCGCAGACGGGCGACGAACTGCAGCAGCTCGACCGGCGTCGAGAACGCCGAATGACGCGACGGCGACACGCAGTCCACCCCCATCGGCACGCCACGGGTCACCGAGATCTCGGCGGTCACCTTCGGCGCCGGCAGCACGCCACCGTGGCCGGGCTTGGCGCCCTGCGACAGCTTGATCTCGATCATCTTGACCTGATCATGGGTGGCATTGGCAACGAAGCGCTCCTCGCTGAAACCGCCCTTCTCGTCACGGCAACCGAAGTAGCCCGAGCCGATCTCCCATACCAGGTCACCGCCCATCTCGCGATGGTAGGGCGAGATCGAACCTTCGCCGGTGTCGTGGTAGAAGCCCCCTCGGCGTGCGCCTTCGTTCAGCGCGCGGATGGCATTGGCCGACAGTGAACCGAAACTCATCGCCGAGATGTTGAACACGCTGGCCGAATAGGGCTTGGCACAGTTCGGGCCGATCAACACGCGGAAGTCATGCTTGGCGATGGCGGTCGGTGCCAGCGAATGATTGATCCACTCGTAGTCCACCGCATAGGTGCTGCGCAGGGTGCCGAATGGCACCGTGTCCATCTCGTTCTTGGCGCGCTGGTAGATCAGTGCCCGCTGCTGGCGCGAGAACGGCACGTCTTCCAGGTCGCTCTGCACGAAGTACTGGCGGATCTCCGGGCCGATCGATTCCAGCCCGTAGCGGAAGTGCGCCATCACCGGATAGTTGCGGCGCAGCGTGCTGCGCTTCTGCAGCAGGTCCCAGGTCCCCAGCGCCACCATCGCGGCAGTCAGGCCGACGCCCCAATACCAGGCAGGCCAGATCGTGGCCAGCCACAGGCATATCGGGAACATCAGGATGGCGAGCAGGTAGACGATATACCGGTGCATGGCTTTCCTCGGTTGCAACTGCCCCCGAGTCTACCGCGACGCTCGCTGCCCGGGCTTACAAGCGATCGTCAACCACGTTGCGCGGCCAGGCCGATTTCACGTCGTAGACCAGGCCACCCGGCGCCAGCAGCCCCCGGATTGCGGATTCATCCATCGCCCTGAAACGGGCGTGGGCCACCGCCAGCACCACCGCGTCATAACGCCCCGCCGCGGGTTCGGCCAGCCAATCCAGGCCCTCGCCGGTCAATGCCGCAGGGCCGACCCACGGGTCGCTGACCTCCACCTGTGCACCGGCATCGCGCAGCCGTTGTGCCAGTTCCAGCGCGCGACTGTTGCGCAGGTCCGGGCAATCCTCCTTGAAGGTCACGCCCAGCACCAGGATGCGTGCGTCCGCCGGCGCGCGGCCGCGCTCGGCCAGCATCGCCAGCACCCGCGTCGCCACGTGCTCGCCGACGCGGTTGTTGACCTGTCGTGCGGTGTGGATCAGGTCCGGGTGGTAGCCCACGCTCTCGGACTTGTGCAGCAGGTAGTACGGATCGACGCCGATGCAGTGACCGCCAACCAATCCTGGCCGGAACGGCAGGAAATTCCACTTGCTGCCAGCGGCGTCCAGTACGTCCTGGGTATCGATGCCGAGCCTGTCGAAGATCAGGGCCAGCTCGTTGACCAGCGCGATGTTGACGTCGCGCTGGATGTTCTCGACCACCTTGGCTGCTTCGGCCACGCGCATCGACGGTGCCGGGAACGTACCGGCGGCGATGATGCGCTGGTAGAGACCATCGATTACCGCAGCGACTTCCGGTGTCGAGCCGGACGTGATCTTGCGGATGTCGGCCAAGCGCCGCTGGCGGTCGCCGGGACTGACCCGTTCCGGGCTGTAGCCGCAATAGAAGTCTTCGTTGAAGCGCAGGCCCGAACCCTGTTCCAGCAGCGGCACGCACACTTCCTCGGTGGTACCGGGGTACACCGTGGACTCGTAGATCACCAGATCGCCGGCGCGAAGATGACTGGCAATCAGCCGTGTCGCCGAACGCAGGGGCTCCAGGTCGGGCTGCTCGTATGCATCGATCGGGGTCGGCACGGTGACGATGTAGACATTGCAGGCATCGAGCAGTGCCGGATCGCTGCCGTACTGCAGCAGCTGCGCACTGGCCAGCTCGTCGGCTTCCATTTCCAGCGTGTGGTCCTGGCCGCTGCGCAGCTCGGCGATGCGACCGGCATCGATATCGAAGCCCAACGTCGGCCACTGCCGGCCAAACGCCACCGCCAACGGCAGGCCGACGTAGCCCAGGCCGATCACCGCAAACCGGGGTGCGTTGGCCGCCGCAACCGGCGCACTCATCGGCACATCCCGTGCAACGGATGCGATCGCACATACGCTGCCATGGCTTCGGCCAACACACTCATCTGCTGTACCACTCCGGAAAACCTGCGCCAGAAAGGCTACAGCCTACCGGCCCCGGCGCCCTGCCGCCAAGGCGGGCTCAGGACCCCAACGCCACCGCGGCCGGTTCCAGTTCACCGTCGGCGCCGGTCCAGGCCTGCAGCAGGCGCTCGAATCCACCGCTGCCAAGCAGGAAGCCGGGCCACGCGGCATCGACAATCTGCGCCAGCAGCTCCGGCTCGATCCGCCGCGTGCCCATCGACCAGCGTGGAAATGCGCGCTGCACCACGGGTGCACGGCACAGCACTTTCAGCTGCCCGTGGCTGCGCGCGTTGAGGATGCGCTGGAACACCGAATCGATGCCGTCCTCCGGGCCTTCCAGATACTGAAGGAAGCGTGCTCCGTCGAACATCAGGACACCGGTGACACCGGCTACACGATTGAATGCCGTGGCGTCGGCCAGCAGGCGGTCAAGATCGGTTGTCTGCAGATCGGCGCGGGCCTCACTGGCGTAGGCAATCGCGTGCAGCGACATCAGGTGGCTCCCCCCCTGGGAACGATGGCAGGGACTATGACATGAATGCGATCGACAGTTAAGCGCGCCGCCGCCGAGATGCAATCCGGTCGCAGTACCGCAGGTGGGCTACAATCGGCGCCGCGCTGCAGGCCCGGATGGCGAAACTGGTAGACGCATCGGACTTAAAATCCGCCGGGGGCAACCCCATGCCGGTTCGATTCCGGCTCCGGGCACCACACGCACGCAGCATAAGCCACCTTCAGATCGCCCGCGAGTAACGCGGTTGCTCGTGCGCGGCACGCAGATACGGGTCGAAGCACATCGCCAGCAACCGCAGCAACGGTCGCCCGGGTTCGCTGGCACGCACCACGCCATCGCGGTATTCGGCCAGGCCATCTTCCTGCAGCCGCTGCACCGAACGCAGGTCCTCGGCGAAGTACTGCTCGAAATCCACGCCGTGACGCTGCCCCAGCAGCACGCCATCCACCTCGCCCTGGCACATCAGCTGCTGGATCAGTTCCGCACGCAGCTGGTCGTCGGCACTCAACGCCACGCCGCGCCAGACCGGCAGCTGGCCCTGGTCCACCGCGTCCTCCCACGACGGCAGGTCGCGCGGATTCTGGCTGTAGGTGGCACCGATGTGACTGATCGCACTCACGCCCAGGCCGAGCAGATCGGTATCGGCGTGGGTGGTATAGCCCATGAAGTTGCGATGCAGCTGGCCGGCGCGCTGCGCGCGCGACAGATCCTCTTCCGGCAGAGCGAAGTGATCCATGCCGATGTACTGATAGCCCGCGGCAGAGAGCTTCTCCACCGCCAGGCCCAGCAATGCCAGCTTGTCTTCCGGCGAAGGCAAACGGCTTTCGTCGATCTGCTTCTGCGCGCGGAACAGATGCGGCAGATGCGCGTAGCCATACACCGCCAGGCGATCCGGGCGCAGCGCCAGCACCAGTTCAAGGGTGCGGCCGAATCCATCCAGGCTCTGCCCCGGCAGGCCATAGATCAGGTCGACGTTGACCGAACGCATGCCGCTGTCGCGGCAGGCGCGCAGGATGTCCAGCGTCTGCTGCACGCCCTGTATGCGGTTGATCGACTCCTGCACCTGCGGGTCGAAATCCTGCACGCCCAGGCTGGCCCGATTGAAGCCCAGCCGCGCCAGCATGGCGACGTCGCGGGTGTCGATGAAGCGCGGATCGAGTTCGATCGAGAAATCGCGCTGCGGCGAATCGCTGAAATCGAAGCGTCGGCGCAACCCTTCCACCAGCGTGGTCATCGCCTCGGCGTCGAGGAAGTTCGGCGTACCGCCGCCCAGGTGCAGCTGGATCACCTCGCGGCCGTCATCGAACTGCGGCGCAAGCAGGTCGGCCTCGGCCAGCACGCGCGAGACGTAGCTGTGGCCACGGCCGCGGTCGCGGGTGATCACCCGGTTGCAGCCGCAGTAGAAGCAGGGGCTGGAGCAGAACGGCACATGCACGTACAGCGACAGCGCGCGGGCCAGCTGGTTGCTGTCGGCGATCGCCTGGCGCAGCGCCGGCGCGTCGAAGCCATCATGGAAATGCGGCGCGGTCGGGTACGAGGTGTAGCGCGGGCCCGGCCGGTCGTGCCGGCGCAGAAGGTCGGGGTCGAAGGTCCAGGCCAGGCCACCGGCGGCGGGAGAGAACGTGTCCATGCCGCCAGCATCGCGCCGGGCGGCCTGCGCCGCCTTGACCCAGATCAATCCTTGCCGGGGATCCCCAGCACCGGCAGGCCGACCTGCGGCCAGCGCAGCATCTGGTAGCGCTTCCAGAAGGTGTCACCGATGCGCGCGGCCACGTCGTTGGCCAGCTCCTGCATCGGCGGGTTGTTGCATTCGGCGGTGGTGATCCGGAACAGCACCAGCCAGCGGTCGAACAGATCCTTGTCCAGCTCGATGGCCATGTGCTTGGACATCGGCGAGCCCTTGAACCGGCGGGTGCCGCGCAGCATCGCCGACCAGAAGTCGACCAGCTGCGCCAGGTGCTCGGGCCAATCGTGGACGTGCGCCCCGAACACCGGTCCCAGCCGCTCTTCCTCGCGCACGCGGGCATAGAAATCGTGAACCAGACGGGTCACTTCCTGCTCGGTGCACAACTCGGGCGAGGCGACGGGGAGGACAGGCGGCGGTATTGCGTTCATCGGGGTACCCAAAGCGTGCCGGCAGTGTGCCGCACCCAGGCGGCAGCGCCGTTGATCCAGATCAATGTCGGCGCAGTCCGCTGCACCTAGGCTGGCACGCTTGCAGGAAGCATGCCCTGCGGATGCTGCGCCAGCCTTGGCGAAGTATACGCGCCGCCCACTTTTCGATCCGGGACAGCATGAACAGACCTTCTCCCAACCGCCGCCAGCGGCTGATCCAGCAGTGGGGCGCCATCCTCTGGCCCAGCTTCATCGCCGCCGGCGTGGCCAGCGTGGTGTTCTTCGCCTTCGTCGATCCGTTGCGCCTGCAGGCCATCAGTTTCCCGGGCACGGCCATCAGCCGCGAGCTGGGTTATACGGCGGGATTCTTCATGTTCTGGTTGGTGACGGCACTGTCCAGCGCGGTCACCTGGTACCTGCAGCGGCCCATGCCGAGCGATGACGACGACGAGCTGCCGCTGGGATGAGCACGTCCTGCACCCGGATTCCCCGTCCCTGGCACTGGCGCGGCACGCTCAGCGCCGCCCTGCTGGCGCTGTTCTACGCACTGCCGTGGCTGCGCTGGGACGGACGCCAGGCGCTGTTGCTGGACATCAATGCGCGGCGATTCGACCTGTTTGGCTGGACCCTGTGGCCCGGCGACGTCGGCGTGCTGATCGGCCTGCTGACGGTGCTCGCCGTCGGCCTGGCGCTGCTTACCCATCTCGCCGGCCGAGTGTGGTGCGGTCACGCCTGCCCGCAGACGCTGTGGAGGCGCGCCTTCGACTGGATTGCCCGCAGCGCGGCCCGCATGCTGCCTGCACCTGCTGTACGCCCGGGCACCCAGCTGGCCTGGGGACTGCTGTCCGTGTGGACCGGCATTACCTTCGTCGGCCTGTTCAGCCCGATCACCGGATTGCTGGCCGCTGCGCCAAACGCTGGCTGGAGCGGCTGGGAAACGTTCTGGGTGCTGTTCTATGCCGCTGCCACCTGGGGAAACGCCGGCTTCCTGCGCGAGCAGGTCTGCCGTTCGTTGTGCCCGTTCGCACGCATGCAGCCATTGCTGACCGATCCGCATACGCCGCGCATGCTGTACGACGCCCGCCGCGGCGAGCCGCGCGGACCGCGTCCGTCCGGCCTGGGCGGCGTGCTCGGTCGCGGTCGTGGCCTGCTCGATCCAACAACTGCGCAGGACTACGTGTTCCGCGCTGCGCATCCGCTGCTGGCCGGACCGATGCCGACCTTCAGCGCCGATCGCCTCGGTGACTGCACCGACTGCGCTGCTTGTGTCAGCGCCTGCCCGATGCAGCTGGACATCCGCCAGGGGCCGCAGGCCGATTGCCTGGCCTGCGGCGCCTGCCTGGAGGCCTGCGCACAACAGCAGCACCGGGCCGGTTTCGGTCCGGGACTGGTGCGTTACTGCAGTCCGCAGGCGATGGCCGGACAACCGAAGCGCCTGTGGCGACCCCGGACCCTGGCCCTGCTGTCCTTGTTGCTGGCGCTGCTTGCCTGCGGCGCCTGGCGCCTGCTTTGAATCAACGCGGCCCGCTGGCGTGCGGCGGAACCAGCTGCGCACGTCGCACGATGCCCAACTGCTCGATGATCAGCGCCATTTCGTTGGTGACTTCGGTACGCTCGGTCCCCTGCGGGACCAGGCGGTCCAGCACCTGCTGGTAGGTATCCCAGAACGCCGGACCGCATCCGTGTTTGTGGTAACTGGCTTCCAGTTCGCGGCGTACCCGTTCAGCCAAGCCATGCATGCCGTATTCCATACGACCTCCGTTGGACTTGTTCTGCATTGTTGACGGTCTACCGACTCACTTGCGTGCTACTGAAAGACTCCCAGGCTTCACGCCCGGTTGATGCCAATTAGTCATAGATTTCACGACAGGTCAATTACATGCAGCGACTTTCGTGATTGAAATTATTAATCGTTCACGAAACTACATACGGGGACATGGGTCCCCCGGATGGGGTGAAGCCGACAGGTCGCAGGAACCCTGGACCGACTCCTCCAGTAGATGACACCGATTGTGACCTTCAGATCGATCGATTTTGCCTATTTTTCTAAGCATACTTAGCAGAAGGCGCTTAGCGTGCTAGATGCGACAAAAGGCGGCGCAAGTCAGATGGATTCGCCCGCCGACGCTTCTGTCGTGGGGAACAGGTTCGGATAGCGCTGATGCAGGATGTACTGCCTCAGGGCCGGAATCGGGAAGTCCCTAGGCCATTGCGACACTGCGGAACGGCTGATACCAAAGAAGCGGGCCAGTTCGGCGTCGGTGCGGAATCCCAGCCGGGTGCGCACCTGCCGTTTGCTCCAGAATTCGATCACGGTCGGTCCCTCTGTTAACCAACCTTATTCTTGTGACAAGGCTTCTTCGCATTCCACGCGTTAAGCTGGCTTGCATAGATGAATACTCTCGGCCAACGACTCGCTATCGCCATGAAGAAAGCCGGGCACCCACGCCCGGCCGCTCTGGCCCGCGCCGCCAAATCAACGACGGCAACCATCAGCAACTGGCTCAACGACCATGTGAGCGCTTCGCATGTGAAGGCCGAACAGCTGTTCCGTATCGCCGATGCGGCCAAGATGGACGCGCGCGAACTTCTGTACGGAGTGAGCGGGCTTGGCGTCGGCGAACCTGGCAGCGCCTACATCCCCAGCCAGGCCCACCTGGATGTCTGGCAGGACGCCTACGAGCTGGTCAGCCACCTGGTGGCCGAGAACGGGCTGGAGATCGATCATCGCCGCCACGCGGCACTGGATCTGCTGGCGTTCGAACTGCTGATGGATGGCTTCAGCCGCAGCAAGGTTGCCCGCGTGCTGACGACCTCGATGACGTGAATGCCCCGCCGCTGGTAGCATGGACCGCGATGGGGATGGGGCTCCCCCGATAACCGCCTGAGAAGGCTGATGGCTCCTGCCAGGACGAACCCGGTGTTCGTCGACGGCAGGTCGTGCCTGCCCTCGGCGTTCGCCATTGACCCTGCGAACCCGCATTCGAGGCACGCCATGCAAGCATTGAACAATTATTTCCTGGTCTTCGTCGGAGGCGGCATCGGCGCCTGCCTGCGCCACGCCTGCAACCTGATCGGCGCGCGGGTGGCAGTCGGCAGTCCCTGGCCCTGGTCGACCTTCCTGATCAACATCAGCGGTGCGCTGCTGATGGGCGTGGTGGTCGAGGTCTTCGCCATGCGCAATGGCGCCTCGCCGCAGCTGCGCCTGCTGCTCGCCACCGGCATCCTCGGCGGCTACACCACGTTTTCCACCTATGCGCTGGAGATCGGCCTGCTGCTGCAGCGTGGCCAGCATGGGCTGGCGGCACTGTATGCCGGTGGCTCGGTGGCGCTGGGCCTGGCCGGTCTGTTCGGTGGCATGAAGCTGGCCCGGCTGGTGCTGGGCTGACGCTCAGGCCGCGTTGGCGCGGGCCTGTCCACGCCATTCCCGTGGCGACTGCCCGGTGTGCGCCTTGAACGCGCGCGACAGCGCCGCCTCGCTACCGTAGCCCACATCGTCGGCGATCCGCTTCAGTGGCCGCCCCTGTCGCAGCGCCTGCTGTGCGAGCCCGACCCGCCACCCCTGAAGGTACTGGCCGGGCGTGGTGCCCATCGCCTCGCGGAAGCTGGCGGCGAACACGCTGCGTGACATGCCGGCAACCTCGGCCAGGTCTTCCAGGGTCCAGGACTGTGCGGGCGCTTCGTGCATTGCCACCAGCGCCAGCCGTAGCCGCGGATGACCCAGCCCGGCGAACAGGCCGCCGCGCATCTCGCCGCCTTCCATCAGCTGGCGCAGCACCTGGATCATCACTACCTCGAACAGCCGGTTGACCATCGCCGCCCGCCCGCAGCGCTGCTCGAAGGCCTCTTCGAACAGCAGTTCCAGCGCCGCGTTGCCGCCATACAGATCGGCCAGCGGCAGGCAGATGAAATCAGGCAGCGCGGCGCTGATCGGATTGAGCCGGCCGCCCTCGAAATACAGGTTGGCGCAGGCCATGTCGGCGCCCTGCTGCGGGTCGGTACTGAAGCGATGTGGCATCGGCCGCGGATACAGCAGCAGGCTCGGCACTTCGACCTGCACGGTCTGTTGCCCGTGGCTGACCTGCAGCGGCCCGCGCCGCACCAGGTGCAACTGCCCAGCCTCGTCCTCGCCGTCCAGCGTGTTGATGCCGCACAGCGCGCCGGCATGGAACACCGAGGCGGTGACCGCAAAACGTTCAAGCAGAATGGCGAGACGGTCGACCATGACAGGACTCCGGGTCAAACGAGGCGGGCTCAATGCGACAGATCGTATCGGAATCAATACTGGAAAGGACGGCACTGGCCGCGTGATCCCGCGGGCGCTATACAGGCCGCACATCCCCGCGCATGGAGGCACCGATGTCGCTCCGCATCGCCCTGGCCCTGTTGCCGCTACTGCTCGCGGCCCCGCACGCCTCGTCCACCTCACCCTCGAAGATCGAACACCTGGCCTGGCTGGCCGGTTGCTGGCAGCTTGATGGCCAGCCGGCCGGTGCCGGCGAGCAGTGGTCCACCCTGGCTGGAAACACCCTGTTCGGCAGCAGCCGCAGCCTGCGTGACGGTCGCACCGTGGGCTTCGAGTTCATGCAGCTGCGCCAGCATGACGACGGCCGCCTGGTACTGACCGCCCTGCCCTCTGGCCAGAACGCCACAGACTTCAACGCCACCCGGGTCGATGGCAATGAAGCCGTGTTCGAGAATCCCGCCAACGACTTCCCACAGCGTATCCACTATCGGCGCCTCGACGACCAGCGCGCGCATGCGCGCATCGAGATCGCGCAGGACAATCCGAAGCAGGCAATGGACTTTCCCATGCATCGCGTCGCCTGCGGTGGACCGACGCCCGCACCCTGACACGCAAACGCCCCGGACCGGCCGGGGCGTCTGCATGCGGTCAACGCCACACGGGCATTCACCCGGCCAGCGTGGTTTCCAGTGCCTTCAGGCCATCGCGATAGATGCCCTCGAACAGCGCGGACGCTTCTTCGTTGCTGACGCCCACCGGAGTGAACTCACCGGACCAGTCGATCCGCGAACCGCCGCCCTGCTCGACCACACGCAGGGTGGATCGATAGCCGGTGACCGGGAACGGGGCCTGCAGGATCGAGTAGGTGTAGCTGCGATCGGCCTGATCGAAGGCTTCCAGGCGCTCGACGATGGCATCGCCATCGGGATTGGCCAGATGGCGCACGCGACCGCCTTGGCTGAGCGTGCTCTGGGGAATGTACGGAAGCCAGTCGGGCAGCGAATCGAAGCCGCCGATGAGGTTCCAGACCTGGTCAGCCGGGGTCGGCACGGTGATGGATACAGATGCAGTTGCCATGGGCATGTCTCCTTGGGGACTCAGATGTTGTCGATCGGCAGCGGGGCGTTGGCAGCGACCAGGCCCTGGGCACGCAGCTCCTGCCAGAACCCTGCCGGGATGATTTCCTTCAGTGCGGCGTAGTCCTCGGCGATGCGTTCGGGACGGCTGGCGCCCGGGATCACCGCAGCCACCGCCGGGTTGGCCAGCGAGAACTGCAGGGCAGCCGCCTTGATGCTGATGCCGTACTCGGCCGCGATGGCCTTGATGCGCTCGACCTTGGCCAGGATCTCCGGCGACGCCTTCTGGTACTCGAAGTGGCTGCCACCGGCCAGCACGCCGGAGCTGTACGGACCGCCGACCACGATGCCGGTGTTGCGCTCGGCCGCCTTCGGCATCACCCGCTGCAGCGCACGCTCATGGTCGAGCAGCGAGTAGCGGCCCGCCAGCAGGAAGCCGTCCGGACGGGCTTCGTCCAGGTCCAGGGTCAGCTCGATCGGCTCGACACGGTTGACGCCCAGGCCCCAGGCCTTGATCACGCCCTCCTCGCGCAGGCGGGTCAGCACCTTGAAAGCGCCGCGGCGTGCCGTCTCGAAGTACGACAGCCACTCATCGCCGTAGAAGTCCTGGGCGATGTCGTGCACCCAGACGATATCCAGACGATCGGTCTTCAGGCGCTTGAGGCTGTCGTCGATCGAGCGAAGGGTGGCATCGGCCGAGTAGTCGTTGACCAGCTTGTTGGGGCGGCCGGCGACGAACAGGCCGCCCTTCTCGCCAAGGTCACGGGCGCTGGTGTCTTCCACTTCGTCCAGGATCAGGCGGCCGACCTTGGTGCTGAGCACGAAATCGTCGCGGTTGCGCTTGGCCAGCGCGTCGCCGAGCCGGATCTCGGCCAGGCCGGCGCCGTAGAACGGGGCGGTATCGAAGTAGCGGGTGCCCTGTTCCCAGGCCGCGTCCACCGTGGCCTGGGCCTCGGCTTCCGGAATGTCACGGAACATGTTGCCCAGCGGCGCGGTACCGAAGCCGAGGGTCTTGCCAGCCAGCAGAGTGTTGATGCTCATGGGGTTCCCCTTGGGGAGGTTGTTGAGGTTGAGGTATAGGCTAGGCTTGCCCAATAAGACTGTCCAAGACATAATTTATCCATCTTGAGTCCCAGATGGTCTTATGCTCGATCTCCGCCAACTGCGCTATTTCGTGGCCGTCGCCGAAGATGAACACGTCGGCCGCGCCGCCGAGCGCCTTCACATTTCCCAATCCCCGCTCAGCCGCCAGATCGCCCAGCTGGAGGAACGGCTGGAACTGCAGTTGTTCGAACGCTCGCAGCAACGCATCCGGCTGACCGCCGATGGCCGCACCTTCCTGGCCGAGGCGCGCGCCCTGCTGACCCACGCCAACCGGCTGGAATCGCTGGCGCGCCGGCTCGGCCGCGGCGATGAAGGCGGCCTGTGCATCGGCTATCTGGAATACGCGATGCACTCCGGCGTACTGCCCACCGCCCTGCGCGAACTGCGCGGCGACCGTCCTGCCGTACACATCGCGCTGTACAACCAGCAGTCGGACGTGCAGCTGGAAGGCCTGCGGCAACGCAGCCTGGACATCGCCCTGGTCTGCGAACCACCCGCGTTCGACGATCCGGACCTGGAAGCCACGCAGGTGCTGAACGATCCGATGCTGCTGGCGCTGCCGGCCGGCCACCCACTGGCCAGCGCAGAGACCATCACGCCCGAGGATCTCGCCAGCCAGCAGTGGATCGGCGTGATGCACAAGGAAAGCGCGCTGCGCCATGACACCTTCATCGCCGCCTGCGCGAAGGCCGGTTTCACCCCGACCATCGCCATGGAGGCGACCGAACCACTGGCCGCGCTTGGGCTGGTCGCCGCTGGGCTGGGCCTGACCACCATCCAGCGCAGCCTGGACCACCAGGCACCGGAGGGCGTGGTGCTGCGCGAGCTGCCGTGGTTCAGCTACCGCACGCCGCTGTGGGCGGCCTGGCACCGCATCAACCTGCGCCCGCTGGTCGAGACCTTCCGCAGGACACTGGTGCAGACCGCCACCGAGGGCAAGCCGGCCTTCGTCGACTGAACCAACCGCGCTATGCCGGGCCTGCCTCGGTGTAGCGCATCACCACGAAGGCCTCTTCCGCGGCAGGTGCAACGAAGTGGCGGGTGATCTGCTCGAATTCCTCGTCACTGGCCTGGAATGGATGCTCGCCGAGTGCATTGCGCGCGCGCAGCCGCGCCTTGCAGACCTCGTCGGCCACATCGAGAAAATGCAGTTGATGTGCAGCGCCAGCCGGCGAGAACACTTCGCGCGCCCACGCGCGGCTGGCGGGCGTATTGAATGGGAAATCGAGCACCACCGAAACACCCGCCTGCAGCAATGCGCGCAGATGATCGGCCAGCGCATTGCGCAACGTGGTTGCGCGCTGCAGATAGTCGGTAATGGAATGGATTTCGCCCGGATACAGCGCCGCCAGCCATGCGTCCTCGCTGATCAATACGTGGCGCGGCTTCAACGCCAACTGCTGCGACAGGGTGGACTTGCCGGCACCGATCTTGCCGCACACCAGGTGCAGGGTCGGCGCAGGGTCGTTCGATGAAAGGTCGTGCATCTGCGTTCTCCTTGGTGGATTCCACTACCCGGGAGAGCGCTGTATGCAACCCGCCTTCCCGGGCGGGTTGCATGGCCGTGACGACCGCGCGCTACCCCGCCTTCCCGTGGGGAATGCGGATAATCGACGCGGTGCTGTGCAGGGCCATGCCGCCAGCGTAGAACGCAGCACCGCCGACCGGCAATGCCCTGCGGCAGTGCAGCGCGCGCAAGGTAGTGTAGGGATCTATGCTCGGCGCCATTCCCGCATGGAATGCCCACAGTGCGACCCTTGCTTCGATGCACGCTTGCCCTCGCACCGCATTCAATGCCGGGGTGCGACGCATTGATGCCGCACCTGCTGCACGTGCAGCCGGCGTGTGCCGCAGTGCATCAGGGGCGTGCCCAAAGGACTGCTATGGTGGCCGCGCCCAATGAAGGGCAGACAAAGGACTGACGTGATGATCAAGACGACCTTGAAGACCGTGATGTTCCTTGGCATGGCCGTGACCGGCCTGGCCTTCGCCGCAGGAACCTGCGAGTTCTGCACGCTGAAGTACGAGCAGTGCCTGCGTACATCACAGGGACCGCGGGGCAAGACCTCCGAGCAGTGTCTGGCCGAGTACAAGCTGTGCCGCGAAACGGACTGCCCGTCTCCCTGACCGGCATCCAGCCGGCTCCTGCGGGAGCCGGCTCAGCCCACCGCGATGTCGAACGCTTACGATGCAGAGACCGGTGGAGTTCCTGCCGCCTCCCCTCCCTGCTCACACAACGCATACGATGGCCTTCTTCGAACGACTGAGCGACACCCGCTACCTGCCGACCGAACACACGGGCGGCGCCTGGAACATCCGCGAACAACACATCGCACCGGCGATCGGGCTGCTGGCGCACCACCTGGAACGCGACGCCGCAGCGCGTGGGCACGGTTTTCTGATCGCGCGCCTGTCCTACGACATCCTCGGCACCATCCCGATCGAAGCGATGGACGCCGAGGTACAGGTGCTGCGCGGCGGTCGCACCATCGAACTGGTGGAGGCCACGCTGCGCCATGACGATCGCCCGGCGCTGCGCGTGCGTGCGTGGCTGATGCGCCCGAACGATACGCAGGCCATCGCCGGCACGCCGATCGCTGCCATCGCACCGCCGGAATCAATGCCCGCGTGGGATCCAGGTACGGTGTGGCCAGGTGGTTTCATCAAGAGCGTGGAGATCCGCCGGCACGACCAGGGGCCCGGCCGTGCCACCTACTGGGCGCGCGCGAAGCACGCGCTGCTGGACGACGAGCCGGTCAGTCCACTGGCCCGTGCCGCCACCCTGTTCGATCTGTCCAATGGCATGGCCGTGCGCGCCGATCCGAAGGAGGTCGCCTTCCCCAACCTCGATCTGACCGCGCACCTGTTCGGCATGCCTGAAGGCGAGTGGCTGGGCTTCGACACGTCGGTATCGTTTGGCCACCAGGGTCTCGGCTTGACCAGCACCGTGCTGCACGATGCACGCGGTCCGATCGGCATGCTCGGCCAGGCACTGACCGTGCGCCCGTAACCCCAACGGGCGGCGTCAGCCGCCCAGCGTGCCCATGGTGAAGGTGTAGCCGGAGCTCATCAGGAATTCGCGCATGCGCATCTCCGCGCGCCGCGGTGAGGCCAGGTTGGCCGGAGCATACAGCGCGTAGACCATGCCCGCGCCTTCGATGGACTCGCGGCGCACCCCGCAGTGGCGGGTCTCCGAAGCAATCACCCATCCATCCTTCAGCCGATCCGGCCCGATCGACTGGCCGTTCATCAGCCGGAACGTCAGCCAACGTACTTCCACAGAAGATTTGCTCATTGCTGGCCTACCGCCAGCGTGCCGCGATCGTTCATGTCCTTGCTCGCCATTGCAGCTCCCTAAGACTTGGAGCTCGACCATAGCGCCTTGCCATGTCGTGGGCGAATGAGACTGGAGGGGTACTTATGTCGCCAGGCCGAACTGCTTCCACAGTGCTTCGCGCCCCAGCTGCGTCAGCCGCAGTTCGCGTCGCCCCTCAATCCGCCGAAACCAATCGTTCTTCACGAAGCTGTCCAGCATCGCCTCGCCGACCAGGCCAGCCAGATGCGGGCGCCGCTCGGTGCAATCCAGGCATCCTCGGCAATAGCGCCCAGGCTTGACCGTCACTGGACGCCGCAGCAACTCAGCCAGCGGCTGGCCAAGCTCCCGCAGGAACGCTGCACCCTCTACACTCACCTGCCAATGCGCCTCGCGCGGGATCAGATGTCCTGCCTGCAACAAGCGGTCGGTGATCGCCACCGCATGCACGCCGGCCAGATGCCGATAACAGGAGCGCGCCTGGCGCAACGCCGGCATGCTGCGTGATGCCGCAGCGGTGCAGGACGGCGTGCGGTCGGCAACACGCAGGATGCCCTCCAGCATGTCGGCAACTTCGTGCGAGGCCAGCCGGTGGTAGCGGTGGCGCCCCTGCGCGACGGCGACCAGTAGATCGCCCTCGACCAACCTGCGCAGATGCGTGCTCGCCGTCTGCGATGTCACCCCGGCCACGCGTGCCAGCTCCGTCGCGGTATACGCACGTCCATCCATCAACTGCAGCAGCATGGATGCGCGCGCCTGGTCACCGACCAGGGCACCGACGCTGACAAGGGAACCGGAGGTGTGGACCATGCCTGCATTGTGGCATGCCGTTGCGGGCCGACAGTTCGATGCAGGCCGAAGCGTCGGCACCCGGTGCCAAGGCACAGTGGACACCCCGATAGCGCAAGGCCTGCCGTGAAAACTGCCCCGATCCCCCGCCGCCGCATCACCCCTTCGGTCCTGTACCCGGGCACGCCGGTGCTGCTGATGACCACGCTGAACGACGATGGCAGCAGCAACATCAGTCCGCTGTCTTCGTTCTGGGCCCTGGGCAACCGGGTGGTGCTGGGCCTCGGCGTGCAGGGTCAGGGCTATTGCAACCTGCAGCTGCGCAACGAGTGCGTACTGAACTTCCCGTCCTCCGCACAGGCCGCACAGGTCGAGGCGATCGCACGGGCAACCGGCTGCGAGCCGGTACCGGCCGCCAAACAGGCGATGGGCTACGTGCACGTCCGCGACAAGTTCGCACTGGGTGGATTCAGCGCGGTCGACTCGACGCATGTCGCGCCGGTGGCGATTGCCGAGTGCCCGCTGCAGGTGGAAGTCAGCGTGATGGCGATGCACCCGCCCGGCGAGGATGACGGCCAGGGCTTCGTGATCGTCGAAGGCCGCATCCGTTGCGTGCATGCGCACGAAGCGATCACAGTGGCTGGCACCCAGCACATCGACGTTGCGCACTGGAAACCGCTGATCTACCTGTTCCGCCACTACCTGGGCGTGAGCGAACCGGTCGGGCGCAACTTCCGCGCGGAGACGCCCATGGGCGCCTCTGCCTAGCGTTCTAGACCGTTTCACCCTGCAGATCGAGCACGGCCGTGGTCCAGCGGCGCTCTCCCAGCGCGGCCACCATGCCGCCTCGATTGACGAAACGGCGCGCGTGACCGTCTTCGATGAAGCAGGTCTCGTTCTGCATCGGCGCATATCCGGCCGAGGCGTAGTGCCGATGATCGAGGGCGAACAACACCGCGAAATCGATCCCGCGCTGGCGCAGTTCAGCGTGCGCAGCTTCGATCAAGCGTGACGCGACGCCCTTCCTGCGAGCGTCAGCACGCACCACCACACCGCCGATCAAGCCTATGCGTTCCGGTTCGTCGTCCAGCAAGACGTTGCGTTCGTACAGTGCAAGGTGAGCGATCACGTGATCGCCTTCCATCGCCAGGACCAGGGCGACCGGCCCCGGAATGGCGTAGCCGTCGCCCTGCATGTCCGGGAACGCCTGGCGGAGCAGATCCACCGCTTGGTGACGGTGATCCAGCACCACACCTTGCCAGCTGGATACCTGAACGTGCATTGCCCTGTCTTCGTGGAATAAGCAAGTGTCCCGCCCCATCGTGGCACGAAAACATGACCCGCCACTTGCGTTGTGGCATGGGAATTGCCTGTCTTCAGGACAGGTACCCCAAGGAGATCCACGATGAAGATCGAAGCCGGCATGGCCGCCACCCTGCACACCGCCCGACAGGCCCTGAGCGGCAATGACGCCACCGCCCAGACCCCGTTCTCCCAGCTGCTCGCGCAATCTCAGGCCCAAACTGCCGCAGCGCCACCGCGTGCTGTAGGCAGCGTGCGCGAGATCGATCTGGCAGGGCTGCTGACCGCCCGCGACAAGGCCATCCTCGGGTGGCCGGGCAACACCGATGATCTCACCAGCGTCGCAGCAGGCATCCTGGCACTGGACCGCGAAGCCGGCGTGGTACGCGGGGAAGTCAGTCGCGAGTACCTGTTTGGCGACCCGGCCAAGGGACTCGTTGGTCTGATCGGCTCCATGCACCCGGAAACGCTGTCGAAGAACAAGGACGTTGCTGCCGCGATCGCAGCGCGGTTCGAACTGTATCGCTGAGCTCGCATCTGCTCAGAGCAGGGAGCGCCGGTACCAGACGATATCGATGTACCGATCTCCGCGCTTCACCGCGTCCGGCTCCGTGCCGAATACGCTGAAACCCGCCGATTCATACAGCGCGCGTGCGGCAGTATTGTCCGCCAGCACAGTGAGGGTGAGCGATTCAATGCCTTCCGCGCGCGCAGCCGCGAACGCTGCAAGAAGAAGCTGACGGGCGATACCCTGGCCACGATGGCCAGCCCCCACGTGGACACTGTGCACTTCCGCCGTATGCCGTCGCGCCATCCACACCGGGCGCACGTAACGCAGGAAGCCCACCAGCGTGCCGTCAACGAAAGCGCCGAAGTAGCGCGTACCAGGATCAGCAAGCTGGGCGCGCATCACGTCCGCCGAGTCATTCTGCGCCTCGGCCAGCGTGGACAGGAACGCAGCGGGCGACTCGCGAAGCGCCTGCAACCGTGCTTGCCAGAGAATATCGGCGTCGTCAGCGCTGAGTTGCCGGATAAGCATGCGACGCACCCGTGAGGTTGTTGATGCACAGGTGCCCAGCCTAACGTGGGTTCGCCTGATGCGACGTGCATGCAAGAATGAAGACAGCCCCTTCTTCATTCTCCGCCATGACTGAACTGCAGATTCCCCGCGTTGGATGCGGCGCCGTCGTCCGTGATGCCGACGGCCGCATCCTGCTGATCCAGCGCGGACGCGATCCGGAGCGCGGGCATTGGGGCCTGCCCGGCGGCAAAGTCGACTGGATGGAAACGGTGGAGGCTGCTGTGGTCCGCGAAGTCTGCGAGGAGACCGCCTTGGAAGTGCAGCTGCTGCGCCTGCTGTGCGTGGCCGATCATTTCGAGCCGGCGCTTGCGCAGCACTGGGTCGCGCCGATCTTCGAGGCACGGGCACCTGCGGGTGCCCAGGCTTCCATCCAGGAGCCGGGTGTGCAGACCGGGCTGGGCTGGTTCGCACTGGATGCCCTGCCCCAGCCGCTGACGCAAGCCACGGTGCAGGCGCTGGCCCGGCTGTAGCCATCGTTGGATGCCGGTCCAGGTCACGGAGAACCGGATTGAAGCGCCCTGAGCAATCTCAGCACCCTCCTTGAGCGGTGAGCGCCAAGCCTGTACGGCCGGGTTCAGGCTGAATGGTCGGACTTGTTTTACTCGGACGCTGCAACCGCCTATTGACGACTCATAACTCCATGGTTATAAATTAACGCATAACCAATTGGCTATGAATTGAGATGAGAGCGGGCGATGGAACATGACACAACCCATGCGCTGTTCAGCGCACTCGGGGAATCCACACGGCGCGGAATCTTCCAGCGCCTGGCCCGGGAGGGAGAACAGACGGTGGGCAACCTCACCGAGTTCGCGGGCATTTCCCAGCCCGCCGTCTCCAAGCATCTGGCCGTGCTCAAGCAGGCAGGGCTCGTCGAGGGCCGCAAAGACGGGCGCGAAACCTATTACCAGATTGCACCTGGCGGACTTTCTCCTCTGGTGGACTGGCTCAAGGTGTACAGCGACTTCTGGAACGGACGTCTCGATGCCCTGTCCAGCCTGCTGGACAGGATGGACTCATGAACACGTCGCCGGATGTACATAGCCTGGTCTTCGAACGGACGCTACCGCATCCCCCGGAAAAGGTATGGCGCGCGTTGACTCAGTCCTGGCTTATCGAAGAGTGGCTGATGGCCAACGACTTCGTTCCCGAAGTCGGTCGCCGTTTCACGTTGCGCGCAACGCCCCTGCCAGGGTGGTCGGGAGTAACCCATTGCCAGGTCGTCGCGGTAGAGCCTCCCCGGCTGCTGGTGTATCACTGGGGAGATGGGTCGGAGTCCACAAGCGGCCTGAAGACCACGGTGACCTGGACACTCCTGCCTGAAGGCAACGGGACACGTCTGCTCATGGAGCAGTCCGGTTTCCCCTCCACGTCTGCGCTCAGTTACACACGTATGGGCGAGGCGTGGCGTCGCTTCCTCTATCGCCTTGAAATTGTCGCAGGCGCTTTCGCCAGCTGATTTCAAGCCGTTCTGAATCTTTCCTGCTGAGGCTTCCACTCGAAGCCTCATCGGTCCCGTGCGCCTTGCAGAAACGCAAGGGGTTCATTTTCCTTGGAGTTCAAGATGTCCAGCGTTCGAATAGCCGTTGTCTACCACAGCACCTATGGCCACACAGCACGGCAGGCCAAGGCCGTGCGAGAGGGAGTGGAGCAGGTGCCAGGCGCCGAAGCCGTTCTGTACACCGTCGAAGAAGCACAACGTCACTGGGATGATCTGGCCCTGGTGGACGGGATCATCTTCGGCACGCCCACCTATATGGGCAACGTCTCAGCTGCCTTCAAGGCATTTCAGGAAGTGACCTCACCCGAGGTGATGTCCAAAGGCGCCGCGTGGCAGAACAAGATCGCCGCGGGCTTCACCAACTCCGGCGCGCATGCGGGCGACAAACTCGGAACGTTGATCCAGCTGGCTGTTTTCGCTGCACAGCACGGCATGCACTGGGTCAACATGGCTTTGCCCGCCTCGAACAACTCAGCGAGTGGCTCTCCGAATGACCTCAATCGCCTCGGGTTCTGGCTGGGCGCTGCGGCGCAGTCCAATGTCGATGAAACGGCGGAAACCGCACCACCGGAATCTGATCTGGCTACGGCGCGCCATCTTGGCGAGCGCGTTGCTGTTCTGGCCCTGCATGTCAGCCACGGACGCAGCGCCTTCCGTTCCGCAGCGTAGCCGTCAGATTCCCAATGACAGCAACAGGAAATCCACCAATGACAGCAGCAAGCTTTGCTTCATTCCTTTCCCGACGTGCCTGCGCAGCGTCCGCGTTCTGCAACGGCGATGCGGCCCCGTTGGACGCTCTTCTGAGCAAAGACGGGCAAGCCACATTTCACAGCCCCAGCGGAGACAGCATCTCCGGCGCCGAGGACGTTGCAGCACGATATGCGCGCGATTCGACGCTTTTCCAGCCGGGGGGGACAAGCCGAATCGATGTCCTGCACCAGGCCGAGGGTGATCTCGCCTTCTGGACAGGACACCAGATTGCGGCCGTCAAACTGGCCGGCCGCGATGCCACAACCAAGGTGACCATCAGAGTGACCGAGGTCTTCCGCAACGTCGACGACGAGTGGAAGTTGATCCACCGCCATGCCGACTTTCCAACGGGCTGACAGGTTCAGTCCGGCGACTGGCGCACGAACGTCCACATGCTCTCTCTCGTGGGGCCTGTGCAACACCTCACTTTCATGTGTTTCAGGGCGGCAGGGACTGCTGCCCTGTCTTTTCGTACTGCCAGCCCTCGACTCTGCCCACGGCATTGCACCTCGGGACCTTACGACACGGGCTCCAGCTCCTGTTCCGTCGCCCAAGCTGGCAGAGTCGGCATCCATCAAATACAAAAAAAAGCCCTGACCGGAGTCAGGGCTTTTCAATTGGAGGCCTCAAGCGGAATCGAACCGCTGTAAACGGATTTGCAATCCGGTGCATAGCCACTCTGCCATGAGGCCAACGTACTGCACGCCAGGAACGGAGCCCTGACAAGACAAAACCCCATGATGGGGCCTGTCGGAACATGGAGCGGGAAACGAGACTCGAACTCGCGACCTCAACCTTGGCAAGGTTGCGCTCTACCAACTGAGCTATTCCCGCATAAGCCGCCATGGTACCGGAAACCCGGAACACACACCAGCGATTTCACCTTTCTGACTGCGCGTAAAGCCTTGTGGCCCAACGTGCCCCGCCTTGCCGTGGCGGGAGAAAAACAAGGCCCCTACCGGGGCCCTGTAGAATCTGGAGCGGGAAACGAGACTCGAACTCGCGACCTCAACCTTGGCAAGGTTGCGCTCTACCAACTGAGCTATTCCCGCAGATTCCGTTCGACCTGCGTCGAAGGAGCGCTATTGTGTCCAAATTCCTTCACGCCGTCAACAGTCTTCACATCATGCGGTCACGGGCGTCCGCACTGGGGTACGCTGCCCCGCCCAGCCCCGTTCGCCCATGTTCCTTCGCGGCAAGCCCCTGTTGATCGCCCTGGCGCTTCATCTGCTGGTAGCGCTGCTGTACTGGGCACTGATTCCGCTGGGGATGAACTGGTATCGCGACCATTTCGGCTTCGCGTCCCATCGCGACATCGGGCTGGGCATCGCCCAGTTCTATCTGTTCTGGATGTTCCTCTGCGCGCAGCCGCTGATCGCGGTGTTGCGGCCGCTGTTCGCCAAGCTGTTGGTGCTGGCGATCCCCTTGGCGTTCGCCAGCTGGACGCTGATGCACAACCACCCGCTGCGCCTGCTGTACTTCACCCTCGGGCCCGGCCTGCTGGCACTGGCCGCGATCGTCACATCCGCATGGTATGCATCACACAACCGCCTGCCTGCCACCACGGACACCGCCGATGCCTAGACGCTACGTCCGCCTGTTCTGGTTGCTGGTCGCGCTGACCTGGCTGGCGCTGATCGCTGCGCTGGTCAATGCCGGCTTCACCCCGGACTACTGGTTGCTGCACCGACTGGAAGGCGCAGAGCTGCCCTACCCGACCAGCACCGTCATCGTGTTCGCGTTGCTGGGCACGGTTGAACTGGTCGTGGCCGCCTTGATCGTGCGTCCCTGGAAACTGAAACGACTGTGGCTGCGCCTGTTGATTGCCTTCGCCCTGCTGCTGGCGTGGTCGGTGCCGTGGATGCTGTCGGCCATGCACCAGCCGCCGGTGCACGGCATGCATCTGCTGTGGTTGCTGCTGCTGGACGTGGGACTGCTGCTGGCGCTGTGCGTGGTGTCGGCAGTGAGCGCATGGCGGGCGCTCAGGCGCCGAGGGCGTGCGGAGGCGGCCCCACTGCAACGCTAGGCCTACTTCCGGAACTCCACCCGCACATGCTGGCCGAAGCGCGCCTTGGCCTCGCCATCGAACTCCAGCACGCACTCCACCACCTTGGCCACGCCGCGCCCTGCGTCTTCAGGCAGGCGTGCCTGCGCGAACACCGGGCTGATGCGCACCACGCGCGCAGCAGGCAGCGTGCCGGTGTTTTCGGCGCCATCGCTATCCGGCACGACGGTAGCCTTCATGCCGACCTGCACGGCATCGGCATAGGCGGCGCTCAGTTCTGCACGCACCTGCAGCGGACGCGCCGGTAGCAGCGAGATCGCCGGCTTGCCGGCCTGCACGAATGCGCCAAGGCCCGGCACCTGGCCGACCACGGTGCCGGCTTCCGGCGCGCTCAGCGACATCTGCTGCAGTTTCAGCCTGGCGTGTTCCAGCTTGTGCTGGGCCATGTCGACCTGCGCACCGGCCACGTCGACATCGGCGCGCACACCGGCCAGCTGCTGCTTGGCTGCATCGGCCTGCTGATTGGACGACACGCCCTCGCTGGCACCCGTGGACAGGCGGGTAGCGTTGCGCTCCAGTTCGCGCAGCTGCGCCTGGCTGCCCTTCAGGCGGTCATTGGCCAAGGCGAGATCGGCGGTGGCCATCGCCACCTCCTGCTGCAGCAGGGCACCATCCAGCGACAGCAACAGCTGTCCCCTCTTCACCGTGGCGCCTTCCTTCACCGGCGCGGCAGTGATCGAGCCATCCACCGGCGGCGCCAACGCGATCAGCCCGCCCTCGACATCGATGATGCCGCGCGCGACCGCGACCTTGCCGGCGGCGGCATCGGCCTTGCCTGAAGGCGCAGGTGCAGGCGCGGGCGCGTCCTTGGAACAGGCACCGAGCAGCAATGCCGCGGACAGGGCCAGGCTGAGGGGAAGCAGGTGCGACGTCTTGGTCATGGGGCGGACTCTACAGTTTCGTTCTGGCGGCGGTCCTCACGGACCATGCCGTCTTCCATGGCGATCACCCGATCGGCATGCCGGATCAGGCGCGGATCGTGGCTCACGCACAGCACCGTGGCGCCATGCGCACGTGCGTAGCGATGCAGGATGTCGATCACGCGCTGGCCATTCTCGGCGTCCAGCGCGCTGGTGGGTTCGTCGGCGAAGATCAGTGTCGGCGACTTGGCGAAGGCGCGGGCCACCGCCACGCGCTGCTTCTCGCCGCCGGACAGCTGCGCCGGGCGCATGTGGCTGCGGTGGCTGAGGCCCACCTCTTCCAGTGCCCTGCGGGCCAGCGGTTCGCTTTCACGATTGCTCATGCCGCGATAGCCCAGTGGCAACTGCACCTGCTCCAGCGCGGTCAGTGCCGGGAACAGATTGAAGCCCTGGAACACGAAGCCGACATGGTGCAGGCGGAAGCGCTCCACCTCGCTGCGGCTCATGTGCCCCACATCCTGGCCGAGCGCGTGCACGCGGCCACCATCGGGCGCGGACAGGCCAGACAGCAGCGACAACAGCGTGCTCTTGCCGCAACCCGACGGGCCCGATACCAGGGTCAGCTCGCCAGGATAGATGTCCAGCGACAGGCCGCGCAGCACCGGCACCTGCACGTCACCTGACATGAAGCCCTTTTCAAGTGCATCGGCCCGCAGAGTCGGGGCGACGGCGCGTATGGAAGTCATCGGCCGGTCCTCAACGCAGCAGCAACGATGGATCGGAGCGGACGACACTGCGTACCGCCATGATGCTGGAGAGCATGGCCATCACCGCGACCAGTGCCACGCAGCCGAGGATCACCATTGGTGTCAGCTGCACCGGCACACGCTGGGTCTGCGCGATCAACAGCACCACGGTACTGAACGCCGCCGCCAGCAACATGCCCACGCCGCCGATCAGCAACGCCTGCTCGAACACCACCCGTGCCAGCGCATAGCGGCCGGCACCGAGTGCATTGAGCGTAGCGTACTCGCGCACCGAGCCGGCCACCACCGACGCGAACGACTGGTTGGTGATCACCGCGCCGACGAAGC
Source organism: Stenotrophomonas maltophilia (assembly GCF_003970865.1). Classification (GTDB taxonomy): domain Bacteria; phylum Pseudomonadota; class Gammaproteobacteria; order Xanthomonadales; family Xanthomonadaceae; genus Stenotrophomonas; species Stenotrophomonas maltophilia_AR. Next base: position 20,108 of record NZ_RXLZ01000004.1, on the reverse strand, counting down.
AGACGATGACGGCCATGAACAACACCGCGATGCCGGCACCGGTATCGAACAGCCAGTACTGCTGCGAGCGGCTGGCGAACTCCGGCGCGGTCCATAACTCGACTGGCGTGGCCTGGCCCATCGACGCGGACAAGCGGTCTCGCACCCGGTCAGCCAGATCGGGCGAGCGCAGGCCCGCCACGAAGTAGGTACTGCCCTCATGTGGGTCGGTACCGGCGATGGCGCGCGCGGTATCCAGCGAAGCCAGCACATTGACACCACCAAGGCCACGCAGGCCTGGTTGCGCGGCAACCACACGCACGGCCTTGCCATTGATCCAGGCACGGCTGTTCTGCAGGTCCACGCCGAGCGTATCCAGATCGGCGCTGTCGACGATCACCGCACCCGGTTCGCGCAACTGCGCGCGCAGGTCGGCGGGCAGGATGCGCGCGAACATCATTGCGTCGTCGCGGGTGGAGATGCCGGACAGGTACACCGACACGTTGCCGGTACCCTGCGCACTGGAGCGCCACTCGCCATCGACCCATTCGTAGGGCTCGACGCGGGTGACATCCGGGTCCATGCGCAGGTGGCTTTCCACATCGGCACTGATCGCATGGCCGTAGTTGACGCTCTGGGTACCGGGAAAACCGGCCCAGATATCGGCCGACGATGCCTTCACGTAGATCGCGGCGGTACCGAAGATGCCCAGCACCAGTGCGGCCTGCACGATCAGCAGCACGCCGGCGAAACACATCGCCAGCACTACCGGCAAGAACCGGCGCCACTCATAGGCCAAGGTCTTTCGGGCCAGCGCGATCATTGCTGTTCGCCCTCAGCCGGCAGCGGTGCGCCGCCAAGCGCGCGGTACAGCGAAGCAAACGCGAGCACGCGTGCACCCTGCGCACCGATCAGATCCGCCTGCGATGCCAGTGCGGCACGCTGCGTGTCGAGACCATCGAATTCGCTGGACAGGCCGAGCTGCACCTGTCGGGCCTGGCGCTTGACCTGCTGTCCGGCGGCATCGTTGGCCACACGCAGCGACTGGATGCTGCTGTCCTGGCGTGCAAGGCTGCCGAGCGCGCCTTCCACTTCGCTCACGCCTTCCAGCACAGCTTTGCGGTAGCCGAGCAATGCGGCGTCCAGTTGCTTCTCATCGGCATGGAAACGCGCGCGGCGTTGGCCCCAGTCCCACAGTGGAATATCGACGTACGGGCCGATTGACGGACTGGAGTCGGAATTGGAGCGCGCGTTCTGGGTAAGGTTGTAGGCGTACAGGATGGAGCCGCCAAGGCTGACCCGCGGATACATCGCGGCGCGCGCAGAGCCCTTGCTGGCCGCAGCCTGCATTACCTCCGATTCGGCCAGCAGGATCTGCGGACGGTGGCGCAGCAGATCGGCGGGCACCTGCTGCAGCGAGAACGTGCCCAGCTTCGGCGGCGTGCGATAGGCGCGCCAGGCCGGATCCGGACCGTCACGGCCCAGCAGCAATGCCAGCGCGCGGGCCGCGTTGTCGGCGTTTTCCCGCGCCTGTGCGATGGCGGCGCGGGTGGTGGCCTGGCGTGCACGCAGGCGATCCAGCTCACCTGGCTCATCCAGGCGCAGGCGCTGGCGGACCAGGGCCAACTGTTCGCCACGGTCATCCACGGTCTGCTGCCGGGCCAGCAGGTCCTGCTGGGCCTGTGCCACGGTCAGGTCCAGATAGCTGCGCACCACGTCGGCAATCACCGCCACCTGCGCGGCATTGCGCAGCGCCTCGGCATTGCCGGCCGAGGCCTGCGCGCTCAGCTGCGCACTCTCGGCGGCGCCGAACAGGCCCAGGTCCCAGATCGCTTCGATGCCGGCATGGAAGTAGGTATCGACGGCGGCGGCGTCCTGCACCTGCTTGGCGCTGGCCGAGATTTCCGGCAGGAAACGCGAGTCGGACGTGCCGGCGACGATGCGTACGGCCTGCAGGCGAAGGGTCGCCTGCTGCAGGTCCAGGTTGCCGGCGACCGCCTGATCGACCAGGCCATCCAGCGCCGGGTCGGACAGCACTTTCCACCACTGCCTGGCATCCACCGCCACGCCCCGCCCCTGCGGCACCTGGGTCCAGGTGCTGGGCGTGCGGTCAGGCAGGTCTGGCACAGGCACCGACATGCAGCCGGCCAGGGCCAGGCTTGCCAACAACGCACCAGGGCGCAGCACTGCATACAGGGAGAGTCCGCGCCCGGTCCTGGGCACTGCCACTGAAGTGATACGCCTGACCACCAGCCCGCCAACGTGTAGAAGGAGCATGAAGGCTACCGTGCGATTGTGGAGCGAACATGGAGAAATCGTCCGAAAAAGGTCACAGCACGCGTGCGGTTCAGGCAACGCCGACCCAGTCTTTCACTACGCTTTCAATGCGTTCCCGGCACGGAACACTGGACGACTTTCACGGCGTATTGCACATTGCAGCACTGTCCTGCTTCGATGCTGCCCGACCGTGAAACACCCCCGCCGCTGGCTGCTGATTGGCTCGATCACGACAGCGGCTGTCGGTGTGATCGTGCTCGTCCTGACCACCCCACTGGTCTCGAACGCCCTGCAGCTACTGATGGAGCGCAGCAACTTCATTCCCGGTGAATCCTCGATCCTCACCTTCGAGCCGTATGCCATCAACCAGGGCTCATCGAACTACTGGTTGTACGGGAAGGACCGGAGCTACTACTACCACTTCACCTACGACGATGACGTTCCCTACGTCTACATTCCGCAGGACAACCGCTGCCCCCGTTTCGACCGGCAGGATGCCCGGACCTGGTGCAACGCCCTGCCCGGCAAGCCACGCTAGCGCGGCAGTGGTGCAACCGGTGTGACAAACGAAAAACGCCCCCTTGCGGGAGCGTTTTTCTTGAATCTGGAGCGGGAAACGAGACTCGAACTCGCGACCTCAACCTTGGCAAGGTTGCGCTCTACCAACTGAGCTATTCCCGCAGATTTCGTTCGACCTGCGTCGAAGGAGCGCTATTGTGTCGATATTGCTGCACGGCGTCAACAGGAATTTTCGCCTGCATTGTGGGGCGGCGTTCAGGCCCCGAGGACCGATACCTCAGGTTCGCAGGCCACGGCGGTGGAAGTAGACCTGCTCGGCGATGCGGCGCGTGGTCGCCGTGTGCAGCAGTGCGTTGAGCGGCCAGTCGGCCTGCAGATGATCCATCGCCCAGCGCAGCAGGCGCTTGCCATGGAATGCCGGCGCCACCTGCCGCGCCACCCGTTCCGCTTCCGGCCCTTGCCCACGCAGATGGCGGGCAATCGCCTCGCCTGCCGCCCAGCCGTGCCGCCAGGAGGAGTGGATGCCCCCGGCGGAGAGCGGCGAGACGATGCCCGCCGCGTCACCGGTCAGGATCACGCGTTGGCCGGTGATCGGCCCATCCGGCCGGCCACAGGGCACCAGTCCTGCGCGGGTAGCCGAGGGACGCGCCGAAGGTGGAATGCCAACCACATCGCGCACGTGGTCGAGGAAACCCTCAATGTCCGGCGGCCTCACCCGTTGCGGATCGTGACGCAGCGCCAGCCCGACCTGCAGGCCGGTTGGATTCTGCGCAACCCAGCCAATGTAGCCCGGCGCGTAGCGCTTGCTGACGAAGCAATGCAGCGCATCGCCCTGCGTCACCTGCAAGCCAGCGAACTCACGTTCTACGCCGTAGAGGTTGTCATGCACCTGGCCGAGGCCGGCGCGCTGGGCAACACGTGAGCGTGCACCGTCGGCGCCGACCAGATAGGCGCACCGCCCTGCCCCTTCCACCTGCCAGCCATCGCCACTGAGATCGGCGTCGGTGAAGGACTGCTGCAGGCGCAGATCGACACCGTTCGCGCGCAGTTCGCTGGCCAGCCAGCGCATCAGGTTCGGTGTATCGGTGGTGAGAAAGTAATAGCCCGGCGCGGCCAGCAATACGCTGCGCAGGTTGGGCGAGTACAAGCGTACGTTTGCGACACGTTGCACCAGATGTTCGGGCATGCGCCCCAGCCAGGTCTGCTCTATTGCCTCTTTCACCACGATGCCGGTGGTGTGCAGGCGCTCGCCGGGGTCAGCCTTGCGTTCCAGCACGCAGACACGCAGGCCGTATTGGGTGGCAGCCAGTGCGCAGGCGGCACCGGCGAAACTGGCGCCGACGATGACCACATCGTGGTCGTAGGCGGAGGGAGTGTGAGGCATTGCTGCATCGCCCTGGAGGATTGGAGATGCAGCTTCGAACGACTGCGCGGTGAGGTGATGGGGTGGCGGTGAAGTGGGGATGAAGCCATGAATAGCCCTGAGTGGCAGGCCCATTTCAGACAAGTTGCATGGACGGCACCGGGACGCTCATCGATAGTCGCCCGACCGCTCAGTACTGCCACAGGCGCGCCAGGAAGAAGTGCAAACGAAACTGACAGAAAACCACTGCCGAGAGCTATTGAAAGCCCTCTACTCGACCGAGCGCCTCGCTCACCTTTTCCGGCGCACCTCCTACTACTCAGAGGAACCGGCACGAGCGTTCCTTGACGCACTATGGATTACCGTCGAAACAGGCTCCCCTCCGAGTTTCACCACGAAGAAGACACTCAGGAAGTATCTCAACTCGAACAGCGTACCGCGTGAAGATGAATGCACTGAAGCCGATCATCTCGGCCAACAGTTTATCCTTTCGCTTCACTTGCTTCTCTCGTTCATAAGAAAGAGAGATACAGGCGATCTTGAGTACATCCTGAGCAACGTTGAAGGTGACCACATCTTCAACTTGGCAATAGAAGAACTGACAAAAAGTTCTGGAACAAGCACGACCCTGGTCACAAGGGAACTGAGCGAGAAGGCGAACTCGCTCCCGATAAGCGTCAACTTCAGGAACCAGCTTGAAATTGATGAAAGGAAGTCAAACAGCATCTCCCTCGATCACGCATCCATCGAATCATCGAAGGCAGGTTCAATCGATGAAATTAGTTGGACCGCATGAGGTGGCCTGGCGTGAGATTGATGGTCAGCCATGCCCGCAGCGGATCCTCCATGCCCAGAAGCCGATTGGCGCGATGCTGGATGATCCAGAAGAATGACGCCCCCTTTGCGAGCGCCATTCTCGAGTTCCCAACGCCGTCAGGCCACAACAATCCGCAGCGGATCCGCCGACGCCAGGATCTCAGCACGCTCACCACTGGGCGGGTAGATCCATTCGGTGTTGATCCGGGTCTTGAGCGCCTTGGCTTCAGCGCCGGACAGCACCACCTGTCGATCCCAGCCCTCGGTGTAGACAGCACCCCACGGCCCCAGGTCCAGGCAGGTCACGTACTTGGGCTGCGCATACGGAATCGTCGCTTCCCCGATCAGGTCAGCCGCGGCGTTGTGTCCGGCGGAGCGCCCCAGGTTCATCGCGTGCTGGCAGGACATCATCGCCACGTTGCCCTCGTCATCGGTGGCGGCATGCGCGCAGTCGCCAGTGGCGAACACCGCGTCGACACCCTTCGCCTTGAGAGTGCGGTCCACGTGCAGGCGACCCACCGCGTCGTGCTGGCCGGGAATCTGAGCAGTCAACGCACTGGCACGTGCACCGGCCGTCCACACAATGGTGGCCGCGTCGATACGTTCACCGTTCTCCAGAGTGACACCGTCGGCGTCCACGCAGGCGACGCCCGAGCCCAGGCGCCAGGACACACCTAGTTCGGTCAGGGCCTGGGTGATGACCGGTCGCGGCCCCTCCCCCAGGTCCGGGCCCAGCGCATCGGCGCGCTCGACCATGATGACGTTCACGGCCGCATCGGCACCCAGCACCTCGCGCAGGCGCGCGGGCATTTCGGCCGCCGTTTCAATGCCAGTGAAACCTGCGCCTGCAATCACCACCGTATTGCGGGCAACACTGTGCGGGCGATCAGCAAGACCTTCCACGTGCGCCTGCAGGCGCGCCGCATCGGCAATCTGATCGACGTTGAAGGCGTGCTGCTGCAAGCCGGGGATGGGCGGGCAGTTCAGGCGACTGCCGGCGGCCAGCACCAGGCGGTCGTAGTGCAGCGTCTGCGCTGCGGCATCGGCACCCGTGCCCACCACCTGCACCTGCTGGTTGGCGACGTCGATGTGTTCGACGCGGCCGGCAAGGTAGCGCACGCCCACGGCATCGAAGATGGCCTGCAGCGGCGCCTTCATGCGCTCCGGTCCCTTTTCGTAGAGGCGCGGGCGCACATGCAGTTCCGGCGACGGCGCAACCAGCACGACCTCCACATCATGGCGCGCGGCCTGGTCGAGAAGACGGGCGGCGGCGAGCGCGCTCCACATGCCGGCAAAGCCGGCGCCGATGACAAGAATGCGTTGAGACACGGAGGGAAATCCTTCTGGGAATCGGGGTTCAGGCGCCTTCATGCGCGGTCGGCACGGGCGTGGGTGATGTGCTGTAGCGACGCACCACATAACACGGATCATATGAGTCCGCGTTATGTGGTGCAAGCACCTGATGGCGGCACCGTTCAGGCCAGCACCTACCTGCCCTACGCCCTTCCCCAGCCACAACGCCAATGAAATCAAAGATCTGCATGAAGCTCCGAAGGGTTGCGGCGGGTAACTCAGGCCCCTATAGTCCGCGTTATATTTTCCTGGACCGGTTCCATGGCCCACATCGGAACGGGCGTCGAGTACGCCCTGCACTGCCTGCTCTGGCTGGTCCCGCCGCTGGAACAACGTCCCAGCAGCCGCGACCTGGCCGAACTGCAGGGCGTGCCTGCGGCCTTCATGGCAAAGATCTTCCCCAAGCTGGAGAAGGCCGGCATCGTTGAGTCCACTGGTGGTATCCGTGGCGGCTACCAGTTGGCGCGTGCGCCCGAAGACATCAGCGTGCTGGATGTGGTCGACGCCGTTGAGGGGCAGAAGGCACTGTTCGACTGCCAGGAAATCCGTGGGCGCTGTGCGCTGTTCGATGGCAGCCCGCCGCGATGGGCCAACCGTGGCGTGTGCGGCATCCACGCGGTAATGATCAACGCGCAGAAGGCCATGCGCGAAGAACTGGCACGTTCCAGCCTGGCCTCGATTGCCGAGGGCGTGCAGGGCAAGGGGCGCCCGGCGAGCTTCGCAGGGGATGTGCAGGAGTGGTTTGCGGACCGCCAGGTAGCACGCGAAGAAGCGCGCATCACCGGCATGCGTTCGCGCGCGGCGGCGCAGGATGATGATTGATCTGCACGGACACCGCCGCGCAAACGAAAAACGCTCCCTTGCGGGAGCGTTTTTCTTGAATCTGGAGCGGGAAACGAGACTCGAACTCGCGACCTCAACCTTGGCAAGGTTGCGCTCTACCAACTGAGCTATTCCCGCTTGGGAGGCGAAATTTTACCTATTCCAAGGATGGCGTCAAGCGCTTTTTCTCAGGGTCTGCGAGGCACCTTGCATTGCGTATCCACGCATGGCGTGGATCTACTACAGCATCCCCACAAACCGATGGATCCGCACCATCCGTGGATGCAGCATTTCCAGTAGATCCACGCCATGCGTGGATGGGGCATCACCGTAGATCCGTCCAGCGCGTCGAGTAGATCCACGCCATGCGTGGATGGGCGAATCGATGGGCTCAGTTGCCCAGCTTCTTCTGCCGCGCACGCTCGCGCGCCGCGCGCTCGTCATCACGCAAGCTCGGCCAGGCGGCGTGCAGGTACTGCAGGCCCGACCACAGGGTCAGCACCGCGGCGATCGCCAGGGTCCAGTCGCCGATGTGGAACACCGGCCAGCCCATCCAGATGTCTTCCACCGGCACGTTGGGGGCCACCGAATACAGCAGGCACAACAGCGCGACCATCTGCGCGGTGGTCTTGACCTTGCCGATCATCGCCACGCGCACCTTGGCGCGCTGGCCCAGCTCAGCCATCCATTCGCGCAGCGCCGATACCGCAATCTCGCGGCCGACGATGACCGCCGCCCAGAACGCCATCCACGGCGTCGGGTGGCCCTGCACGATCAGGAACAGCGCCACTGCCACCATCAGCTTGTCCGCGACCGGGTCGAGGAAGGCGCCGAAGGCCGACTCCAGCTGGTAACGGCGTGCGATCCAGCCGTCGAGCCAGTCGGTGATCGCGGCCAGGCCGAAGATCGCCGCCGAAGCGAAGTTGGTCCAGGTGTAGGGCAGGTAGAACACCAGCACCAGCACCGGGATCATCACGATCCGCAACAACGTCAGCCAGGTGGGCAGGGTCAACTTCATGCTTGCGTGCTTCTCTCTCTACTCGGCCGCATCAGGCGTGGCCAACCCGTGCAGGTTAGCGTAGATACGTGCCGCGAGGGCGTCATTGATGCCTTCCACCTTGGCGATTTCCGCTTCGCCAGCGGCTTTCAGGCCGACCAGGCCGCCGAAATGCTTGAGCAGGCTGGCGCGACGGCGCGGCCCGATACCGGGGATGTCCTCCAGCTTGCTGGTCATCCGCGCCTTCTGGCGGCGGCCACGATGGCCGGTGATGGCGAAGCGGTGCGCCTCATCGCGCACCTGCTGGATGAACTGCAGCGCCGGGTTGGCCGCGCCCGGGCGCAGCTCGCGGCCATCGGGCATCACCAACGCCTCGTGGCCGGCGCGGCGCTCCACGCCCTTGGCCACACCCACCAGCAGCACGCCTTCCACACCCAGGTCGGCCAGTGCGGCCTGGGCCTGCGCCAGCTGCCCGGCGCCACCGTCGATCAGCAGCACGTCCGGCAGCACGCCCTGCTCTTCCACCGCACGGCGGAAGCGGCGGTCGATGGCCTGGCGCATGGCGGCGTAGTCATCGCCCGGCTCGATGCCGCTGATGTTGAAGCGGCGATACTGCGCGCGCACCGGACCGGCGGCGTCGAACACCACGCACGAGGCTACGGTGGCCTCGCCCAGGGTGTGGCTGATATCGAAACATTCAACACGCTTGACCGGCTCGGCCAGGCCCAGCATGTCGCGCAGTGCATCGCTGCGCGCGTGCTGCGCGTTGCGGCTGTTGAGTTCGGTGGCCAGGGTCAGCTGCGCGTTGCGGCTGGCCAGTTCCACGTAGCCGGCACGCTCGCCGCGCACGTTCCACTTCAGCTGCACCTTGCGCTCGGCCGAGGCCGACAGCGCAGCAACCAGCAGGTCGGCGTCGGGAATCTCGCGGTCCAGCAGGATCTCGCGCGGCGGCTCGAATTCGATGTAGTACTGCGAGACGAACGCGGCCAGCACTTCCTCCGGGCTCTCTTCGCCATTGGTGCGCGGGAAGAACGGGCGGGTGCCGAGGTTGCGGCCATCACGGAAGGCCAGCAGCAGCACGCAGGCCTGCGAGCCCTGCATGGCCACCGCCAGTACGTCCAGGTCGGCGGCGCGACCGTCCACGTACTGACGGGTCTGCATGCTGCGCAGCGAGGAGATCAGGTCGCGCAGGCGCGCGGCCTGCTCGAACTCCAGCGCCTCGCTGGCGGCCTGCATCTGCTCGCCCAGCTCACGGGTCAGTTCGTCGCTCTTGCCTTCCAGGAACAGCGCCGCGCGGCGCACCGATTCGGCGTAGTCCGGCGCCGGCACCAGCTCCATGCAGGGCGCGCTGCAACGGCCGATCTGGTACTGCAGGCACGGCCGCGAACGGTTGCGGAACACGCTGTCCTCGCAGCTGCGCAGCTTGAACAGCTTGTGCATCAGGTTCAGCGTTTCGCGTACCGCGGTCACGCCGGGGTACGGCCCGAAGTAGCGGCCGGGAATGGCACGCGGGCCACGATGCAGGGCGATGCGCGGCCAGTCCTCGCGGGTCAGCAGCACATGTGGATAGGTCTTGTCGTCGCGCAGCGAGACGTTGTAACGCGGCGACAGCGACTTGATCAGCTGGTTTTCCAGCAGCAACGCCTCGGCTTCCGAGCGCGTCACGGTCACGTCCATGCGCGTGATCTGCGAGATCATCGACATGATCCGCGCGTTCTTCGGGCTGCCGTTGAAATAGCTGCCGACGCGGTTGCGCAGTGCGCGCGCCTTGCCCACGTACAGCAGGGTGTCGTCGGCCGCGTACATGCGATACACGCCAGGGGCGGTGCTGAGCTGGGCCGCGAAGGCCTTGCCGTCGAAGACCGGAGCGGGAACGTCGGTCATTCGCTGATCGGCACTTCGCTGAGCACGCCGCTGTCGGGATCGAAGCGCAGCACGGCGTGGGCGTCGGTCTCGGCGATCCACACCGCACCGGCGCCTACCGCCAACCCCGCCGGGCCATGCAGGCGGCGCGGCAGCGGCTGGGTGGTCAGTTCACCGCCACCCAGGCGCAGCGTGCGCAGGCGACCGTTGCCGGTATCGGCAATCCACAGCAGCGGTGCATCCGGGCTGAGCGCGATCGCCTGCGGGAACTGCAGGCTGGCGTCCGCACGCGGGCCGTCTTCGCTGCCGAAGCGCCACGGCCCCTGCCCCACCAGCGTCTGCACCAGGTCGCCGCGCAACTGCAGCGCGCGGATCGAGGAACCCAATGCATCGGCCACGTACAGCACCTGCTGCACCACGGCCAGCGCGGTCGGCTGCGCGAACGCAGCCAGATGGCCGCTGCCATCACGCTCGTCGATGGAACCACTACCCGCCCGCCATTGCAGGCTGCGCTGGCCCAGGTGGTAGCTCCAGATGCGGTTGTCGCCGGCCATGGCGATGTGCAACTGGTTGTCGGCGATGGCCAGGCCGACCGGATGGTCCAGCGAGACCTGCCGCGCCTGCGCGACCGGACCTTCCACCGGCGCCCCGGGACGCCCGTTGCCACACAACGTATCGACGATGCCGGTCAGCAGGTTGATGCGGCGCACGGCATGGTTGCCGGTATCGGCGACGTACAGCGAATCGCGTTCCAGCACCAGCGCCTGCGGGCGATGAAACGCCGCTTCGGCGAGGTTGCCGTCCATGAAATCGGCGGTGCCCAGCCCGAACTGGCGCAGGATACGGCCGCCATGGCTGCATTCGAGGATGCGGTGGTGGCCGCTGTCGGCGATGTACAGGCGTTCGGTACTGACTGCCAGGCCCAGCGGGAAGCGCAGCGCCTGGCGGGGTTCCGGGTGCAGTTCGCTGCCGCCACGCGGCGGTGCCGACGGTGCACCTTCGCACAGCGCGTTCAAGGCGCGCTCCAGCTCACCGGGTGCCCCCTGCCCGACCAGCCGTTGCTGCTCGCGGCCCTGCGCATCCAGCAGCACCAGCGTCGGCCAGGCGGTGATGCCGAAGCGGCGCCAACCATCCCAGTCGGCATCGAGCAGTACCGGCATCGTCAGGCCCTGGCGACGCAGCAGCTTCAGTGCAGCACCGGCGTCGCGTTCGAAGTCGAAGCGCGGCACCTGCAGCACCAGCGGCTGCAGCTTGCCGGGGTGGCGCGACAGCCATTGGCCGAATTCGGCCAGGCGTTGCGCACTCCAGGCGGAGGCGGCGTTGACGAACAACAGCGCCACCGGCCGACCGCGCAGTTCGGTCAGGGTGCAGGGGGTGGCATTGAGCCAGGTGGCGAACTCGGGCAGGTCCGGGACGGGCTGGACGTTCATGGCCCGATTATGCCGGAGTCGGCGTCATGCAACAGTCGTGCCACGGCACGTTTTGCAGCATCGTCGACCAATGTCCAGACCTGTTCGAAATGCTCACTGCCGCCGGTGTACGGGTCCGGGATCGCCCCTCTGCCCTGCCCGCCGGACCACGGCAGGTACAGCGCCAGCCGCTCGCGCTGGGAGGGCGTAGCGAGGCGGCCGGCATCACGCAGGTTGGCCTCGTCGGCGCACAGGATCCAGTCGAAACGGTCGAAATCCACGGCCTGCAGCTGGCGTGCACGCAGGCCGCCGATGTCCACGCCGTGCCCGGCCGCGCAGGCGATCGCACGCCGGTCCGGCGGCTCGCCCACATGCCAGTCGCCGGTGCCGGCCGAATCGACCTGCACCTGCCCGGCCAGCGGCGAGGCCTCCAGGCGTGCGCGCAGCGCACCTTCGGCCATCGGCGAACGGCAGATGTTGCCGAGGCAGACGACCAGCAGCTTCATCGGGCAGCCAGCGTCTGCAGCAGTGCTTCGGCGCGCTCCAGATCCTCGGGCGTGTCGATGCCCGGCGGGAACGGTTCGGGTGAGATCGCCACGCTGATCGGGAAGCCCGCTTCCAGCACGCGGAGTTGTTCCAGCGATTCGACCTGCTCCAGCTGGCCCGGCGGCATCGCCGCGAACTGCTGCAGGAAACCGGCGCGATAGCCGTAGATGCCGATGTGGCGCAGCCAGTTGTGACCGGCCGGCAGCGTGTCGCGGCTGCGTGCAAAGCCATCGCGATGCCAGGCGATCGGCGCGCGGCTGAAGTACATCGCCTCGTTGCGCACGTTGCGCACCAGCTTCACCACGTTCGGATCGAACAGGGTTTCTGCATCCTCCACGGCGGTCGCCAGGGTCGACATCGGCGCGTTGCCATCGAGCAGCGCCTCGGCCACCGCGCGGATGCCTGCCGCGGGCGCGAACGGTTCATCGCCCTGCAGATTGACCACCACGGTGTCGTCGGCCCAGCCGGCGATGCGCGCGCACTCGGCAAGGCGGTCGGTACCGGAGGCATGCGAGGTGGCGGTCATTGCCACCTTCACTTCGGCCAGGCCGGACAGTGCGTCGGCAATGCGCTGATCGTCGGTAGCGACCCAGACCTCACCGGCACCGGCCTGCAGCGCGCGGCGCGCCACATGCAGCACCAGCGGCTCACCGCCCAGCAGGCGCAGCGGCTTGCCCGGCAGCCGCGAGGCGGCATAGCGGGCCGGGATGGCGACGACGAATTCGGTCATGGGGCGATACTCGGCAGGCTCGTTACAACGGGAATGCGGCCGGCGGCGCATGAATGCAAGCGCCGCCGCGCCACTCAGTTCGGTCGCAGCTTGTCCAGGCGGTCGGTCAGCGCCACCCAGAATGCGGCAGGCAGCTCGGCGCGCAGCGGGACCGCGTAGTGCCAGTCATTGCCGAACGCACGGCATTTCACCGCGTCCTTTTCGGTCATCAGCACCGGCAACTGGCTGCCGAAGGACAGGTCCTGCGGCTGATAGGCCTGATGGTCAGCGAAGGCATGCGGCACGACGCCGATGCCACGCGCGCGCAGCATGTCGAAGAAGCGCTGCGGGTGGGCGATGCCGGCCACCGCGTGCACGCGCTGGCCCTTGAAATACGACAGCGGACGGGCACGGCCTCCGGCCAGCGGTTGTGCGCTGTCGATGTGCAGGGCCATCGGCCACTGGCCGAAACCACAGGCCCGGGCTGCAGATTCCTCATCGGCCTGGCCGAGATTCACCACGCGGAAGTCGCACTCGCTGGCGCGGCTGACCGGCTCGCGCAACGGCCCGGCCGGGATCATCCGGCCATTGCCGTAGCGGCGCTGCGCATCGACCACTTCGATTTCGATGTCACGCGCCAGCCGATAGTGCTGCAGGCCGTCGTCGCAGACGATCACATCGCAGCCGGCCTCGATCAGCGCCTTGCCGGCAGCAACGCGATCACTGTCCACGCGTACCGGCACGCCAGTCTTCCAGGCAATCAGCACCGGCTCGTCACCGCCCTTGGCGGTCGGCGTATCGGCCTTTACCCACAGCGGCTTGTCGGCATCTTCGCGGCCGTAGCCACGACTGGCCACGCCCGGCTTCCAGCCGGCGGTACGCAGGCGCTCCACCAGCGCGATGGTCAGCGGCGTCTTGCCAGTACCGCCGGCGGTGATGTTGCCGACCACGATGACCGGCACCGGCAGCGTGTAACGCTTGCGCCAGCCACGCCGATAGGCGCGCCGGCGCAGCGCAGTGACGCCGGCATACAGCGGCGCCAGCAGGCGCATCGCCCACGGAACCGGGCTGCCGTCGTACCAGTACGGCGGGGTCTGGGTGCCCTTGCCGGCCATCAGTCCTGCCTTTCGCGGAACTGCATGCTGTGCAGATGCTGGTACAGGCCACCCATGGTGAGCAGCTCCTTGTGGGTACCGCGCTCGACGATGCGACCGTGGTCCATCACCAGCACCTGGTCAGCATGCTCGATGGTCGACAGGCGATGCGCGATCACCAGCGTGGTGCGCTCGGGCATCAGGCGCTGCAGTGCGTCCTGCACCAGGCGCTCGGATTCGTTGTCGAGCGCGGCGGTAGCTTCATCGAGGATCAGGATCGGGGCGTCGCGCAGGATCGCACGGGCGATCGCCAGGCGCTGGCGCTGGCCACCGGACAGCAGCGCGCCGTTCTCGCCCACCGGGGTCTGCAGCTGCTGCGGCATGCGTGCGATGAACTCCCAGGCGTTTGCGGCTTCGGCCGCCGCCCGGATCTGTTCATCGGTCGCGTCCATGCCGTAGGCGATGTTGGCGCCGATGGTGTCGTCGAACAGCATGACCTTCTGCCCGACCATCGCCACCTGGCGACGCAGGTCAGCCAGCGGATAGTCGTCCAGTGCCACCCCATCGAGGGTGATGCGCCCACCGCTGGGTTCATAGAAGCGCGGCACCAGCCGGATCAGGCTGGTCTTGCCACTGCCGGATCGACCGACGATGGCGGTGACCGTACCCGGCTTGGCCACGAAGCTGATGTCGTCCAGGGCGATGCCACTGTCTTCGCGGTAACGCAGCATGACGTGCTCGAAGGCCAGTTCGCCACGCACGCGCTGCACCGTGTTGCGGCCTTCGTCGCGCTCGACCGGCATGTCGAGGATGTCGAACAGGCGTTCGGCGGCGGACACACCGCGGGAGATCGAGGACTGCACGCTGGTCAGGCGGCGCAGCGACGGGATGATCGCTGTCATGGAGATCATCAGGCCCATGAACTGGCCGGCATTGAGGCGGCCTGCCAGTGCTTCGCGGGTCGACACCCAGACGATCACCGCCAGCGCCAGCGCGGCCAGGAACTGGACCACGCTGGAGGCACCGGCACGGGTGATTTCCACCTTCATGTTCAGCGCCAGCATGCGGTTGGCCAGGCGCGAATAGCGCGACATTTCGTGCTGCTGGGTGCCGTGCACCTTCACTTCCTGCTGGGCCGCCAGCGACTGCTCGGCGGTCTGCGCCATCGTGCCCATGCCGTCCTGGATGCCGCGGCTGATACGGCGGTAGCGCTTGCCGACGTAGGACACGATCACGCCGATCATCGGCACCACCACCAGCATGGCCACGGTCACCTTGACGCTCATCTGCAGCATCACCGCCAGCATGGCGATGATGGTCAGGGTGTCGGCAACCACGGTCTTGAGTGCATCGGCGCTGGCCTGGGTGACCTGCTCGGTATCGAAGTTGAGGCGGCTGACCATCACCGGCGTCGATTCGGTATCGAAATGCGAGGACGGCAGGTGCAGGTACTTGGCCAGCACCTGCTCACGCAGGTCGCGCACCACGCTGCGGCCGGTCTTGGCCAGCGCGTAGTCGCTGACCCAGGTGGCGGCGCTGCGCATCAGGAACAGGCCGAGGATGGTCAGCGGCAGGATCACCGCCATTTTCGGTTCGGGATTGACGAAGCCACGGTTGACCAGCGGCTCCATCAGCTTTGTGAAGTGGTAACCGGCCACCGACTCCACCACCATGGCGATGACGGCGGCGACCATCAGGCCCCAATAGGCGCGGGTATACCCCAGCAGACGTTTGTAGATCGGCCACACCGGCGCGTGTTTGGAACTCATGGACGCACCTCGGGTGCTGTTGCAATGGCAATACGGCGGAAACCGAGCTGACCGAGCGCATCCTGCACGGTCACCACGGCCTGATAGGGCGTGCGGGCATCGGCACGCAACAGCACCGGCTGGGTGCGGTCGCTGCCAGCAACGGCCGCGATGGTCTGCTTGACCGACTCGACGTCGCTGCGCAGCACTTCCTGGTCATTGATGAAGTAGCGGCCTTCGGCGTTGATCAGCACGCTCAACGAGCGCGGCGGCTCATTGCTGGGCTGCTGGCTGGCCGTGGGCAGCTCCACCTGGAGGGTCGAGCGCGCGTCGAAGGTGGTGGTGACCACGAAGAAGATGATCAACACCAGGATGACGTCGATCAGTGGCACCAGGTCGATATGCGGCTCATCCTGGGATCGGTCGTTGCCGATACGCATCGATCAGGCCTTCGCCGTGGCCGCGCCGGCCGGGCGCGTGGCAGCGGCAGGGTTCATCACCCCGGGGCGGCCGTCGAGCGTATCCAGCAGCGCGCTGGCTTCCTGCTCCATTTCCACCACGTAGCCGTGAATGCGGCCCTTGAAATAGCGGTGGAACATCAGCGCCGGAATGGCGACGATCATGCCGGTGGCGGTGCACACCAATGCCTTGCCGATACCACCGGCCAGCTGGTTCACATCACCCACGCCGTGGTCGAGGATGCCCAGGAACATCTGGATCATGCCGATCACCGTGCCCAGCAGGCCCAGCAGCGGCCCGGCCGAAGCGATGGTGCCCAGCGCGTTTAGGAAACGCTCCATGCGATGCACCAGGTGGCGGCCAGTGTCTTCGATGCGCTCGCGGATCTGGTCACGCGGGCGGTTGCGCGCTTCCAGCGCCGCGGCCAGCAGCGCGCCCAGCGGCGAGTTCGCACGCAGGGTCTGCAGGTGGGCCGGGTCGAGCTTGCCGCGTGCCGCCCAGTTGCGCACTTCCTGGCCGAGGCCGGGCGGCAGCACTTCAGTACGTCGCAGGGACCAGAAACGCTCCAGGATGATCGCCAAAGCCAGTACGCCCAACAGCAGCAGCGGCACCATCGGCCAGCCACCGGCCTTGACCAGTTCCCACACGTTTCAACCCTCCGGCCCAACGGCCGCTTGTTCGATCGGCGATAGGATAGCAGCCGACCGCGCCCGCCCAGCGGCATCCCACCAGCGGGATGCGTGGATGCGCTGTTCACGCAGCTGCAGCCCTTGTGCGCCAAGCCATATGCGGATCGCCCCGGAATCGGCCGTGGCCAGTACCTCGGCCCCTTGCGCCTGCCAGCGCTGGACCACGTCCTGGCGGGGGTGCCCGAAGCGGTTGCGGTGCCCGGCCGAGACCACCGCCAGCCGTGGCGCCACGGCCTCAACCCACGGCGCGCTGGAGCTGCCGCCGCTGCCATGGTGCGGCACCAGCACCACATCCGCCTTCAGCGCGGCCGGAGACGCCTGCAGCAGCGTCCGCTCGGCCGGTCGGCCGATGTCACCCGGCAGCAGGACCACGCCATGACGGCTGGCGATGCGCAGCACGCAGCTGTCCTCGTTCTCGGCCTGGCGACTGCCCGGCGCCGGGTGCAGGACCTGGAAATCGACCCCGTCCCACTGCCAGCGCAGCCCCTGCTGGCAGGGCGTGGCGCCAGCGATGGTGCTGCCGGGTGGCGCCAGCAGCTGCAGACCGGGCAGCTGCCGGCGCAGGCTGGGCAGGCTGCCGGTGTGATCAAGATGGTCATGGCTGAGCATCACCTGCCGGGGCGGCCCCTGGCCGAGCGCGCGCAGGGCCGGGACCAGAATGCGTTCGTTGCCTTCGCCGCCGGTCGGCGGCCCCACGTCGTACCAGAGCGCGTGCCGCGCCGTACGCACCAGCACCGCAGTGCCCTGCCCTACGTCGTGCACCAGCAGCTCCAGTTCCCCCTCGGCCGGCGCATGCCGGGCGGGCCACAGCAGCGGCAGGCACAACAGCAGGCCCGCCAGGCCACCGCCGGCGCCGCGGGGCAGCAGCCACCAGAACACCCCCGCCAATGCCGCCGGTACGGCCCAGCGCGGCGCCTCGGCCAACCACCACATCGCCTGCGGGTGCAGCGCCAGTGGCTGCAGCGCCTGCCAGCTCAGCTCGAACAGCCAGGCAGCGGCACGCCAGGCCCAACGCCCGGCACCGTCATGCAGCACCTGCAGCCCGGTACCCAGCAACGACAACGGCACCACCAGCAGGGTCCACCACGGGATGATCGGCAGATTGACCAGCGGCCCCAACCGCGCGGTGCCGCCGAACAGGGCCACGCACAGCGGCAACAGGCCGAGGCTGGCTACGCCCTGGGCAGCCAGGAAGCCGCGCAGGCCCCCACCGACGCCCTCCGGCCCGGTTCGCGGCAGGCACCACAGCAGCCACAGCACCCCGCAAAAGCTGAGCCAGAAGCCGGCCGACAACACCGATAGCGGTGCCGGCAGCAGCATCACCATCGCGGCCAGGGCCAGCCCCTGCCCCGCACCCACCGGGCGACGTCCGGCCCGGGCCAGTGCCACCAGCCCAATCATCAGCGCCGCGCGCACCGTCGGCAGCGCGCCGCCGGCTGCCACGGCATAGGCGGCTGCGGCCAGCGCCGCGCCCCATGCCGCCGCCTGCGGCCGTGGCCGGTACCGTCCCAACACCGGGCACAGCCACCACGACACGCGACACAGCAGTACGCCGAAGCCAGCCACTACGCCCACGTGAAAGCCGGAGATGGCAACCAGATGGGTCAGGCCCAGCGCGCGCAGGTGCTCCCAGTCGGCATCGGACAGGCCACGGGTGTCGCCCAGTGCCAAGGCCTGCACGAACCGCGCGGCAGGGTGTGCCACCTGCGTGGCGATGGCGTCACTGCTGCGCGCGCGCCAGGCCGACAGGCCCTGCGCCGGTGCGCGCTCATGCGCAGCGCCCGGGTCGCGCACCGTGCCATTGCCGGAAATACCGCGCAGCAATGCATGGCGTTCGCCATCGAAGCCGCCGGGATTGATCCGCGAGCGTGGCGCGCGCACGCGCAACGACAACTGCCAATCCGATCCCGCACGAACCGCATGGCGTCCGCCCTCGGCCTCGTGCGCTGACGATCCGCGCCACGGGTCGTTCCAGGTGACCTGCAGGCGCTTGCCACGCAGCGCTGGCAGCGTATCGGCCTCATCCACATGCAGCACGAAACGCGTGTAGCCGGGTCCCCGCTGCGGAAGATCGGCGACCCGCCCGCGCACCTGCACATCCTGCGGCGGCGCGCCGGGTGGTAGCTGGCCGTGCAGGGTCCACTGCCCGTGCACTGTTGCCCATGCCAGGCCGAGCATGCCTGCAGCCCAGCTGCGGCCTCGCCAGCGCAGCAGCCAGCCCGCGCCGCCGGCAACCGCCATCGGCACGCTCAGCCACAGCGGCAGCAGCGCCGGCATCTGCACGCAGGCCAGCGCACCCAGCACCAGGCCGGCGGCGCAGCCGGGGCCGAACAGGGCCGGCGCGGAACGTTCGGAAACCATTCCACCAGCCTGCCGCCAGGCGTGACAGGCTGCCTATCGGGGTTTTCCCCGCGCGGCTGTCAGCGCCGGACGGTGCCGCGGTGGAAGTTGACCCGGAAGCTGGCACCGCCGCCGGCAGCCTCGCCGACACTGACCGAGCCGCCGTGATGCTGCACGATTTCCTTCACCAGATGCAGGCCCAGGCCACTGCCACTGCCCGCCGCGCGCAGGCGATGGAACGGCTCGAAGATCGCTTCACGGTCGCTCACCGGAATACCGGCGCCCTGATCGCTGACTTCCAGCAGGCCGCGTGCATCCAGGCGCACGCAGATGGTGCCGCGCCCGCCGCCGTGGACGATGGCGTTGTGCACCAGGTTGGCGATCACCCGGCCCAGCGCCAGGCTGTCGCCGTGGATCCACACCGGAACCTCCGGTGCATCCACTTCGAAGCCGTAACCGGCACCGACCACCAGCGGCGCCAGATCGGCGGCCGCTTCACGCACCAGCAACGCCAGATCCAGCCGCTGCAGTGCGCCGACATTGCGATCAAGTCGCTGCAGGTCAAGCAGGTGCTCGGCGACGTTGCCGAGCCGCGCCACGTCGGTCAGCAGTTGCGACTTCAACTCGCCCTGCGGCAGCTGCGACAGGCGTGCCTGCACCACTGCAATCGGCACACGCAGCTCGTGCGCGGCATCGGCAAGGAACTTGTCACGCGCCGCATACCCCTGCTGCACCTTGTCGATCGCGTCGTTGAAGGCTTCCACCAAGGGTGCGACCTCGGTCGACACCAGCTGCGCATCCAGCCGCGCGCCCGGCTGGCCGATGTCCAGCTCCTTGGCCTGTTGCGCGGAGCGGCGCACGCCACGCATCGCGCGGTGGATGACGGTCGGCATCACCAGCAGCGTGATCACGATCAGCCTGTCCCTTATACACATCTCCGAGCCCACGACAGGGACGCCTATCCCGTATCCCGCTTTCTCCTTGAAACCACACCCCCAAAAACACAACACTGCCCCGGAAAAGAAATACGTACGGTGAACGCCTGGTGGACCACTCCGTCGACGAGAGTATCCTGACTCCTCCTCTTCTTCCCATGTAACGGCAACCCGGGCGGGGAAAAGCCGG
>NZ_RXLZ01000049.1 GCF_003970865.1 Stenotrophomonas maltophilia | reverse complement strand
TTCTGGTTCGTTCGCGATCCTGAGGACCCCAGGAACAACTTTACTTTCTTGGGAGTGTTTTTACAGGGCATTGTATTGTCGACGATGCGATTACAGCAAGGTGATCAAGGGTGAGATCCGTGGGAGGGTCAGATTGGTATAAGCGCCCGTCTCGGGCCAGCGGCGGAACACCAGCGAGGTGTTGATGCCGCCGAAGGCGAAGTTGTTGCTCATCACGTACTCGGCCTGCAGTTCGCGGCCCTGCCCGGTGATGAAGTCGAGCTGGCCGCAGCGTGGATCGACCTCGGCCAGGTTCAGGGTGGGCGCGAACCAGCCGGCACGCATCATCTCGATGCTCATCCAGGCCTCGAACGCACCACAGGCGCCCAGCATGTGGCCGACGTAGCTCTTCAGCGAGCTGATCGGCATGCGGCTGCCGAATACCTGCGCGGTGGCCTGGGTCTCGGCGATGTCGCCGTGATCGGTGGCGGTGCCGTGGGCGCTGACGTAGTCGATCTGCGCCGCCTCCAGGCCCGCATCCTCCAGCGCCAGGTGCATGGCCTGGGCCATGGTGTCGGCGCTGGGCTGGGTGACGTGCTGGCCGTCGCTGTTGGTGCCGTAGCCGACCACCTCGGCAAGAATGGTGGCACCGCGCGCCTGGGCGTGCTCCAGGTCTTCCAGGATCAGCGTGCAGGCACCCTCGCCCAGCACCAGGCCATCGCGGCCGGCATCGAACGGGCGCGGCGTGGTCTGCGGCGCATCGTTGCGGGTGCTGGTGGCAAACAGGGTGTCGAACACCGCAGCGGCGGTGGCATCGAGCTGTTCGGCGCCGCCGGCCACCATCACCGTCTGCTTGCCGCTGCGGATCGCTTCATAGGCCGCTCCCACGCCCTGGCTGCCCGAGGTGCAGGCGCTGGAGGTGGTGTAGACGCGGCCGGACAGACCGAAGAACACGCCAATGTTGACCGGCGCGGTATGGCTCATCATCTTCAGGTAGGTGGTGGCACTGATGCCTTCGGTGGTGAATTCGTGCAGCATGCGGCCGAATTCTCCGGTGGCCTCATGGCTGCCCGAGGACGAGCCGTAGGCCACACCCGTCCGCCCGCTGCGCAGCACCGGGTGTTCATGCAGGCCGGCTTCGCGCAGCGCCACTTCGGTAGCGCGCACCGACATGATCGCGACCTTGCCCATCGAGCGGGTGGTCTTGCGGTTGTAGTTCGGCGGCAGCTCGAAGTCCTGCGCCGGTGCGGCCAGCTTGGTGTTCAGCCCGGCATAGACGTTCCACTCGGGCATCGCGCGCACCGCGTTGCGGCAGCTGCGCAGGTGCGCCTCGATGGTCGGCCAGTCGTGGCCGAGCGGACTGATGGCGGCCGCACCGGTGACCACCACGCGACGATCGGCGGCCATCAGAGCATGCCCCCGTTCACCGAGATCACCTGGCGGGTGATGTAGCCGGCCGGCTCGGACAGCAGGAACGCCACCGTCGCCGCCACTTCGTCGGGACGACCGACGCGGCCGGCGGGAATCAGCTTGAGCGCGTGTTCGATCACTTCATCGTTGAGCATTTCGGTCTCGATCAGGCCCGGGGCCACGCAGTTGACGGTGATCTGGCGGCTGGCCAGTTCCAGCGCCAGGGCCTTGGTGGCACCGATGATGCCGGCCTTGGCGGCACTGTAGTTGACCTGGCCGCGGTTGCCGGCCAGCCCGGATACCGACGACAGGGTGACGATGCGGCCCGGCTTGCGCCGCCGCACCATCGGCATGATCAGCGGATGCAGCACGTTGTAGAAGCCATCCAGGTTGGTGTGGATGACCTGGTCCCAATCCTCCGCCGACAGTGCCGGGAAGGCGCCATCACGGGCGATGCCGGCATTGCAGACCACGCCGTAGTACGCGCCGTGCGCTTCGACATCGGCCTCCAGCGCGGCGCGTGCGGCCTCGCGGTCGGCCACGTCGAACGCCAGCACGCGGGCCTGCTGGCCCAAGGCCTGGATCTCGGCCACCACGGCCTGTGCTTCTTCCAGGCGGCTGCGGCAATGCACCACCACGTCGAAGCCATCACGCGCGATGCGCAGCGCGATGGCCCGGCCGATGCCCCGGCTGGCGCCGGTCACCAGCACGCTTCGATTCCCTGTCATGCCTGTCCACTCTCCAGATAGGCCATCGCGTCGGCCGGTTCGAACACCGACACGTTGGCTGTCGCCCATTCGTCCTCACCTGCCAGGATGCGGCAGGCGAACATCCCCAATCCATTGTCACCCAACAGCTCGCAGCGCGCCTGTACGCGCAGCCGCGAACCACTGGGGAAGCTGCTGCGCGCGCTGCTGTAGCGGCGGCTGCCGAGCAGGAAGCCCAGCTGCGGCGGCTTGCCGGCCGCGCGCGCACGGCAGCCGGCCCAGGCCGCGATGGCCTGCGCCATGTATTCGATGCCGACCCACGCCGGCACTTCGCCGTTCTCCACGAACAGGCCGGATTCGGGCACCACCAGTTCGGCCTCGAGGGTGTCCTGGTCCCACTGCGTGATGCGCTCCAGCAGGCACATGTCCTGGCGGTGCGGCACCACGTCCTCGATTGCGTACAAGGTGTTCATCGGCGCTCCAGCGCCAGCACGGCATTGCTGCCGCCGAAGGCGAACGAATTGCTCAGCACCCGCCGCGGCGCCTGCGCCAGCCGGGTGGCCGGTGCGACCAGCGGCAACACCGGCAGCGCGGGGTCGGCCACGCCGTCCCACCAGTGCGGCGGCAGCTGCTGCTGCGGGTTCTCGGCCAGCAGGATCCAGCACAGCGCGGCCTCGATCGCACCCGAGGCACCCAGCGTGTGGCCGGTCAGCGGCTTGGTCGAACTGGCTGGCACGCTGTGGCCAAGCACCTGCGAGACCGCCAGGCTTTCCATCGCATCGTTGTGCCCGGTGGCGGTGCCATGCAGGTTCACGTAATCCACTTCGTCGGCGCCCCAGCCGGCGCGCAGCAGCGCCTGCTGCAGGGCGTCGATGGCCCCCATTCCCTGCGGGTCGGGGGCGGACATGTGGTGGGCGTCGGCCGATTCGCCCCACCCCGCCAGGCACACCGGGCCGGGCTCGCGGGTGAGCAGGAACAGCGCGGCGCCCTCGCCGATGTTGATGCCGGAGCGGTGCCGCGAGAATGGATTGCAGCGCAGGGCCGACACCGATTCCAGTGCGCTGAAGCCGGCCACCGTGAAGCGGCACAGCGAATCGGCACCGCCGGCAATCACCGCATCAACGATGCCGGCGCGCAACATGCGCGCGGCCGACATCAGTGCCTTGGCACTGGACGAACACGCCGTGGACAGTGTCCACGCCGGCCCCTGCGCACCACTGCGCTGGCGCACGAACTGCGCGGCGGTGCCCATTTCCTGCTGGGCATAATCGAAGCCCTGCGGCCACTGGCCCTGTTCGGCGTGGCTGCGCAACGC
Source organism: Stenotrophomonas maltophilia (assembly GCF_003970865.1). Taxonomy (GTDB): domain Bacteria; phylum Pseudomonadota; class Gammaproteobacteria; order Xanthomonadales; family Xanthomonadaceae; genus Stenotrophomonas; species Stenotrophomonas maltophilia_AR. The sequence continues at coordinate 34,294 of NZ_RXLZ01000049.1, read as the reverse complement.
CTGCTCGGATTCACCAATGCCCGAGGTGCTGGTGCCCAGCACCACCGCCACGCGCTCGGCACCATGGCGGGCGATCGCGGCGGCCACCGCCGGTGCGATCTGCGCCAGCGCCACGTCCAGCAGGGCGTTGTTGCGCCCGCGCAGGGCCACTGGCAGGTCATCCAGCGCCGGCAGCGGCGTGCGTACCTCTCCCAACGCCAGGGTGCGCCCCGGCAACAGGCTGTCGTTGTCGCTGAGCCCGCCCGGCACATCGGCGAACATCGCCGATGCGACCGCGGCGCGGCCATCGCCGAGCGCGCAGACCACGCCCAGATCGTTCAGGTAGATCGGTGCACTCATCGGTCCTACCCGGCCATGTCGATCGATTCGATGCGCAGCGCATAGCCTTCGGCGCGGTTGTCCAGCTGCACGCTGCCATCGTCCAGGCGCTGCAGCTGCAGCCACACCGTGCCGTCACGCGACAGGCGGCGCTGGTGGCCGTCGTCGATGACCTCCCAGCCGGCCGGCAGCGCGGCAGCGATGGCCGCGGTCGGCCACAGCGCGAACTGCAGGTCATCCAGCACACGCTCGGCACGTACCTGCGGCGGCAGCCACGGCGCGCGCTGCTGGGTCAGCTGCTGGCCGTCCCACTGCAGGCGCACGCCGGTCTGGCCCATCGCCTGCACCGCCAGCTGCACCTGCTGCGCATCGGCTTCCAGCAGCGCGTCGAGATCGCGCTCATGGCTGCCAAAACGGAAATGCAGCTGCTGCTGCAGCGCCAACGGCGCCGGCAGGCTGGCCGGCGACAGGCGCAGCGGCGGCAGTTCCACCAATGGCTTGGGCATGCGGCCGGCACAGGCGGCCAGCAGCAGGCACAGCAGCACGGCCGCGGTACGGGCGATCAGGCGCTGCACAGCTGCTCCAGCACGCGCATGCGGCGGCCGCTTTCGTCGGCCACATACGGGTTGTTGGTGTCCCAGGCGTAGCCGGCCAGGATGGAACTGATCATGTCGCGCACTTCGGGCTGCTGCTGCGGGTGGTAGATGATCTTCTGGAAGCCGCCCTCGTACCAGCTTTCGACGAAGCGGCGGAAGGTCTTCACGCCGGCACGCAGCGGGATCGAGAATTCAGCTTCCCAGTCGACGGTTTCACCGGCATAGCGGCGCGCCAGGCATTCGCTGGCCAGCTGCGCGGACTTGAAGGCGATGGTGACGCCGGAAGAGAACACCGGGTCGAGGAACTCGCCGGCATTGCCCAGCAGGGCGTAGCCCGGGCCCCACAGCGAACTGACGTTGGCCGAGTAGCCAGTGATGCGGCGCACCGGCAGCACCGCCCATTCGGCGTTGGCCAGCAGGCGGGTCAGGTTGGGGTCCTCGCCGACGATGGCCTGCAGCTTCTGCAGGTCGTCGCCCTCGTAGCGTTCGAAGAACGACGGTTCGGCAACCACGCCCAGCGAGCAGCAGCCGTTGGAGAACGGGATCGTCCAGTACCAGACGTCGATGTGTTCGGGGTGGGTGGTGATCAGGATCTTGTTGCGGTCGAAGTCCGCTTCGGCCGGAATGTTGTCGCGCACGTGGCAGAAGATCGCGCCGCGTACCGGGAAGTTGGACGGCGTTTCCAGCTGCAGCAGGCGCGGTAGCAGGCGCGCGAAGCCCGATGCGTCGAGGATGAAATCGGCCTCGATGCGGTATTCGCTGCCATCCGGGCGGCGCACGGTCACCGCGGGCTGCTCGCCCGCTTCGACCGACAGCACTTCATCGCCGAAGCGCAGCGTGGTGCCCATGCGCTCGGCGCCGCGCGCCAGTACGTTGTCGAAGTCTGCGCGCTGCACCTGATAGGTGGTGCCCCAGCCTCGCGAGAACTTCTTCCTGAAGTCGAACGCGGTACGCGCCTCGCCATGCACGAAGGCGGCACCGTTCTTGTGCTGGAAGCCCGCTTCGACCACGTCCTGCAGCAGGCCGGCGGCCTCGATGTATTCCATGCTCTGCGGCAGCAGGCTTTCGCCGATGGAGAAGCGCGGGAACTGCTGGCGCTCCAGCATCAGCACCTGGCGGCCCTGCTGGCGCAGCATCGCTGCGGCGACGGAACCGGCCGGTCCGGCACCGATGATCAGGATTTCAGTACGTTCGACAGCATCCACAGCAGTGTTCATCGGTGCGTCCTTGTTGCTCGATCAGGTGGAAAGAAGGAAGTCGGAAGACAGGTTCAGGCTGGCGGCAGGTCATGCGGCGGCGGCCGGAACAACGGCGAGATCAGCCAGACCAGGCCGATGCCGAACAGCAATGTGAGGCCGAAAGCGCGCAGCGCCGGGGTCTGCGACAGCCCCAGCAGGCCGAACGACAGCCAGGTACTGGCCGCGCCCACGCACACCGCCAGCCAGGCGCTGGCATCGCCGCGGTGCTCGATCAGGAAGATGCCGTAGTCGATGCCCATGCCCAGCAGCAGCATCAACGCCAGCACGTTGAACAGCTGCAGCGGCTGGCCGAACAGACCCAGCAGGCCCAGGGTCAATGCACCGGCAATCAGGGTCGGCGCGAACACGCGCCAGGCCTGGCGGCGGTAGCGCAGCCACAGCGCGCCGAACACCAGCGCGATGCCGACCAGCAGCAGCCCGCCCATCAGCTTGCGGTAGTGGCCCAGCAACGTGGAGAAGTCGGCGGTGCGATCCACCCAGCGCACACCCTGCAGGCCTTCGGCCGCGCCCTGCAGGGTGGCCAGCGCGTCGGCGCGCGACAGGTCATCGACCATGACCACGCTGATCATCTGCCCACCGACCTCACCCACCCACAGGTGACGGAACGGCTGCGACGCCGGCGAGGCCAGGAAGGCGTCGGCGGTGAGCGGCGCGGCGGCGAACTGCGGTCGCTGCAGCGGCTCGCCCACGGCCTCGGCCACGGCCGACAGCACGCCGGGTTCCACCTTCGCGGTCAGCGCGGCATCGGCCTGCTGGCGCGCCGGCGACGGCAGCCAATCGCTGATCGCGCGATAGCCACCAATGCGCTTGTCGGTGGCCAGTACACGCAGGCGCTCGGTCAGTGCTTCCTCGCGCTGCAGCAGCTGCGCGGCATCGGCACCCTGCACCAGGTAGAACTGCGCCGGGCTGGGCATGCCCAGCAACTGGCTCAGGCGGATCTGCTGCGCCATCAACGCCGGCGGTGATGACTGCAGGCTGCGCAGGTCGTCGTTGCTCTGCAGGCGCGCGATGCCGATGGCAGACAGCGCCAGCGTGATCACCACGAACACCGTCACCGCGCGGCGGCCATGCAGGCGCGGGAAGCGCTCCAGCGTGTTGCCCAGCCACTGCGAGAAACGGGTCTGGCGGATCTCACCGCCATCCAGCCACGGGAACCAGAAGATCACCGTAAGGAAGGCGGCAGCCAGACCCACCACCGAGAACAGCGCCATCTGGCGCAGGCCCGGGAACGGAGCCAGGCCCAGAGCCAGGTAGGCCAGCGCACTGGTCAGCAGGGCCAGCCACAGGCCGGGCAGCAGATGCCGCAGCAGTTTCCAGCGACGATCGGCCGGTTCGGCCTGGCGCGAGGCGAACCAGTGAATGCCGTAATCCTCGGCCACACCCACCAGCGACGCACCAAACACCAGGGTCAGCACGTGCACCTTGCCGAACACCAGCACGGTCACCGCCAGCGCCACGCCACAGCCGATCAGCAGCGAGGCGGCGACCAGCAGGATCGGCCGCAGCGAGCGGAATGCCAGCCACACCAGCAACAGCACCGCCGCCAGCGAACCCCAACCGATGGTGTTGATCTCCTGGTTGGCCTGCACCGCGGCGGCCTCGGCATGCAGCGGCACGCCCGCATGCAGGATTTCAAGCTCAGGCGCCGCCGCCGTGGCGGCCTGCCCGGCACGTTCCAGCAGGCCATCGAGATGGCGCTCGCCATCCAGCTGGAACGCCGAGCCGGGCGTATCGAACTGCAGCACGGCCCAATGCCTGCCCTCGGCTTCAAGCAGGCCGTCATCGCCCAACCGCAGGCCCGAACCCTGCGCCTGCTGCTGCCACCACTGCGGCCACAGCGACAACGGATCCTGGCGCCATTCAGTCAATCGCGGCGCACCCATCGGGCCATACAGCGCGGCCAACGCCTGCTCGGCCAACACGCCCGGTTCGCTGCCCTGCAGCTGCTCGCGCTGGACCGGCGTCAGCAGGCGGTCGCGGTACGGCGCGTAGAACGCGCGCGCCTCGTCAAACCAACCTTCGATCGAGCCGTTGGGTACCAGCAAGGCGTGGTCGGCGTCCTTGGCCATGGCCGCAGCAAAGGCCACCTGCGCGCGCTTGGCGGCCGCGCTGTCCTTGCTGCCGAGCAGCACCACGACCTGCCGCGAACTGCCATCGGCGATGCGCCGGGTGACGTCGCTCAACAGGCGGTCGTGCGCATCCTGCGGCAGCAGGGCGAGGATGTCGGTGTCGATCCGCGATTGCTGGCTCCACAGGCGCCACTGCTGCGCGCCCATCACCAGCAGCACCAGCAGCCAGGCAATGCCCAGCCAGTGCCACCAGCGCCGCAACCGGTCCGGTGCGTTCGATGCCACGGCCTCACTCAAAGCGGCGGGCCTCGTCGGCATCGAGCGTGGCCGGCGCCTCGCTCAACGCGCTGAACTGGATCTGCGTGCGGTCCTTGTTGGCCTCGACGATCTCGACCTGGCGCACGTAGCGGTCGCCCTGCAGGGTCAGCGATTCGAAAGCCTTGGCCAGCATCGCCGACTTCGGCGTCAGGCGCAGCCGCCAGCCCTGCCCTTCACGGCTGGCCGCCACGTTGAACTGGCTGGACAGCGCCTGCACGTCGCCACTCATCAGCGCGAACATGATCGCGTTCACCGAGCGCATCGCCGGCTGCTGCCGCGCGTCCAGTTCGACGCGGGTGCTGCCATCACGCTGGCGGCTGAGGATGCGGTCGGCGGTGACCACCACTTCCGAGGGGAACGGCTTGAGCGTGGTCCAGATCACGCCGTGCTGGCGCGCGACCACGAACCGGCCCTGCGAACGCAGCGGATTCTTGAAGCCGCTGACCTGCTTTTCCTGGCTGAACTGGCCACGCAGCACATCCGGCCGCGCCACCGCCTGGGTGATCGCATCGATGGCAGGGTCGGCCGCCTGCACCAGTGGTGCGGCCACCAGCAGCAGCGCGCACAGCAGCGCACGCGCGAAACGGTTCGCTCGGTTCATGGCGCAGGCACTCCCAGGCGTTCCCACAGTACCGGCGGGCACTGGTACAGCATTTCCTTGCTGGCCGCGTCCACCGCGACCTGGATGGTCATCGCACGAGTCAGTACCTGGCCGCTCTGCGCATCGAGAATTTCGTACTCGATCTTCAGCCGGTTCTCCCATTCCACGATGCGCGCGATCACGCGCAGCGCCTGGTTGAACAGCAGCGGGCGCACATACTTCACGCGCGCATCGACCACCGGCCACAGGTAGCCCGATTCGAGCATCTGCGGGTAGTCGTAGTCGTAGCGCCCGAGCAGCGCGCAGCGCGCGATCTCGAAGTACTTGAAGTAGTTGCCATGCCAGACCACGTTCATCGGATCGCAGTCATGGAAGGCGGGGGTCAACGCAATCTCGCCAACCCGTTCGATAGCCTCATTCACCGGCATACAGCTCCCAACGTTGCGCGCGGATCTCCACCAGCAGTTCCCGCAGTTCGCGATCCAGCGCGCGGTCTTCTTCAACCAGGGCGGTGCGCTGCCCCAGGTCGGCGTACATGTCGGCCAGACTGCCATGCAGCTGCGCGTTCAGGCCAACCCGTTCACGCAGGGCCAGGCCCTGGCGGGCGGCGATCAGCATCGCGGCCACCACCTGTTCAGTCAGCTCGATCACGCGCAGGCAGTCGCGCGCGGCGATGGTGCCCATGCTGACCTTGTCCTGGTTGTGGCACTCGGTGGAACGCGAGAACACGCTGGCCGGCATGGTCTGCTTCAGCGCTTCGGCAGTCCAGGCCGACACGCTGATCTGCAGCGCCTTCAGGCCATGGTTGATGGCCGCGCGCGGGCCAGTGGCCGCCGACAGGTTGGCCGGCAGGCCATGGTTGTAACGGGCATCGACCACCAGCGCCAGCTGCCGGTCGAGCAGATCGGCAACGTTGGCCACGGTGTTCTTCAGGGTGTCCATCGCCAGCGCGATGTGGCCGCCGTAGAAGTGGCCGCCATGCAGGATGCGCTCGCCGTCGGCATCGATCAGCGGGTTGTCATTGGCGCTGTTCAGTTCGGTTTCGATCAGCTGGCGCAGGAACGGCAGGCTGTCCTCCAGCACGCCGATCACGTGCGGTGCGCAGCGCAGCGAGTAGCGGTCCTGCAGGCGCTGTTCATTGCGCGGCGGACGCTCGCTGTGCAGGTCACTGCGCAGGCGCGCGGCGATGCGGCCCTGGCCCGGGTGCGGCTTGGCCGCGAACAGGGTTTCGTCGAAGTGGTGCGCGTTGCCATCGCTGGCCAGCACGTTGAACGCAGTCAGGCGCGTGGCCATGCGCGCCAGGTAGTCGGCGCGCTGCCAGGCCAGGCAGGCCAGGCCGGTCATCACCGCGGTGCCGTTCATGATCGCCAGGCCTTCCTTCGGCCGCAGCTTCAGCGGGGTCATGCCGATCTTCGCCAGCACCTCGGCCGCAGGCTGCACGCGGCCGTCGTGCAGCACCTCGCGCTCGCCGCACAGCACCGCCGCCACGTAGGACAGCGGCGTCAGGTCGCCACTGGCACCGACCGAGCCTTCGGCCGGAATCATCGGCAGCACGTCGTGCTGCAGCAGCGTGGCCAGGCCTTCCAGCAGCGGCACGCTGACGCCGGACATGCCGCGCACCAGCGACGCCAGGCGCGCCGCCAGCACCGCACGGGTTTCGACCGGGTCCAGGTAACGACCCAGGCCGCAGCCATGGTAGGTGTACAGATGGTGCGGCAGCTCGGCCACCAGCGCCGGTGGAATGTTCACCGTGCACGAGTCGCCGTAGCCGGTGGTCACGCCGTAGATCACGCCATCCTCGCGCAGCAGGCGGTCGAGGAAGTCGGCACCGCGCTGGATGTGCGCGCGGAACGCCGGCGCGTCGCTCAGTGCGGCCTCGCACTGGCGCTGGGCCAGGGCAACCACGTCTTCGATGGTCAACGGTGCATCGCCAAAGCGGCACACGGGTACGGCGTCAGTCGTCATGCGGAGCCTGATCCCAGAAGGGGAAGAAATTGAACCAGTCCAACGGGGACTGGATGACCTGGAGTTCCAGCCAGCGCGCGAAGCGCTGTGCCTGTTCGGCCAGTGCCGCATCGCGTGAGCCACGCGGCAGCACGATGCGTTCGGCGAACTGTTCAAACGCCACGCGATAGCCATCGCCCTGGTGCAGGCAGGCCATGGTGTAGACCGGGCAGCCCAGCGCGGCGGCGAGCACGTAGGCACCGATCGGGAACGGCGCGCGGTGGCCAAGGAAATCGGCGGTGACGCTGCGGCCGCCCTGCACCGGCGTGCGGTCGCCGACGATGGCGACGAAGCCACCCGCCGCCACGCGCTCGGCCAGCATCACCGCGGTGGCCGGCCCCATTTCGGTCACCTGCACCAGTTCCACCGCCGCCAGCGGGTCCAGCCGCTGCAGCAGGCGATTGAAACGCTGCGCGTGCGCGGTATGCACCAGTACGGTGATGCGGAACCCCGGCACCTGTTCGGCCAGCACCTGGCACAGTTCCAGGCAGCCGATGTGCGCGGTCAGGATCAGCCCGCCCTCGCGGCGCGCGATCTTCTCCAGCACCAGGTCGCGATGCAGGTGGATGCGTTCGGCCGGATAGCGCCCGCCCAGGCCGAGGATCTTGTCCAGCATCGTGTCGGCGAAGGCGAAGAAGTGGCGCAGGCTGTCGCGCCGGGTCGGCGCACGGCCGAGCGCGCCGCTGTGCGCCTGCAGGCGCTGCAGATACTGCATTGAAGCCTGGCGACCGACACGGTTGCCCAGCCAATGGCAGGCCACCACCGGCCACACGCACAGGCGGAACGGCCAGCGCCCGAACCAGCGGTGCACCCAGCACAGGAACAGCACGCCAGCCACCGACGTCGATTCGCCGATGTCGGCCCAGTGCGGGGCACCCTGCGCGGCCGCCATCTCAGCGCTGCCCCCGCAGGCGGCGCCACAGCAGGCGCGGTGCGCGCCAGAGCATGCCGAAGAACAGGCGGGTATGCATGCGGCTGATGCGCACGTTGTCGCGCCACACATCGAAGTGCGACACGCCATCGGCGGGATAGGTCACGCGCGTGGCCAGGTGCTCGACCGGCAGCTGTCGCCAGTACAGGCGCACCATCACCTCGGTATCGAAATCCATGCGGCGGCCGATGGTCTCTTCACCGATCAGGCGCAGCACCGGCGGCAGCGGATACACGCGGAAGCCACACATGGTGTCGCGCAGGTGCAGCGACAGCGTGTTGATCCAGACCCAGATATGGGTCGCGTAGCGTCCGTACAGGCGCGCTTTCGGAACACTGGCGTCGTAGGCCGGAATGCCGCAGATCACCGCCTCGGGATGGGCACGCGCTGCTTCTATGAAGCGTGGCAGGTCAGCGGTATCGTGCTGGCCATCGGCATCGATCTGCAGCACGTGGCTGTAGCCACGCACACCGGCTTCGGCGAAACCGGCCAGCATCGCCCCGCCCTTGCCCTGGTTGATGTCCAGGCGCAGCAGGTCGACGCCCTGGCGCTGCGCCAGTGAACGCAGTGCAGTCGCGCACGCCTCATGCGAGCCATCGTCGACCAGCAGGCACGGCAGGCCGGCGGCCTGCACGCCGTCGACCACCGCCGCGATGGCGTGCTCGTGGTCGTAGACGGGAATCACCACCAGTGGCGCGAACGCGGCACCGGCAACGGCCGGATCAGTCCGCATCGGCGAAGACCACTTTGCCGCTGGCATGCACACCGTGGCTGGAGGTGTAACGGAAGGCCAGCACGCTGCGTGCGGCATCCCAGTCCAGCTGCAGGGTCAGCTCATCGCCCGGTCGGGCCACATGCTGGAACTTCACCGCATCCATGCGCAGGAACGCTGCCGGCATCGCGAACACCTGGCGGCCGAAACGCACCGCCCAGTCCAGCTGCGCCACGCCGGGCAGGATCGCCGCCTGCGGGAAATGACCCTGGAACGGCCGCAGCGCCGGGTCGAGGGTCATGCGCAGCGTGGCGCTGGCAGCATCGCGGCGGTCCCAGACCGGCACCGGCATCAGCGGCTGGAACAGCGCTGCCAGTGCCGCCTGGGTGACCTTGCCCTGTGCGTTGATCGGCAGCGCCGGCACCAGCCGCCAACGGCGCGGCCGGGTCACCGCGTCATGCGCATGTGCCAGGCGCGCGCCGAGGCGTTGGCCCAGCGCGCGGCGCGCGGCGTCACCGCCCTCCAGCAGTGCCAGGTCGGCCGGTACCACCACGGCTGCCAGCTGCTCGCGCTGGCCGGACAGGACCAGCACGCGCACGTCGTCCACTTCGGCGTCTTCGCGCAGCGCGCGTTCCAGTGCATCCAGCGAAACGCGGCGCTCTTCGATCTTGACGATGCGGTCAGCACGGCCCAGCAGGCGGAAGCGGCCGTCGGCCAACGCTTCAACGCGGTCCTGGGTACGCCACCAATCCGGGGTTTCCAGATGCGCGGAGGCCACCGCCAGGCAGCCATCCTCGATGCGCCACTGCACGCCCGCTAGCGGCTGCCAGGGCGGCAGATCCGTATCCCAGCGGCGCCAGGCGATACCACCGGTCTCGCTGCTGCCATAGACCTCGGTCGGTGCCACGCCCAGCCACTGCCGCACCTGGCGTGCGGCGTCTTCCGGCAGCGGGCCACCGGAGGAGAACACCGCGCGCAGGCGGCCATGCAGGCTGGCCCAGTCGAGCTGTTCGGGCAGGCGCTTGAGGTGAGCCGGGGTCGCCACCAGCACCGTGTCGGTACCGGCCAGCGCGCCCACCAGGTCTTCATGGAAGAACCGGCGTGGATGGATCAGGCGGCCGGCGGCCAGCGGCCACAGCACGCGGAACAGCAGGCCGTAGATGTGCTGGTGGGACACCGTGCCATGCACCTGCACGCCTTCCATCTGCGCGCCGAACGCAGCCTGCAGCGCATCCACCTCGCGCGCCAGCTGGTCCAGGCGCTTGCCGATCGCGCTCGGCTGACCGGTACTGCCGGAGGTGAACACGCACAGTTCGCAGGCGCGCTCGTCCAGCGCCTGCAGTCCGTCGTCCAGTGCAGCGTCCAGCGCCGCCAGCGGGCGGTAATCGGCGGACACGTCGCCTGCGAAACCGCTCACCTGCGGCTGCAGCGCCTGCAGCGTGGCCGGCAGGTTGTCGGCGGCCAGGAACACCCGCTTGCCGGCATGCCAGGCACCGAACAACGCAGCGGCAAAGGCCACGGCATCATCGAAATACAGGGCCCAGTCACGGCCTTCGGCCGCCGCAAAGGTGGCGCGCCAGGCCAGCACGCGCTGGCGGAAGCGGGCGTGGTCGATCACCTCGCCATCGCAGACGCCAACGCTTCGATGCGGCCGCGCCTCCAGCAGCAGCCGGTTCAGGGCAATCCACTCAGCCATGCGCGTGCGCCGCCTTCACCCGCCGCCGCACCAGCCACTCACCTGCAAACAGCACGCCCATCATCACGTACGCCAACAATCCGTTGTAGAGCATCCAGACCCGGTCCGACGCATACAGCGCGGTCAGCAGGGCCAGGCTGCCGTTGAGAACGAAGAACCCGCACCACACCTGGGTGACGCGGCGGGTATAGGCCACCGCGAACGCAGGCAGGTCCGGTTCCTGCAGCCGTGCCAGGCGTTCCACCAGCGGCGGGCCGAAACGCAGGCTGGTGCCGAACACCGCCAGCATCACTGCGTTGACCAGTGCCGGGTACAGCTTCAGCGGCAGGGCCTGGTTGAGCACGGTGGCCAGCACCGCCAGCAGGCCGGTGCCCGCAGCCGCGGCCCACCACAGCGGCTGGCGCGTACTCAGCGCGCGCAGCAGGGCCAGGGTGAACAGCAGCAGCGACAGCCAGCGTGGCTCGAAACGGCCCATCGCCAGGTACACCAGCACCGGGTAAGCCAGCGAGATCGCAGCCACCACGACCGTGCGTGCGCGTGCCATGGTGGAGCCGCCGGCGCTGCGGTCAGGCGGCTGCCTGGTCCGGCAGCAGCCTGTGCACCACATCGACGATGTCCTGCACGGTACGCACGGCCTTGAACGCTTCCGGCTGCAGGTTGCGGCCGAGCAGCGGCTTGAGCTGCACGATCAGGTCCACCGCATCGATGCTGTCGATGTCCAGGTCGTCGTACAGGCGGGCCTCGGGCGTGATCCGGGCGGTTTCGATCTCGAAGCTGTCGGTCAGGATGCTGACGATGCGTTCGAACAGTTCATTCTTGGTCATGGCAGGTCCTGGCACCGTTACGACTGGCGGGCGGCGACGAACTCGCCGAGCGCGCGCACGCTGGAGAAATGGCGACGGGTTTCTTCCGAATCGGCCGAGAGGCTCACACCGTACTTCTTCTGCAGCGCCAGGCCCAGCTCCAGCGCGTCGATCGAATCCAGGCCAAGGCCCTCGACGAACAGCGGCGCGGTCGGATCGATGTCCTCCGGCGTGATGTCCTCCAGCGAAAGGGAGGAAATGATCAATTCCTTGATCTCGTGCTCAAGTGCTTGCACGGTTCGGATCTCCAGACAGGTCGAAATAACGAGAAAGGTGCTCGGTGACGCGACGGGCTGCCAAGGCATCCCCCCTTGGCGAGTCGTCTTCGGCCAGAAATGGCGCGATCGGGATATCTTCGCCGATCTGCAGCCGAACGTGAAAGCGACGTGAGGGGACACGATACCACTTCTGCCCCTTGGTCAGCGTTGGCGGGCTGCAGGTGATCCGCACCGGGGTGACGTCGAGGCGGCCCCGTACGGCGATGTTGGCGGCCCCGCGCTGCAGCCGCGGCGGCTGCCCTGGCACGCTGCGGGTGCCCTCCGGGAAGATGACCAGGGTGCCGCCGGCATGCACCGCGGCCACGCAGTCATCGACCAGGCCGGCGCCATCGTCATTGGAGATGTAGCCGGCGGCCCGTACCGGACCGCGCATGAACGGGTTGCAGGCCACGGCCCGCTTGACCACGCAGTCGGCGTTGGGAAGCAGCGAGATCAGGCAGACCACGTCGATCAGGGTCGGGTGGTTGGCCAGCACCAGCAGGCCGTCGCGCTGCAGGCGCTCACCGCCCTCGATCTCGTACGTCATCACCCCCAGCCCGCGCATCAGCCGCAGGTGGCTGGCGAACGCGACCTGGACCACGCGCCGGGCGCGGCGGCGGCGTGCCACCGGGTCACGCATCAGCAGCAGCGCCGGCATCACCATAACGCCGAGCAGCAGGCCGCCCAGGCCAAATGCGACAAAGCTCAAGCCGGTGCCAAACACCCGCCAGGCATGGTCGAGGCGGCGCAGCAGCTCAGCCACGGCGGCTCCAGCGCCAGCGCTGGCCGTGGGCCACGTGTTCCAGTGTCGGCGCGCCGGACAACAGGAACCGGTGCAGGTCCAGCGCATGCGGCAGCAGGCCGGGCGCAGTGCTGGCCTGGGCGTCGGCCGGCTGCCACTGCAGCGACAACGTCGGCCGGCCCTCCGCCGGGGCGGTCAAACGCCAGCACCAGGCAAAGAACGGGTCGGGTTCGTCGGCGAACGTCGCGTAAATTTCAGGAAGTGGCGACTCGTAGACCACCACCCGCACCTCGCGGGCGCCATCGGCCAGCAGGCCGACGGCCTCCAGGCAGGCCGTCTCCACGGTGGCCTGGCCCGCCGCCAGCGCCAGGTAGTTGCCGCGGTGGCCGCGGGCGATGGAGTACAGCGCGGCGATCGCGTTGTGCACGGACAGGCCGAATCCGGTCGGCGACAACGGCTGGTCGCCGACCAGCGCGCCCAGCAGGTCCATCGAACGGGCCACGTCGCCGTGGCGGCTGGCGAACACCAGCGGCACATCACTGTCGGCACCCTGCCCGTCCTCGCACCAGCACGCGGCCTGGATCGCCATACGACCCAGTCGCTCGATGCGGCGCCGCTGCATCGCCGGCACTTCGGCCAGCGCCGGCGTGTCCCCGCCGTGCGGCAGGTACGGCGCATCGGCCCAGCCCAGCCACTGGCTACGCTCACTCAGGCCGGGCGCCCAGGCGGCCCAGTCGACGATGGAAAATTCGATCATTTAGCGATGGTGCTTCAACGGGAGAACGATAGGCACGAGCCATTACGGCGACGCGCGGCGGCCCCCCGTTCCTGCAGCCGTGCGTCCGTCCAGGACGTCGCCGGCTGCCCCCCTGGCCGCCGGAAAGGAGCGCACGCTAGCACGTCCCGCGCAGGGTGTGCAGGTTTCACATTCCCCAACACGGGGCCCGGCAACGGCAGGCCCCGTCTTCGATCGATCAGTGGTAACCGGTGTCGGCGTGCACCTTGCCGCGGAATACCCGGTAGGACCACGCCGTATAGCCGAGGATGACCGGCAGCAATATGACCAGCCCGACCAGCGTGAAGCCCAGCGACGACGCCGGCGCGGCGGCCTGCCACAGGGTCATCGACGGTGGCAGCAGATAAGGCCACATGCCCAGCACCAGGCCGAGGAAGCCGAGCACGAACAGGGCCAGGCTGAGCAGGAACGGCGGCAGGTCACGGCGCGGGTGGGTGGCGCTGCGCCACAGCGCGGCGGCCACCGCCAGGGTCAGCAGCGGCACCGGCGACAGCCACCAGAAGTTGCCGTCGCTGAACCAGCGCGCCATCAGCCGCGAATCGAGGAACGGCAGCCAGCTGCTGACCAGGCCCATCGCCGCGATCACCGCCACCACCAGCGGCCGGGTCATCTGCCGCGCCAGCGCCTGCACGCGCCCTTCGGTCTTCAGGATCAGCCAGGTGCTGCCCAGCAGCGCATAGCCGGCCACCAGCGCGGCACCGGTCAGCATCGCGAACGGGCTGAACCAGGCAAACGGCCCGCCCTGATAGACACCGTCCACCAGCGGGATGCCCTGCACCAGGGTGCCGAGGATCACGCCCTGGGCAAACGTAGCCAGCAGCGAACCGAGGCCGAACGCCACGCTCCACAGCCGGCGCGAACGATGCGCCTTGAAGCGGAACTCGAACGCCACGCCGCGGAACACCAGCGCCACCACCAGCAGCAGCACCGGCAGGTACAGCGCCGACAGGAGCACCGCATACGCCTTCGGGAACGCCGCCAGCAGGCCGGCGCCACCGAGCACCAGCCAGGTCTCATTGCCGTCCCAGATCGGCGCGGCGGTGTTCATCATCAGGTCCAGCTGTTCCTCGTCCTCGGCGAACGGGGCAAGGATGCCGATGCCGAGCACGAAGCCGTCCAGCACCACATACATCAGCACGCCGAAGCCGATCACCGCGAACCACGCCACCGGCAGCCAGGTCATCAGGTCCATGTCAGCGCTCCTCCAGCGGTTCATCGGCGGCCGACAGCGGGCGCGCCGGGGTGTGGCTGCCGTGGTCCAGCGACGGCCCCTCGGCGTACGGCTGCGGCCCATGGCGCAGGATCTTCACCAGGTACCAGATGCCCCAGCCGAACACGAAGGCGTAGCCGACCACGTAGACGCCCAGCGACAACGCCGTCATCCACGCACTCTGCGGGCCCACCGCATCCGCGGTGCGCAGCACGCCATACACCACCCACGGCTGGCGCCCCATCTCGGTAACGAACCAACCCGACAGCAGCGCGATGAAACCGCTGGGCAGCATCCAGTTCCAGCCGCGCAGCAGCCACGGCGAATCCAGGAGCTTGTTCCGCCACAACTGGAAGGCCGACACCCAGGCCAGCAGCAGCATCAACGTGCCCAGCCCGACCATGATGCGGAAGGCGAAGAACACCGGCGTCACCGGCGGCCGTTCGCTGGCCGGCACCGAGGTGAGCGGATCGAAGGTGCCGTCCAGGCTGTGGGTGAGGATCACACTGCCCAGCTTCGGGATGGCCACTTCGAAATCGTTGCGCTCTTCCTTCTCGTTCGGCAGCGCGAACACCACCAGCGGCACGCCCTCGCCTTCCTTGGTTTCATGCCAGTGCGCTTCCATCGCCGCGATCTTCATCGGCTGGTGCTTGAGCGTGTTCAGGCCATGCATGTCGCCGACAAAGATCTGCACCGGCACGGTCAGTGCGGCGAACGCCACCGCCGCGATCAGCATGCGCCGACCCGCTTCCACGTGCGTGCCCTTGCGCAGGTACCACGCACCGACACCACCGATCACGAAACAGGTGGTGATGAACGAGCCCAGCGCCATGTGCGCCAGCCGGTACGGGAACGACGGGTTGAACACCACCTGCCACCAGTCCACCGGATGCACGATGCCGTTGACCATCTCGTAGCCGGCCGGTGTGTGCAGCCAGCTGTTGGACGACAGGATCCAGAACGTGGAGAACAGCGTGCCCAGCGCCACCATGCAGGTGGAGAAGAAATGCAGGCGCGGCGAGACTCGTCCCCAGCCGAACATCATCACGCCGAGGAAGCTGGCTTCCAGGAAGAACGCGGTCAGCACCTCATAGGTCAGCAGCGGGCCAATGACCGTGCCGGCCACCTCGCTCAGCCGCGGCCAGTTGGTGCCGAACTGGAAGGCCATGACGATGCCGCTGACCACGCCCATGCCGAACGACACCGCGAAGATCTTCTGCCAGAAGAAATACAGCTCGCGCCACACGGGCAACTTCGTACGCAGCCAGCGCCATTCGATGAAGGCCAGCCAGCTGGCCGTGCCAATGGTGAAGGCGGGGAACAGCACGTGGAAACTGATGACGAATCCGAACTGGATCCGCGACAACAACAACGCGTCCAAGGGACGCCTCCTGCCTGTGACCGGTGGGATACCGGACCACTTTAGGAGGATTTCGTTCAGGTGGGATGCGACCGGGTGACGCGCTGCTTCACTTTGTCGCAGGGGGACCGGCTCAGGGAAGGGTCCAATTTCAGATGGGCCGGACAAATTGCAACTCGTTGCATATCTGCGGGTCCTTTGACGTGAGAGCTTCTTGCCGTCCTGGGTTGCTGACTGCAGTCGGCCGAGTTCGGCAGGCAGCACTGCAACTTTCGCCGGTACCTCACGAAACATCGCCAAAATCAGCCAAATCATTTAGAGAACCGATGATCACAACTCCCCAACGCCGTGAGCTTCTGCGCGCGCTCTATTCCACCGAAAGGCTCTACATTGAGTTCTCATCCTCATCGATTTTCCAGAAACAGCCAGCGCGCAATTTTCTGGATTCATTGTGGAATTTGGTTGCGACAGGCGAGATGCCTTCACAAGGTCTCATCAGCGAAACCGATCTCTACGTCGAGAATGCCGTCCCACTCGACGAGTACGGTCTTTCAGCCGCTGACAATAAAGGTGAGGCGTTCATTCTGGCCTTGGGTTCCCTAGTGCTTTTCTTGGGAGAGGAGCCTGCAGAATCGCTTGATTTCATCCCTGAGGAGTTCGAAAGACACGTCATCGAGGAAGTGGTGGTCGATGAGATGATCGATCGGTTGGGTCCGGCACAACAATCGCTACTAGTCACAAAGGAGGTCAGAGCAGAGATTGACAACCATCCGTTGATCAGGGCGTTCGTCAGCCAAGTTCAGCTGGACGAATGGAAGTCCAGGAGCATCGATCTGAATCCTGAAGATATCGAGAAATCGAAGGGGTGATCCAAGTGGTCCCCGTGGACGGATTGCAGATGGGTTCGATCGGGTTCGAGGCACGGCGGCTCCATATACGGCCCCGGGCTTGATCTTCAATCAGTGCCAGAAATACCAGGCCGCTGCAGCCAGCAGCGCGCCAAACAACAGCACCTGCACCGCCACATAGCCCACGCCGCTGTCGCGCGACTCAGCGGTAATGCGCTTCTGCAGCGCCTCACTCACATCCGGTGTTTCTTCCTGCTGCACCTGCTCACGCAACGCCTGCGCCAGCGCGCGCTTTTCCGCATCGCGAGGGTCGGTCGATTGAGTCACAGCAGTTCTCCGGCGGCAGCACGTCGCGTCAGCTCCTGCTTCAGGACCTGGCGCGCGCGGTGAAGGTGGCTCTTGATGGTACCGCGTGCCAGTCCGGTCACCTGCTCGATCTCGGCCAGATCGAAATCCTCCAGGTAGTGCAGGCCGACGATCAGGCGCTGCGGTGCACTCAGCCGTTCCAGCGCCGCGCCGAGCTGGCGCCCGGCCTGCAGCGCCTCACTCAACTCAACCGGGCCCGGGCCTTCATCGCCGACGCCCAGTTCCTCCGGCACCTCCACGGCCACCATCCATTGCGCCTCCAGCCGCCGCCGGCGCAGGTGCTGCAGCGCGGTGGTGTAGGCGACCCGGGAAACCCAGGTGCGCAGCGAGCATTCAAAACGAAACCGGTGCAGCTGGCGGAACACCGCAAGGAAAGTTTCCTGCAGCAGGTCGGCCACCTGATCGCGGTCGCCCACCATGCGCCGGATCACATGCGCGCAAGTGCGTTGATGGGTCTCGACCAGCTGCGAAAACGCCACCTGCGAGCCGTCGATGATCGCCCGCACCAGGGCCTGGTCCGCGTCCAGCGGTGCGGCGGGTGCCGCCGTCGCCGCTGTATCGTGGCGGCGACGGCCCCGCAGTGCCGATAATGCTTCGCCGAGCAGGCTCATCTACGGGGCGCCCCCTGTGCCCGTGGCATGTGCCGGTCAGCCCTTGCGTGCGGCGGGACGGGTGAAGTGCCAGGCCAGCAGCTGGCCCAGGCCGGCGCTGCCGACCAGTGCGGCGGCGGCACCAAAGGTCAGGTCGCGGGCACCGATTGCTTCCAGCAGGGCCATGGCCAGCGCCAGGCAGACCAGGCTGATGCCCCAGCGCAGAGCGCCCTGGCGGCGGCGTTCTTCTTCCAGCACGGCCAGTGAGCGGATCACTTCCTCTGGCACGTGCGGGGCCACCAGCTTGCTGCGCGCGCGCGCATCGGCAATGGCGTGGATCGCGTAGGCGATGCAGATGAAGAGGGTGATCGGGATCAGTTCCTGCATGGTCGGGCTCCTGTTCGGTGGATGATGCGGGTTCAGGAGAATGGATGCGCGACCACGGCCACCGGTTGCACCACTTTGCCAATCCCGCTGCCATGACCTGTGGCCCCTGCCCCCGCCCCTTGCGGCTGCTACGCTTGGCCGGTTTCCTCTACTGGTGCCGTCCGCCCATGTCCCGAGTGCTGCCCCTGTCCCTCCTGCTGTCGGCCGTGCTGGCCGCACCGGCTGCGCATGCCGCGCCGACGCCGATCACCATCGAACAGGCCATGGCCGACCCGGACTGGATCGGCCCGCCGGTCGAGAAGGCCTGGTGGTCGTGGAACAGCCAGCAGGTGGAGTACCAGCTCAAGCGCAACGGCAGCCCGGTGCGCGATACCTTCCGCCAGCCGGTGGCCGGTGGCGTGGCCGCGCAGGTGGCCGATGACCAGCGCGGCACCCTGGACGTGGCCGAACCGGTCTACGACCGCAGCCGCAGCCGCAGCGCCTTCGTGCGCAATGGCGATGTGTTCGTGCGCGACCTGCGCAGCGGCGCGCTGACCCAGCTGACCCGCAGCAACGAGCGCGCGGGCAACGTGAACTTCGCCGCCGACAACGGCGTGATCTGGCGCGTCGGCCAGAACTGGTTCCACTGGACCGCCGCCAGCGGCGTGCAGCAGGTGGCCAGCCTGAAGGCCGAGAAAGACCCGCGTACCGCACCGAAGGCCGACGTGCTGCGCGACCAGCAGCTGCGCACGCTGGAAACCCTGCGCCGCGACCGCGACCAGCG
The DNA here is from genome assembly GCF_003970865.1 of Stenotrophomonas maltophilia. Lineage (GTDB taxonomy): Bacteria > Pseudomonadota > Gammaproteobacteria > Xanthomonadales > Xanthomonadaceae > Stenotrophomonas > Stenotrophomonas maltophilia_AR. The sequence continues at coordinate 15,608 of NZ_RXLZ01000049.1, read as the reverse complement.
CGAAGCACTGAAGGACCAGGACCAGCGCTGGCGCCAGGCCGACCCGACCCGCGCGCCGGGCCCGGTGTACCTGGGCGCCGAGGTGGAGATCGCCGACAGCGTGCTGTCGCCGGACCTGACCCACCTGATCGTGGTGACCAAGCCGAAGGACTTCGACGACGGCCGTGGCGGCAAGATGCCGCTGTACGTGACCGAGTCGGGCTACGAGGAAACCGAAGACACCCGCACCCGCGTCGGCCGCAACGGTTTCGAACCGCACACCCTGTGGTACGTGGACGTGCGCACCGGCAAGGCCGAGAAGGTCTCGCTGGCCGGCCTGCCGGGCATCAGCACCGATCCGCTGGCCGAGCTGCGGCGCAAGGCCGGCAAGGACGCACTGAAGGGCGAGCGCAGCCTGCAGGTGATGAGCGACTTCATGGGCGGTGGCATCCGCTGGAGCCCCGATGGCCAGCAGGCCGCGGTGATGCTGCGTGCCAACGACAACAAGGACCGCTGGATCGTCAGCGTCAACGCCGCCGACGGCCGCGTGCAGAACCGCCACCGGCTGACCGACAACGGCTGGATCAACTGGGGCTTCAACGATTTTGGCTGGATGGCCGATGGCCGCACGCTGTGGCTGCTGTCGGAGGAATCGGGCTTCTCGCACCTGTACACCCAGGCCGGCACCGCCAAGCCGCAGGCGCTGACCGGCGGCAAGTGGGAAACCTCGGCGCCGGTGCCGTCGGCCGATGGCAAGGGCTTCTACTTCCTGTGCAACCAGCAGGCGCCGCATGACTACGAAGTCTGCGCGGTCGACACCGGCAGCCGCCAGGTGCGCGAGCTGACCAGCCTCAACGGCGTGGAAGACTTCTCGCTGTCGCCGGACGGCCAGCAGCTGCTGGTGCGCTACTCCGGCGCCTACCTGCCGGCGCAGCTGGCCGTGGTACCGAGCACCGGCGCAGGCCAGGCCCGCGTGCTGACCGACACCCGCACTGCCGAGTTCAAGGCGCGCGAGTGGATCCAGCCGAAGCTGGTGGCAGTGCCGTCCAAGCATGGCGCCGGCGTGGTCTGGGCCAAGTACTACGAGCCGGCGAACAAGGAACCCGGCAGGAAGTATCCGATCGTGATGTTCGTGCACGGCGCCGGCTACCTGCAGAACGTGCACCAGCGCTACCCGGCCTACTTCCGCGAGCAGATGTTCCACAACCTGCTGGTGCAGAAGGGCTACATCGTGCTGGACATGGATTACCGCGGCAGCGAGGGCTACGGCCGCGACTGGCGTACGGCGATCTACCGCAACATGGGTCACCCGGAGCTGGAGGATTACAAGGACGGCCTGGACTGGCTGGTCGACACCCAGCAGGGTGACCGCGACCATGCCGGCATCTACGGTGGTTCCTACGGCGGCTTCATGACCTTCATGGCCCTGTTCCGCTCGCCGGGCACGTTCAAGGCCGGCGCCGCGCTGCGCCCGGTGGTCGACTGGCACCAGTACAACCACGGCTATACCAGCAACATCCTCAACACCCCGGACATCGATCCGGAGGCGTACCGCGTGTCCTCGCCGATCGAATACGCGCAGAACCTGCAGGACAACCTGCTGATCGCCCACGGCATGATGGATGACAACGTGTTCTTCCAGGACTCGGTGAACCTCACCCAGCGCCTGATCGAACTGCACAAGGACAACTGGTCGATCGCACCGTACCCGCTGGAGCGCCACGGCTATGTGCGCGCCGATTCCTGGCTGGACCAGTACAAGCGCATCCTCAAGCTGTTCGAGCAGAACCTGAAGTGAGCAACGCCGCGGCCACGATCCGTATCGTGGCCGCGGTCATCCTGGATGACCGCGGCCGGGCGCTGGTGGTGCGCAAGCAGGGCGCCAGCCGCTTCATCCAGCCGGGCGGCAAGCCCGAACCCGGTGAAGCGCCGCTGCAGGCGCTGGCCCGCGAACTGGACGAAGAACTCGGTGTGCAGCTGTGCGCAGAAACCGCCATCGCGCTGGGTACCTTTGAGGATTGGGCGGTGAACGAGCCCGGCCATCGCGTGCAGGCACAGGCCTGGTGGGTGCGGGTGGACGGCACGCCACAGGCACGTGCAGAGATCGCCGAACTGGCCTGGGTGCCGCTGCAGCCGCCGCACGGCCAGCCCTTGGCACCGTTGAGCGAACACCATATCCTGCCGGCCGTCGCCACCCGGGTGACAGCCCGCTGATTACCCCACTGCTGCCCAGGACATCGGATGTCGCTTCAATCGCCCCAAGGCCGTCCTCCCAGCACAATCGTCGCCCAGGATTTCATCCGACCGCTGGGCTTGGCTTCACTGCTGGTCTGCGCTGGATTCATCCTGCTCATTGCACTTCAAGCGGTGTTGCTTTCGCAGCTGGCTGACAGTCTGCTCTGGCAGAGAATGATCATGATGGCCACTGAGCAGGGTTTCCCCCACAGCGTGCAGTGGATGCTGAAGGACCCGGTCGCCGCCACATTATGGCTGGCGCTACCCGGCATACCGGCCGTGCTTTCAAGCTGGGGCTTCTACCGGCAGCGTCGCTGGGGACTCTGGAGCTACGTGGCGTTGCTGTGGTTGTCCGCCGTGGCGAATTTCGCAGTCGTCTGGTGGCTGGACAGCATCTTCGCTGACCTCATGACGCATATCGCCGATCCACATACGCTGCGTGAAGCCCAGGTCCAACGAATCCTGGTGTCACTGACCTTGTCCGGAGGCGCCGTGGCCATACTCGTTGCACAGGGCTGGCTGGCCTGGCGCCTGTTGCGGCCGGACATCCGCTCGCGCTTCCACTGAGCCACACCCCTTTCCCGCACGACAAGGACCGTCGCATGCGCTTGCTGACCCTTCTCCCCGCACTGCTGCTGTTGGCTGCGCTGCCTGCTGCCGCCGATGCGCTGCAATGTGGCGAGTACCGCAGCGCTGATGGCGGCATGGCGCTGGTGTTCACCACTCCCGGCACCGGCTACCGCCACGATGACGGCAGCGAGCCGCAGCCGCTGTGGGTTGATCGCGGTGCGGCACAGACGCGGTTGGTCATGCTCGACGATGGCGTGGCGCAGCCGATCCGGATCAGTGCCGATGGGCAGCGCATCGAGGACGACGGGGTGGTGACCTACACCCTGCGCCAGTCCCGCACCTGCGCCAGCGAGCCCAGCGCGACTGCCGGCAGCTGCCGCGCCGCCGGCAGCCACTGCATTGCGCAGCTGCCCACGGCTTCATCCGGCCAGGCCCAGCGTGCGTGCAGCGAAGGCGTTGGCGCGGGCTGCTCGGCGCTGCTGCGACAGCTTCGTGATGGAACATCTGTAGTCGGCAGCGATGACACCAGCCCCGCGCGCTTCGAACGCCCGCCCGTCTGCCGCGAACACACGCCCGGCCATGACCCGCAGGCCTGCGAGACGCTGACCGGCGATGCGCTGGTCACCGCCATGCAGCAGGTCGGTGAACGCCTGCAACAGGAAGACGAAGACACGCCGGATTCGCCGCTTCCGGCCGCTGCACGCGATCATCTGCAGCGGCTGTGCCTGCAGCACCGCAGTGGCCGCTTCTGCATCGAAGTGGCCGAACAGCAGTGGATCGCACAGGAACCTGCGTTGGCGGTGCAGGCGCTGCAGGTGGCCTGCGATGCAGGCCGCATCAGTGCCTGCGAACGTACCGCGCCGTTGCAGGCACTCGGTGCTGACCTGCGCCTGGTTCCGGCCCAACAGGTGCCGTGCGGCCGCTACCAGGCTGCCGGTGGCGTGATCGACAGGCTCGACTTCGACGATGGCGCGCGAGGCCGCCTGCAGAGCGGCGCCATCCACCTGCAGCAGAACGGCCAAACCCTTGTGCTGCGCCAGCTCGGCAATGGCGACCTGCTTGGCATGGATGCGCAGACCGCCTACCAGCGTTACCAGCCCGTGCCCGGCACGGCACAATGCACGCCCCCGCGCGAGGGCCGTGGTTCGCCGTAGCGCCTGGAGTTTCCCGTTCGATCGTCAAGGAGACGACATGCATTCACCCGCACCGTGCCGCCGCTGGCTGGCCTGGGCGCTGCTGCTGGCCGCGCCGATGGCCGCCGCACAGTCACCGCAATGCGGCCTGTTCAAGGCCGACGAAGGCAGCGGCACGCTGCGCATCAGCTCGCCGAACCGCGGCGAGCAGAAGCACTTCGGCAGTGCGCCGTCTCCGGTCGCGTTCCAGCAGATCGACGGAAAGCTGCAACTGGTGAACCTGGAGTACGGCCTGCCCAGCGCGCTGCAGGTGCGCGATCGTGGCCGCACGGTCGAGGTGGATGGCACGGTCTACCTCCTGCAGACCCCCGTACAGTGCGCCGCAGCAGCCACGCCAACTGAAGGCAGCTGCCTGGCCGATGCGGCGGCGTGCCTGGACAACCGTCGTGAAGCGACCCCGGCCGCGCTGGAAGCAGGCTGCCGGGAAGGCGTGCCCGGCATGTGCCTGCAACTGGCTGATCGTTGGCACGAAGAGGCCAAACCCACGGTCGAGGCCGATCCCGCCCTGGCAAAGGCAGCGCTGGACGCCGCCCTGTCCGGCATCAAACTCCCCGCCGCCTGTGACGACGGTGGCTTCGAACAGGGAACCCCGGCGTGTGCCGCCGCACTCGAGGCCGATCCCGCAGTGCAGGAGCAGCTGGTCAAGGCGGCGATGACGGCAGCCATGACCGAAGCCATGGTGACGATGACGGCGCCGACCGTGCCGGTGATCATTCCGGCTGAGCGGCGGCAACAGTTGTTGCGGCTGTGCCGCGAGGTACCGCACGGTGGCTTCTGCACCCGCGTGGCTGAGCTGTCCTGGGACGCGGGAGACCCCCAGCAGGCGGTGCAGGCCCTGGCTGCGGCCTGCACCCCCGGCAATGACACCGCCACCTGCGAGCGCCTGCCGGCGCTGCAGGCGGTGGGCGCATCGTTGCAGCCGCAGCCGGCAACGGTCCTGCCCTGTGGCAATTACCGATCCGACGGCGGCCTGATGGACACGCTGGATTTCGGTGACGCCGGCCTGGTCGGTGTGGGCTGGAGCAGCCATCTTCGCGCACGCGTCGAAGCGGGCGACATCCGCATCCGTCACGACCGTGACGGCGACTTCGTGCTGCGCCCGCTGCCCGGCGGCCAGTTGCTGGGCCTGGATAACTGGACCCGTTTCCAGGTGTTCACCCCCACCGGGGAGGGCCCGACCCGGTGCAGTGCACCGAAGCAGTTCAAGGTGCTGCCACTGCCGCAGGACTGCCCGCTGGCGCTGGCCAACGAGGACGGTGCCGAAGCCTGCTGCGCGCAGGGCAAGCTGCAGGGCTGCAACATTCTTGGCAACCGTCTTGCGCTGTCCGGAAACTGGCTGCAGGCCGTCGAGCACTACACCACGGTCTGCCGTGCCGGCGTCCGCGAAGGGTGCGAGAACCTGGTCACCGCGCAGGGCAACGGTGCCGAAGTGAGCGCACGAGCACTCCTGGAGCAGCTGTGCAAGGCCGACCGCAGCGGCCTGCATGTGGCCTGCGACGTGCTCGAAACCCAGAACTGGGAGCTGATCACGCTGGGCGGTGCCCTGCAGAAGGCGGTTGACGAGGCGGCCGTGGACGACGCTCCGGCGCCGCGCAACTCCAACCGCAAGCGCTGAGCCGGCCAGGGCCTGTCCGCAGCTTCGGGCGGGCCCTGCGGTAAAGTACGCGCCATGAACGAATTCGAGCGCGTGCGCGCCTACCTCACCGACCTGCAGGACCGCATCTGTGCGGCGATCGAGGCCGCCGACGGCCAGGCCCGCTTCCAGGAAGACCTGTGGCAGCGGGCCGAGGGCGGTGGCGGACGTACCCGCGTGCTGCGCGACGGTGCGGTGTTCGAGCAGGCCGGCATCGGCTTCTCCGACGTGGCCGGCAGCCGCCTGCCGCCGTCGGCCTCGGCCAACCGCCCGGAACTGGCCGGCGCCTCCTGGCGCGCCACCGGCGTGTCGCTGGTGTTCCACCCGCTCAACCCCTACGTGCCGACCACCCATGCCAACGTGCGCTTCTTCCAGGCACAGCGCGACGGCGAAGTGGTGGCCAGCTGGTTCGGCGGCGGCTTCGACCTGACCCCGTTCTATCCGTTCGACGAGGACGTGCAGCACTGGCACCGGGTTGCGCGCGACCTGTGCACGCCGTTCGGCGAAGAACGCTATGCCGCGCACAAGCGCTGGTGCGACGAGTACTTCTTCCTGCGCCACCGCAATGAAACGCGCGGTGTCGGCGGTCTGTTCTTCGACGACCTGCACGGCGACTTCGAGCACGATTTCGATTACCTGCGCGCGGTCGGTGATGGCTTCCTCGATGCCTACCTGCCGATCGTGCAGCAGCGCAAGGACACCGCGCATGGCGAACGCGAACGCGAGTTCCAGCTGTACCGCCGCGGCCGCTATGTGGAGTTCAACCTGGTCTATGACCGCGGCACGCTGTTCGGTCTGCAGAGCGGTGGCCGCAGCGAGAGCATCCTCATGAGCCTGCCGCCGCGGGTGCGCTGGGAGTACGGCTTCAGTCCGGAAGCGGGCAGCGCCGAGGCGCGCCTGGCCGACTATCTGGTGCCGCGCGACTGGCTCTGATCTTCCGGCGCCACGCCTGACGCGTGGCACGTTCTCCTGCCTGTGGTGCGCCCCGCACCGGACAGGCCCTGCCCCACTTCCTTCAAGGATGACCCCATGCCTGCTGCTGTTTCCCTCCGCCCCCGCGCTGCGGGCTGGCGCTCCCTGCTGTTGCTTGCATTGGCCTCGGCCAGCCTGCCGGCCGCCGCGCAGTCGATGGCCTGCGGCACCTACAAGGACAGCAGCGGCAACACCACGCTGACCCTGGAGAGCGAAGGCCACGGCTTCCTGTCCGGCCCCTACCAGGCCACCGAGGAGCTGCGCATCGCCCGCCAGGAAGACGTACTCGGTACCGGCAACCTGTCCACGGGCCAGCTGGAAAACTGGTACTTCTCGGACAACGACCGCACGATCAGCACGCCCTATCGCGAGTTCACCCGTGAGCACGCCGCCGCCTGCAGGACGATGCCGGAGCCCGTCGAGGACGGTTGCGTGATGAACACCTCCGAGTGCCTGGAGGCGCTGCCCGAGGCCGCACCCGTGAAACTGCACGCCTGGTGTGCCGAGGGCGTGGGCGCAGCCTGCATGCGACTGCTGGAGACCTACCAGCAGCAGGCCAAGGACGCAGCCCCGGCGCCTGCACGGGCCGAGCCGCCGAAGCCGGAGATCTGCAAGGAGGATTCCGCGTCCTTCAACGCCGAGGGCTGCCGGGCGATCGCCGAGGTGATCGGCCTGGAGATGATCGGCAAGTCGCTGCTCGGGCTGCAGCATTCGGTCGAGCCTGCGTTGCTGCCCGCGCAGCTCGATGAGCTGGCCGCACTGTGCCGGCAGCAGCACGGCGAGACCTTCTGCGCCGACGTTGCCGAGGTGCTGTGGAGCGGCGGGCGCCTTTCGCAGGCCCACGAAGCGCTGCAGCTGTCGTGCGCGCAGCGCGCGGACGGCGTGGCCTGCGGCCGCGCCCAGGCACTTGCCAGCCTGGCCGCTGCACCGGCCGCTGCACTGGCCCCGGTGCCGGCCACCGCGCTGCCCTGTGGCAGCTTTGAAGCCGAGTACAGCGTGCTCTCGCAGCTGCGCTTCCTCGATGGCGGCCTGGTTGAGGCCGAGGGCCGCGACCAGCGCCTGCGCGCGCGCCTGCAGGACGGCCGCATCTTCATCCGTCGCGATGTCGGCAGCGACTTCGTACTGCAGCCGCTGAAGAACGGAAACCTGGCCAGCGTCGACGGCGGCAACCGCTTTGCCTATTACGAGCGCAAGCCCGCCACAGGCAATGCCACCTGCACACCGCCGGTGGCCTTCGTGGAGATCCCGCTGCCGCTGGATTGCCCGACCCTGGCCCGCAAGGACGGCGCCAAGGCCTGCTGTACCGATGGCAAGCTGCTGGGCTGCAAGGTTGCCGGCGAAGCGCTGTTCGAGTCCGAGAAATGGGCCGCGTCGCTGCCCTACTTCGAGACGCTGTGCGGCGCGGGCGTGCGCGAAGGGTGCCTGGCATTGGCAGCGGTGTATTCGCACACCGCAGACCCGAAGATCCCGCAGGCCATGGCGGCGATCTGCGCGAAGGATGGCAAGGGCACGCACGTGGCCTGTGATGTGGACGCCACCCGCAACTGGCCGGCGCTGAAGGCCGAAGCCGCGCCCTGACGCCCGGCACCTGTAGAGCCGGGCATGGGCTCGGCTACAGGGTCAGGTGCTCTTCCTGGGGATGATCGTGATGTGCCCGTTGATCTCCAGCAGGGCCAGCTCGACATCCTCCACGCCCAGGCAACCCTGCTGGCGCATGGCGGCCTCGAAATCGGCACGGGTGACCTGCTCGCGGCGTAGAACGACGTCGAACAGGCGCCCATCACGCGCGATCACCACGGGTTCTCCTTCAACCAGGCGCTCGATCCGCCGGCTGCGGGTACTCACCCAACCCACCCCGTAGTTGAGCAGGATCAGGGTGGCCGCCAGCAGCAGGCCACCCCCCAGCGAGGTGTCGGTACCCAGCAGCGCGTTCTGTACCGCGTTGCCCAGCAGCACCACCAGCAGCACGTCGAAGGGCGTGATCTGCCCCAGCGGACGCTTGCCACTGAGCCGGACCATGCCCAGCACCACCACGTAGACCACCACCGCGCGCAGGATGAACTCCCACCACGGCATTGCCAGTGCGAACAGGTCGGGCATTGTCTTCCCCTGCGGAGCGGTGGCCCAGCGTGGCGCAGGCCATGGCGTCTGGCAACGGCACAAATAAAAAGCCCCGCTGACCAGGGGGAGGTCAACGGGGCCGGGGAACGGGCACTTGGGGAGGAGTCCCCGTTCCGAGATCTGCTCCAGGGGATGGGAGAGATCCACAACAGGCGTTGCGCCTGTCGAGAGTTATAGAAGCACTCCGAACACTAACGGTTCGTGAAGGGGCCCAATTTAATGAACCTCGATCAGGGCAACATTCATGATCGAGTCAGAAACCTCTGACGAATGAACGAATTCACGTCGTTTTCGGCCTGAAACACCCTCAGTGCGCTTCGTCCCAGTTGTTGCCGATGCCGGTATCGACCACCAACGGCACCCGCAGTTTGGCCGCTTGCGACATGCGCTCGACCACCTGCGAACGCAACTCCTCGACGAAACTGCTTTCGGTTTCGAACACCAGTTCGTCGTGTACCTGCAGGATCATCCGCGCCGGTGCGCCGCTGTCACGCAGCCACTGATCCACGTCCACCATCGCACGCTTGATGATGTCGGCGGCGGTGCCCTGCATCGGTGCGTTGATCGCGGCACGTTCGGCACCGGCGCGCAGGCCCTGGTTACGTGCATGAATGTCGTTCAGGTACAGGCGGCGACCGAACAGGGTTTCCACATAGCCCTGGTCGCGGGCCTGCTGGCGCATCCGCTCCATGAAGTCGCGCACGCCCGGGTAGCGGCTGAAGTACAGCGCCACGTAATCCTGCGCCTGGCCACGGTCGATGCCCAGGTTGCGGGCCAGGCCGAAGGCACTCATGCCGTACATCAGCCCGAAGTTGATCGCCTTGGCAGCCCGGCGCTCGTTCGGCGTCACTTCCTCCAGCGTGCGCCCGAACACCTCGGCGGCGGTGGCACGGTGCACGTCGGCGCCCTGCTCGAACGCGCGCACCAGGCCCGGGTCCTCGGACAGGTGGGCCATGATCCGCAGCTCGATCTGCGAATAGTCGGCCGCCAGCAGCTGGAAGCCTTCCGGGGCGATGAACGCGCGGCGGATGCGGCGGCCATCCTCGGTGCGGATCGGGATGTTCTGCAGGTTCGGGTCCGACGAGGACAGGCGCCCGGTGGCGGCTCCGGACTGGTGGTAGCTGGTATGCACGCGGCCGGTGTCCGGATTGACCATCTCCGGCAGCTTGTCGGTGTAGGTGCTGCGCAGCTTGGCCAGCCCGCGGTACTCCAGGATCACGCGCGGCAGTTCGTGCTGGTCGGCAATCGCCTCCAGCGCCTCTTCATTGGTGCTGGGCTGGCCCTTCGGGGTCTTCACCACCGCCGGCAGCTTCAACTCGTCGAACAGCACGGCCTGCAGCTGCTTGGGCGAATCCAGGTTGAAGCTGCGCCCGGCCAGTTCGGTGGCCTTCTGCTGCGCCGCCAGCATGCGCGAGGACAGGTCCTGGCTCTGCCGGCGCAGTTCGGCGGCATCGATCTGCACACCATTGGCTTCGATGCTGGTCAGCACCGGCACCAGCGGCATCTCGATGTCGCGGTACACGCTGTCCAGCGCCGGTTCGGCCAGCAGCTGCGGTTGCAACGCGCGGTGCAGGCGCAGGGTGATGTCGGCGTCCTCGGCCGCATAGCGGCTGGCTTCGTCGATGCCGACCTGCGAGAACGGAATCTGCTTGGCGCCCTTGCCGGCCACGTCTTCGAACTTGATGGTGTTGTAGCCCAGGTAACGCAGGGCCAGTGAATCCATGTCGTGGCGGGTGGCGGTGGAGTTGAGCACGAAGCTCTCGAGCATGGTGTCGTCATGGTAGCCCTGCACCTCCACGCCGTGACGGCGCAGCACGTGCAGGTCGTACTTGCCGTGCTGGCCCAGCTTCTTCTTCGCCGGGTCCTGCAGCACCGGGCGCAGCGCATCCAGCACCTGCTGCATCGGCAGCTGGGCCGGCGCCCCCGGGTAATCGTGGCCAACCGGAATGTAGGCGGCCTTGCCCGGCTCGACCGCCAGGCTGATACCCACCAGGCGTGCACGCATCGCGTCCAGCGCATCGGTTTCGGTATCGAAACTGATCAGGTCCGCCTGCTGCAGGCGCTCGACCCAGGCCTGCAGCTGCTCGGCGGTCAGCACGGTCTCGTATTCACCCGGTGCCGCCAGCGCCGGATCCAGCGTGCCCGCTGCCGGTGCCTCGGCGCTGCCACGGGCAAACCCTGCTGCCGTACCGCGCAGGCTCGGCGTTGCTTCACTGGCGGCGGTCGGCGCCGGCAGCGGTGCACCCAGCTCCTTCAGCGCCTGGGTGAAGCCGTAGCGCGCATACAGCTCGGTCAGCTCCGGCACGTCCTGCTCGCGCAGGGCCAGCGTGGTCGGGCTGGCGTCCAGCTCCACGTCGGTGCGGATGGTCACCAGCTCGCGGTTCAGCGGCAGGCGCTCCAGTGCCGCGCGCAGGTTTTCGCCGATCTTCCCCTTCATGGTCGGCGCGGCCGCCATCACCCCATCCAGGTGCTGGTACTCGGCCAGCCACTTGGCGGCGGTCTTCGGCCCGCACTTCTCCACGCCCGGCACGTTGTCGACGGTGTCGCCCATCAGCGCCAGCAGGTCGATGATCTGGTCGGCGCGCACGCCGAACTTCTCCATCACCGCCGCATCCGAATCCATGCGGCTGCCGGTCATGGTGTTGACCAGTTCGATGCCCGGGCGCACCAGCTGGGCGAAGTCCTTGTCGCCGGTGGAAATGGTCACCTTCAGGTCCTGCGCCACGCCCTGCAGGGCCAGCGTGCCGATCACATCGTCGGCTTCCACGCCGGGAATGCGCAGGATGCTGATGCCCAGTGCTTCGACGATGCGGCACATCGGCTCGACCTGGCTGCGCAGTTCATCGGGCATCGGCGGGCGGTTGGCCTTGTACTGGTCATACAGGTCATCGCGGAAGGTCTTGCCCGGCGCATCGACCACGAACGCCACGTAGGCCGGGCGCTCCTTCAGCGTCGAGCGCAGCATGTTGACCACGCCGAACAGCGCGCCGGTGGGTTCGCCCTGTGCATTGGACAGGGGCGGCAGCGCGTGGAACGCGCGGTACAGGTAACTGGACCCGTCGATCAGGACTAATCTGCTCATGGGTCGATTCTACGCGCCCGTGCCTGCATCGCGGCGACACGGCAGGTGCCCGGCGATGGGGCATAATCAAGGCTCATTCCAGGCAAAGGCCCCCGCCGATGAAGACCCTGATGCTGGCTTCCCTGCTCCTGCTCGCTGGCTGCGCCAGCATGGGTGGCGCAGGCGCTCCCCCGGTGGACGTCAAGGGCGCGGATGTGTCCAAGCGCACCATGGACAACGGCGATGTCATCGAGGAATACCGCGTATCCGGCCAGCTGCGCATGGTCAAGGTGACCCCGTCGCGCGGTGCCCCGTTCTACATGTACGACAAGAACGGCGACGGCCGTTTCGACAACGACAAGGACGGCGTGTCGCCGGTGTACTGGAAGCTGTACAGCTGGTGAGGTGACCGGAGTCTGCACCGCGCATCCACGCATGGCGTGGATCTACTCGGAGCGGCCCACCACGCGTTCCATTTCATCCATGCCACCCGGCGCCAGGTCACGCAGCAGGGCGAGGAAGTCGCCACCGACCAGGCGGCGCGCCCGCTGCAGCAGCAGCGGTACCGGGCTGGACGGTTCGCAGCGCGCGTAGTACTCGCAGATCTCGTCCAGCCGCCGGCGCACATCGTCGGCGCTTTCGATGCGTTGGCTGCGGGTTGAGACCGGACCTGCGCCGCCGCTGTCCGGTGACGCGTCATGTTCCTCGTCGCCCGCACTGGCCTGGCTGCCGCTGCGTGCCTGCCAGCGCGGCTGCAGGTAGCGATCCAGCGTGGCCAGATCGTCCAGAAGCGGTTTCAGGTCCGGAGCCGCCGGTCCCAGCTGTTCACCCAGCAACTGATCGATCGCGCGTGCCGCCTGCAGCGACTGCCGCGCAGCCTCGGTGCTGGCCGCCAGCATGTCCAGCGGGCAATCCAGGCAGCACGCATCGATCTCGTCCAGGCCTGGCGAAGACGGGGACTCTGCTGCCCCCCTCAACGTGCCGTCGGCCAGACGCAGCTCACGCAGGGCGTAGCGCCCCAGCCGCGGCGACTGCACGAAGGGCAGCACGCGCAGGCGACCAAGTGCCCCCAGCGGGTCGGCCAGCGCCAGCACCGCGTTGACCCGCGCGGTCGGGTCGTCATCGTCCTCCGCATCCAGCTGCGGATGCACCCCGGCCCATTGCTGCTGCAGCAGGCCCTGCACCAGGCGCAGGCCATCGGCCCAACCCGCCCAGCCCTGCTGCCGGCTCCATGCCGTGGCCAGATGCACCGCCACCCGCAGGTCGCGGGTGCGCTGCAGCAGTGCCAGCGCCTGCTCGCCGACCCGGTCCCAGTCGGGTTCTTCAGCGGCCAGCACACTGTCGCCGACGACCCGCTCGGCGCGCGCCGCCGCCGCCTGGTCCAGCGCCAGGAAGGCCGGATCGTATTCCAGGTTGTCGCCACAGGCGCTGCCCTCGGGCAGTGCCGCACACAGGCGGTCGAGCAGGTCGTTGCGGTCCATCAGAGCCTCCACGGCCAATGGCCAGGCAGGGTGGGGTTCACTGCGCGCACTCCGCGTCCGGGTCACCGCTGTCACAGGCCACGGTCTGGTCGGCCGGCAGGCGAATGCCAGGCTGGACGATGCCGAACGCGCGGTACTGGGCACTCAATGCGCTCATGTCGACATAGGCAACCCGCGGCAGCACGCCGCCCTGGGTCCGCGCGCCGACGATCGCCGTGGGCAGGTTGAGGCCGCCGCCCACCACCAGCGGCAGGCCGTCCGTACCGATGCCATAGAAGTACGCCGGTGGGCGACCGATGAAGTCCACCACGTGGCTGTTGCCGGCGCTGGTCAGATAGATCGGCAAGGGCTGGGTGCCGATGCCGCCGCTGGACCACCAGTGGCTGGCGCCGGCCAGCACCGGCGTGGTACCCAGCTGGCGGATGTCACCGCCCCGCACCTTCAGGTAGAACCCGCTATTGCCGGCATCGACACTGAATGCGCCGCCGTTGAGCGAGGCAAGGGTCAGGGTACCGGCGTTGGTCAGGCTGAAGCCTGCGGGCGACTGGAAATCGCCGAGGGTACCGATGGCATTGGCCACGAACAGCGAGGCGTCGCCCAGCATCGTCGGGCCGGCGGCGCGTCCGCTGAGCTGATCAGCCAACAGGCGGCCACCCGCACCGGCACGGATCGCGCCAGACGACTGCAGGCGCAGCTGGCCCGCCTGCACACTGCCATTGAGCTGCAGATCACCACCGTGCACGTCGAGCAGGCCCTGCGCACCAGCCTGCACGTTGCCGGTCACCTGCAGCCCTTGCGTGGTCCGCAGCTCCAGGCCCTGGCTGCTGAAGTCACCGAGCGTGGCGATACGGTTGTCGCCGCGCAGGCTGGCCTTGCCGCCGGCGCTGCCCTGCAGGCGCTGTGCGGCCAGCACGCCACCGCTCTGGGTCAGCGCGCCACCACTGCCAAGCTGCAGTTCCCCCGCAGCCAGCACGTCCTGGCCGAGCTGCAGGTCCTGGCCGCTGCGCAGGGTGATGTTGTTGCCACGCAGTGCCGCCGGCAACTGCAATGCGCCGCCGGCCAGCAGCTGCAGGTCAGCGCCGCCGGTATCGATCACGCCGCTGGGCAGAGTCAGCGCACCTCCTGCCTGCAGGCGAACTGCTGCGCTGCGGTTGTCGAGCGAACCGATGCGCAGGTCGCCCGCACTGGCCAGATCGATACCCACGCCGGCCAGCGACACCACGCCGCGCAGCTCGTTGCCAACCGATCCCAGTGCAATCGACGCATCACTGCGCAGGTTGGTGCTGCCATCCACGCGCAGCGTGCCGTCCTGATCGATGCCGTTGCTACCCGTAGCCTGCAGGTTGCCACCCACATGTGTCGTGCCGAAGTGCAGCTGCTGGCCCTGCAGGGTCACATTGCCGGCAACGTCGGCCGCGGACAGGGTCAGGCGTTCTGCGCTGCGCGCGACCAGGCTGCCTGCCGTCACGTCCTGCAGCTGCAGGGCGCCATCGCTGGCCAATGCCACCTGCCGGCCCTGCACGGCCACGGCATCACCGAAACGATTGCCAGCGGCCTGCAGGTCGATGTCACCGCCGGCACTCAGGCGGGTGGCGCCCGCTACCTGCACGGCGCCCTGCTGGCGGATGTCGCCGGCGCTGGCCAGCGACAGCGTGCCGCCCGCGTTCACGCTGCCCAGCAGCAGCGTATCGGCGGCCACGTTGATATCACCACCGGACAGGTTGAGCGCGCCACCGAAATGGTTGCCGGCGTTGCCGAGCGCGATGCGTCCGCTGCCTGCATTGACCTGCACCGCACCTGCGGCCTGCACACTGCCGCCCACGCCGTTGGGCGCCGCGATCTGCACGATGTCCGCATTGCTGCTGGACAGGGTCAGCGAACCACCGCTGCGCAGGTCACCACCCAGCCGCACGCCATCGCGACCTGTCAGCGTCACGTTGTTGCCGGCCAGCAGCGCATTGGCCTGCAACACCCCGCCATCGGCGAGCAAGGTGAGGTCGCCGGTACCGGTATCGATGGCAGAGGCCGGCAGTTGCAGGCCTCCCCCGGCATGCAGGCGGACGCCGGACTGCCCGGCGTTGTTCAGACGATCAATCTGCAGATCACCCGCGGTGCGCAGGTCGATGCCGTTGCCGTCGAGTCCGACTGCACCTGTGAACCGGTTGTCGGCGCGATCCAGCGCGATGGCGCCCTGCGTGCGCATGTCGCTGCGCCCGCCGACCTGCACCGCCGCCTGCTGGGAAATACCAGCGCTGCCGGCACGTGCATCCAGGTTACCGGATACCGATACAGTGTCGAACAGCAGGCCACCACTGGTGCCGAGAGTAACGTTGGCCCCCTGCAGGGCGACGCTGCCGTCGAAG